>CAZRBL010000001.1:0-185289 GCA_964598335.1 uncultured Rhodospirillales bacterium
CTGCACGAGGTCAAGCTGATCGTCGACCTGATGTATGAGGGCGGCATCGCCAATATGCGCTATTCGATTTCCAATACCGCCGAATATGGCGATTATGCCAGCGGCCCGCGGGTGATCGACGATATGGTCAAGGATGAGATGCGCGAAATCCTGCGCGACATCCAAAGCGGCAAATTCGTCCGTGACTTTATGGCCGAGAACAAGACCGGCCAGCCCCATTTCAAGGCGATGCGCCGCCTGCACGCAGAACACCCGATCGAAGAGGTCGGCGAAAAACTGCGCGGCATGATGCCCTGGATCGGCAAGGACAAGCTGGTCGATAAAGAAAAGAATTAAGGACGTTGGAGTCCGCCGCCGCTAGCGATCCACAAGCCGGCGCGCGGCCTCGGCGGTACGCAGAAACACCGCGCGGTCCTGATTGACATGCGCGGATATCAGGGCGCCATGCTGAATCTGCATCAGAAGGGCGGCGAGGCTGTCAACCGACCAGCCTGCTGCTGCGCCCTGTTGCTGTGCCGCAACGACAATGCGTCGATAGACCTCTTCGGTGCGGGCGAATGTGCCCGCTGCCGCGTCACGAATTGCGGGAAACTGATTGCCGATTTCGAGCGACAGACCGGCGATGGGACAACCGGGTTCCGGGGCATCGCGCCCGAGCAGCATCTCATGGACCTCGTATAAGGCATCATAGATCGCTTCAATGCGTTGACCGGGCGATTTATCGGGATCGCCTGCCGCCGCGAACAGGGTCTGAAGCGTTAGCTCACCATCATAGTCGATGACTGCGCGGGCGAGCGCCTCTTTCGAGGGAAAATACCGGTAGAGCGTCGCCTTGTTCACCTTGGCGGCGGCCGCGAGGTCATCCATGGAAAGGCCGTGAAAGCTGCGCCGCCAGAACATTTCCGCGGCGACGTGCAAAATCCTGTCTCTGGTTTCGGCACCCTTTTTCATCCGCGCACTATAGGCGTTCAGGCGATCGGGCAAAGCATCAGTTTTCGCTTGCCCTCAAACCGATGGCAGTATATAACTAACCAGTTAGTTTTATACGAGGACGGCAATGAACGCTGAACTTCCGCTCTATACCGCCGCCCTGGCAGCTCTTCTTGCGGTGCTCCAATGGAGCTTGATGCTGGTGGTCGGGCTGTATCGGACGCGTATCTGGCAGCCGATCGGTTTGACCGAGGATAAGGTTCTCGAGCGTCTGGTCCGGCGGCATGGCAATCTCGCCGAAAATGCGGGTCTGATTATCGCCTCCCTGGGGGTTTATGAGGTTCTTGTCGGCCAGACAGGGACGACCTTCTGGCTCGCGACGGCGTTTGCCGCCGGTCGGCTGGCCCATGCCGTGGGCTTCACCTCGCTCGCCGGCTCGCATGGCGACTCGCTCGCCGGCTCGCATGGCGAAATGTCCGGTCTGGCAGGCAAATTGGCGATGGGCTTGCGCGCAGGGGGTGCTGTCACCACCGGGGTAACCGGGCTCGCCCTCGGTATTGCGCTCGCCTTTGAAATTTCCGACCGGCTGACCTAGCCGCGCGGCGTGCAGGAACCGTGGTGGCGTTCTGCACGTCTTTTCACATCGCGGCCTGACATCACATAGGGCTGATGCTTCGCACAGCCCTGACCCGAAGCGTCGGCGATGTCGGTCGTCCCGTTTTTCTCCGTTTTGTGCTCGGCGGCGTGCTGGGTGCACTGGTTCTGTTCGCCGCCCTGCTGGGCCTCGTCGGCTGGTTGCTGATCAACACGGCCCTGTTCGAGCTGGCCTGGCTCGATTGGGCCGTCGATGCGCTGGGCGGCGTGGCCGCGGTGATCCTGGTCGTCATCCTGTACCCGGGGGTTGTCGCGGCGATCGCGCAATTCCTTGCCGAGCCGCTCGCCGAACAGGTCGAGCGGCTTCATTATCCCGGCCTGCCGCCGCCGCGGCCCTTGCCGCTGATCAAGGTGATCGGCTCTGCGATCAGCTTTCTGCTGACCACGCTGGCGGTCAATCTGATCGTTCTGCCGCTTTATCTCATTCCGGGCCTCAACATCCCGCTTTTCATTGCCGTCAACGGCTATCTTGTCGGGCGGGAGTATTTTGAGGCTGTTGCCTTCAGACGGTTCGATACCGACCGGGCGCGCAGCCTGCGCAAAACCAGCGGCGGCCGGGTTTTCCTCAGCGGCGCGCTGATCGCGGCCGGGCTGACCGTGCCGCTGCTCAATCTCCTGATGCCGGTTTTCGGCTTGTTGATCATGGCGCATCTGGTTGCTCAAACGGCGCGTCATGCCGCGGGCCCGCCTGCCTGACCGCTTGCAACTTCGCGCCGGCAGAGTCACTATGGTACTCAGGTTAATTGGCCATGGGCTCAGATGTTTCGTCGCAACAAGACCGGACCGGATGACGAAGGGCAGAAGGGCGCCGCCCAGCCGGGCGGCGGCACGGAAGCTCGTGCTTCCGAAGATGACATCAAGCCGCTGGAAAATGCCAAGCCGACGCCGCCGCTACGCGAGGGCGGCGCGACACCCTCTTCTGCCGCGGCGCCTGCTCCGGCACATGCAACAGGATCCTCAACCATGACCAGCCCCGCCGATTCCTCCGGCCCGACCGCCCCCGCTCAGCCCGCTGCCGGTCGCGGCGTGACCCCGGGCGGCAGCGGCCTCTCGCGACCGACGGCTCCGACAGCTCCCTCGGGCCCGTCGGCTGCGGCACCCAGCCCGTCCGGCTCCGGCAGCCTGTCCGAGAGCAGCAAGGCGCCGCGACAGCTTTTCGTCGGTCGCGAAATCGAAATGGCAGGCGAAATCAGCACCTGCGACGAGCTGGTGGTCGAGGGCCGTGTTGAAGCAAGGGTCGCCGAAGGCAAGAGCCTGCAGATCGCCGAATGCGGCGAGGTCAAGGGCAATGTCACGATCGATCAGGCCGATATTGCCGGCCTTTTTGAAGGTGAGTTGACGGTGCAGGGACGCCTGACGGTGCGCAGTACCGGGCGCATTCGCGGCACGGTCGCCTATGCCGATCTGGCTGTTGAGGCCGGCGGCAAGATCCGCGGCGAGCTGCGCGATATCGGCGATGACGAGTCGCCTAAAAAGGCCGCCGCCGGGAAAACCGCGAAGGCGCAGGGCGGACTCAACATCGCGGCGCCGGCGGACAAGGAGACGGCCGACGCTGCGGCAGAATAGCCGCTGCGCGGACAGGGGCACTTGTCTTGAGGCCGAGTCGCATAACATAACGGCGCTGTCACTTCAGGTGAGAAAGCGCGTTGACCCGTGTTGATCGATAAGTTCTGGCAAAATCACGAATGCCGGCTCGACAAGATGAGCTGGGGCGATCTTGTGCGCGTATTCTTCCTGTATCCGGCCGTGCAGGTCTATCTGATCATCGGCGTGGCGGCGCTTATTGCGACTTTTGCGCTGGCGCAATCGCCCTGGCCGCCGCTGATTGCCGCGGTCCTTGCCGCCGCTGCCTATCCCGTCGTCTGGTACCTTTTGCATCGCTTCGTGCTGCACGGGAAGTTTCTCTACAAGTCGCCCCTGACGGCCAGGCTTTGGAAGCGTATTCATTTCGATCATCACCGCGAGCCGACCAATCTCAAGGTGCTGTTCGGCGCCCTGCATACGACCATGCCGACGATCATGATCGTGGTGCTGCCGGTCGGCTATGCGATAGGCGGCTTTGCGGGCATGGCCGCGGCGACGGCCTCGGGCATGGCGATGGTCTGCTTTTACGAGTTCATGCACTGTATGCAGCATTTGCCGCTGCTGCCGAAATCGGCCTTTCTGCGCAAAATCAAGCGGCTTCATCTGGCGCATCATTATCACGACGAGACCGGCAATTACGGCATCACCAATTTCATGGTCGACCGTGCCCTGGGCACCTTTTATGCGGGTCGCGGCGACCGGCCGCGCAGCGCGACGGCACTCAATCTCGGCTATGCCGGTGAGGAACGGATGCGTTATCCCTGGGTCGCGGAGCTGACGCCGGACCTGCCGGCCATTGACGAGCCGGATAGGGTCCATCTCGACCGTGAGCGCCGCAAGGAAGCGTCGGCGACGGCGATGGATCCAAACGACGACGGGCGCGCCGAAGCTGCCTGACGCCGGCCCATCGCTTCGGATCGCCGCTATTTCGGATCGGCGCGATCTGAAGCGCTTTGCATGCTTGCCCGGCCTGCTGCGGCGCAATGATCCAGATTTCATCGCGCCGCTGATCTCTGAGGAAATCCATAAATACGCGCCGGACAATCCCTTCTGGCAGCATGCCGAAGGGCAGGGGTTCATTGCCTATCGCGGCGCCATGCCGGTGGGCCGCATCATGGCCCATATCGACCGGCTCGACCGCGAGCGTCACGGCCCCGAGCGCGGTCATTTCGGCGCGCTGGCGGCGACCGATGCGACGGTGCTGCGGGCGCTTCTGGTGGCCGCAGAGGACTGGCTGACGGCGCGCGACACCACGCACATCCTGGGACCGCTGACCCGCTCGACCAATGAGGAGCCCGGGCTGCTGATCGAGGGGGCGCACCGCCCGGCGATGCTGCTGATGAATCAGGGGCCGGCCTGGATGGCGGAGGCGCTTGAGGCTCAGGGTTACAGCCGGGCCAAAGACTTGCTGGCCTTCTTCCACGACGCCAGGGAAGAGATGAGCCGTCCGGCCGCGGCCATGGCGGCGCGTGCGGAGAAGGAAGCGGGCCTGACGCTCCGGCCGTTGTCGATGGCGCGGCTGGAAGAAGATATCGATCTGGTGGTCGCCATCTTTAACAGCGCCTGGGCGGAGAATTGGGGCTTTGTGCCCATGACCGAGGCCGAAATCGCGGCGATGGCGAAATCGCTCAAGCCGATCATCCGCCCCGACTGGGTGCTGTTCGCCGAAGTGCAGGGCAAGCCGGTCGGCATGATCCTGGCCTTGCCCAATCTCAATGAAGCCATCGCAGGGCTTAAGGGCCGGCTGCTGCCCTTCGGTTGGGCCAGGCTGCTCTGGCGGCTGAAGATTGGCGGCGTGAGGGGTGCCCGCGTCCTGATGATGGGGCTCGACCCGTCCTTGCAATCCAGCCCGCTGGGCTCCGGCATCGCCTTCCTGCTGATCCGCCGCCTCTGGGACAACATGATAAGGGACGGCGTTACCCATGCCGAGCTGTCCTGGATCCTCGAAGACAACACCCCGATGTGCCGCATGATCGAAGCCGCGGGGGCACGGGTGGATAAGCGCTACCGGGTCTATGAGAAGCACGTCAGCTAACCGTCTTCTTGCGGCTGCGCCTTTGTGGTATTATGCGTCGATTGCGAGGAGGACGCGGTGATGAAACGCGCTTTTTGGATTTCGCTTTTCTGCCTTTTGTCGCCGGTTGTCGGCGCCAACCCGGTTGTCTCCGGAGATTTTTCCTTGACCGGCATCGGCCTGACGGCGCCGAATTTCCCGGATGATGCGGCGCTTGGAGTCGCGGGCAGCCTGATCGAGGATTTTGAGGACACGGCCCTGCTGCCGGGTTTGAGCGTCGATTTCGACGGCGCCTTGGGGCCCGAGGTGCCGGTATCGACGCTGCCGCAAATTTGCGATGCCGCCTGCTTTGCCTTCTTCCCGCTGGTTGACGGCCAGTATACCGGCGAGTTCGACGGCGACAGCGTCATCGTCAACGCACCGGGCAATGATGCCATCAACGGTTTTCCGCTGCCGAACGACACGCGAGATATGACGCTGGCTTTTGATACGCCGCAGGAAAAGGTCGGCTTTTCCTTGGCTTTTGCTCAGACGACGCTGATTTTTGCGGTCAATCGCGGACTGCCGAGCGAGGCCTGGTTCGATGCCGCCGCGCTGAATGCGACAACACCGCTGGTCTTTTCCACCAATGCCAGTGGCGCCGAATTCAATGGCTATCTCGTTTTTGAGGCGCTGGGCAGCGAGGGTATCCAGAATATCGAATTCCTCAGCTCGCGCGTCGGCGATGGCTGGTTGATCGACCATCTGGCCTTTGGCACGGCGGTGATCCCGGCCCCGGGCGCGCTGCCCTTGTTCATGGTTGGGGCTGCGGCGGCGTTCACCCGGCTTGGTCGGCGGGTCTGACGAAGCTGTCCATGACCTTTTTGCGGCCGGCCTTGTCGAAATCGATGGCGACCTTTTCGTTTTCGACGCCGGCAACCGTGCCGTAGCCGAATTTGTCGTGAAAGACGCGGTCGCCGGCCTCATAAGGGGCATCGGGTCGGCTGCGTTTGGGGACTTCCAGTGCGGTTCCCTCGATCACCGGGCCACGCTCGGCCGGTGCGCGCGCGCGTTCGCGGGCGAACAGCGCATTGCCGCGATGGGTGCCGCCGCCCCAATCGGAAAAGCCGCCGAAACCATAGCGGCCCTCCGAGCCGGCATTCAGCATTTCGGTTTCATGGTCGATATGCTCATCGGGCAGCTCTTCGATGAAGCGTGAGGCGATCGCGCTTTGCCACTGGCCGAAAATCTGGCGATTCGCGGCATAGGTGACGGTGGCGCGGTGGCGCGCGCGGGTCAGGCCGACATAGGCGAGCCGTCGTTCCTCCTCGAGGCCCGCAACACCGGTTTCATCCAGCGCGCGCTGGTTCGGGAACACGCCTTCCTCCCAGCCGGGCAGGAAAACATGGTCGAATTCGAGGCCCTTGGCGCCATGCAGGGTCATCAGCGTGACCGCGTCCTGTTCGGCGTTCTGATTGGTTTCCATGACCAGCCCGACATGCTCCAGGAACCCGGCCATGGTTTCAAATTCCTTCATCGCCTCGATCAGCTCCTTCAGGTTTTCGAGCCGTCCCGGCGCATCCGCTGCCTTGTCCTTTTGCCACATCTCGCTATAGCCGGATTCATCGAGTATGCGCTGGGCGACGGTGACCAGCGTGGCCGGATCGTCCTCACCCTGTTGAAGGGCAGCGCGCCAGCCGCTCATCTGGTCGAGCAGCGCACGCAGGCTCTTGCGGGCTTTGGCCGGGATCTCGTCGGTGTCGAGCAGGCGCGTGGCCGCCTCGGGCATGGAAATGCCCATGGCGCGCGCCGCCTGGTTCAGTGTCTGCACGGTGCTTGCGCCGATGCCGCGCCGCGGGGTGTTGACGATGCGCTCAAAGGCCAGTTCGTCATCGGGCTGCACCGTGGCGCGGAAATAAGCGATGGCGTCGCGGATTTCGCGGCGTTCGTAAAAGCGCGGGCCGCCGATAACGCGATAGGGCAGGCCGACCGTGATCAGCCTTTCCTCGAATTCCCTGGTCTGAAAGCCGGCGCGAACCAGCACCGCGATCTGATTCAGCGGCAGCTTTGCGCGCTGCAGCGCTTCCATTTCATCGACGATCCAGCGTGCTTCCTCCTCGGCATCCCAGACACCGCGAACGCGCACTTTTTCGCCGGTTGTCGATGCCGTCCACAGGGTCTTGCCGAGGCGTCCCTGATTGTGCGCGATGACCCCCGAAGCGGCGGCGAGGATATGGCCGGTCGAGCGGTAATTCTGTTCAAGCCGGATGATCCGTGCGCCGGGAAAATCACTCTCAAACCGAAGAATATTGCCGATTTCAGCGCCACGCCAGCCATAGATCGACTGATCGTCATCGCCGACGCAGCAAATGTTTTTGTGCCCCTGCGCCAGCAATCGCAGCCACAGATATTGGGCGACATTGGTGTCCTGATATTCGTCGACCAGCAAATAGCGCAGCATGCGATGATAATGCGCTAGAACATCGGGGTGCGCCTGGAACACGGTAATCATGTGCAGCAGCAGATCGCCGAAGTCGGCCGCGTTCAGCGTCTTGAGCCTGTCTTGATACTGGCGGTAGATCTCGACGGCGCGCCCCCCGGCCAGATCGCCGCCGTCTTCGGCGCTCAGCTTGTCCGGCGTCAAGGCGCGGTCTTTCCAACGGTCAATGACGCTGAGGATCAGCCGGGCGGGCCATTTCTTTTCATCGATATTCGCCGCTGAGAGCAGTTGTTTGACCAGCCGGATCTGATCATCGGTGTCGATGATGGTGAAATCGGGCTTCAGGCCGACCAGCTCGGCATGGCGGCGCAGCATGCGCGCCGAAAGGGAATGGAAGGTGCCGAGCAGCCAGCCTTCGACCGGGCGACCGAGCAGGCCCGCAACACGCTCCCGCATCTCATTGGCGGCCTTGTTGGTGAAGGTGACGGCGAGGATCTGGCCGGGCCGTGCCCGGCCGCTGAACAGCAGGTGAGCCAGCCGCGTCGTCAGGACGCGAGTCTTGCCGGTTCCGGCGCCGGCCAGCACCAATACCGGCCCGTCCAGCGCCGCCACCGCCTCGCGTTGAACCGGGTTCAGCCCGGTGAGATAGGGGGCTGTTGCATCGGCAGGGCCGTTTTCGCCGGCCGCTGGGAGATCAGCCGGCACGGGGGTCGATTCGTCTTGATGGCGCATGGTTCCGGCACCCTAACATGGCGTATGGTTCGGGTGAATCCATCAAGCTGCGCCTTGTTATCCCCGCAATGCGGTGATTTTTCCGCCTCATGCTCCGGGCAATTCCTGTTTGCGTGAACTGCTTCATGGCGTTAGCAACAATTCGCGTTATATTGACGCCATTCATACGCTCCGTCCTGGGGAAAGTATTTGATGCCCTCTCCTGATTCTTGCCCGTTCGACCGCTTCCGTGCCGGTGTCCTGATTGCGTTTCTCGCTTTGGCGGTTCCTCTTGCCGCAGCCGAGCCGGCGGCAGCGACTCCGGAAGCCGGCGGTCAGGCGGCGGTCGAGGGAGATCCGCTCGAGGGCTTTAATCGTCAGGTCCTGAAGGGCAATAATTTTTTCGACCGCATCCTGCTCAAGCCTCTGGCGCAAGCCTATGATTTCGTTTTGCCGGATCGCCTGCAGACCGGCATCGGCAATATTCTGCGCAATCTCAATTCGCCGCTGATTTTCGCCAACAACCTGCTGCAGGGCGATTTCAAGGGGGCCGGCAAGACCCTGGGCCGCTTTATCATCAATTCTACGGTCGGTGTCGGCGGCGCTTATGATTTTGCCAATAATCAGATCGGCTGGCGGCACGAGCCCGAAGATTTCGGCCAGACGCTCGCCGTCTGGGGCGTCGACTCCGGCCCCTATCTCGTGCTGCCCTTTTTCGGCCCGTCCAATCTGCGCGACGCGTTCGGGCTCGGCGTCGAGACATTTGCCGACCCTTTCGACCTTTATCTTGAGAATAATGAAGAGTTCGCGTGGCGGATGGCGCGGCTCGGCGTTACCGCGCTGGACGGACGGGCCGGTGCGCTCGGCCAGTTGGAGCAATTGCGGGAAGGCTCGCTGGATTTCTATGCCACATTGCGCAGCGCCTATACCCAACGGCGTGAAAGCCTGATTCGCGACGGTGCGGCCGAGGAGATCGAATTTCCGGATTTCGACAGCTTTGATGATGCCGCAATGACCTTGGAAGGCGGGCAGCTTGGTGAGGTTGACGCTATCAGGGCGCTTGTCGAAGACCCCGTCCTCTTGAGAGACTGAGATTATGCAATCCTTGTTCCCTAAACTCGTTTTCGGTCTGGTTTTCCTGCTCTTCGGCGCGTTGCCGGCGACGGCTAGCGTGCCGGCGCCCGAGCAGCAGGCGCGTGAGCTCGTCGAATGGCTGGGCACGCAGGCGATCGAAACGCTGCAGGAAGACGACGATCCGCGGAATGTACGCTCAAGATTCAGTGAATTGCTGACCGAGGGCTTCAACACGCAATATATCGGTCGTTTCGTTCTCGGGCCGTTCTGGCGTCAGGCGACGCCGGAACAGCGCGATGAATATCTCACCTTGTTCGAGCAGATGATCGTCGAGATTTATGCCGGACAATTGCGGCAGTACTCCGGACAGACCTTTGAGCTGACCAGCGCCCAGGTCATCTCGGAGCGCGGCGAGCGCAGCGATGTCGCGGTGCAGATGGAAATCCAGAATCCGGGCGGACAGGTTCTTCCCGTCGACTGGCGCGTGCGCGTGCGGCCCGAAGGCGCCCGGATTATCGATGTGGCTGTTGCCGGCGTCAGCCTGAGCCGCACACAGCGTGAAGAGTTCACCGCTGTGATCCAGCGAAATGGCGGCAATGTGCAGGCGCTGATCGATCAGTTACGCAGCCGTATTGCTAACGGCGGCGCGCAATAAGCCATCGAGCTCGTCGAGATCGAGCGGCTTTTTGAGTATCCGCTCGGCACCGGCGGCGAGCGCCTTGTTCTCGGTTTCTTCGCTGACATAACCGGATGCGAGGAACAATCGGGCGCCGGGGTAGTCGCGGCTGAATGCGCTCAAAACCTCCAGCCCTGACATTTCGGGCATGTCGTAATCGGTCAAAACCGCTGTGGGCGGCGCAGGCAGTGCGCGCACCATTGCCAGTGCCTCGGGGCCGTCTTGCGCCGTCATGACCGTATAGCCGCGGCGCTCAAGCAGCCTTTTCGCGGCATCGCGGACCGGCATTTCATCGTCGATCAGAACGATGCTGATGCTGTTCGGGTTGGCCGCTGTCTTCGGTGCGTTTGCGACATCGGTCTCGGCGTTGCCAGGCTCGGACAGAGGCAGAAGGATCGAGAATTCGACGCCGCGCCCGGGTTCGTTCCGTACCGCGATGCTGCCGCCATGCGCCGCCACGATACCATGGACCGCGGCAAGGCCGAGCCCGGTTCCGCGACCGCGGTTCTTGGTGGTGAAAAAAGGCTCGAAGATGCGGTCAATGACGTCGGCCGCAATGCCGGGTCCGCTGTCGCGCACCGTCAACCTCGCCACCGTTTGATCGGGCACAGGCCCGACCCAATAGCGTGTTGAGTGTCCCCTGGCCCGGCGCTCACGCGAATAGGCGCCGTAAAGTTCCTGAATTTCATCGCTCTCGGCGCGTGAAACGGCGAGCAATAATCGGCCGCCCTGTTCAGCCATTGCATCGCGCGCATTGATCGCAAGGTTCAACGCGATCTGATTGAGCTGACCGCAATCGACCCCGACAGGCAAAGCACGATCAGGCGTATCGATGTCCAGTTTTATCGATGCGGGTAACGTGGCGCGCAGCATTGTCGCCGTTTCGGTCAGGCAGGCACACAGATCGGCGCTGCCGGGGCGCGCTTTTGGGGCCCGGCTGAAAGCGAGAATCTGGGCCACCAGATCGCCGGCGCGATTGGCCCCGGTGATGATGTTGTCGAGCATTTCCAGCTGCTCGTCATGCTCGCAATCGAAGTCCTGCAGGTCCTCGCGCAACAATTTTGCATAGCCGAGCATCGCACTGAGAATATTATTGAAGTCATGGGCGATACCGCCGGCAAGCTGGCCGATGGCCTGCAATTTTTCCGATTGCGCCAGCCTTTCGCGCAGCGCGTCGCGTTCTCGTTCCGCCGCCAGGCGCTCGCTGATATCGCGGACGACAAACATCAACATGCCGTCATCGAAGCGCGTGACCGTCGTTTCTCTGTTCACGGCGGTTTCGGCGTTGCCCTCGCGCAATATGCGCCCCTTCCAGTCGACGCTCCCGGATCGACTCTCATGCAGGGCGACCTCGATCAGCTTGCCAATTTCCTCACTGCAAAAGTTCAGGATGGAACGCCCGATCATCTTCTCGGCATCGTCCCCGGTCGACATGGCGACCCCGGCGGAATTGACAAATTTGATGATGCCGTCCGCATCGGTGATGCCGATTCCGTCTGTCGAGGCCTCAACTGCGCGGGACAGGGTCAGCAATTGCTGACGATGGCTGTCGACGGCAGCCAGGGATTGACGCCGGCTTTCCAGGGCGTCGACGACGATAGCCGCCAGATCGGCAAGTGTACGCTGGTCCGTTTCGCTGAAGCTGGCGCGCGCTTTGTCATCGATCAGGCACAGGGTGCCGATGCGTTTGCCGTCGGGCGATGTCAGCGGCGCTCCCGCGTAAAAGCGGATATGCGGCGCGCCGACTACCAGCGGGTTGCCGGCGAAGCGCGGGTCCTGAGCGGCGTCGAGCACTACCATGACTTCCGGCCGCAAAATTGCATGGCCGCAGAACGAGACCTCGCGATCCGTTTGATCTGCATCCAGTCCGGCGCAGCTTTTGAACCATTGTCGGTCGCTGTCGACCAGAGAGACCACAGCGATGGAGACGCCGAAGACTCGCTGTGCCATGGCGGTAACGCGATCGAATTCGGGCTCGGGCGCCGTATCAAGCACCGCGTAATTCAATAGCGCAGCAATCCGCTCTGCCTCGTCATCGGGCAGGGGCGGTGGGCAAGCGCCGCTGGGCGCAATTTTAAAGGCTGTGTCAGGCATTACCCACCGGCGATAGCGAAGAATTCCGACAATTTATTTAACGCCAGAAGAGGCGACGCGTCGCCTATGCCGAAGGATGTGCGACTAGCCTTTGGGATAAGGCGTGCCGCTACATGCTGTCGCGCAGCGATTGCAGCGCGGGGTCGAGCCGTTCCGCCAGCCCGGCCGGCCGCGTTACGATCAGATCGCAATGCTCCGGCAGATCACGCCAATCGGTTACCGGCTGGAGGCCGCCTTCTTCATCGATCGCGGCGATACTGCCCTGTTCGCTGAGCAGGGCGAAGGTTGCGGCAGCGTCGGTGCCGGTCGCGTCGAGATAGGTGCGATTGAATTCAATAATGCCGATCAGGGTCTCGACCTGATCAAGCAGCGACTTCATGCCGCGCAGCGCAAACCCCTCATACCCTTCGATATCGATCTTGAACAGCAGGCTCGGCGGCGATTTGAGGCCCAGCTCGGCGATGATGCTGTCAACCGATCGCATCGGCACATCGGCCGACATAACCATGCCCTCCGCCTCGTGAGATATATCGCGCAATGAGCTGGTGCCCGACCAGAAGGGCGAGATATTGAGTGTTGCCGTCCCGTCGCGGTCGCTGCAGGCGACCGGAAACAATGTGAAGCGCTCTCGCGCCGCATGTGTGGCCAGCGATCTCTCCAGATAGCCGGCAATCCTCGGATTTGCCTCGAGCAAGAGAACGCGTTGCGACTCTCGATAGCGCAAAGGCAGCGATATCTCACCGTAATTGGCGCCGATATCGAGGGCCAGTTCGGGGCTGAGAGCTGTGCAAGCGGCACGCCAGAGCGCCGAGACGGCCGGTTGGGTAACGCTATTGGTGTCTTTCAGCCATCGTCCGCGTTCATCATCGGGATCGAAAAAAAGCGTGACGGTTTCGTTCGGGCGCAGCGACGCCTCAGTAAGGCTGCTCACCGCGTCAGCGGCTTGTATTTGATGCGGTGCGGCTGATTGGCGTCGGTGCCGAGGCGGCGTTTGCGGTCCGCCTCGTAATCTTCGTAATTGCCTTCAAACCATTCGACATGGCTGTCGCCTTCAAAGGCGAGGATGTGGGTGGCTATGCGATCAAGGAACATCCGGTCGTGGCTGATCACAACCGCCGAGCCCGCGAAACTCTCCAGCGCTTCCTCCAGCGCCGCCAGGGTTTCGGTGTCGAGATCATTGGTCGGTTCGTCGAGCAGCAGCAGATTGGCGCCGGATTTCAGCATTTTGGCAAGATGGACCCGGTTGCGCTCACCGCCGGAGAGCTGACCGACCTTCTTTTGCTGGTCCGGGCCCCGGAAATTGAAGGCCGAGACATAGGCGCGCGAGGGCATTTCGCGCTTGCCCAGATCGATCATGTCCTGGCCGTCCGAGATTTCCTCCCAGACGGTCTTATTGCTCGCCAGGCTGTCGCGTGACTGGTCGACATAGCCCAGGACGACGGTGTCGCCCACGGAAAAGCTGCCCTCATCAGGCTGTTCGGCGCCGGTGATCATCTTGAACAGCGTTGTCTTGCCGGCACCGTTCGGGCCGATGACCCCGACAATGCCGCCGCGCGGCAAGCGAAAGGACAAATCGTCGATCAGCAGTTTTTCGCCGAAACCTTTGGTGATGTCCCTGGCCTCGATCACGGTATCGCCCAGCCGGGGCGGTACCGGGATGACGATTTGCGCCGGGCCGCCTCGGGCCTCGCCCTGCTGCGCCAGCAAATCCTCATAGGCGGTGATCCGCGCCTTGCTTTTCGCCTGCCGCGCCTTGGGCGATTGCCGGATCCATTCCAGTTCGCGGTCCAGGGTCTTCTGCCGCGCCGCCTCGGATTTCTGTTCCTGTTCGAGCCGCTTCTTCTTCTTCTCGAGATAGGTCGAGTAATTGCCCTCATAGGGCATCGCCCGGCCGCGGTCGATTTCGAGAATCCATCCCGTGACGTGGTCGAGGAAATAGCGGTCGTGCGTAACCATCACGACAGTGCCCGCATAATCTTCGAGGAAGCGTTCCAGCCAGGCGACGGATTCGGCGTCGAGATGGTTGGTCGGCTCGTCGAGCAGCAGCAGATCGGGCTTTTGCAACAACAGACGGCACAGCGCCACGCGGCGCTTTTCTCCACCCGACAGCCCGGCAATGGCGGCGTCATCGGGCGGGCACCGCAGCGCGTCCATGGCGATGTCGACCATGCGGTCCAGCTCCCAGCCGTCGACGGCGTCGATCTTTTCCTGAAGCTCCGCCTGTTCGGCGAGCAGCGCGTCGAAATCCGCGTCCGGGTCCGCCATCGCCTCGCTGACCGCATTGAAGCGGTCGAGCAGCTCCTTCACCTCGCCGACGCCTTCAAGGACGTTTTCACGCACCGTCTTGCTTTCATCGAGTTCGGGCTCCTGCGGCAGATAGCCGACATGCGCCCCTTCAGCGACGAAGCCCTCGCCGGAAAAATCGGTATCGATGCCGGCCATGATCCGCATCAGCGTGGATTTGCCGGCGCCGTTCGGGCCCAGCACGCCGATCTTCGCGCCGGGCAGAAAGCTGAGATAGACATCCTCCAATATCTTCTTGCCGCCGGGATAGATCTTGCATATCCCCTTCATGACATAGACGTATTGATAGGATGCCATCGCTATGGCCTCTTGTTTGCGGTTGGTGTCGTCCGGTGTTCGGGGGTGAGATGTAGATCAGCCCGCCGCTGCTGACAATTCACGCCTGTCCCCCCATTTGCCAATATCTCCCTACCCCTCCGTCTAGAAAGCCGCGATGACTCTTCCTGTCTTCGATCTCGTGATCCTGTCGCTTGGTGCGCTCGGCCTCGGCATGGTGCTGCTCATGCGGGGCGGCGACTGGACCATCGAGGGTGCCGTCTTCCTGGCGGAAAAGGCGGGGGTCAGCAAAATGCTGATCGGCTTCACTCTCGTCGCGGCAGGCACCTCGCTGCCGGAAATGCTGGTTTCGGTCAACGCCAATCTGAACAATGCGCCGGGCATCGCGCTGGGCAATGTCATCGGTTCCAATATCGCCAATATTCTGCTGGTCCTGGGGGCGACGGCCATGCTGCATCCGGTGGTGACGCGCCGAACGGGGCCGGTCCGCGATCTGGTAATGATGATGCTGGCGACGGCGCTGCTGATCGGGCTGATGCAATTCAACGTCATCGATCGCTGGGTCGGCCTGCTGATGGTGGTTCTGCTAGCCGGCTATATGTTCTGGCAGTTCCGGACCGATCAAGGTGCGGGCGAGGCGATGGCCGATGAGGTCGGTCATCCGCGTTTTGCGTCGACCGGCGCGGCGGTGGCGACGATGCTGGGCGGTTTCGTGGCGGTTGCCGCGGGTGTCGAGTTGTTGGTCCGCGGAGCAACGGTCATGGCGACGCTGATCGGTGTGCCCGAGGCGGTGATCGGCATGACCATCGTCGCCTTCGGTACGTCTTTGCCCGAGCTGGCGACCAGCATTGCGGCGACGTTGAAACGCCATACCGATGTCCTGATCGGCAATGTCATCGGCTCGAACGTCTTCAATATCCTGCTGATCCTGGGCGTGACCGCCGGCATCAAGCCGCTGGTCATTACCGACAGCATCACCATCATCGAGCAGATCGTCCTGTTCGGTGTCAGCCTCGGTCTCGCCGTGCTGTTGCTGTGGCATGCGCGGGTCGGCCGAACGGCCGGCAGCGTCATGGTTCTAGGCTATGTCGGCTTTGTCCTGTGGCAGTTCCGTGACACGCTGGGCCTCGGTGCATGAGCCAGGCGCGGCAGGGTCTTGCCCTGTTCGATCTTGACGGCACGCTGATTCATCAGGACAGCCTCTCTGTCTGGATCGGCTTGCTACGCGGGCGGTTCGGCATGGCGGCGGATTTGCTTCGTTCGGCGCCGGCGATGCTTGCGGATGACGAGCCCAGTGCCGAGGACTGGCGCGGCCGGATCAAAAGCCGCTTTTTGCGGCGCAGCTTGTCCGGGGTGTCGCTCGCCGACGCTGAGTCTGCCGCCTCGATGCTGCCCAGGGCCGTGCGGTTCAATCGGGCGATGACCGACCGTCTTGCCTGGCATCGGGATCAGGGCCACCATACGGTGATCGTCACCGGGGCGCCGGGGCTGTATGTGCCGGCGCTGCTTGTCGATCACCCTTATGATGATCTGATCGCCACCGAGCTGGAGGTTGACGCATCCGGCCGTCTGACCGGACGCATGGCTGCGGCGAACAATGTCCGTGCCGCCAAGGGTCGCCGTGTCGAGGCCTATATCGCCGAGCATGGTCCATTTGCGGAGAGCTGGGGGTACGGCAATCGCCCCCATGATGAGGCGATGCTGGCCCAGGTCGACCATGCGGTGTTTGTCTAGGGGGGTGTGGGTTTTACGGATCGGCTGGGCCGGTCGGGAGAACTCCGGGCGGGGCTGGGCGCCGGGCCGGCTTTTACTTAGGACAGCGGTGCTTCGGTGACCGTCACCCGGGCGGGATCAAAGGCGATGAGCCCCGCCATGGCGGCGGCGAAATCCAGCGGCACTTCATAGCTCCAGCCGATTTCCTCGGCGCGGCTGCCGTCCGGCAGGGACGCCGTATAATAGGCAGCATCGCCCTTTAGCGGGCAATGCGTGCTTTTATCCAGCCTTTGCAAAGGCACGGCGACATCAGCCGGCGGGATATAAAGCACCGGGTCATAGAGATCGCGGCCGGCTTCAAGCAGCCGCGTTGCGTTCGTGCTTTCCGCGAGGACCGTGTCGCCGAGCCTGATGGTAACCCGCTTGGCGGCCGGCTTCAGGCGCATGAAATGATCCGGGTTGCCCGGATTCAGGATCGCGTCCTGAACAGGCATGGGGTCACCGCCGTTCAGGTTTCTTCGCGGGCACGCTGTGCCTGCTGGACAAAGCGGATCCAGCTATTGGCATCTTCGGCGCAGCGATCGTCGCGTGCGGCGCGCTCGAATGACTGCAAGGCGCCGGTCTGGTTGTCGAGATCGTTCTGCACGATGCCGAGCAGCAAGCGGACGTTACAGGGATTGCTCAGGCCGCCCTTGCGCAGCGATTCCGCCAGTGCCTCGGCCGCTTCGGGCATTTGACGTTGCTCGTACAGGGCCTGACCCAGGCGGTAATGCAGCTCGCCGTCCTCGGAGCGGCCGGCGGCTATGCTCAACGGTTCGATCGCACGCTCATAATCGCGGGCGTTGAACCACGCATTGGCGAGCATCTCGAAATTGTCGCCCTCGCGCTCAAGAATGCCGTTATCAAAGCCCTCTTCGATGATCTGCGCGGCGATATAGGGGACTTCATAGAACATGTAGAGCTGCGCAAGACGCTCCCATTCATCGCTCTTGTCCAGCATTCCCATCATTTCCTGGAAATCGAGGATGGCGAAGGCGGCTTCTTCATCATTTCGCTCTGCGCGGATAGCGCCGAGCTGACCCCAATAGGTCTTGATCTGCGAACTTTGTGGGTAAGTGTCCACCATGAACTCGAGGAGATCATTGGCTTCGCCCCATTGCTCGAGTTCGAGATGCATCGACAGCAACAGCTGATACCAGCTTTCTTGCGGACCGCGGGCATTCTCGGCCCGATCCTCAGCCAGTTGTATCTCTTCCGCGGTGCCGCGGCCCCGGATTTCAGCCAGTGCTTCGCGGGCGGCGCGCTGCTCATTGATCGACCGTTCAATGGCGGTGCGGATCGGCGTGATGGCGCGCTGATACTGCTCAAGCTGCGCATAGGCGCTGCCGAGCAGGATATAGGCGTTGGAGGGCGGGTTGGTGTTATCCGGCAGAGCGAACCACGCTTCAAGCGTCTGGACCGCCTCCTGATACCGCTCTTCGGCCATATAGAGCTGGCCGACATTGTATTGCAGCATCTGCGCATTGCCCGGCGGCAACGCATTCAGGCGCAGCGCGCTCTCAAAGGCGTCGATGGCGCTGCCATATTGCTCCTGCTCAGCGCGTGAAAAGCCCATGGTCTGCCAGGCGAGCGCCTTGCCGTAATCGCTCAGCCCCTCGTCATTGAGCAGGCCGCGGAGAATACGCTCGGCGGCGGCGTAATTGGGCTGCATCCCGGGCTCTTCAGGCGAAATCAGAAGCTGCGCTTCAGTCAGCCGGTCGAAGGTCTCTTTATCGAGCGATTCCGCTTTCCGGGTTTCCGGCTTGCGGCGTTCCTCCTCCTGCGCGGAGGCTTGCGGCGGGGCGATGACGCCGGTGCCGAACAGGCCGGCGATCAGCGCGAGGGAGAGCAATCGGATCAGATACATCCTCCGACCTCCTTAATCTTCGAGGTTGAAGGAAATGACGACTTCGACGCCGTGCCGTTCGACCGGCTGGCCGTTCACGACGCGCGGCTTGTATTTCCACTTCTCAACCGCGCGGATTGCGGCACGGTCGAATATGTCGGACGGATCAGCATCGACGACGCGGACATTGAACGGCGCGCCGGTCGGTCCGATCGAAAAGGCAAGCTGGACCCAGCCTTCAATCCCGCGGCTCATCGCGCGGCGCGGATATTGCGGCGCAACGCGCACCAGCGGCAGGATATCGCCTTCAGGTGCGGCGCCGAGGCCGGCCATTTGCAGATCGAGATTGGCATTAACCCGCGGCGTGCCGAAATTGCCGACGCCCATGGCATCGGGCGAGGCGGTCGAGGCCGACATCGGCGGCGGCGGCGGCGGTGCCTCGATCTGCTCCGGCTGATCGGGCATTGAGCGGTCCTTGAGATTGGTCGTCTCATCGCGCTCGACGCGGGTGAAGTCGATCCGCGCGGTTTCGACATCATCCTGGATCGGGTTTTCACCCGTCGCGATAAGATAGGTCATCAGGGCGAACAACCCGAAGGTGATCGCGGCTGCGAACGGTACTGCGCTACCGAACCGAATGACTGACATCAAGCGCCTCCCAAAGCGTTGCTGTTGATCGTCATAGTAATGCAAGGCAGGGCGCGTTGACGATGCGGCCTTCGCACGCTGCCTATTTTCAGGTCACTGGCGGCTTTCAGCCCAGCAACCCTAATTCGTCGACTCACCGATCGAAACCGGCGCACCGCTGACGCGTGCCTGATCCAGCACACGCACCAAAACGCCGGTTTCCGCCGTCTCATGCGGCTGGATGACGACCGTGCGCTCGTTATTTTCGGCAAACAGCCTTTCGACATTGGCGCGCACGGCCCGGACGTCGATGCGGCGCATCTCACCGGTATCGGGCTCGAACAAGAAAACTTCGCTGTTTTCGGAAATCGTCAAGAGGATCGCCTCTCTTTGTGACGTTTCCGGATTCTCGGGGACATCGGGACGTGTGATGTCGAGTCCTTCCTCACGAACGAAGGAGGCGGTAACAATGAAAAAAATCAACATGATGAACACGATGTCGAGCATCGGCGTCATGTCGATGGAGGAATCGTCGCCCCCTTTTCTCCTGCGCTTCATGGTCTAGCCGTCCTCATTCAGCGTCGCGATTCCGACCTGCCCGACACCGGCGGCCTGAACCGCGCGACCGACCTCAAGAACCAGCCCTGAGGGCGCTTTCTGATCGGCCTGAATCACGACGGTGCCCTGCGGGTTTTCCGCGTGCAGCTTTTCCACCGTGGCGCGGACCGCACGCAGATCTGTGTCTTCGCGGTTGATCCAGATGCCGGAATCTTCCGTCACGGCGATCAGGATGCTGACGCGTTCCTGTTGTACCGCGGTCAGGGCCTCGGGCTTCTCGACCTCCTGCCCGGCTTCCTTCACGAAGGTCGCGGTGACGATGAAGAAGATCAACATGATGAACACGATGTCGAGCATCGGCGTCATGTCGATCGGCGATTCTTCCGGTTCGCGGTCCTTTTTACGCGCCATCTGCGGTTTCCTTAGCTCAGCACCAGCTTGTCCGAAATCTTCTGGATTTCGATCTTGGCCTTGCGTTGCAGCCTGTAGGAGAAATACAGCCCTGATATGGCAACGGTCATGCCGGCCATCGTCGGGACCGTCGCCTTCGACACACCGCCGGCCATTGCCCGTGCATTGCTAGACCCCGTGACGGCCATCACGTCGAACACCTCGATCATGCCGGTGACGGTGCCCAGCAGGCCCAGCAGCGGGCACAGCGCGACAAAGGTTGCGATCAGGCCCAGCGTGCTTTCCAGCCCAAGCTTGACCTCGGCGATCAGCTTTTCGCGGACTTTATGCGCATGCCAGGAATTGTGATCGCTTCGCTCCTGCCAGATATCGAGAACCCGTCGCATCTCCTTCCGGTGGCCGGTGGCCAGATAGATGAAGCGTTCGAGGATCAGCGACCACAGCAAGAAGGCGATCACCATGATCGCCAGCAGCACATCGCCGCCGGATTCGATGAAACGGCTGAAGACGTAAAACGCTTCCTGTAGCCCGGTCATACCGGCTCTACCCCCGCCTTAGGCCGCGGCCGGAGCCGGGCTGGGCGCGCGCGGTGCGCGTCCTTCGGCTTCGGCACGCTCCGCAACGAGGCCCGCGGCCTGGCCTTCCAGAGTATCGATCACCGATTTCGACATGCCGGCCGCGATGCTGTGCAGCAAGAGCAGCGGGATCGCGGCGACCAGGCCGAGAACGGTGGTGATCAGCGCCTGCGAGATGCCGCCGGCCATCATTTTCGGATCGCCGGTGCCGAACAGGGTGATCGCCTGGAAGGTCAGGATCATCCCGGTCACGGTGCCGAGCAGGCCGAGCAGCGGTGACACCGCAGCAAGCACCTTGACCGTGGTCAGGCCGCTTTCCAGCTTCGGCGTTTCCTTCAGAATGGCGTCGTCCAGCTTGAGCTCGAGGGTTTCGACATCGGCATCCTTATTGGCCTCGTAAGCCAGGATGACGCGGCCGAGCGGGTTGCCCTTGGCCGGGTTGTCGCGGTTCTTGATCTGGCTCTTCACCGCCATCGCGGTCAGGGTGCGGTTAATGATCAGATAAAGCGCCAGCAACAGACCGAAAATCGCCAGGGCGATAATGATATAGCCGATTTCCGCACCCTGCTGGATGCGCTCGATCAGGCTCGGCGACTGCACGATCAGGCCGAGAATGGCACCGCGCGAGGGGTCGATGGCGGCGCCGACGAACCCGCTTTCGGCGGCTTCCAGGTTTTCCGCGGCGTTCAGATAGCGTGCCGCCGGCTGGCGCGGCAGCACCTCAACCTGCTGTGTGCCGGAATCCCAGCGCAGATATTCGCCATTCGCCGTTGCCGTAAACGGACCGACACGGGTGACCTGCTTGGTTACCGGGTTTCCGTCCCTGTCGGCGGCTTCAGCTGAGAAGGTCACGACGCGGCCTTGTTCGATGGCCTCGCCGACCATGATGTCCCAAAGCTGTTCAAGCTGCTCGACTTCCGGCAGGCCGCGGGTTTCCGCCAGCTGCTCCAGAATGACGTCCCGGCCGGGGATCTGCGCCGAAATCAACGAGTCGCGAACCTGCGCCCGTGTGTCGCCGGCAACCTGGCGAACCACGCCGAACAGCTCACCGAAGGCACCGAGACGTTCATTGAGCTGTTCTTCGAGCGCCGCCAGCTCCTGCTCGTTTTGCTGGAACTGCGCCTCAAGCTCTTCTGACCGTTGCTCTGCGGCGGCAAGGTCGGACTGGGCACGGTCGCGCAAGCCGGCCTGTTCCGCGCGGCGCTGGCGGAAGTCCTGCAGTCGCTCGCGGAATTGCTGGGTGCGCAAACCTTCGACGCGGCGAATTTCCTGACGCAACTCCTCCAGCGTCTGGCCGGTATAGCGGGGACCGTCATCCTGCGCGAATGCAGGCGTCGCCGATCCGAAAAACAGCGCGGCGCCGAGGGCGAGAAGGGCGGGGGAACGAAAAAAGGTGATCATCATTATACCTGCTGTCTCGCGCCTTTACTGAGCCGTTTCCGGTGCGGGCACCGGCAGAATGACAAGGTCGGGGGCGACCTGCTGATTGGCGATCCGGATCGCATTGCGGATGGCCAGCGCATACTCATTGCCAAGCAGCTCGAAGCTGCCGGTGTCGGTATTCCAGATGCCGTATTCTTCGCCGTCCAGCGTCTGATAGATCAGCAGCAGACGACCGATCCGCAGAAACTCGACCGTGCGGCCGTCTTCCAGCTCGCCGCGATAGCTTTCGATCGTGCGACCGTACTCGTTCTCGATCTGATAGGCTTCGACAACCCGGCGGAATTTTTCGGCATTGGTGGCATTGGCGTTGCTCATCAGCTCGTCAATGCGCTCGGCCCGGTCGCGGCGCTCCTCGATGAGAAACGGGACGTCGCGCTCGACAAATTCGCCCAGGCCCGCCGCCATCGACAGCATCAACGGCGTGATATCCCGTTCGATCGTCTCGACGCGGTCGATCTGGCGCTGCAGGCTCGCGCGCTCGCGCTCCTGATCCTCAATCAGGCGCTCAAGCTGACGATTATAGATCTGCACCGTTTCGAGCTGTTCGAGGAGTGCGCGATACTCACTGACGATTTCCGACGTCTGATCGTCAAGCCGCTCGACCTGTTCCTGATTGGCCTGGCCCGCGTCAATGATCTGCTCTTGCGCGTCGGTCAGCTCGTCAACCGATTGCGCCTGGGCGCCCGCCGTCATGGCCGCGCCGAACAGACAGCACGACAACAGGGCGATAAGTCGAAAAGGAGACATCGAAACTCCGTTTGTTAGATGGTGCAAAACCAAAAACTCCAATCCAAGTGTCACTTCTGAGAGCGGCTGACATATGTGTATGCAATCACAACTGCCAATGCCGCCGCCCTTTTTCAGGGCAACAGTTCGTTAACCTTCGCTTCGTCCGGCCGAGGCGCCGTGCGCTGCTGTCAGAGACCGCCATCCGGTTGCGGGCCGATGCTCAAGGCCGCATGCTCAACCTGTTATTCCCTACTTTCTCTTTATCCTTGCCCGGCATCAATCAGGGATGCGCCGGGATGAAGAAGCGAGGTCTATATCAGCTTCGTTCAGCCTTGTGAACACGAAACCTTATGGAATCTCTGATCGCTGCCTACATTCTCGGCGCTGCATTGTCAGCGCGCGCATCCATTCCTACCTGCTGCTGCGTAGAACAGCGAAAATCTTTGCTTTCCGTGGCGTCATCCGGGTAAGTCAAGGGCATTAACCGATCACGCGATTCGTTTGACGATTTGTCGAATGGGCGCGTCTTGGAACTTAGGAGCAGCCGGCAAGGCTCATGGTTTACCCGGCACACTATTTCTTCTTCTCGGCCGGTTACACGGCAATGGCGAGCTTTCTGTCTTGATGCCCTCTCACGACGAGATCATGGCGCAGGTAACGCGCGAGCTGGATGCCTATAATCCCGACGGCGTAGCGTTGACGGCGGATACGGACATCGCCGCCGATCTGCAGATGGATTCTGTGGCGCAGATGGATTTGCTGTTCGCGCTTGAGGAGCGGTTCGATATCTCCGTGCCGCTGAATGCGTTGAGTGAGGTGCGGACAATCGGCGATCTCGTGTCGTCGCTGGCTAAGATCATCGAACAAGAACGGGTGGCGTGATGAGCCTTCTCGACAAATTGGAGGCCGTCGCGAGCCTCAAGAACTCGGTCAACGGCAAGGCCGGCAATCCGCTTCAGATCTGCCTTGAAAAGGTCCTTTCACCGACCGAGGCGATCATCAATGGCCGCAAATGCATCCTTGCGGGCACCAATAACTATCTCGGCCTGACCTTCGATGACACGGTTGTCGACGCCGTGCTCGAAGGCGTCCGTGCCGAAGGCTCCGGAACGACCGGGTCGCGCGTTGCCAATGGGACCTATGCCGGCCACCGTGCCCTTGAATCCGACATTGCCGGATTCATGCGGCGCCGTCAGGCGATCGTCTTCACCACCGGGCACCAGACCAATCTCGGTGTGCTGGCCGGGCTATGCGGCAAGGACGACACGATCCTGATCGATGCCGACTGCCATGCCAGCATCTATGACGGCTGTGCCTTATCGGCCGCAACGGTGCTGCGCTTCCGCCATAACGATGCCGCCGATCTTGAACGCCGGTTGAAACGCCTTGCCGATCCGTCGCGCGCCCTGATCGTCACCGAAGGCCTGTTCTCGATGGTCGGCGACCGCGCTCCGCTGAAGGATATCGTCGCGGTCAAGGAAAAATACGGCGCCTATCTGATGGTCGACGAGGCGCACTCTCTCGGGGTGCTGGGCGAGGAGGGCCGCGGCCTCGGCGAAGAAACCGGCACCGAAGACAGTATCGATTTCATCACCGGCACCTTTTCAAAAAGCGCGGCTGCCATCGGCGGCTTCTGCGTCTCGAACCATGCCGCGCTCGATACGCTGCGCTTTGCCAGTCGCAGCTATCTGTTCACCGCCTCCCTGCCGCCCGGCGTTATCGCCGGCGTGCGCGCGGCGCTGAGCCGCATGCGCAATGACCCCAGCCTGAAACAAAGGCTGTGGCGGAATGCGCAGGCAATCTATGGCGGGCTGAGCGATCTCGGCTATCGTCTGGGCCCGGAGCTGAGCCCGGTGATGGGCGTTCATTGCGACAGTCCGCAGGAGGCGGTCCGGGTCTGGGGGCGGCTTCTGGATAACGGCATCTATGTCAATCTGGCGCTGCCGCCGGCGACGCCGTCAGGCGAGAGCCTGCTGCGGATCAGTGCCAACGCCGCGCACAGCCCGGCCCAGGTCGACCGCATCCTGAACGGCTTCAAGGCGGCCCGCCTGTCCGTCGTTGAAGGTGAGGCGGGCAAATCCCGCTATCGCGAAACCGCGCCGCGCAGCGCGGCGGGCTAGCGCATTTTCCGATCATTCCGGTCCACCCCTGCACCCCCGCCCCCCCCCAGAAAGTTTTCCGTCACCGCGATCTTTGACCGGCGACGGCCATGCTGCTTTTGCCTGCCTCTGGGCTGTTGTTGATCTTTCGGCGCTGATAGGGCGCAGGCAGATTATCGGCGTGGCGCGCTTGCCGATATTGGTTCAGGCGGCGTCGGGGGATTGCCGGTCCAGCCGCAGCACCTCGACGGCAAAATGGCCAAGATGGGCGCGCCAGATCGCCAGCGCAGCTGAAAAGGCAGCGATCGCCGCCGCCTGCGGCAGCGCGAGCATCAGATCCATGCGCAGCGAAACGATTTCCGGTTCATCCGTCCCCGTCTCTTCCACCAGCGCCTTGGTGTAGCGATAGCCGCTGTTGAACCGGGCGACATCGTCGGCTGCAACGGGTTCGGACGGCCGGAAGGCGGCGATGAAATGCAGGCCCGTGACGCGATCATCGGCACGATCGGCAACCACAATGCGATAGCTGAGCGCCCCTTCTTCGCCTGCAATAAAAGGGTAATCGCCGTTCTGATCGGCCGGCTCCGCCAGCAGACCGCCTTCGCGCATCGCTGCCAGCAATGTGTCGAGGGCAACACCGGTCGCCTCGACAGGTGAAGCGGCATCCTGCATGGCGGCGCTTGTTTGATCAGGAGGGGGCTCATCGGCTGCCCCGTTCACCGCCCCTGCCGCGCCGTCGACTGTGCCATGTTCATCGGCTTCGGTCGCCTCGACCGTTTCGCCATGACTGTCCCCGGTTTCCGGCAGGGTTTCTTTCGCCACGCTTGCTTCGGCCGCTCCTTCCTCGGCCACTCTTTCTTCGGCCGCGTTTGCTGCTGCTTGCGATTGTTCTGTGGTCGACCGTGGTGACGTGGTTTCGGCGGCCTCGACCGCTTCCGGCACGGGCGGATCGGCGGCCGGCGGCGGGTCCGCTGCGACCGGTGCAGCTTCCTCGAAATCGGCTGGTTCGGGCGTGTCATCAATGCCGGGGATAAGCCCCCCTTCCGGCAGGGGAACGGTCTCTATTTCGTCCTCGACACCGGCTTCTTGCGGCTCCTCGGCTTGCGCCGGGGTGCCCGATTCCGCCGGCGGGTCGTCCGGTTCGCTTGCCGGTGCTTCTGCCGGGGTCGTCTCCGGCGGCTCATCTCCGCCGACTTCGGTGGGCGGAGGACTTGCCGCCGGTGCCGCGCCGTCGGCCGGCGGGGGCAATACCAGATGCAGAATGCCGGGGCCGTTCTCCAGCAGCTTCACCGTCAGATCGTCCGGCAGCTCAACCCCGGCCTCGCTCAGCGCCGCCTCGCCGCCGGTGACCAGCCGGGCGCGCCAGTCGGCGTCCCAGCTTGCCTGCTCCAGCGCTGCGCCCAGGGGGTCTTCGCCGCGCAGCTCATCAAGCGCCTTGCGTTCCGCCTCGCTCGGCGTTGTCTCGGCCGGGTCGGGCAAGACGATATGCACCAGATCATTACGATCCTGATGCACCAGCGGGGTGGTCTCGGGCGGCAGCGCGATGCCCGCCGTGCGCAAGGCCGCCTCCGGCGTGTCGATCACATCCTGGCGCAGCATCGGGTCTTTTGCCGCGGCGTCGAGCAGCGCTTGCAGCAGGTCGGGGTCGACCGCCACCGCTGCCGGGATATCGCCGAGATCGGCCGATTTCGGGATCACGGCCATCAGCGCGTCGGTTTCCTCATCGAGCCAGCCGTTTTCCGGGTCCAGCGCGACCTCGCCGCCCAGCAGCAAAGCCAGATCGATCGGAATCGCCTCCTCGCTGAGGCTGCCGTCGGGCTGTTCCCCGGCCGGATCGACGATCAGCATGGTGCCGTCCATGCGGATATCGGGAAAGGTCACGCCGTCATGCGGAATCCGGATCACCAGCCGGTCGGCCTGATCAGCATAGGCGATGCCTTCCGCACCGGGCACCGGTTTGCCGTCAAAAGCCATCGCCGTCTCCGCTTGCGGTCTCTGTTTCTGCGGTCATGACTGCGCTATATACCGCCCTGTCATGATGAATACACTGGGTTTTGATAAGCCGCCCGCGGCGACGCGGGTGGTCGCGGCGATGTCAGGCGGGGTCGACTCCTCGGTCGTTGCGGCGCTGCTGGCCGAGCAGGGCTATGAGGTCATCGGCATCACGCTGCAGCTTTACGATCACGGGGCGGCGGTCGGGCGCAAGGGTGCCTGCTGTGCCGGGCAGGATATCTATGACGCAAGCCGGGTCGCCGACCGGCTCGGTTTTCCGCATTATGTCTTCGATTATGAAAGCCGGTTTCGCGACAGCGTGATCGATGATTTCGCCGACAGCTATCTCAGGGGCAGCACGCCGATCCCCTGTGTGCGCTGCAATCAGACCGTGAAGTTCCGCGATCTGCTGGCAAGCGCGCAAGAGCTCGATGCCGATTGCCTGGTCACCGGCCATTATGTGCAGCGGCTTTTGGGGCCTGCCGGACCGGAGCTGCACGCCGCCGCCGACCCGAGCAAGGATCAAAGCTATTTCCTGTTTGCCACCACAGCCGAACAGCTCGACTATCTGCGCTTTCCGCTTGGCGGTCTGCGCAAGGAGGAAACCCGCGCTCTGGCTGCGCGCATGGATCTGCCGGTCGCCGACAAGCCGGACAGCCAGGATATCTGCTTCGTGCCCAATGGCGATTACGCCGCAGTGATCCAGAAGCTGCGCCCCGATGCGATGCGGCCGGGCGATATTGTCGATACAAGCGGCACCGTGATGGGGCGGCACAAGGGCATCATCCGCTACACCATCGGCCAGCGCCGCGGCCTGGGAATCGGCGGCCGCAAGGGGCCGGACGGCTCCGATGGCGGCGAGCCGCTCTATGTCGTCGGCATCGATGCCGAGGCCAACCGCGTCATTGTCGGCCCGCATGAAGCGCTGGCGCGCGACCGGGTGCATCTCGCGGAGGTCAATTGGCTCGCTGCCGATCTGCCGCTGCCGCCCGCGGACGCGCCGGGCCTGCCGGTAACGGTCAAGCTGCGCTCGATGATGGCGCCGGTGGCGGCGCGCATCTGGGCCGGCCGGACGCCGTCAACGGCGATCGTCGATTTGGCGGACCCCCATCACGGCATCGCCCCGGGCCAGGCCGGCGTGTGCTACGGCACCGGCGATGCAGCCGGTCGCGTTCTGGGCGGCGGCTGGATCGCAGGCGCGGAAAACAGCACCCTGCCGCTGGCGGCGTAGGCGGGTCGGGTCTCTTCCCCGCCACGGATCGACCGTGCCATCAGTGCGAACCGCGCTGCCACGAAAGTCAAAAGCGTGCCCGCTGTCGTGAAGTCGGGTGTTATTTCGTATCCCGTTTATGGTTGCGAGCGCGCTACCCCCGCGAGTAGTTTTGACATTCAGGCGCAGTTTTGGAGGAAAAACATGACAATGAGATCTGCTGAATGTGCCGCTCCTCGCACGCGGCATCTAGTGGCCGCCCTGCTCGGCATATCACTCGTGCTGCCGGTGTCGCCCTTGATGGCGACGGTGCTGACCGGCGTGGCAAGCGACGATGGGTTTTCGCACAGGGTGGTCGTGGATGGCGGCGTTGGAACGCCGTTTTTCGAGGGAAATGGGAGCGATGCCGTTCTCTTTGACAACGGCAATATACTGTTCACCCGCTTCGATATACACGAGAGCGGCAATGAGGCATTGACGCTGGTCGACGGTCAGACCGGTGCCTACAAGCAAATCGAGATGCCCGATGGTGTTCAGGCGCAGCGGGCAATCAATCTGCTCGAAGTCGGCGGCACCGTCTACCTTGGCGATACTGTCGGCCGGATACTGAGCGCGCCGGCAGCCACTTTTGAACAACCCTTCGCTGCTATTGATCCTGCGGCCGTCAGCTTTTCTACCGTCAATGACGGCTCCTGGTTTCGGTTCGCCAATGATGTTCGTTTTCGCGATATGGAGCTGGTGCCCCAGAACGCCTCCGATGCAGCGCTGGCGGCATGCCGGGGCCACTTCCTACTGGCTGGCCGCGGCCGGGCTGCCTGCGTTGACCGTGACACCGGGGAGCCGCTCGAGCCGATCGGGGGGCTCGGTGATTTCCTCTTCTTCGGTTCGGGCCGCGATGGGAATCAGGACCGGACAGACCTGGCCTTTCTTGATGACGGACAGGCCGTCTTCCTCAACGAACTCGGGAGCGGCCGGGATTTAAAGTCGCTCTACGGGAGTGAGGCGCCGCCGCTCATTCGTGACAGCCTGTTGACCGAAATTCTCGGCGGCGGGTCACCGGATCGCGGTCGGCCAAATTTCAGTGTTAACCCGGTAACCGGCGAGGTGGTTTTTCAGGACTTTGACGCCGAACTTTGGCTGCTATCACCCGATTTGACGCGGGCGATGCGTCTGGCGACACTCATGAACACCGGTATTGGCTTCGCACCTTATAAGATCACGTTTTCTCCGGACGGTGACACCGCGCTGATCCATGATCCGAGGAATGGCACGTTGGAGACGGTCAGCGGATTTTTGGACGGCGGCTTTGAGACATCCGGTTTTTCAGGCGACACATCGGTGCCGGCCGGCGGCGCATCCATATTGCTTGCGCTGGCGTGGCTGCTGCTGCGGATCATGCGGATCATGCGCGGGCTTGGCCCGGTCGCTTGACTCGCGCATCATCGCGCGCATATTCGCGGGTCTGCCGAAATCGCTGATTCCGGCAGTTACGGCCCTTGGGGCGGAGTAGCTCAGCTGGTTAGAGCAGCGGAATCATAATCCGCGTGTCGGGGGTTCAAGTCCCTCCTCCGCTACCATGATGCCTTTATCCTTGGTCTTCTGATAACGCTGCAAAATCGGGCCGGCGGGCGCTTTGACGCTGCGCTCATTCCCGGTTCTTCTGCGGCTTTTCGTTGCGGCTTTGCGTTGCGGCGTTTCGCACAGGCGCCTGCGGTGATCGGGCGGCGCATGGCTGACATTCCGCCAGACAAAATCTTCGAAAAACAAAGAGATTATGCGACCAAAGCTCGCCTTTTCGGTGAATCTTTGTGCGTACGGGCATTGAAAACTTGATTTTGCTTCCCTTTCTGGTATCACAACCGGAACACGGTTCCTTTAACAATCTAACTTTATTTGATGGCCGCATTGGCCCCCGTTCTGCTGGCGCGACATACGCGCCGCATCGAAAGGGAAGTCGTGCGGCGATCTGCGAAACCCGGCTTTCGAAACCAACAAGGATAGTATCTTGCGAAGTCTCCTCTCCAGCGCGTCCGCCCTTGCCATCGGTTCGGCTCTGTCGGTCAGCCTGCCGGCTACGGCGCAGGACCGCCCGCGCGTCATTGAAGAAGTCGTTGTCACCGCAACCAAGCGTGAAGAAGGTCTTCAGGATGTGCCGGTGGCGGTGCAGGCATTCAGCGAAGAGACACTGAACAATATCGGCATCGATACCTTTCAGGATTATCTGCTGGCCTTCCCCGGTGTGACGGCGGGCAGCAACGGGCCGGGTCAGGGCACGATCTATATTCGCGGGGTCGCGTCGACGACGCCGAACAACAATGTTGCCACGGCGTCCGGTGTCGCCCCCAATGTCGCGCTGTATCTTGACGAGCAGCCGCTGACGCAGGTGGGGCGGAATCTCGATATCTATGCCGCCGACCTCAACCGTATCGAGGTGCTGCCCGGCCCGCAGGGCACGCTGTTCGGCGCCAGCTCCCAGGCAGGCACCGTCCGCCTGATTACCAACATGCCCAGTTTTGAGGGCTTCTCCGCCCGCCTGACCGGGGAAATCTCCGCGACCAAAAGCGGTGAGATGAGCGAGAAGATCGAGGCGGTGATCAATGTGCCGGTCATTGAGGATCGTCTCGCGATCCGGGGCGTGCTGTATAACGACAATCAGGGCGGCTATATCGACAATGTCCGCGGCATGCGCACCGCTGCCGAGAGCGGCCGCTTTGCTCCCGGCGGATTTCAGGAAGGCGCTGATCTGAGCGGCGTGGAATTTCTGCCGGTCGACAATGTCGCGGTGGTCGAGGACGACTTCAACGATACCACCTATACCGGCGGCCGGGTCAGCCTTGCGTTCAGGATTACCCCGGACTGGGATGCGACGGTGGTGCATTCGCGGCAGAAACTGAATGCCGACGGCGTGTTCGCCTTCGATCCGTCGCTGGATGATGAGGACGAGCTCTCGGTCCAGCGTTTCGTCAAGGACCGGCTCGAAGACAGCTTCCATAACACCGCCTGGACGATCGAGGGGCGCACCCGCTATCTCGATATCGTCTATACCGGGTCGTATCTGGACCGGGATGTCGATCAACTGGCCGACTACACCGATTACCTCTTTGTCGGGCAGTACATCCCCTATTACATCTGCGACGGCTCGGTCAGCTATCCCGGCGATGCGGCGCCCAGCGGCACCTGCCAGGCGCCGCTTCTGTTCAATGATCTCGAGGTGGAAAGCCGCACCCAGACCCATGAGCTGCGCTTCAACACCCCGGCTGAAGAGCGCATCCGCGCCACCTTCGGCGGTTTCTACTCCGATCAGGAGGTCACCGAGCGGGGCAATTTCACCTATACCGGCTCGCCATTCGCTGAAAGCTTTACCCCCGGCGTGTTCGGGTTTGCGCCGAACTCGCCGGTGCCCGGCGCATCCGTCAGCGATCCCAGCACGCGTCAGCCGCCCGTCATCTTTTTCAATGATCTGACGCGGTCGGACCGACAGATCGGCGTCTTCGGTGAGGCGACGGCCGAGATCATCCCCGATACCCTCTCGGCCACTTTCGGGCTGCGCTATTACGACATCGAGGTCGATCTGGTCGGTGCTGCCGATTTCTCCTTCGGCAATTTCGGTGCGGCGACGGACAACAACGCCTTCAGCGTCAATCTCGATCGCCTCTTCAATGGGGTTCAGGATGCAGGCGAGCCGCTCGAAAACGGCGATCCATTGCCCGATACCGCCGATACCAGCGGCGTGATCTTCAAGGGCAATCTCAGCTGGACGCCGACCGAGGATCTGCTGTTCTATTTCACCTATTCCGAAGGCTTCCGGCCCGGCCTGCTGAACCGCCCGGGCGGAACCGGCAGCGAGGCGACCGGCTTCGTTCCCGGCGCCGTCGACAGTGATGAGGTGAGAAATTACGAGATAGGCTGGAAGACCGAATTCTTCGACAACTCATTGCGCTTCAACGGTTCGGCGTTTCTGGTCGACATCACCGGGCTGCAGATTTCCATCTTCAACCCGGCCGTCGGCACCAATCTGAATTTCGCCGCCAATGGCGCTGATGCGGAAGTCATGGGCATTGAAGGCGACTTTGTCTGGCTGCCCTATGCCGTGCCGGGATTGAGCATTGCAGGCGCGTTTTCGATCCTTGAAACCGAAATCACCGCACTCAGCCTCGTTACCGGCACATCGATCGCGCCGGTCGGCAGTGAGTTGTCCTTTGCGCCCGGCTTTCAGGGTAATCTCCGTGTCCGCTACGAGTGGAACGGGCTGCCGGGCTTCACCACCCATGTGCAAAGCGTGGTGACCTATACCGGCGAATCCTTCAGCGATATCGTCGTCAACCCCGAACGTCGCGTGCGACAGGACAGCTACACCGTCTGGAACCTCGCGGCCGGGCTCCGCAATGAACGCTGGTCTGCGGAAATCTTCATGGACAATGTCCTCGATACCCGGGCGGAAATCTTCAATAACAGCGTCTATCGCAATCCGGGGAACAGCCCGGACTACACGCGGACGATCACCAACCGCCCGCGCACCGGCGGCCTGCGCGTGACGGTGGATTTCTAGGCGTGTGGTGTGCTGACAGCTCCTAGCGCCGTGGTCGAGGCTGAGCCGTCTTCACCCGAAGAGCTGTCTCGACAAGCACTCTCGCAGGCAAAGGCGGCAGTCCAAGAAGGGCGCTTCACGGAGGCGCTCGATCATCTCGACGCCATGCTCGCATGGACGCCTGAGTCCTGTGACGGTCTGTATCTGCAGGCGGTTTGCAGGCGCTATCTCAAGCAGGGGGCGGAGGCCGCCGCCAGCCTCGACAGGCTGCAGGCGCTGTTCCCGGATTACGGTCGCGGCTATCAGGAACGCGGTCACCTGCTGCGCGATAGCGGTCAGGCGGAAAAGGCGCTGGCAGCTTATCAGCAGGCAACGGCCGTCAACCCCGCCTTGCTTGCCGGCTGGCAGGCGCAGGCGGAGATCAACACAGCCATGAACCGGCCGGAAGCCGCGCGCTGGGCACAGCAGCAGGCTGATTTCCTGGCTGCGTTACCGCCCGAAGTCCTGGGCGCCAAGGACCTGATGCATGAGGGGGCCCTGCTCAAGGCGGATAAGCTGTGTCGCGCCTTTCTCAAGCGCAATCCGACCCATGTCGAGGCGATGCGCGTTCTGGCCGACCTCGCCGTTCAGTTCGGTGTTCTCGAGGATGCCGAAACCGTCCTGCAGGGGGTTGTCGCGCTGGCCCCGCAGCATCGGCAGGCGCGCCTCGACTATATCCAGGTGCTGAGCAAGCGCCAGAAATACAGCAAGTCCCTGGCCGAGGCTGAAGCGCTCTACCGGCAAGAGCCGGCCAATCCCGTGATCATGTCCCGATATGCGATCGAGGCGCTGCAGACCGGCGATTTCGATACCGCGATGCAGCTTTTCGACAATGTCCTGGCAAGGCTGCCCGAGGATCCGGCGACGCTGACATCGCGCGGTCATGCGCTCAAGACGCATGGCCGGCAGGAGGCGGCCATCGACTCCTATCGTCGTGCCTATCGCGCCCGCCCCGATCATGGGGATGCCTATTACGGCCTGGCGAACCTAAAGACCTATCGCTTTTCCGACGATGAAATCGAGGCGATGCGGGCGGCAGAGGACAAGCCGACGACCCTGCCGGCCAACCGTGTCTTTCTCTGCTTCGCCCTTGGCAAGGCATTGGAAGATCGCGGCGATATCACCGCGGCCTTCGATTACTACAGCCGCGGCAACGCGCTGAAACGCCGCCAGAGCCGCTATGATGCCGATCGGATGTCGGCGGAGCTCGCGGCGCAAAGATCGTTCTTCACCAAGGAGTTTTTCGCCGGGCGAACGCCCAGCGGTCATCCCGCTGCCGATCCGATTTTCATTGTCGGGCTGCCGCGGGCCGGCTCCACACTGATCGAGCAGATTCTGGCGTCGCATTCGCAAGTCGACGGGACGCTGGAATTGCCTAACATTCTCTCGCTGGCCCAGAGATTGCGCGGTCAGCAGGGCGGGGCCGGTGCCGGCGGCTACCTTGAGACGCTTGGCGCCCTCGATTCCGCCTCGCTCGCGGCCATGGGCGCGGAATATATCGAGGAAACCCGGATTCATCGTCAATCGGCACCTTTTTTCACCGACAAGATGCCGAACAATTTCCGGCATATCGGGCTGATCCATCTGATCCTGCCGAATGCACGGATTATCGACGCGCGGCGTGAACCGCTGGCCTGCTGCTGGTCGGGCTTCAAGCAACTTTTTGCCGAAGGCCAGGAATTCTCCTACGATCTCGGCGATATCGGCCGCTATTATCGCGACTATGTCGAGCTGATGCGACATTGGCATGATGTGCTGCCGGGCCGCGTTCTGACCGTCCACCATGAAGATGTGCTTGATGACCTCGAAGCGCAGGTGCGCCGCATTCTGAGCTTTTGCGGCCTGCCTTTTGAGGCGGCCTGCGTCGACTTTCACAAGACCGAACGTTCGGTCCGTACCGCCAGTTCGGAACAGGTGCGCCGTCCGATCAATCGCGACGGCGTCGACCAGTGGCGCGCCTTTGATCGTTATCTCGGGCCGCTTCGGGACGCGTTGGGACCGGCACGAGAAGGGTACAGACAATGACCACATCGTCAGGCGACACGGTGACCGCCGACCGCCATCCCGATGAAGCACTCGGACAGCTGCCGGAGGATTTGGCGCCGGCCGAGAGCGTTTATCAGACCGACTACACGACGGGGCAGGACAATGTCCGGTTCTGGGGGCTCGATGTCCAGAACCCGGTCTTTTTCATCAGTGCGCTGCTGATCCTGACCTTTGCGATCGGCACGCTGATCTTCCCCGATACGGCCGGCCGCCTGCTGAACGGCGCGCGGGACTGGACGCTGAACACGCTCGACTGGTTCTTTATCCTGACGACCAATCTTGTCGTCCTGTTCTGTGTTTGTATCGGAATATCCAGATTGGGCCGCATTCGTCTCGGCGGCAGCGAGGCCGAGCCCGATTTTTCGATGCTGTCCTGGCTGTCGATGCTGTTTTCGGCCGGTGTCGGGATCGGCATGGTATTTTACGGCGCGGCCGAACCGCTGGCCTATTACACAGGCTGGGGCGGGACACCGCTTTCGGCCGGGGTGCAAAGCCCTGAAGCCGAGCGCCTGGCGTTCAGCGCGACGATCTTTCATTGGGGCGTGATCCCCTGGGGAGTCTATGCGCTGGTCGGCCTTTCCCTGGCATTTTTCACATTCAACAAGGGATTGCCGCTGACCGTCCGCTCGGCCTTTTATCCGCTTCTCGGCGACCGGGTCTGGGGGTGGCAGGGCCATCTGATCGATCTTCTTGCCGTCATCGCCACCCTGTTCGGCTTGGCCACCTCACTCGGGCTCGGCGCCAAACAGGCGGCCAGCGGCTTGAACTTTCTGTTCGGCATTTCCGACGGGCTGACGACCCAGGTTATTTTCATCGTCTTCATTACCAGCCTCGCCATCGCCTCGGTGATCCGCGGGCTCGACAAGGGCATCCGCTATCTCAGCAATATCAACATCGTGCTCGCGGCCATGCTGCTGGCCTTTATCGTGCTGGCCGGGCCGACCATGGCGATCCTCGAGAACATTCCCCGAAATGTCGTCAATTACGTTGCCGATATGCCGCGGCTGAGCACCTGGCTCGGCCGCGACGATGTCGACTGGTTCCATGGCTGGACGGTGTTCTATTGGGCGTGGTGGATTTCCTGGTCGCCCTTTGTCGGCATGTTCATCGCGCGGATTTCGCGGGGCCGCACGGTGCGCGAATTCCTGCTGGCCGTCATGGGGGTGCCGGTTATCGTCGCCCTGATCTGGTTCACCGCCTTCGGAACCACGGCCATCGATCAGGTTCAGAACAGCATCGGCAGCCTGCCGGCAGGGATCGACCGTGTGTCCCTGGTCCTGTTCCAGATGCTGGAAAATGTCCCGCTGGCGGAGCTTGCCTCCCTCATCGCGATCATCCTGCTGATCATCTTTTTCGTCACCTCGTCGGATTCCGGCTCTTTGGTCATCGATACCATTACCGCCGGCGGCAAGCTGCATGCGCCGGTGCCGCAACGGATCTTCTGGGCCAGTATCGAAGGCCTGATCGCCATCGTGCTGCTGGTCGGCGGCGGGTCTGCGGCGCTTGCCTCCCTGCAGGCCGGCGCCATCACCGCGGGCTTGCCTTTCACCGTTGTGCTGCTGATTTGCTGTATCAGCCTGTATCGCGGGCTGAGCCGGGAGGCTGCCTCGTCCTCCGGCGCCGGTAAGGAAGGGCAAGGGACGGAAGGGCAAGGGACGCATGAGCAAAGGACGGATGAGTGAGCGCCTTGAACCGGCCCTGGTCGCGTTGCGCCAGATCCTGCGCGCAACGGATCTGAGTTCACGCGCGCTGGCCAAAAAATGCGGCCTCAACCCCTCGCAGCTCATTCTCATGCAGCTTGTCGCCAATCAGCCCGGCGACGGCCTGACCCCGGGGAAACTGGCACAGGAAATGTCCCTGAGTCAGGCCACGGTGACGACGCTGATCGACAAGCTGACCGCGCGGGGCTTGCTCGAACGCAGCCGCGATGCGGGGGATAAGCGCCGCTTTTTTATCCGCCTGACCGAGGCGGGCAAGACCATGCTCGATGTCGCGCCCGACAGCCTTCAGGAACGGTTCAGCCGGGGCTTTGCCGGCCTGGAGGACTGGGAGCAGGCCTTTATTCTTGCCGCGCTCGAACGCACGGTCGGCCTGCTGAAGGCGGAGGACATCGATGCCGCCCCGGTCCTCGACACAGGCTCGATTCAATCCATCGAGGCCTGAAGGCCCCGGCGCCTTGCTCGCGCGAATCATGCGGGGCGCCTCGTGCGTTTCCGCCCGTCGGGAACACGCCGCGGATGAGGCGCGTGACCCGGTGTTCGGCAATGCACATTGCGCCGCCGCAATTCGGCGCTAGGTTGCGGTCGTGATGTTAACCGATTTGCGCTTCTCGTTTTCTCCGCTGTGACCGACCTCTCCACCCAGACATCCGAGCCCGCCTCGCCGCGCCGCGGCCTGAGCTGGCGGGCGCCGGATCAGGCGCGGCATCAGCGGGCGCTGAACCGGATCGGCAAATATTCCCTGCTGGTCAAAGTGCTGCGCGTGCTGCTGCCGGTGCTGGCGGTGGCGGCGATTGCGGCGCTGTTTCTGTGGCCGCAATTTCAGGGCGATCGCAGCATCGTCAGCAGTGCGCCGAATGTCAGGGGCGGTTCGTCCGAGGCCGGTTCCGGCCTGCCGGGCCTGACGGCGCCGCCCGAGACCGATCTGCGCAGCCCGGTAAGGGCGTCGAACGGCGAAGCGAATTCGGGCGTCGCGCGAATGGCGGGAACCCGCTATACCGGGCGCGATGCCGAAGGGCGGCCCTTTGCGATTGAAGCGGCCAGCGCCGAACGTCGGGAAGCCGGCAGCGGCATGCAGGATTCAACCCGGCTCGGCAGCCAGGAGGTGATCGATTTGCGCCAACCGAGCGCCGATATCGAATTGCGGCCCGATCCCGACGGCCGGTGGCTCGCCTTGCGCGCAGATCGCGGCCGCTATGATGACGCTGCGGCGCAATTGGCGCTGGCGGGCAATGTCGTTTTGCTGAATGAGGCCGGCACCCGGATGGTTACCGAGACGCTGCATGCGGATTTGCGCGGCATGCTGCTGTGGAGCGACAGCGATGTCGCCGTCACCGGCCCCGATATCCGCATCGAGGCGCAGGGCTTCAGCCTCGACCGCAATGCCGATCTGGTCGTCTTCGGCGGCCCGGCCAGGCTGGTGCTGCGCGGCGGCGTCCAATGATCCGGCTGTTGGCGATGCTGTTCTTGCTGTTGCCCTTTACGGCGACAGCCGAGGAGGCGCTGACGGCGACGGCCGAGGAAGCGCTGGAGGTGTTCGCCGATACGGCGCTGGAATGGCGGCGCGATGACGGCGCCTATGTCGCGCGCGGCAATGCGGTTGCGGTTCAGGGCGATTTGCGGGTGCGCGCCGATGTGCTGGTCGCCTATGCGGCGCAGGGCGCGGAAATTTCCGGGGGCGGGCAGCTCGATAGGCTGGTCGCCGAAGGCGGTGTCGAAATCCGCCTGCCCGATGCGACCGCCTATGGCGATCGCGGCGACTATCGCATTGGTGAGGGGCTGATCGTGTTGCGCGGCGGCGCGCTGCGCCTGGAAACCAGCGATACCGTGATTACGGCGCGTGACAGCCTCGAATACCGACCAGATGAGCGCCTGCTGATCGCGCGCGGCGCGGCAAGGGCGGTGCGCGGCGATGATCGCATTGATGCCGACATCCTCAGCGCGCGTCTGGCTGAAGACGCGAATGGCGATCCCGGGGCGCTTGAAAGCCTGCAGGCGCAGGGTAGCGTGGTCATCAGCATGCAGGGGCCGGACGGCACCGATATCGTGCGCGGCGATCGTGCGCGCTATAGGCTGGCAGATGAAACCGCCACGGTTGAGGGCAATGTCAGCATTCGCCGCGGCAATGACGTGCTGACCGGCGGTGCGGCGCAGGTCGATTTGGACGCGGGCGTCGGACGGCTCTATACTCCCGATACCGCACCGCAAGAGCGTGTCCGCGCGATCTTCCGGGTCGGACGATAATGGTGATTGAGAGAGAGAACATGCGTTGCCACAGGGGTTCGGCCGATGGCCGTTGACGGCGAAGACCAGGTGCCGCAGGGCCCGACCCTGGTCGCGGACAATCGCGGCCTCGAGGCGCGCCATCTGGGCAAGAGCTTTCGCAAGCGGCCGGTGCTGCGCGATCTGTCGCTGCATGTTCAGCGCGGTGAGGCGGTCGGTCTGCTCGGCCCCAACGGCGCCGGCAAGACGACCTGCTTTTACATGATCACCGGGCTGATCAGGCCCGATGCCGGTGCCATTGTCCTGGACGGCCATGATGTCACCGGTCTGCCGATGTATCGGCGCGCCCGGCTCGGCGTCGGCTATCTGCCTCAGGAAAACTCGATCTTCCGCGGTCTCAGCGTTGAGGAGAATATCCGCGCGGTGCTCGAGGTGGCTGAGAAATCCCGCAAGAAACGGGAACAGCGGCTGGAAGAATTACTGGCCGAATTCGGCATTGAGCATTTGCGGCGCACGCCGGCCGTGGCGCTGTCCGGCGGCGAAAGGCGCCGGGTGGAGATCGCCCGCGCGCTGGCCTCCTATCCGCAGTTCATGCTGCTCGATGAGCCGCTTGCCGGTATCGACCCGATCGCGATCGGCGAGATCCGGGATTTGATCAAGCAGCTCAAAAGCAAGGGGATCGGCGTTCTGATCACCGATCACAATGTCCGCGATACGCTCGACGTCGTCGACCGCGCCTATATCATTCATGACGGCCGGGTACTGATGGAGGGGCCGCCCGATGCCATCGTGCAGCATCAGGACGTCAGGCGGGTTTACCTTGGCGAAAGGTTCAGCCTCTAAAAACTCTGTAAAATTCAAACTATAGACCCTATCACGCCGCTCCGATGAAACCGCAGCTTCAGCTCCGTCAAACGCAATCGCTGGTGATGACGCCGCAATTGCAGCAGGCGATCAAGCTGTTGCAGATGTCGAATCTGGAGCTCGGCAGCTATGTCGCCGAGGAGCTTGAGCGTAACCCGCTGCTCGCCGCGGCCGGTGACGATGCCGGCGAGGCGGGGCCGGAACCGGCGCCCGACCAGCGGCATGGCGATATGCCCGACGGGGCGGACAGCGCGACGCAAATGGCGTCGGATCAACTGCCCAATGGCGATGCCGCGCTGGATACGGATTATGCCAATCTGTACGAGCCCGATTCCGTGCCCCAGGCCGATGGCTGGGCCGGATTGAGCAGCACAATCGGCAGCGGCCCCGGAAACGGCCCCGGAAACGCCCCCGGAAACGCCCCCGAGAATGATTACGATCCGTTCGAGCGGATTGAGGGAACGGTCAGCCTGCGGGACCATCTGCTCGATCAGATCGGCATGGAAATCGGCGACAATGCCGACCGGCCGCTTGCCGTCGCGCTGGTCGATTGGCTTGATGATGCCGGCTATCTCAGCGCGCCGGTTGACGAGATTGCGGTTGCGCTCAATGTTCCGAAGACGCGTGTTGAGGCTGTGCTTGCGCAGCTCCAGGGCCTTGATCCTGCAGGAGTTTTCGCCCGCGATCTGCGCGATTGCCTGGCCATCCAGCTCAAGCATCAGAACCGTTATGACCCGATGATCGGCACCTTGCTCGATCATCTGCCGCTGCTCGCCGATGGACGCATCGCCGATCTGCAAAAACGCTGCGGGTGCGATGCCGACGATCTTGCCGAGATGCTGGCCGATATCCGCCGTCTCGATCCCAAGCCGGCGGCGGGTTTCGGGGGCGGCGCCGCGCAAACCGTCATCCCGGACATCATCACCCGGCCGGACGGCAAGGGCGGCTGGCTGGTCGAGTTGAACAGCGAGACATTGCCGCGACTGCTGGTCGACCGCAGCTACCATGCAAAGATTGCCGCCTCGGCGCGCAATCAGGGGGAGAAAAGCTATCTGACGAGCCAGCTCAGCTCGGCCAATTGGCTGCTGCGGACGCTTGATCAGCGCGCCAATACGATCTTGCGGACAGCGACCGAAATCGTTCGCCAGCAGGAAGGCTTTCTCAAGCACGGCATCGAGGCGCTGCGGCCGCTGACCCTGCGTGCGGTGGCAGAGGCGATCGACATGCATGAAAGCACGATCAGCCGCGTCACCAGCAACAAGTTTATCGCCACCCCGCGCGGCGTGTTCGAGCTCAAATTCTTCTTCACGGTAGCGCTCGGCGGCGATGATGGGGACGCACATTCCGCCGAATCGGTGCGGCACAGGATCAGGGCGCTGATCGAGGCGGAAACGATTGACAAGATCCTCTCCGACGATGCGCTGGTAACGCTGCTTCAGGATGAGGGCATCGAGATTGCGCGCCGCACGGTGGCGAAATATCGTGAAGCCATGGGGATTCCGTCCTCAGCAAAGCGGCGCCGCAGCAAGCGCGCCAGATTGCCGGCGTGATCATGCGGCGGCCGGGGCGCTTGACTCCGCTCGGTGACCGGGGCCATCGTCCGGACAAGGGATTGAGCGGCGTCGCGCTTTTTGCCATGACCGCCCGATCTTCGGGAGGGCCCCTCGAGCCCGATACACTGCTTTACTGACGTTTCATGCATCTCACCGTTCAAGGACACCAGGTCGACGTCGGCGACGCGCTGCGCAGCCATGTCGAAACCCAGCTTTCCGGCATTGTCGAGAAATATTTCGACAACGCCCATGACGCCACTGTCACCTTTTCGCACGACGCCTATCGCTACAAAGTCGACATTCATGTTCATGTCGGCCGCGACATGTTTCTGAAGAGTACCGCTGACGAGCCGGATCCATATCCCGCTTTCGAGGCGGCGCTGGCCAAAGTCGACAAGAGATTGCGGCGCCATAAGAGGCGGCTGCGGGACCACCATCTGAAGAGCTCGCAAGCCGAGATGGCGGCGCAGGCCAGTGCCTTCGTTCTCTCGGGCGACGACATCGACGGGTCGCCGAACGATGCCGAGGACGAGGGTGAACCCGCGGTCATCGCGGAAATGAAGACGCCGATTGAAACATTGAGTGTCGCCGAGGCGGTGATGCGGATGGATCTCAGCGATCTGCCGGCCTTGATGTTCAAAAATCGCAGCCATGGCGGGCTGAACATGATATATCGCCGGTCCGACGGCCACATCGGCTGGGTCGATCCGGACGGTAACCAGACCGCCTAGTGTGGAGGAGCATGGCGCCGAGGCGCTGAGGGAAGACAGCCATGTTGGAATTTGTCAGCGCCGACTGCGTCGAGTGCAGTTTGAAGGCGACCAGTAAACGCCAGGTGCTCGAGACCCTTGCCAAACGCGCCGAAGCGATTGCCGGGCTCGATCATGAGGCGGTTTTTGCCGCCCTGATGGAGCGGGAGAAGCTCGGCTCGACCGCCATGGGCGACGGCATCGCGATCCCCCATGCGCGCCTGCCCGATCTCGAGAGGGTGGTCGGTATCTTTGCGCGGCTGTCGAAACCGATCGATTTCGATGCGATCGACGATAAGCCGGTCGATATCGTCTTCCTGCTCTTGGCCCCCGATCATGCGGGCGCCGAACATCTCAACGCTCTGGCCAAGGTTGCCCGCGCCTTGCGCAATAAGCGGATCTGTCAGGAGCTGCGCCACGCCAGCAGCTGGGATGCCGCTTTGAACCTGCTCAATATCGCCGAAGAAGCCGGCCACGCGGCCTAGTTTTCCCGCCGATTCGGCCTCTCCCCGTGCGCCCCCGGTGCGCCGGGCCCGTTTTTGCAGAATGGGTATCCGCAAAGCCGGGAGCACAGGGCGGTGCAGCGAGATCAGCTCAATCAGTGGGCGCTCAAAGCCTCGAGATCGCGCTGGGCCAGCGCTGCCTCGGCCAGCTCACGCGTGGCGGCTGCAAAAAGCGGCGTTCCGTCCGCACCGAAGGCGCCGAAGGCGTCCTGGCCGTTGACCATAACCTGCTTGATATAGGCCAGGTCGCCGACGCCGAAGCCGGCCCATTCCTGTTCAGTGAGTTTGACCAGCGTCTGATCCGGCTCGCCTGTTTTATGATTTTCCATCGCGGTTACTCCTTCCCGTTGGTCGTTTGCCCGCTTGTCGTTCGCCCGTTGGTCGGCTGAACGCTCTTTGCGGCAGTGTTGCGGTCCTGAATGGCGATTTTCTGAATCCGCGATTCCGGTTGCGGTCGCGTCAGATCGATATTCAGCAACCCGTTATCCAACGCTGCTGCGGTCACTTCGATGCCTTCGGCCAAGACAAAGCTGCGCTGGAACTGCCTCGCGGCAATGCCCCGATGCAGATAGACGCGCTCATCATCATCATCGACCTGCCGACCGCGAACGGTCAGCTGATTGCCGTCCAGCTCGACGGCAAGATCTTCCATCGAAAAGCCGGCAACAGCGATGGTAATGCGGAAACGATTCTCGTCGAGCCGTTCGATATTATAGGGGGGGTACCCGTCGGCACTTTTGGAAATACGGTCGAGCGTGCGCTCGAACTGGTCAAAGCCCAGCAGAAGCGGGCTGTTAAAGACCGAAACCCGTGACGGGTTAACGCGCGACGTCATCGGCAAGCCTCCTTTGAGCGCTTGATGTAAACCGGCCGTAAAGGCCCGGCGAGGGTCGTTGAGGCGGCCCGAATCGGCGCCACCGTCTTTAGATGTAGATCCTTTCACGGTGCCTTCAACGCTTCCGGCCGATGCCCACCAGCATGGTGCCGGGCACGCTGCGTGTGCTGTTGCCCGAATGCAACAGCTGTCCTTAACCCGTTCAGATCATTGGCGCCGGCGCCTTCGTCCCCAGGCGGGCGAGGCGCACGCAAAGCGGGTATGCAGCGGACGAATCCGAAAATTGTGACGGCGAGTCTTGATCCGGCGAATCATCAATGGCACATGCCGCCTTGGTTGGAGGTCGTACACTACGCGACCGCATGCACTGAAAATTCGTTCTGCACGCCTTTCGGCGCCGCTTCGGGCTGTCTGCTCTACGCGGCTGTCGTTCGGTGCGCACGCCTGTAACCGAAGCCACGGACCATAAGGGCCAGCAGCCATGCGATTTGAACTCGGGCAACTTTCTCGCGCACTCCGCGCCACTCTTCTCTGCTTATTCGCCGCCGGTTTTCTTGCCGCCTGCAGCGACAGCAACACGGAAATCGCCAATGCCGGCAATACCGGCGATAATCCCGGCACCGGCGGCGGTGATAGCGGGGGCGGTGACAATGGCGGCGATGATCCGGGCGATGGCGGTGACGACACCGCCGAGAGCTGCCCCGCGCCCGGTACGGTCGTTACCGTCGGCGGCGGCGAGCAGTGCCAGCTTTCCGGAACCCTGACCGCCGATTTCGAGATGCGCGCCGATACGGTTTACGCGCTGAGCGGGCCGCTCTTTGTCGGTGAGCCGGCAAATTCCGATGGCACCGGCGGTACCAGCGCGACCCTGACCATCGAAGCCGGCACGACCATTTTCGGCGAAAATCCGGAATCGGTTCTGGTCATTACCCGCGGGTCGCAGATTCAGGCGAACGGGACGGCGCAGAACCCGATCATCATGACCAGTGCCGAAGATCTCGGCCTGTCGACGACCAGTAACCGCCCGATCCACACCGGCCTCGCCACCGACGATCCGAATACCGGCGAATGGGGCGGTCTGGTGATCAACGGCCTGGCGCCGCTGAACTCCTGCTCGGACGGCATCTGCGAAAGCCAGGGCGAGGGCGATAGCGGTCCCTATGGCGGTAACGACCCCGACGACAGCTCGGGCACGCTGCGTTACGTTCAGGTCAAATACGCCGGTAACATCATTACCGGTGAGGACGAGCTGAACGGCATCGCCTTCCAAGCGGTCGGTCGCGGCACCACCATCGAATTCATCCATGTCCACAACGGCGCCGATGACGGTGTCGAATTCTTCGGCGGCACGGCGGAAGCACGCTATGTCGTGATCACCGGCGCCGATGATGACAGCCTCGACTGGACCGAAGGCTGGCAGGGCAAGCTGCAATATCTCGTGATCGTGCAGAACCCGAACTAGGCCAATAGCGACCAGGGCATCGAGGCCGACAATCTCGACGACGCCAATGACGCGACGCCGCGCTCAATGCCGCAGATCTCCAACGCGACGATCGTCGGTGCGCAGCCGGTGGTCGGCGATATCGGGGTGCTGCTGCGTGAAGGCACCGCCGGCATGTTCTGGAACTTCGTGGTCGACGGCTTCGGCGACGCCTGCCTCGATCTCGACGATGCCGCGACCTTCGATCAGGCCAATGCGGTCACACCGGCCAGCGGCGATCTGACGATCGAGAGCATGTTCCTGGATTGCTCGGGTGCGTCCAGCGTGTTCGACGAAGAGTCGGCGGATCCGTTCGACATCTCGACCTGGTTCAACGCACAGTCCAACAACACGGTCGGCGAGAGCAGCCTGCAGGGCCCGCTGCGCACGATCAACGGCCCGGCAGAGGCGGCGGTTACCGCCACCGACCCGAGCGCTGTCGATCCGTTCTTCGACAGCGTCGATTTCGTCGGCGCCATCGAGAATGCGGAGAATGACTGGACCGTCGGCTGGACCTTCGGTCTGCAAGGCGACCCGGGCTGCCCGGACAGCGCCAATGTCACCGAAGCCGGTGACGGCACCTGCATCATCTCCGGCACAGTGACTTCGGATCTGCGCTTGCAGGCGGGCAGGGACTACCTGCTGCGCGGCAGCGTCTTCATCGGCGAGCCGGCCAATGCGGACGGCACCGGCGGAACCTCCGCGGCGCTGACCATCGATGCCGGCGTGACTGTCGAAGCCGAAGACACCGATGCCTTGCTGGTGATTACCCGCGGTTCGGACATCTTCGTCAACGGCACGCAAAACGCGCCGGTGGTGATGACCGCGATCAATGACGAAACCCGCAACATCCTGACCGACACCAGCCTGTGGGGCGGCCTCGCGATCAACGGCCTGGCGCCGCTGAACTCCTGCTCCTCCGGCATCTGCGAAAGCCAGGGTGAAGGTGATACCGGCCCTTACGGCGGCAACAACCCTGCCGACAGCAGCGGTCGGATCAACTATCTCGTCGTCAAATATGCCGGCAATATCATCACCGGTGAGGATGAGCTGAACGCGGTCGCTTTCCAGGGCGTCGGTTCGGGCACGGAGGTCAACTACCTGCAGGCCCATAACGGCGCCGATGACGGCATCGAGTTCTACGGCGGCACGGTCAATGCCAAATATCTCGTCGTGACCGGCGCGGATGATGACAGCATCGACTGGACCGAGGGCTGGCAGGGCAAGGTGCAATATGCGTTGGTTGTGCAGAACCCGAACCAGCCGAACTCTGATCAGGGCATCGAAGCCGACAATCTCGACGACGCCAATGACGCCCTGCCGCGCTCGGCGCCGCTGATGTCGAACGTTACCCTGATCGGTGCTCAGCCGGTGGTCGGCGATATCGGCATGCTGCTGCGTGAAGGCACCGCCGGTCGTTACTGGAACTTCGTTATCGATCAATTCGGTGACGCCTGTTTCGATATCGATGACGCCGCGACCTTCGATCAGGCCGATGCGCAGACGCCGGCAAATGGCGACCTGACCCTTCAAAGCGCCTTGTTCGACTGCTCGGATGCCGCCTCGGTATTCAGCGAAGAGTCGGGCGATGCCTTCGATCTGTCGGATTGGTTCGACGCGCAAAGCAACAATACGGTCGGCGAAAGCAGCCTGCAGGCCCGCAGCACCGGCGGCGTCGCCTTCATCAACGGCGCCAATGAGGCCGCGGTGACGGCGACCGACCCGAGCGCCGTAGATCCGTTCTTCGACAGCGTCGATTTCATCGGCGCAGTCGAAAGCGAGGCCAATGACTGGACCGCCGGCTGGACCGTTTTCCTCGACCAGCAATTCTAGACAGCACCCCCGCATCGGCGGCCTGCCGGTGCGGGGTCCCTGAAAAGTAGCGTACAGCCGAACCGCACACTGATCGCCTAACCAGTGACAGCATAAAGAGACCGCGCAAATGCCGGTCAGGAACCGCGCCATGAAACAGACCCTGATGACCGGCACCATGCTGGCAACCGTCGCGGTGATGGCCGCGGTGCCGTTCGATTTCGCCGCGGCGCAGGAAGACAGCCCGCCGCCGGTGGTGGAGGAAATCGTCGTCCGCGGCCAGTTCGTGCCTGAAGAAAAGCGCGACACCTCGGAAATCTCGAATGTCCTCGATTTCGAGGATCTTGAGCGTACCGGCGATGATAACATCGCCCTATCGCTGCGCAGGGTGACCGGCATCAGCCTGGTCGATGACGGCTTCATCTATGTCCGCGGCCTCGGCGAGCGCTATTCGCAGACCCTGCTGAACGGCGTCAGCCTGCCCAGTATCGATCCGCTGCAACGCGTATTGCCGCTCGACATTTTTCCCAATTCACTGCTGTCGGGCGTCCTGGTGCAGAAGACCTTCTCGCCGCAATATCCGCTCGATTTCGGCGGCGGCCTGGTGTCGCTGCGCACCCGCACGGTGCCTGAGGAGCGTTTTTTCGAGGTCAAGTTCTCGGGCAGTTTCAATACCGCCTCCACCTTCGAGGACGGGCTTTGGTATCAGGGCGGCGGCTATGACTGGATCGGCGCCGATTTCGGCTATCGCGACCTGCCGCGTTCCTTGCGCGGGGTGCCGGCCGAGACGCTGACCCCGGCCGAGCTCGAACAGGCGGCGCAGTCCTTCCCGAATGTCTGGTCGATCGACAGTGAGATGAACCCGCCCAATCTCAGCATGGGTTTCTCCTATGGCGACCGGCTGACCTTCGACAATTCCTGGCGCCTTGGTGTGCTGCTGACCACCGAATATGACAGCGGCTGGACCCAGCGCGACGGTTTCCGCAACACCTTTACCATCCGCGCCGACGGCTCGCTCGAGCCCGATGAACAGCTGAGCCCCGAGGGCTGTCTCGACGTCGTCGGCATCAACCCGGATGATTGCGGTTTCAGCAGCACGGAATGGACCGTCGCGCTGAACACCATGCTGCAGCTCGGCCTTGAGTTTAACGACAGCCATAACGTGTCTTACACGACGCTGCTGCTGCGGGAATCGACGCGCGAGGCGATTATCCAGCAGGGCCGCTTCACCTCCCGCCCGGAGGATGTCGAGCAGCAATCACGGATCGACTGGCTCGAACAGATGCTGTGGGTGAATATCTGGTCCGGCGAGCATTTCGTGAATGTGATCGATGACGGCATTTTCGATCAGACCAAGATCGATTGGCGCATTGCCGCCTCCTCGGGTGACCGCCAGGTGCCGCTGCGCCGCGAATTCACCTATCAGTATGATGTCGGCGATCAGCTGTTCCGATTGTTCAACCGGGCGGACAGCGTCAATACGACGTTTAACGAGGTTGACGACCGCCGCGTCGAGGGTGGTTTCGATATCCAACAGCCGATGGATTTCGACTCGATCAGCGTCATCGCCCGCACCGGCTTCTCCTATATCGACGCCGACCGCCTGTCGGCCAGCCGCGTCTTCGCCTTCGACAATCCGCGCCTCACCGACCCGGCGACCTTTCAGGAATTGCTGACCTTCGTGCCGGAGATTGTCTTCAGCCCGGCCAATATCGGCCCGGACGGCTTCCGCCTTCGGGAAATCACCGACCCGTCGAACCAGCTCAACGCCAATGAGGAATTCATCCAGGCCTATGGCTCCATCGAGCTGCAACTGACCCCGACTTTCCGGATTTCCGCCGGTGCGCGCTATGAGAAATCCGAGCAGACGGTTCAGACCTTTGCGCGGTCCGATATCCGCGTCGATGGTGAGGTCGTGGCCCGCGCCGATGAACCGATCACGACGATCGTCGACGGCGAATACTTCCTGCCGGCGGCGACCGCGACATGGGAGTTCACGCCGAACATGCAGGTTCGCGCCGGGTATTCGCAGACCATTTCGCGCCCGAGCCTCCGCGAAGTGTCGCCGGCGCTGTTCCTGTCGCAGGAACGCGATTTCCTTGTCGCCGGTAACCCGACGCTGGAAATCGCCGAGGTCGACAATTTCGATCTGCGCTATGAGTGGTATTTCGCGCGCGATCAGTTCTTCACGCTCGGCGCCTTCTACAAGGATTTCAGCAAGCCGATCGAACAGGTATTGGGGTTGTTCGGGGAAGGGCCGCTGCGAACGTATGAAAATGCCGACAGCGCGGAGCTGTTCGGCGGCGAAGCGGAAATCGAAATCCTGCTGCCGGTTGACCGCTGGGTCGACAGCCCCTGGCTGAGCCGCAAGGATTTTTTCACCAAGCTGAACTTCACCTATATCGATTCCGAGATCACCCTGCCGGATGATCCGACTTTCGTGCAGACTGACGATGTCAGGCGGCTGCAAGGTCAGTCGGACATTCTCCTGAACTTTGAATTCGGTTATACTGATTTCGAGGTGGGTGAGCGGGCGTTTCTTCTGCTGAACTTCACCAGCGACCGGATCGAAGATGTCGGTATTCAAGGCCAGCCCAATTTCATCGAAAAGCCGCCGATCCTGCTCGATTTCGTTTATTCGCGCGAATTCGGCCTGATCGGCGCGGATTGGGAATTCAGCTTTGAGGCACGGAACCTGCTGAATGACGATTTCCTTATCACGCAGGGCGGCGAAGTTGCGGAGCGCTACGATATCGGCCGGTCTTTCAGCTTCGGCCTCCGCGCCCGCTTCTAGCGGCGTTTCGGAGCGCAAGGCGGCGCGAGCGTTCTTCATTGCGCAGATCGGTTTTTGTGGTCTAATCGCCTGGTGCTTCGTGCAGCTGGTCTGGGCCCTGATCACGCCCTTGCCGCCTCTGCCGCATGAGATGGCGCTGCGCGCTCCGCCGCCGGTGACCGACAGCCGCAGGGTCGATATCGGCCTGTTGGCGCAGCAGAACCCGTTTTCGGGAAATGCGGCGCCGGTCGAAACGGTCGATTCCGTGGCGCCCGAAACCACGCTCGATCTGTCGCTCTTCGGCATACGCGCCGGTGTCGATGTGCCGGGCGCCGCGATCATCCGCATGCCCGACGGTCGGCAGGCGGTTTTTACCCCGGGCGAAGAAATTGTGCGCGGCGTCCGTCTCGCCGAGATCAGGGCCGATCGCGTGATCCTCTCGCGCGGGGGCGCGCGCGAGGCGCTGTTCCTCGACCCCGATGGGGCGCGAAGCCCCGGCGCCCCCGTGGCGCCGCCGCAGGCGCAGGAAACCGTTATTCAGAACGTGGATGTGTTATTACGCCGTCTGCGCTTGACGCCGCGGCTCGATGCTGGGCGTATCAACGGTGTCCGCGTCGCGCCCAACGGCCCCGAGGGCGAAGCGCTGTTTCAGCGTGCCGGTTTTCGCCCCGGCGATATCCTGACCGCCGTCAACGGACGTGAGCTGACCGGCCCGCAAGCCTTGCAGGCGGTCGGGGCGGGGCTCCGTGAACGGGATGATGTGAGTTTGACGATCGAACGCAATGGCCAGTCGCAAACCCTCCGCTTCCGCATTGACTGACGGCCTCAGGGCCGTTTTCTGCGCGGCGATGCTGTTGCTGGCGGCGGCGGCATCGGCGCAGCAGAACGGTCAGACGCTGAATCTGCGCGATGCCGATATCGAAGCCTTTATCGAGGATATTTCGCTGCTGACCGGGCGCGGTTTCATCGTTGATCCGCGCGTACAGGGCAAGGTCACGGTGATCTCACAGACCCCGCTCGAGCCCGACGCGATTTTCGAGGTCTTTCTCTCGACCCTGCGGGTTCACGGCTATACCGCGATTCCGACCGCCGGCGGCGTGTTCCGTATTGTGCCGATTGACGGCGCGGCGCCTGACAGCGCCGTTGTCAACGGCCGCGGCGCGGCCGGCGACCAGTTTGTGACCGAAGTGTTCCGTCTGTTCAATGCCGATCCCGTCGAGGCGATGAACATGATCAAGCCGATCATTGATCCCGACGGGCGGGCCATCGCCGGGCGCGATAATGATGTGCTGATTATCGTCGATTATGCCCGTAACCTGCCGCGCATCCGGCAGGTCATCGCCAGCCTGGACCGGGACAATTCCAGCCTGCGCACCGTGCCGCTGAACCATGTCAGCGCGCGCGAAACAGCGCGGCTGCTGGACGAGCTGATCGACGATAATCGCGGCGAAAACCGCAATCGGCTGCGCGTCGTCGCCGCGCAAAGCAGCAATGCCCTGATTCTGCGCGGGGCCGAGGCCGAAATCCAGACCCTGCTGCCGATCATCGCCGAGCTTGACCGGGAGACCCGCGCCCAGGGCGATATCCGCGTCTACCCGCTGCGCCATGCATTGGCCGAGGATCTGGTACCGCTGCTGGAACAGGTTTCGCGCAGCCTCGCCGATCAGGGCGGCCGCAATGAAGACGACACGCCGCTGGCCGAACCGCGTGCCAGTATCGCGGTGCATCGCGGCACCAATTCGGTGGTGATCAGCGCCGGGCCGGCGATGCAGCAGGCGCTGGCCGGGGTGATCGAACGGCTTGATATCCGTCGCCCGCAAGTGCTGGTCGAAGCGATTATCGTCGAGGTTTCGGACACCGCGGCACGTCAGCTCGGCGTGCAATATGTCCTTGGCGGTACCGAGGGGACGATCCCGTTCAGCGCCACCAATTTTTCCGGTTCGGCGCCGAATATCCTGGCCGCGACCGGCGCCCTGCTCGGCGATGACGAAATCAATGGCGGCAGTGACGATGACGGCAACAGTACCTTTGACTCGCTGCGCAGCGCGGCGCTCGATTCTCTGCTCGGCCTCAACGGGCTGACGCTGGGCGCCGGCGGCGTCACCGACGGCGGCACCTTGTTCGGAATCATCCTCAACGCGCTTGATGAGGATTCGGGCAGCAATGTTCTCTCAACACCGTCGCTGCTGACCATGGACAATGAACCCGCGCGCATTCTGGTCGGTCAGGAAATACCGATCACGACCGGCGAGGTGCTGTCGGCCGACAACAACAACCCGTTCCGCACGGTCGACCGGCAAAGCGTCGGGGTCGAGCTGGAAGTCAGGCCGCAAATCTCCGAAGGCGATGCGATCAAGCTGGCGATCCGACAGGAAGTCTCTGCCATTGTCGGCCCCGTCAGCGAGAATATTCAGGAATTGGTGACCAGCCAGCGTGAAATCGAAACCACCGTCGTTGTCGATGACGGCGAGATCGTCGTGCTCGGCGGGCTGATCCAGGATGATGAGCAGATTTCATTCGAGAAAATTCCGCTGCTCGGCGACATTCCCGGCCTCGGCATGTTGTTCCGCAATGAGGACCGGTCCAATGTGCGGACCAATCTGATGGTCTTCATCCGCCCGACCATCGCGCGAAGCCGAGACGATCTGCGCGGAGTGACCGACCGGCGCTATGATTACATCCGGCGTGAACAGCTCCTGTCCGGCGGCGGCGATGTGCCCAGCCTCGACCGCTTGTCGGACGAGGTGCTGTCATTGCCCCGCTCTCAACCTCAGCCGCCGGCGCAACCGGGCGGGACGCCATGAGCGGCGAGCTGAGCTATCTTTTCGCGCGCGACAAGGGGCTGGTTCTGCTCGACCGGCAGCCCGACGGCGCGGTTATCGGTCTGCGCCCCGATGCCGACCGCACGGCCCTGATCGAGGCGCGGCGGGCCTTGTCGCTGCCGCTGACGGTCAAGGCGTTATCGAGCGCCGAGTTTGAACGATATCTGTCCGAGCGCTATGCCGGGGAAGGCCTCGATTCCGACGCCCTTGAGCGCGACATGGCCGGCACCGACGACCTACATTCGCTGCTCGACGCAATCCCCGAAACTGCCGATTTGCTGGATGCCGGAGACGATGCCCCGGTGATCCGGCTGATCAACGGCCTGATTGCCGAAGCCGCGCGCCGACGCGCCTCGGATGTCCATATCGAGCCCTATGAGAGGCGCCTCGCGGTTCGCCTTCGCGTTGACGGGGTGATGGAAGATGTCCTCAGCCTCTCGCCGCGTTTGGCCGCCGCGCTGGTCAGCCGGGTCAAAGTGATGGCGCGCCTCGATATCGCCGAAAAACGGCTGCCCCAGGATGGGCGCATGTCGCTGGCGCTCGGCGGGCGCGGCTTCGATGTCCGGGTGTCCACCCTGCCGGCACGGCATGGCGAGCGCGTGGTGCTGCGCCTGCTTGATAAGGAGCAGGCCAAGCTCGATCTCAACGATCTCGGCATGCCGGCACCGCTGTTGCAGCGCTTTCGTGCCGGGCTCGCCGAGCCGAACGGAATTGTTCTGGTCACCGGCCCGACCGGCTCGGGCAAGACCACCACGCTTTATGCTGCCCTCGCGCTGCTCAATGATGCCAGCCGCACCATCCTGACCGTCGAAGATCCGGTCGAATATGCGATCGAGGGTGTCGGCCAGACTCAGGTGAACACCAAGGTCGGTTTGACCTTTGCGACGGGGCTGCGGGCGATTTTGCGGCAGGATCCCGATGTGGTGATGGTCGGTGAAATCCGTGATCTCGAAACCGCGCAGATCGCCGTTCAGGCGAGCCTGACCGGTCATCTGGTGCTGTCGACGGTTCACACCAATGACGCGGTCTCCGCCATCACCCGTCTGCGCGATATGGGCGTGCCGTCCTATCTGCTGGCCTCGACCATAAGGATGATCGTCGCCCAGCGGCTGGTGCGTCGGCTGGTGCCGGGCAGCGAGAGCGAATTCAAGGGCCGCGTCGGCATTTACGAGATGGTCACGGTCGATGAGACGCTGCGCGGCTTGATCCATGATGATGCGCCCGAAACGGCGCTGCAAAACGCCGCCTTCGCCGATCAGGGGGGCAAATTGCTCGATGCCGGTCGCGCGCTGGTGCAGCAAGGCATCACCACCGAAGCCGAGATCATGCGGGTGACGCGCCCGCCGGTAGATGAGGCGGGCGGCGCCGCCAATGGCGATGGGCGACCGCGCCGCCTGACCGTGATCGGACCGGATCGATGACTGCCTTCGAGTATGAAGCGCTCGATCAACAGGGTCGGGCACAAAAAGGCGTGCTGTCCGCCGATAGCGCGCGGCTGGCCCGGCGCGAATTACGCCGCCGCTCCCTGCTCCCGGTTCAGGTGCGTGCGACCGGCGAGGATCGTGCTCGTATGTCTGTCCTTGCCGGTTCGGGTCGTCGCCTCACCGCGCGTGAACTGGCGTTGGTTACACGGCAATTGGCGACGCTGATCGACGCCGGCGCGCCGGTCGAGCAGGCGCTTCACAACGTTGCCATGCAGGCCGATCGGGACACCGTCAGGCGCAGCCTGCTTGCGGTGCGCGAAGCGGTCGCCGAGGGTGCCGGCTTCGCTGAAGCGCTGTCGCGCGAGCCGCAGAGTTTCGGCCCGGTCTACCGCGCCATGGTCTCGGCCGGCGAGGCGTCGGGCAGTCTGGGACCGGTGCTGGAAAGGCTGGCGGAAGAATTGGAGCGCGGCGAGGCGCTGCGGCGCAAGGTACGCGGTGCGCTTGTCTATCCGATGGTTCTTGCGCTGACCGCGCTCGGTGTCATCGTCGCGCTTATGGTATTCGTGGTGCCGCGTGTGATCGAGCAATTCGATACTGTGGGCCGCGAATTGCCTTTCTTGACCCGTATGCTGATCGGGATTTCCGATTGGCTGATCGCCTATGGCGGCCCGGTCGGCATCCTTGCGCTTGGCTTCACGGCAGCAGTGCCGGCCTTGCTGAAAAGGCCGTCCATCAAGAGAAGTACGGATGCGTTTATCTTGCGGCTGCCGCTCATTTCCGCCCTGGCGCGCAAGCTGTATGCCGCACGTACGGCACGTACGCTTAGCGCCCTGGTTGGGAGCGGCGCGCCGATGGTGGAAGCGCTGGGCGCGGCCCGCGTGACGATAACCAATTCGGTGCTGCGCGAACGGCTGGAGAATGTCGCCGTCGAGGTGCGGGAGGGCAGCGCGCTGTCCGCGGCGCTGTCCAGGGCGGCGCTTTTCCCGTCTCTGGTCACCTTTATGGCGGCCTCGGGTGAACAGAGCGGGCGGCTGTCTGCCATGCTCGACAAGGCGGCCGATTATCTCGAAGCCGAATTCCGCGCTGCGGTCGACACGGCCTTGGCGCTGCTCGAACCGGCGATTATTCTCATCATGGGCGGGATCGTCGCCACCGTGGTGCTGGCGATCCTGTTGCCGATTCTCAGGCTCAACACGGCGGCACTGCTATGAAAACGCAAAGCGGCTTCTCGCTCCTTGAAATCATGGTGGTGATTTTCATCATCGGCCTGCTGGCAACGGTGGTGATGATCAATGTCCTGCCCAGCCAGAGCCGCGCGATGGTGGAGAAAGCAGAGGCAGATATTCGCCTGCTGGAAAACGCTGTCGAGATGTATCGCCTCGATCTGCAGCGCTATCCGAGCACAGATCAGGGTCTCGAAGCGCTGGTCGCGGCACCGCGCGACCTGGCCGACCCCGACCGTTACCCGGCCGGCGGCTATATCCGGCGTTTGCCCGAAGACCCCTGGGGCAATCCTTATAATTATGTGTATCCGGGCGAGCGCGCCGCGTTCGAGATCTTCTCGCTCGGCGCGGACGGCCGCATCGGCGGCGAGGACGACAATGCCGATATCGGCAATTGGGACGGCTAGCCGCGCCGGACGGCAGCGCGGCTTTACCCTGATCGAGGTTCTTGTTGTTCTCGCGATCATCGCCGTCGCGGGGGCTGCCGTCATACTCGCATTGCCGCCGCCCAGGGCCGAGGTGGAACGGGCCGCCGACCGGCTGACAGGCGTGTTGGCGGAGGCTGCGCGGCACAGCGTGATCAAGGGCCGGCCTGTGGCGGTCGAGATCGATGCGGCAGGTTACCAGGTGCTGGAAGGCAGCCGGCTCGGCTGGCGGCCGTCACCGCAGTTCCAGGAGGTGTCCTGGCCGTCGGGCGTGTCGGCGTCGGTTGCGGCTGAAGGCGACTATTTCGTCGCTGTCGAGCACAGGACGCTTCGCTTCGAACCCTTCGGCAGCGCCACCCCGGCGATTATCAGCGTCTCGGATGCCGACGGCGACCGGCGCCGGATCACGATCGATGCCGATGGGCGTATTGCCCTGAAAGGTCAATAGCATGCGGCAGGCTGGCTTTTCGCTGATCGAGGTCCTGGTGGCGCTTGCCGTGATCGGCATCGCCGTCGGTGCATTGCTCACCGTCCAGTCCGAGAGCGCCCGCACAATGACCGCGCTCGAACAGCGTCATCTGGCCCAGATCGTCGCCGAGAACCGCATGGTCGAGCAGCGCCTCGGCCCGCCGCCGCCGGTCGGCACGACCGAGGGCACAATGCGGCTGGCCGACCGGCAATGGCGCTGGCGGATGCAGGTGCGGCGCACCGCCGAAGCCGAGCTCAATCGTATCGAGCTGTCGGTCACCGCCGCCGAGGCGGATCAGGTATTGGCCCGTCTGACAGGGTTCCGCGGACGATGAAGGGCGACCGGCAAAGCGGGTTGACGCTGATCGAGGTGCTGGTTGCGCTCGCCGTTTTCGGCGCCATCGCCGCGCTGTCGACCGGCGTTATTCAAGCCGGGGTGAGCGCCCGCGACACGCTTGATGCCCACGCCGATGCGCTGCGGGAAATGCAGCTGGCGCGCGCGGTCCTGCGGGAAGATTTCGCCCAATTGGCAGTGCGGCCCGTTCGCGGTGCCTTTGGCGGCCGGACGCCGATCAGTTTCAGCGGCGGCATGGCGCTCGACGGCGAGATTGTTCTGCGGCTGGTCCGGCATGGCTGGACCAACCCCGGGGGCACCGATCCGCGCAGCGACCTGCAGGCGGTCGAATACCGGGTCGAGGACGGCGCGCTGATCCGCGCTCACCGGCCGCTTTTGGACCCCGTCCCGGATATGCCGATGCGCGAGCGGGTGCTGCTTACCGATATTCGGCTGACCGATCTCGGCTTTTTCGCCGCCGGCCGATGGCAGCCGCGCTGGCAGGCCGGCCCGCCGCCATCGGCAGCATTGCCGCAGGCTGTCTCCATAACCTTGGAATTGCGGGATTACGGGCCGGTGCAGCAACTTTTTCTGGCGGCTCCACGATGAGGCGGTCGACTCAACAGGGAGCGGTTCTGATCACGGCTTTGCTGCTGGTGGTCGTGCTCAGCGTTCTGGCCATCGGCTTTGCCGAGGCGATGCGCTTCGACATTCAGCGCACGGCCCAGGCCCAGGCCCGGACGCAGGCGCTGTGGCATGCCTATGGCGCCGAGGATTTCGCGGAGATAGCGATGACCCGGCTGTGGCGTGCGCAGGGCGACCGGCCCCAGCTCGATCCGCAATGGGCGCGCGAGGGTTTTGTGCTGCCGGTCGATAACGGCAGCATGCGGCTGCGTATCGGCGAGGGAGGCAATTGCCTCAATCTCAACAGCGTGGTGCGGCCGGGCCCTGACGGGTTTCAGGTCGATCCTGTCGGTCTCGCCCAATATCGCGCTCTCCTCACTGCGCTCGGCGTCGATGCGGGACAGGCGCGGCTGCTCGCCGCTGCGCTGCTCGACTGGGCCGACAGTAACGGCACGCCATGGCCCGGCGGTGCCGAAGATGCGGTGTACGGGACCCGCACTTTGGCAACACGGGCGGCGAATACATTGCTCGCGGATATCAGCGAATTGCGCGTCATCGAAGGTTACGACAAAGAGCTGATCGAAAGGCTGCGCCCCTTCATTTGCGCTCTGCCGACCAGCGATCTCAGCCCGATCAATGTCAACGCGCTGACGCTCACACAGGCGCCCTTGCTTGTGGCGATGCTCGAAGGCGAAATCGATGGCGCCGCCGCGCAACGGCTGATCGAGGATCGTCCGGATGACGGCTTCGTCGAGATCGACGCGTTCTGGGCGATGCCGCAATTCGACGATATCACCATTTCTGCCCGGCTGCGCGAACAGCCGCGGCTGGCCAGCCGCTTTCTAACCCTGACCTCGGAGCTTTGGCTCGACGGCGCGGGGCTGACCATGCACACTCTGTTTGAACAACGCGGCGGCGGTGATCTTCGGCCGGTGAGAAGACAGCTCATGCCGCCGCTGCCCCCACCCGGTTCGGCTTTATGACTCCGGTTCTCTTCCTTGATCCAGAAAGGCCTGCCTCGTCGCGCGGTTTCGCCGTCGATGAGCGCGGCGTTTCGCCTTTGTCATGGCAAGAAATGGCCGATCTGCGCCCTGTGGTTCTGGCGCCGGGCGAACAGGTGCTGACGCAGTCGCTTGAGTTGCCGGTACAGAGCATCGAAAAGGCGCGCGCCGCCGCGCCTTTCGCGTTGGAAGACCAGCTTGCCGAAGACCCGTCCGGCCTGCATGTGGCCTTGGCGCGGTCAGAAAACGGTGCCTGGCGCGCCGCTGTCGTCAGCCGCGACGTGATGGAACGCTGGCAGGCGGCTCTCGCCGAGCTTGGCATTACCCCGGCGCGGCTGCTTCCCGATTACGCGGCCCTGAACCTGGGCGAAAGCGCCCGGTTGGGAAATCGTGTCCTGCACCGCCGCGAGGACGGCACCGGTTTCGCGCTTGAGCAGCCGCTTGCTGCCGAGCTGGGGATCCCGGCAGAGCTGCCTGAGCTGACCGAAGCGAAGCTCGCGGAGAAACTGGATCGCGCCGACAGCTTCAGCCTGCTGCAAGGCCGCTATCGCCGCAGGCACAGCATTCTGCCGCCGGATTTGCCGGGGCTGCGGCTGACAGGCGCCCTGGCAGCGGCGGTGCTGCTGGTTTTCCTGGCCGCGACGGCGGCGGATGCGCTGCGCCTGCAGCGGCTGGAGGCGCATTACTACAGGGCAGCCCTTGAGACCACGGAGACCGCGCTGCCCGGGACGCGCATTGTTGATCCGGAGCGGCAATTGCGCCGGGCGCTCGGCGGTGCCGACGATGCCGTATCGGATTTCCTGCCGCTGGCGGCGGCGCTGTCAGCCGTGGTCGCGGAGGTGCCTGCGGCCCAGGTGCAGAGGCTGCGCTATCGCGACGAGGATGCCCGACCCGGCCTCGATATCGAGGTTCGTTACGGCGGCTTCGGCGATCTCGATGCGCTGCGCGACGCCGCTGCAAGGCAGGGCGTCAGGATCGAGGAACAGGCAGCACAACAGGATGACGGCGCCGTGATCGGGCGATTGCGGCTGAGCTGGGCGGAAGGCGGCTGATGAGAAAATCATTGACCTCCCTATGGCAGGAGCGCAGCGCGCGGGAGCAGGTCATGCTGCTGGCAGCCGGGGCGTTGACCGCGGTGCTCCTGGTATATCTGCTGGCCGTGGCGCCGGTGCTGAGCTGGCGCGCGGAGGCGAGAGACGCTCTTTCCCGGTCGCAGGCATTATATGAGGCGGTCCTGCCGCTGGCTCAGCGCGTAACGGCGCAGCAGGGCACACGGGCCGAGCCGCCCGCTACGCTCTCGGTTCGCGCAGCAGCAACAGAGCTGGCGCGGAGTTTGGCGCTCGACATCATCCGGCTTCAGGGGCGCGGCGACAGCGCCGTCGATATCTCCATCGGGGCCGGCGATCCCGCCATCCTGTTCCGCTGGCTGAGCGATCTGCAGACCCGGCACGGCATCGGCGTTACCGCGGCGATCATCGAGCGCGCGGACGCGGGGGGGCTGATGCAGGGCGCCGTCACCGGCCGCATCACGCTGGCGCGGGAGAGCGGATCGTGAGGCCCGTCTTGCTGATCGCAGCACTGCTGGCGGCAGTGCTTGTCGTTGCAGTGATCAATCTGCCGCTGGCGCTGATAGTCGGTGCGGCGTCGCCTCCGGCGTTCGGCTATGCCTCGGCCCAGGGCAGTATCTGGCAGGGCAGGTTGACCGGCGTTTATGCCAATGGGGTTTCGCTGGGCGAGGTCACCCTCAGCCTATCGCCCGGCGCTCTGGTCACCGGCACCGTCGAGCTGCGATACAGCATGCGCGACGGTGCATTGCGCGGCGACGGCAGGCTGCGGGCTGCGGGGTCGAGGGTGACCGTGAGCGATGCCACCCTGGCGGGCCCGATGACGGCGCTGCCGCTGGCCTTGCCGATTGACAGCACGCTGGATATGCAAATCGACCGCCTGGTGCTGGAAGACCGCCAATGCGTCGAGGCCGCCGGCAGTATCGATACCGGACCGCTGGATGTCGCCGCCCTCGGCGGCGTCTGGCGCGGTCCGCCGCTGACCGGCGGCATCAGCTGCGATGACGGCGCGGTTCTGATCGCCCAGCAGGGCGAATCCCCGGACGGCGCGGTCGATGTCCTGCTCCGCATCGATCCGGCGGCGGGGCTTTGGCGGCTTGCCGTTACCCTGTCGGGCGTCGACCGGATGGTGGCGCGTGTGCTGCCGGATTTCGGCTTCACCCCTGTTTCCGGCGGCTATCGGCTCGTCCAAACCGGAAGTATCGCCTCATGATGCGCCTTGTATTGCTCTGTCTCATTGTCCTGCTGTCCGGCTGCGCATCGCTCGGCCTGCCCGGTGCCGATGCCGAGCCCGACGGCGAGAGGGCGGCGGGGACGCAAAACCCGGGCGAAACGCCGGTAATCGGGACCCTGCCGCCGCAAAGGCTGGAAGCCGATGAATGCGGTCTGTTTCTCTGGAGCCGGGACGGTCGGCGGCGGCTGGTCTATGTCGGTCGTCCGGCGTTGGGCGAGGCGCGCATGGTCATCGGCGGGGATCAGGTCCTGCTGATACGGACTGCGCTCAGCGGCACGACAGTGCTGGGGCAGTCCAGTGAGGAAAGCTACAGCGTTGACGGGCTATCGATGACGGTCGGCTTGCGCCTGGTGCTGGGGCGCGACGGCGCCGTCAGCGGCGGTGCCGTGGTTCCGCAAGGCACCATCAGCCTGATAGGCGAAGACGGTTGGCGTACGGTGTTGCCGGTCGGCGGCCTGATCGCCTGCCAGCGTTAGGGCGCTTTTGGTCGCTGTTGATCCGGTCCGCGCCCGCAGCCCCGCTTCAGCCAAGCGCTTTCCCGACATGATGCACGACCTGCTGCGGGAAGGGGATCGAGATGCCGATGGCATCGAAACGTTCCTTGACCGCCTTGGTCAGATCGAATTTCAGCCCCCAGTAATCGTCGGCGGCACACCAGACGCGCAGGGTGATATTGACGCTGCTATCGGCCAGCTCGCTGACCGCAAGGAAAATCTCCGGCTCCTTGTGGCTGCGCGGATCGGCCTCGACCAGCTCGCGGATCGCCGTCATCGCCTTGTCGATGTCATCGCCGTAATCGATGCCGAAAACGAGATCGACACGCCGTGTCGGATGGCCGGAATAATTCGTGATCGTGCTGCCCCAGACATTGCCGTTGCCGACAATGATCATGACGTTGTCCGGGGTGGCGAATTCGGTGGTAAACAGATTGATGTCCTTGACCGTGCCGGCGACCCCGCCGGCATCGACATAATCACCGATCCTGAACGGCCGGAAGAACAGCAGCATGACCCCGGCGGCGACATGGCTCAGCGTGCCCTGCAAGGCCAGGCCGATGGCGAGGCCCGCCGCGCCGAGCAGCGCGACAATGCTGGTGGTCTCGATGCCGAAGCGGCCGAGCACCGCAATGATGGTAACGGCAATGACGGCATAGCGCGCGATCGAGCCGAGAAAGCCCGATATCATCGGATCGATCCGCCCGGTTCGGCCCATCGCGGCCCTGATCGTCTTCGCGACCCGGCCGGCGATCCAGAAGCCGACGATCAGGATCAGGATCGCCGCCACCAGGTTCAGCCCCCAGGCGATGGCCGTATCGATATAGGGCTGGACCTCGAACTCCTCGGGGATATCGATGCCCAGAAAGCTCTGGATCTGGCCGCCGCTTTCGCTCAGTAACTCATCCATTGCCGCCTCCTCGCTCAGCTATGGGCCAGGATATCCGGCTGGTCCCAGCCGAGTAAATCCAGCCGGGCCCGGATCGGCAGAAAATCGAAACATCCCTGTGCCAGCTCGCTGCGCCCCTCGCGCGCCAGCAGCGGGTCAAGCGCGTCCTTCAGCTGATGCAGATAAAGCACGTCGCCCGCCGCATAGGCTTGCTGCTGCTGCGACAGCTCCGCCGCGCCCCAGTCGGAGCTTTGCTGCTGCTTGCTGATATCGATGCCGAGAAAATCCTTACACAGATCCTTCAGCCCGTGCTTGTCGGTATAGGTGCGCACCATCTTGCTGGCGATCTTGGTGCAATAGACCGGCGCCGTCTCGACGCCGAGATAGGCATAGAACGCCGCCAGATCGAAGCGCGCGAAATGGAACAGCTTGAGGCGCGCCGAATCCGTCAGCAGCGCCTTGAGGTTCGGCGCGTCATATTCGCCCTTGGGCAGTTGCACCAGATGCGCGCTGCCGTCGCCGCTCGATAGCTGCACCAGGCACAGCCGGTCCCGCACAGGGTTCAGCCCCATGGTCTCGCTGTCGACCGCAATGACCGGGCCGAGATCGAGATCGGCCGGCAGATCGCCGTGATGCAGGGTGATTTTGGTCATACTCGAAACAAGCACTTTCGCCGAAGATCGCGTTGGTAAAGGCGATTGGCCGCGGCCTGTCAAAGGATTTGAAGGTCTTGCCTCCGGCGGCCAAAGGCCGGTTGGCCTTTGGAAACCCGTTCGCTTGAAAGAGAAAGCCCAGCAATCGCTGGTGCCCAGGAGAAGACTCGAACTTCCACGGCCTTGCGGCCACAGGTACCTGAAACCTGCGCGTCTACCAATTCCGCCACCTGGGCAGTCGCGAAGGCGGAGAGATAGGCCCCGCCACCGGATTCGTCAACAAAGACCACGCAGACGGCGCTTGCATCAATCGAGCGTCGCGTTATATAGGCTGCTTGCTCAGCTTAAAGCGAGCATGATTACCCCACGGATCGCGGGCGTAGCTCAGGGGTAGAGCGCAACCTTGCCAAGGTTGAAGTCGTGAGTTCGAATCTCATCGCCCGCTCCAATTTTTTCAATAGGAGTTCGGCGCGGTCGTGGCAGATATAGGCGCCTCGCCACCCCATAGCGCGCGCTCGCATCAAGATTCCCATCGCCTCTGTCAGGTGCGGAATATGACCTTTGAAGACCACCGACTGCTCGTTAATGATCTCCATGATTCGGTCATCGCCGATGGGGTGAGCCGGGTATTCCCAGTGTTTCTTGAACTCGTTCACCATGACGGGACAGATAGCACGCCCCCACGGGTTCCCCAATCCCCCTTAGTGGTTGCTACCGCTGCAATCGGCTTCGACCAAATAGAGCTCCCGGTCACGCCGTCGCCCAAATATCCCAAGAAATTGCTTCCGATTTACCTGAACTTTTGGGTCGAAGGGACTTGTGTATTCATTCAATTCACTCGGTAACGCCGCATCGTCCATTACGGTTTCTATCCAAGCGTCTATCGACTCCCACTTCGGTGTGACCTGGTATCGGTGGAAGGGACTGAGATCTTTATACCGGCAGTTCTGTTTTGCCATTAGGTGCAGCTCGTAAATTGCTGCAATGGTCAGCTTCTTCGCAAGTTCTGGGTCATCTACTGAAAGCGCTTCTTTCAATTCCATGATCCTAATATCCGCTTGAGCGCCAATTTTCCGCGCTATCGATATGCGGTTCTTTTCGTAATCGGGATCGATATTGAGCGTATGTGCCTTTCCGTGTCGAACGAGGCTCTTGTGAATTTGAAAGAGAAACTCAACACAAAAATGAATGTCGGCCATCTGTTCAGCATCATTCTGTCGCCTCAGCTGTCTAAGGCTCGCTCGGTTGTTAAAGAATGCTACAGCGGCGACAATGATAGGGCCTGCAAAGGCGGCCACAACAACAGCTATTTCTGTCAAACTTATCCGCTCCAGTTGTGGGGGGTTTTGTGGGGGGCGTCGCCTCAAACAGTCCCGTTAAGGTTCAACCAAGGCGCAGAAAACCTAGCTTCACCATGCACGGAATGCTAGAGATCGCCTTGCCAAGGTTGAAGTCGTGAGTTCGAATCTCACCGCCCGCTCCAATTTTCACTCCAAGGCACCCAACACCGCCGCCGCAAAGCCCATGGCGTCGAAGCGCTCGCCGGCGGGGTCATAGCCGCGGCGGACGATCACTGCATTGCGCGATGGGACGATCACCACGGCCTGGCCGCGAAAGCCCAGCGCGGCGTAGCTGCCGTCCGGCACTCCTTCAACGCCCTGGGTGATCCAGAATTGTGCGCCGTAATCAAGGGTGCCGTCGCGGCCCGCGCGGGACGGGGCCGGGGTGGTGGCATACTCAACCCAGCCCTCGGGCAGCAGCCGCTCCCCATTCCACACACCGTCATTGAGATAGAGCAGGCCGAAACGGGCGAGGTCGCGGGCGGTGCTCCAGACCTGGCTGGAGAGCATGAAATTGCCCTGCCAATCTGTTTCCAGATGGGTGTTGTTCATGCCGATCCTGTGCAGCAGCGCGTCGAAGGGCAAGGCGAGATAGGCGGCGTCGTCATTCATCTCGGCGCGCAGGCTGCGCAGCGCCAGCAGGGTGTCGTTATTGGCATAGCGCCAGGTCTTTCCGGGCGCGCCTGCCAGCTCGTTCAGCGTAGCGTGATCGGTCACCAGCCCGCCGCCGAAATACATCTCATCGCTGCGATGGCCGGGGCTTGCCTCACCCAGACCCGAGGACATGTGCAGCAGGTTCGCATTGGTGATGGCCCGGCGCGGGTCATGTTCCGAGTGCCATTCCGGGATCGTCGCCGGCGCGTCGATATCGATCAGCCCCTGATGGGCCGCCGCGCCGATCACCGTGGCGGCAATCGATTTGGCGACCGACCAGGTGCGCTGGGAGGTGGTCGGGGTGACCCCTTCCGCATAGCGTTCCGCGATCACCTGATCGTTCTGGACGATCACCACGGCGCTGGTGCGGGCGCCGAAATCGCCGTCAAACACATCGTCGATCACGGCTGCCAGCGCCTCCGGACCATCACCGGTCGCCAGGGGCATTGCTGCATCCGCCGAAGTCTCTTCCGGCTCGACACGCGGCAGGATGTCGACGGCGTCGATAGCCAGCCCCGGCGGCAGCGCCGCGCAGCCGAGATGCGGGCGCCAGGCGGCGATACGCGGAGGCATGTCTGCGGCAAAGGCAACGGACACGGTCCGCATTTCGCGGTCGATCATCGCATCGGGCAGAGCCGCCATCGGCGCCTGATATTCAGGATAGATGCCGCTCAACTCATCGACGGCGATCGCGTCGAGCGTCTTGCCGGCATTGAACAAAGCCGAGCAGGTGAACAAGGCCTTGTAACCGGCCGCCAGGGACAGGGCGCGCTGGCTCGGCCCTTCGTCTTCTGCATGGGCGTGCAGGCCGAGGCCAAGCAGCGCGATCAGGGTAAGGGTGAGCTGTTTTCGCATGGTTCCTGTCTCGGGTTTGCGGCTTTGCGGCGGTGAGCCATGGATTTCAGCCTGCGGTTCAGCCGGCGCAAGGCCGCCGGCACGGAATCACGGATATGATGTTCCATGCCCTTCAAATCCGCAAAGGCAGCGTCTCGATCGATGCCCAGCCCGGATTCATCCGCATCGCGGATATGCTGAAACGCCTTGGCACGTGTCCTCGCGCTTCGGAACAGCTTTGCCGGCTTGCCCCGAGATGCGGCGTGATCTCGGCTTGCCGTGCCTTGCAGAAACCGCCATTTAGCAGAGACTGAGAATCAATTACGGTGGGCATCGCCTGCCTCGCATGGAGATCGATGACTTCTCAAACCGCCATTTCCAATCCTGGGCCCGGCGATGTTAACGCCGTTGCCGTCCCCGACCATCTGCACGCCGTCACGGTGACCGAGGTTGAGCACTATACCGACAGCCTGTTTCACTTTCGGGTGACGCGGCCGGCCAGCTTCCGCTTCCGGTCCGGTGAGTTCATCATGATCGGGCTGATGCAGGACAGCGGCAAGCCGCTGCTGCGAGCCTATTCGATCTGCAGCCCGGCCTGGGATGAGGAGCTGGAATTCTATTCCATCAAGGTGCCGGACGGCCCGCTGACCTCGCAATTGCAGCATATCAAGGTCGGCGACACGCTGGTCATGGGCAAGAAACCTGTCGGCACGCTGGTTCTGGATGCGCTGCGGCCGGGCAAGCGGCTGTACATGCTCTCGACCGGCACCGGCCTGGCGCCCTTTGCCAGCCTGACGCGCGACCCGGAAACCTATGAGAAGTTCGAGGATGTAATCCTCACCCATACCTGCCGGCATGTCGATGAATTCGAATATGGCCTGCAATTGGCGCGGCAATTGAGCGATGATCCGCTGATCGGCGAAATTGCCGCCGGCCGGGTGCGGCATTACACGAGCTGTACCCGCGATGAGCATCCCACCCGTGGGCGCATTACGACGCTGATCGAAAGCGGACAGTTGTTCAGCGATCTCGGCCTGCCGCCGCTCGACCCGGAAACCGACCGGGTGATGATCTGCGGCTCGATGGCGATGATCAAGGACACCGCCGCCCTGTGCGAGGCGGCGGGCCTAGAAGAAGGCTCCAACGCCGCCCCCGCCGATTTCGTCATCGAACGCGCCTTTGTGGGGTAGGGCAAAGCCGCAGCCGCACTTTGCCCTATCTAGGCGATGAACTCGCCATTGCGGTTGATGGTGACGCTGCCGATCGAGGCGCCAAGATCGTCAAGGTCGATGTCATGGTCGAGCACATTGCCCGTGGCGCTGAACGGCGCGCCATTGCCGATATCGATGACCGGCAGGTCGTCGCGGGCGATATAGGGGGTGATGTCGGGCAGAAAGAAGCTCTCGCCCGCGCCATTGTCGAAGCTAAGCGTTTCGATGCCGGAGAGCACGTCGGTGCCGCCCTCGCCCCCGCCGCCGCCATGACGCCGCCCCGAGATTGCTGTGATAACTTTATCATAAAGGCCTCGCACAAACCCTGCTCCATGGGCGGTGATGACGAGACATTCTACACAAACACGACACCACCAAATACGATTTGTGATTACGCCAAGCGGCAGCCTTTCGCACCCCGCTTCATGCAACAAGAACGCGCAGCGGGCCGAGCTGGGAGGACGTCACCTCGACCCGGTCGCCGGATTTCAGCCATCGCGGCGGCTTGTGTGCCGCACCGACGCCGCTCGGCGTGCCGGTCGCGATCACATCGCCCGCGCGCAATGTCAGGATCGCGGACAGATAGCAGACCAGGCGTTCGGGGGAGAAAATCAGCTCGCCGAGATGGCCCTCTTGCCGCAGTTCGCCATTGACGGCGGTGGCAAGCTCATAGCTTTCCCAGGAAGCGGCCCCAAGGGGCAGCATCTCATCAAGGAGAGCGCCCGAGGCGTCGAAATTCTTGCCGGCGCAGAGCGAGGTTTTCTGAACGTCGCGCACCGAGCCGTCGAAGAACAGCGTCACCCCGGCGATGAAGTCGCGGGCGCGGTGTTCGGGCACATCGCGCGCCGTCGCGGCAATGATCAGCGCAAACTCACCTTCATAATCGAACTGAGACGAGATCGACGGCATCCGGACGGTGGCCGCGCCGTCCGTATCCGAGACGACGACGCTGTCGCGGGTGCGGAGGAACAGGTTCGGGGCCTCGGGCGCCGGCCCGCCCATTTCGGCGGCGTGGTCCGTATAGTTGCGGCCGATGCAGAAGATACGGGCGCCGCTCGGCAGAATCGAACTCATAACCATGCCCTCATGCATCATCTGCTGCGCGACCCGTTCCCGAGCTCGCCGTCGCATCGATCATACACGCCTTTACGCTGTCGAAAACAGGTTGACAGGCTGGCTCATGCACAGACTCATCTGTTTCGCTCGCTCCGCCTGAGTGGGGGCCAAGCCTGATCGAAGGTTCGATGCGCGAGCCGGATGTGTGAGAGGGGCTGCCTCGCGCAAGAGACAAGCGGCATCAACCCTGCCGACATGCTGCGTCGGCGGAAGATATATGTTGACTGATTTTAATCCGAGGGCATGCGTCGCGGCGGGCCTCGGCGATGAAAAAAGTGCCGTGATTAAGGCGACAGGCGAACGGGATCTCCGTCCGGTCGTTACAAACCCTCCTGTCTCCCGAAGCGGTCAAATCGCACCGTTATCCGGCAACCAACCCCCCATATCGGCAAGGTAACCCCCGCCGTCGAGCAGGCGCGAATTAGGAAACTCGGTCGAATGACCGTGGCGCGCCCGGCAGGGTTCCGACCCCGAACCTCCTCATCCGCAGGCAAGAGGCGGCGACGAGGCCGGCGCCGAACAACAGGGCTGTGGCAGGAAGCGGCACGGCGCCGGCGGGCGCGGACGCCGTTACCGGGCTGCCGTCTTCATTGACCGACAGGAATGTCACCCCGGGCGTATCGCTCGAGCTGATCGCAAACACCGTGTTCAGGAAATCGGACAGCGCCAGCGTATAGTCAATCATGGCCAGTTCGGCCGACGGAAAAATCGTGTCGCAATCGGTCCCCAGACCCGTGAAGCAGTCGCGCACGGCCTGGGTGTAGAAGGCGGCGCTGTTGACCTCGCCTGAGCGGGCATAGGTGTTCAATTCAAGCTCGAGCGCATAGGTTTCGCCAAGTGCCAGGACGGCAATATCCTCGAACGCGTCCATGACCTGCACGAATTGCGTCGCGGTATTGACGCTGTCATGCCGGATCGGCTGCCCGGCAAACGGGCCGCTTTCAATGTCGAAGACGCTGTCGGGCGCGTCAGCGAAAAAGGCGCGGTCGGGGCTGATGGCAAATCCCTGATCGATGAACAGCGGATTATCCCAATCCCCGTAATAGGTAATGACGCCGTCCTGAACATCGCGGTCGAGGCTCATCTCGACCCCACCGATAAACAGATCGGTGGCGCCGGCGCTGGTGTGCAGACGCGCTGTCACCTCTGCACCGACAACCGCCTCCGGAAACTGCTCCATCGGCAGCACGGGGGTTTCGGTGTCGAAAAACCAGCCGATCTCCAGCAAGCCGTCGATCAGCAGATCAAGGTCCAGATCGACGGTGCCGGGGACTGTTTCCGGGTCGCCCATGACCTGCAAATGGCTGACGACGCGGGTCGATGAGCGTGCTTCGCTGGTGCCCGAACAAACATTGCCGAACGGGTTGCAGCTCACTTCGCTGCCGATCGGTCCGCTGTCGATGATGCCGGTGTCGCCGCCGCTCTGGCTGCGGCCGGCAACGGTCGGCACGCCGACAATGGTGATCGCGCCATCGGCGCGTCCCGAACTGACATTGACATCGCTCGCATAACCCAGCGGGTCGCCGAAGGGCGGCTCGCTCGACACCTCTATCGCGATGACCCCCTCATCCTGCACTTCAAAGGCCGGACCGGCAGCGCTGTCGCCATGGCGTGATTCGGCCTCGACGCGAATGCCGGGGCTGGGCAACGGCACCACCGGCGGGGCCGCAGCAGCGCTGAGCAAGAAGGCGCGTTCACCGCTTGGCCCGGTGCCGCTGTTGAAGAAGCCGGTTGCGAGAATATCGCCGCTTTCATTGATGGCGATCGCTTCGTGGAGAGAAACATTGCCGAAAGACGGATCGCCGGCATCAACGAGATTATCGAGCCTGAGCAGCTGCTCATCGCCGTTCAATTCATACAGCCAGCCGCCGCCGCTTTGGCTGGTGCCGACGATCTGACCCGCATTATTGATATCGACCGCGCGGTTGCGCCCACCCAATGTACCCAGATCGCGGACCTCGCCCGTGCCCGGATCGAAAAAGGCCGCATGTTGGACACCGCCGGCCAGGGTTCCAAAGCCGACAACCTGACCGAGGCCGTTGATCGCGAAGGCATCGCTGTCGATGAATGTCCCGCCGCCCGGGCCGCCGGGCGGATCGAGCACCGTAAAGGTGCCATTGTCGATGATCACTGCCTCATTGCTTGAACGGCCGGCGATCACGCCGGCGGCATTGACGTCGCGGCCGAAACTCTCGGTGCCGCCATCGCGCACGCCGAGCGGGATGACGGTGTTGGGATCGGTCGTCGCATAGGCTTGCTGGGGATTGCTGCCATCGGCCGCGCCGCCGGTGATCTGGCCGGCGGGGCCGATGCCGAGAATGCTTGTCCGACCATCATTGATCCGGGCGACCTCGGCAACCACCCGGCTGGGGCCCGACGGTATGCTGACAAAGGCGCGCTGATCGCCGCCGAGCTCGGTCGCGGCGACGACGCCGGTATTGCTGATGCCGCTGGCCAGCGCACTGACGCCGTCGGGGGTGCTCAGCATTTCGCGTTGCCCGGTCGCCGGGGTGATAATGGTCGGCACATAGCGGCCGGCGGTATCGTCGTAAAAGTTACCGACAATCAGCCCGTTATCGTTCAATGCGACGACGTTTTCGTCCGGGGAGAAAAAGCCCCCGGGGCTATCGCGCAAGGCGCCGAGATCGGTGACAAAAAAACTGGGAACCGCGGCCGCCGGATAAACCCAGCAAATCGCCGACAAACACACCGCAAAATGCAAGTAACGCATCATGCACCCTCATCAGTCCTGTTGTCCCTACTTACCATGGGGGCGATTCTGGGACAAGCGCGTTTGCCGTGCGTCACCCGGATCAGCCAGATTCGGGGAAGGAGCCGGGCGAGCCCGAGAATTGAGCCCTGCGCATGCTGAGATCAATCGGCCACAGAGCCGTATCCCGCGCCTTCGGCATTCAGTGTCCTGCGCAGGAGGGGATCATCCGATTGGCCGAAGAAAAGGCCGGCCGCATGAAGGCCGTTGCGGAACCTTTTCTGGCGATAGCAGGAGGGTCGCGCAAAACCGCGGGGACGCCGCCAGAAGCGGCATAGGCCATTGATATTGTGGCGCGCCTTAGCGCGCAGCCTGAACGGAAATCCCAGGGAAGGAGCGCGATTCCGGCGAATGGTGCGCCCGGCAGGATTCGAACCTGCGACCCCGGGATTAGGAATCCCGTGCTCTATCCTACTGAGCTACGAGCGCATCCGGGGCGCGCTATAGCAGCGGCAGGCGACGCGCGCTAGCGAATCAAGACGCGCACCTCTGGAGCCGCGGCGGACTGGCTGACAGTTGCCGACAAGCCCAGGCGGCTGGCCGGAACGCCGAGATTGTTGATTTCCCGAAGCACCGCTTCGGCGCGGCGCTGCGCCTGATTGGCAGCAGCGGTGCCGCCGCTGGCCGGGGATACCGCCACGACCTCAAAAGCTGCCCCCGGCGCCCGCTCGAGCGCCTGATTCACGGCCTGGAACAGGGCCCGCTCATAGGACACATTCGGGCGGTCGAAACGGATGGTGACCAGCGGTCGCTCCCCGCTCAACGCAGTCGGCGCGGTCATGCTGTCGCCCAGCGATGCCGGGCTCAGCATCGCATCGCCGTCGGCGCCGCCGAACATGCCGCCGCGTTGAACCGCGATGGACAGCGTGCGGATATTGCGCTCCTCTCCCGCGAGCGAGCCGCTTTGCCGGTCGACTTCCTCACGGGCGATGGTCAGTTGCCGATCAATCTGCACCAACAGCCGGTCGATCGCATCCTGAACGTCGGCGAGCGCCTCGTGATCTTCCTCAACCGCGCCGGGCACGCGGAAGGCGGCAATCGTCGATTCGCGCAGGAAATTCGCGACCGACCCGGAATCGGCAATGTCGCGGGCCAGCCTGGTCATCGCTTCGACATCGCCCGCCATCACCTGCAATTGGCGCCGCGCTTCCTCGATCAGCGCGACCAGACGCGGGTTCGCCGGTGGCGAGCCCGCCTGCAGCCGTGCGCTCAAGGTGCCGACCTGTCCGTAATAGACCGAGGCGTTATCGGCAGCGCGTTGTCGCAACGCATCAAGTTCCTGCGTCTGACGCGCCACGGTGGCTTCGAGATTTCCGTATTGCGCGCGGATTTCCGAGGCACGTTCGCCGACCAGCGTGGTGCTGGGCGCGGGCGGTAACTGCGCCAATTGAGTGCCGCTGAGACCGCTTCCGGAAAATCCGACCGGGGCGCCGACGACCGGCGTGACGCCGAAATTCTGATTCTGAACCGGCGCCGGCGGTACGGCGGTGCCGTCGCCGATCAGCAGCGGCGGTTCATCGCTGCCATTGCTACAGGCGGCGAGCGATAGTCCGGCCAGAACCGGCAGGAGAATCAGGGCGGAACGGGAAATCCGCATCATCAGCATAACACTCTTCCGTTTAGCCCAATTCGTCAAAGGGTAAAAGACCGCAGAGTCGCGGTACGGACAGCTTGAGAGGCAGCCTTAGCAGCGCGTTGCGCATCGGGCAAATACGAAATGAAAGCAACCCTTAAGCGGAGCGAATTAAGGGGGGCTGAATGCTGCCCTTGCCTGATCGACGGGCGATGATAAGCTTCTTGCCGACTCAGCGCGCCCCTGATAGAGGCGTCGGCTTCGCTTGCGCGCCCGTAGCTCAACTGGATAGAGCACCTGACTACGGATCAGGAGGTTGGGGGTTCGAATCCTCCCGGGCGCGCCATAATTTCAATGGGTTAGGCCGGACCAAGCAGCGCGCGAGAGCTCTGCGCTACCAGCCTGCCGCCACCGGGATCGATGTCAATTAGGCCGGCTTGAATCGGCTGAGCAATCTGGGCATCGTATCCCGATGGGCAGCTTCAGCCGAATTGCCGCGATCTTTTGTGTTGCCGGATGCCTCGCATCAAATGCTGAGGCGAATGACCTCCGTCCTCTTGTTGACCTCCCCGACGCAGAACAATCGTATCGGTTCGTTCGATGCGCAGGACTTTGGTCAGCGATACTAACGTGGACGGGATCAGATGTTGCCGGCGAGCATGTGACACGCGCGACAGAAGAAAGTGTTGGTACACTGAACCTTGCTGCCCTTTTGCATAGGTTCAAATCATCCGGCGCTGATGTCGACCTCTTGACCGCACACATACTCCGGGACGGCGCAAACATTTCCGATCTCTATCTGAAAAAGTTCGAAGCAAATTACGCCTCTATGGGAGAAGCCTTCGGCAGCGATCCTCTTGTGCATTCTGATTTGGCCGCTTGCCAAATTGTTCACGCCGAAGCCGCTGGCCTCGTCGAAGCCTTGGAAGACCAGCTGGCTGCTCCAGAATAACTCACGCACGCCATCAAGCGACCTCTTTGCGGGGCAGCTGACTCAGATGGATGGTTTTTAGCGACTCTCGGCTATGGACCCGGTCCATGCGGGCGTCGCGGGCAAGTGGATAGCTGCCTGCCACCAACTTATTGACCCAAAAAGCGAAACGGTCGCGCGTGTGCGCGAAAAAGACCCACGAAATCGCTCTTCTCGTCCTGTTGGCAGGATCCCTTTCAGCGGTTGGAAACATGGGCCCCGCGGGGCAGGTTCAGCCACCGGCGTCCTTCCCCTGACAGCATTTGGGAAACGCTTCTTTCCGTCACCTTGGGTGAACGCAACGACTGAGGCAGGATACCAACGGCTTTAACATGCCGGAGTTTTTCATGGACAGCCTGGGAAGCGATTATCGCGCCATCGTTATCGGCAGCACGGGCGGCATTGGCGCCGCTGTTCTCGCGCAGCTGGAGAGCGACCCGAACTGCGGACGAGCCGTCGGCCTGTCCCGGCAGTCAAACCCGCCGCTTGATTTGCTGGATGAGAGCAGCATTGAGGTCGCCGCCGCCTCGCTGAAGAACCAGGCGCCCTTTCGCCTGATCTTCGATGCGACGGGTATTCTGCACGATGAGACGATGCAGCCCGAGAAGACGATTAATCGCCTGGACCCGGCCCTCATGGCCCGGAGTTATGCGGTCAATGCCATCGGGCCGGCCCTGCTCTTCAAGCACTTCCATGCCCTGCTTCCGCGGCGGGAACGCAGCCTGTTCGCCACCATCTCGGCGCGAGTTGGGAGCGTCGGCGATAACAGGCTGGGTGGCTGGATCAGCTATCGTGCCGCCAAGGCTGCCCTGAACCAGATCGTCAAGACCGCGTCTTTGGAGATCGCCTTCAAACGACCCGAGGCCATCTGCATCGCGCTGCAGCCGGGAACGGTAGCGACCCGTCTGTCGGAACCCTATGCGGGATCAGCCTCCCTGCTTAGCCCGCAAGAGAGCGCCGGCCGTCTGCTGTCGGTGATCGATAACTGCACGCAGACAGGCTCGTTCCTGGACCACAGGGGCGACACCCTGCCCTGGTAACGCCGGAACCGATCGCCACGGTCATCACCCAAGCGCTGCGGCGTTTCTTGGCGGGCGTGGCGCTATACAGCGAATAGACACAAAGAGCGGGTTCAGCCACAGGCGTCGTTCTACTCGAATGACTCGTCCCGCGGTTACCCGTCATCAATGTCGGCTGGCAGGCCCAGGGCGCGCTCTTCGCTGATGCCGAAGACGCCGGTGAGCAATTCAGTGCGATCCTCGCCGACCGGACGATCAGCGATGCTGTTGTCCGGCTTCAGGATAAAATAGGTGCCCTGATAGATTGTGTGGACCTCATCGCCGCGATGTCTTGAGATGTATAGACAGCGGTTGAAGACGCTGTTTGGACCGGAGGAGGCCTCATAGCGTTCGGCGAAAAAGGCCTGATCGGTTGTCAGATAGCGCGGATCGAAGCCGAACCTGAATTTGGCTGAACGCGTATTATAGAATTGCCAGAAGACGATCGGCCTGCCGCCATGCTGATTGTCGGAGTCCGGTTCGGTGCGCAATTCGAGCGAGGGCAGGGCGGCGATTTTCTGCGGCGCGTCGTCAAGACGCAGCGGCGCCCGGCTGCCGAAAAACGGATCCACAAGGTAGAGCCTGCCGTCCAATTCGACCGTCACCGTGCCGTGATTGGGGCCGGGTATCTGGGGAAAGTCCAGCATCGCGCCGGCACCGCGCGTCGCCTCGAAGCCGCAGGCGATCAGCAGCTGAAACCAGCTCTCGGCGGTCGGAAAGCATGTGCCGCCGGTGCCGTGGGCGAGATACTCGGCGGCGAAAGCGGGCGCCGTTGCAATCGGCAGCGGCCCGGGGCGTTCGGGGTCGTCGCGGTAATGATAGCGCTTCAGCGTCGAGCAAAACGGCACCGATTGCAGCCAGGCGCCATACAGCGTCGTCAGGCCGTCAAGATCGGTGTCCGGGCGGCCCGACAGGCCCATTTTTGCCAGAAAGGCGTCGGTCGTTTCGGGCGAGAGGGTAAGATGAGCCGGTTCGGTCATGCCGCCCCCCTAAAAAATGAAACTGATGTTTTTCAGCAATTGGTCGGCGGCCAGGAGATGGACCCGCTTCTGCTGAATGCGCGGCGCCTGTTCGGGCGCTTCGATGATGTGCTCGTAATGCCCCGCATAGACATTGATCTCCTCGCGGCGCAGCTCGGAGATATGAAAGCCGGTGCGGACCAGCGCCGTGCCGTCCTCGAGCAGCCAGCATTCCGGGACCGACAGCGTGCGGGTCATGCGCGACAACGGCATCTGCGAATAGGCATAGCCGGTGCGATAGCGCACGATGCGGTCCTCGATGCGGCGACGGTCATCAAGCGTGATCGACACCGTGCTGGCGGCCGGGGTCGGCGGGTTGGCGGATGGCACCCAATAGATGCATTGCTCGGTAAACAGATCGATCCATTCTTCAAAGCGGCATTCATCAAGCAGCCTTGCCTCATAGGCGAGAAACCGGCCCATGGCGGCGCTGAGATGGGGCGCGTCGGCCGGGCCGCGATCACGGCTGTGGACGGTGTCGAGCTGCGCATAAAGCGCGGCGGTCAGATAGGTGGACTTGCCCGCCTTCTTGGTCGTCAGCTTTTGCGGCGTCGCGCTGTCCGGCATCGATCTATGTCACCGTTCTTACGTGGTCGTCATCATGCGCTTGTAATGCGCATAATAGGATCGCATGCCGGCATCGCTGGTTACCAGGCCATGGATGACACCGGTTTCGGGGTCGACACGGTCTGTATGCAGGCCGCGGCTCATATCGATCCAGGGCGCTTCGGGGATGGTCTCAAAGGCATGCTGCATGCGCTCCCAGATATCGGCGTCGTCAACCTCGCCGAGATTGGGAAAATCTTCCGCCACGCGCATGCGGATGGTGTTCGCGCTGTCGGGCACGCCGTCGATTTGCGTTGCGTACCAGATCATGGCGAATTCGCCGACCGAGACCGGTTCGATCATCACCAGCTGATTGCCGATCATCATCAGATTGGGGAAGATGTTCAGGTTGAGACCGGGACCCGGCAAATCTTCCAGCAAGTCCTCAAGATCGGCGCGGTCTTCCAGCTCGGTGATCGCTGCCTCGCGGCCAGGCATCGGCCGCGCGCGCTGCCATTTATTGCCCATCGCCGGCGACTGATCGAGGAAGGTGTGCCCATTGCCCAGCGCCATCTGATACATCGGCGTATCGTCCGGCGAGCCATCGAAATGCGACAGCGATTTGCCCTTCTGATAGCGCTTCTGACTGAGCATGGTGATCGAGCGATGCGAGGTTTCGGCGTGATAGCCGTCGGTCGAGTTGTCCCAGCAGGTCTTCCAGTTTGCCCGCACCAGCATGCGATGGGCGCCATGGCAGGCGGTCAGCGGCCCGAAGCCCGAGCGCAGCAGGAATTTGTCAAGGATCGGCCTGGCATGGCCCAGCCATTCGGTCAGCGGCGGTACATCCGCGACAAAGCTTGCGAAAATCAGGCCGTGATAGGTATCGACCCTGGCCGCCTGCGCCAGATCCCAGCGCCCGTCTTCGGGGCGCCCGCCATAGCCTTCATCATGCGGCAGGCCGAACAGCGTGCCGTCATTCCTGAATGACCAGCCGTGATAGGGGCAGACGAATACCTTGGACCGGCCTTTCTCGGCGCGGCAGATCTGAGTGCCGCGATGGGTGCAGCGATTGAACAGGACATGGATATCGCCCGCGCGCGTGCGCGTCAGGATCAGATTGCGGCGGCCGACCGTGACGGTCTTGAAATCCATCGGCTCGGGGATTTCGCTTTCATGCCCGACGAACAGCCAGCAACGGCCCCAGATATGGGTCAGCTCGCGGCGGAAGATCTCGTCATCGGTATAGAGACGGCTATGCACCCGGTCGGGCTGGATCAGCGCGTCCCAATGGTCGTCGCCGACGCTTTCCGGCGCTTTCGGGACCTTCGGGCTGAATAACAGGCTGTCGGGCATTATTGGCTCCTCGGGCTCAAGCCGGCTCCGCCACACGCGCCGTGGGCGTAGCTGCACCATCGACAGCGGCGCCGAAATTTTTGGGGCGCCGATCGTGCCAGGGGCGCGCCTGTTCCAGCTGCGCCGACAGGCTGAGTACCGTTTCATCGGCGCCGAATTTGCCGGCGAGATGAATGCCGATCGGCAAGCCGCTTTCTGTTTCCGCCAGCGGCAGCGAGATCGCCGGGTTGCCGGTTATGTTGAACAGCCCGGGCACCGGCGCGTAATCGAAAAGCATGGCGGACCATTCGGCGGCCGAGATAGAGGCGTCATCGGCGTTTTTCTCGCCGATCGGCCAGGCCGGTTTCGCGGTCGTCGGGCAAATCCAGATATCGACATCTTCAAAGAAGGTGCCGACTGATCGTGCAGCGCTGTTCACCAGGCGGCCGGCGTGATGAATGTCCACCGCTGTCAGCGTCAGCGCGTGCTGATAGAAGGCCAATGTGGTCGCCTCCAGCACGTCGGGGCCGGCCTGAGGCCCGCCGGCAGCGGCGATGCCGTCGATATTCGTTGCCATAAGCGACCCGCAATAGATCAGGAAAATCTCCGGTAGAACGCTATGTTCGACGGCCGGTCTCGCCTCCATAACCTCATGGCCGAGCTCTTCGCACAGGCGGGCAATTTGGCGAATGGCCGTGCCGATTTCGGGGTCGATCTCCGGCCCGCCTGACAGCGCTGCGCTGCTAAAGCCGATTTTAAGCCGGCCGGGATCGCGCGACAAAGCTGAGCCGAAGCCGGTGGCGGGCGGCGGCAGCAGGTAGCGGTCGCCGATCGCGGGGCCGTGGACGCAATCGAGGATCGCGGCGGTATCGCGCAGGCTGCGGCTGACGACCAGCTCGCTACCCAGACCGAACATGGCTTCATCATAATCGGGGGCCCAAGGGACACGGCCGCGTGTCGGCTTCATGCCGACCAGACCGCATAGGGCGGCGGGAACACGGGTGGATCCGGCGCCGTCATTCGCATGCGCCAGCGGCACCATGCCGGACGCCACAGCGGCCGCGCTACCGCCGCTCGACCCGCCGGGCGTGCGGCCCGGATCCCACGGATTACGACTGGGACCGTAGAGCAGGGGCTCGGTCGTGACCGTATTGGCGAATTCGGGAAGATTGGTTCTACCGAGAATATCGAGTCCGGCATTTTTGAACCGGCTTGCCAATTCACTGTCATGCGGAAAACGAAAACCCTTTGTGATGCGGCTGCCCATCTCGCACAGCTCGCCGGCCAGATGGGCGCCGAAATCCTTCAACAGGAACGGCACCCCGGCAAAAGGCCCATCGGTTGAAGCAGCAGGCGGCTCGATCCGGCCGATGATCGCATTCAGTTTCGGGTTCTGGGCATCGATAACGGCCTCGGCCGCAGCCCTGACCTCCTCTTTGCTGACCGCCCCGTCGCGTATCAGGGACGCCAGGCCGAGCCCATCCTGAGCCGTATAATCGTCGATATTCATCAGACCGAGTTTACCCCAAAATTCGGTGGACGGCGATCAATCCATGGCAAGGCCCGCTCGAGCTGCCCGGACAGCGCCAGCAGAGTTTCATCCTCGCCCATCTTGCCGGCGAAATGAATGCCGATCGGCAGGTTCGATTGTGACTGGAACAGCGGCAGCGAAATGGCCGGCTGACCGCTACAGCTGAACAGAGCGGTATAGGGGCCGAACTCGAACACCTGTCTGCAATAGTCCTGCGGGCTCAAACCGGGCCTGTCGGCGTGCAATTCACCCAGCGGCAGCGGCAGTTTCGCGGTGCAGGGGCTGATGAAGATATCGATATCGCTGAACAGCGCGCCGCATTCGCGCGACATGGTATTGATGACGCCGATCACCCGATGAATATCCGCCGCCGTGAAAGTCCGCGCCAATTTGACGGTCTCATAGGTGGTTGATTCCAGCAGGTCCGGGCTGGGCTCGGGACCGCCCGCTGCGGCCATGCCGTCAAGAATGAACTGGATCATCGAGCCGGCGAGCGTCAGGAACACCTCGGGCATGTGTTCATGCGCCGTTACCGGACGTTTTTCCACGATGTAATGGCCCAGAGACTCGCACAGCCTGGCGGTTTCTTCGATCGCTGTCCTGATCTCCGGATCAATGTCGGGTCCGCCGGGCAGGGCGTCGGTCGTGAAACCGATGCGCAGGGGCTTGGGGTCCCTGTCCAACGCCTCGATGAAAGGGGCGCCTGGCGGCGGCAGGATATAGCGATCCCCCTCAGCGGGGCCATGCACGCAGTCGAGAACGAGCGCGGTATCCCTGACGCTACGTGAAACGCAGAGCTCACTGCCCATGCCGAAAAGCGCTTCGTCATAATCCGGCGACCAGGTGACGCGGCCGCGGGTCGGCTTCATGCCGACGAGACCGCAAACGGCTGCGGGCACGCGGGTCGAGCCTACCGCATCGCTGGCATGGGCCACCGGCACCATGCCCGAGGCGACAGCGACTGCCGCGCCGCCGCTGGAGCCGCCGGGCATGCGGCCCAAATCCCACGGATTGCAGCTTGGGCCGGTAGCCACCGGCTCGCAATTCAGGCCGTTGACAAATTCCGGCACATTGCTGCGCCCCATCGTGCGCAAGCCTGAGGCGTGGAAGCGCTTGGTCAATTCGCTGTCATGGGGGAAGCGCAGACCTTGGGTCATGCGGCTGCCCATTTCGCACAGCTCGCCCGCCATATGTGCGCCGAAATCCTTCATCAGGAACGGAACGCCCTTGAGCGGTCCATTGCTGTCCGGATCGCTTTTGTCCACCCGGCCGACAATGGCGTTCACTTTCGGATCCTGGACGGCGAATACGGTTTCGGCTGCCTCGCGCACCTCCCATTCGCTGACCTCGCCTTTTGCAATCAGATGGGCAAGGCCGACAGCGTCAAAGCCGACATAATCTTCTGCCTTCATTGATCGCTCCGTCGGCTGGAGGGTCAGTTCCGATAACTCAGCCGAACACCGAAAGTCCGCGGTTCGGTAATGAACTCGGATACGCTCGCCGAAAAATCATAAGCGCCGGTTGTGTACTCCTTATCCGTCAGATTGCGCGCGAACACGGCCAGTTCCCATGTACCGCCGGGCGAGGTGACAGCCGCCTGCGCGTTAAGCAGGCCGTAAGAATCCTCGCCGAAGCCGGGATCGTTAAAGGCTGAGAAGAAGGTCTGATCCTGCCAGCGAAAATCAGCCTGCAGCCTTCCCTCGAAGCCCGCCGCCAGAGGCACCCTGTATTCGCCGAAGACGCTGAACTGCCATTCCGGCGAGAAGTTCAGGCGATTGCCCGAAAGGTCGAGCGCTACATCCGGCGCGGAAGCGCGCGCGGTGGTATAGCTGTCATAAGTCGCGTCGAGATAGGCGCCGGTGACGGTGATCTGAAAATTGTCGGTCGGCAGCGCCGTCACTTCCAGCTCAAGACCCCAGATCGTCGAATCCGCTGCATTGGTGATGTCGAGCAGCCCATCGGGCGTGAAGGCCTGCACCTGCAAATCGCTGTAATCGTAATAGAACGCGGCAGCGTTCACCTGCAGCCGATCATCGGCCAGCGTCGATTTCAGGCCGATCTCGTAGGCCCAGATGAATTCGGGATCATAGGCCGGCTCGGTGCCCGTGATGTTGTAGCCGCCGCTTTTGAAGCCGCGCGTCGCGCTGAAATAAGCCAGCGCATCGTCGGTGAAGCCGTAATCGAGGCCGAATTTCGGCGTGAAGGCGCCCCAGGATTCGGTGTCGCCGTCCCGCTGATAGGTGAATCCGGGAACCGGAATTTCCGCAAGCGTGTCGCGCAAGACGACAAAGCCGCGGGTGTCGAAGGTTTTCTTTTCGTGGCTGTAGCGGCCGCCGATGGTCGCGTTCAGCTGATCGGTAATACGAATGTCGGTCTGCGCGAAGACCGCATAGGCATTGGTGACCAGATCGGAATCAACATTGATTGCGAGGCCCGGAGCGAGGCCGAACGCATCGAAGGTTAGATTGAAGTCATTCTTTTCATGGAAGTAATACACCCCGGCAACCCAGTTGAACCTGCCGGTGTCGCCGTTGAGCTGGACTTCCTGGCTGATCTGATGCTGGCTGTCCCAGAAGGACTGGCGCCATTCCAAAAGTTCACTGTAGTCGCCGTCGATCAGCCAGCGCTGATCCATGCCGCGGGCGCCGGTAATGGAGGTCAGCGTTATCTCGTCGGTGAAATCATAGCCGATCGTTGCCGTGAGACCGTAGTTATTGATGATGTTGATGGTCTCTTCGTCGATATTGACGGTGTGGAAATCATCGATTGGCATCGGCGTGAAGGCCGGGTTTGACGGATTGCCCAGCACGTCCCTGCCCGTTGGTTTATAGGCTGGGCCGAGATCGCCTTGACGTGTCGCGTCGAGCGCCAGGTCGAAGGTAAAGCGATCGGTCGGCGTATAACGCAGCGCGCCGCGGATCGCCCGGATGTCTTCGTCGCTGAGGTCAGGGCGCTCGACCGACAGGTTCTCGACATAGCCGTCACGGGTGCTGAAAAGGCCGGCTATCGACATGGCCAGCGTGTCCTCAATGACCGGCCCGCTGACAGAGGCCGTCGCACGCACCCTGTCAAAGCTGCCATATTCAAGGGAGCCGGCCAGGCGGAGTTCCTCTTCGGGTTTGCTGGTGACAATGTTGATGGTGCCGCCGACGGCATTTCGCCCATACAGGGTTCCCTGCGGGCCACGCAGGATCTCAACCCGTTCGAGATCGACGAAATCGGTCAGGACCATGTTCGTCCTTGCGATGTAGACGCCGTCGATATGCACGGTCGATGACGGGTCCGCGCCGATGAAGATATTGCTCGATCCGATGCCGCGAATGGTCAGTGCGACCCGGTTGGAAAAGCGCCCGATGTTCAGGTTAGGTGCCGCGCCCGGGAGATCAGCGAGATTTTCAATGCCGCGATCCTGCAGCTGTTCAGGCGCGAAGGCGGTGATGGCCGCCGGCACATCCTGCAGCGCGCGCTCACCTGTCTTGGTCGCGGTGACGACGATTTCCTCAAGGCGTACATCGCGACTGTCCGCTTGCGCCAATTGCCGATCCGTCACCTGCTGCGCTAGCTGCTGTTCCTCGACGCCAAGCTGCATCACATCGCCGTTTTGCGTCGACTCGGCGGCGGCACTCTGCGCAAGCATTGGCAGCGATATGGCGGTGGTTAGGGCGAGCAGGCGGCGCAATCGGCCGGCCGCATTTTTGCTGTTGGCGTTTTGGGTCGCCATTGTCGCGTCTCCTGGGTCAAGCACTCAACACAGAGCAGAGCATGGACGACTTAACTGGCCGATTCTCAGCCCGCTCGGACCGCGACTATATAAATCGAGCTATCCGGGCGGATATGATTAAAACTAATCAAATCAGGGGCTGATCTTCCGGTATTTCGGCGCGGTCGAGCAGCCTCGGCTTGGCCGGGAATGATGAGAAAACAGGCGGTTTTCCGGGGCATGGGACCAGGGTTTTTGACAAACCGAAGTCTCTAATGCACTCTGCGATGGCTGGCGGCTGTTTCATCGTCAGCCTGCCGTCGACCGGAGCATGAACGGACAAGAGCTCTCACAACGCCGTCAGGATGCGCTTTCCGCAATTCTCGGCCTATCGCCGGACATTACCATCGGCGATTTTCAACAGCAGGTCCTGCAAGAGCTGACCACGGCATTCAGCGCGACCTCGTCTTGCTTCTTTGTCTATCGCGACGAGCGTCCTTATGGCGGCGTCCGTCACGGGCTGAACTCGACGCTTGATTTCGATCGCATGGTGTCGATCAATCTCGACGGCGCGACGAAGCCGCTTTATCAAGAACGCTATGCCAGCCTCGATCCGTTCATCTTTGCTTTGGCCTCGCTAGGTGCGCGCATTGCGCCCCTGGCAATTAACGATCCGATGCTGATCCGCGGCGACACGCCGCTGCATGAGACCGAATTCTATGCCGACTTCATGGTGCCGCGAGACGTGCACCATGTCTTGTGTCTACGGCTGGTCGACGGGCACCGGAATGCCGGGCTGGTGTCGCTCTATCGATCGGTGGATCAACCGAGCTTCAACCGCCTCGAGGTGGCGCAGGCCGCCTTGTTTGCGCCGACACTGACCAGCGGACTTGCGCGCATCAGGCTCGGTGCGATGGCGCTCGGTTACGAGTATTTGATTGACGCGTTGGAGCGCAAGCGACCGGATCTCGGCGTCATTTCGATCAACGATCAGGGCGGCTGGCAGGATATCAGCCCAACCATGGAGGGCTGGCTCGGCTATGGCAGCGGCGAGGCGCGCCGTCGCTTTCAGCGCGATATCGATTACCTGATCCGCCATGCGATGCAGGATGGCGATGCGCGAAAACTCGGCGACGGGGCCGGCATCGGCACGGTGCATCGCGGCGACGGGGTGGCGGTCAAATTATCGGTAATCGTGCCGCAGCGACCGGTACCGCAATGCGTGCGACTCGTGCTTGCTGAATGCGACGAGGCCGAGGACCGGATTGCGGCCAATGCCGAGCGTTTTGGGCTTTCGCAGCGTCAATTGGAGGTCGCAAGGCTGGTTGCCGACGGCCATCGCAGTGCTGAAATTGCCGACCGCCTTTGCATCAGCCACACGACCGTCAATAACCACATTCAGGCACTTTACAGGAAAACCGGGGTTGCTACGCGGGCGCGCTTCGTCCGTGCCATGACCGCCGCTTGATCGCGGTCATTCGGCCGTGAAATGCGGCGGCACTTCCGGGTTGGGTCCGACCTTCTGCCACAGGATGATCTGCGTACCCCAGGGGTCTCGGAATGAATGGCAAAACCCCTTGAACTCGCTCCAGTGGTGATTGCGCCACAACACCTCGGCCCCCAGCTTTTCCGCCGTATCCATGATCCGATCGGGCGTGTCGTCGGGGCTGACAAGCACATAGATACGCGGCTGTGCATAGCCTTCCGGGATCTTTTTCAGCGGCGGTGGATTCGGATCCGGGGTCGGGCGCGGCAGGGCCGGATCATAGACCCCGACATGAAGATTGCCGACCTCGCTCTCGCTGCCGTCGGGATTGAGATAATTGCCGCCTGGGACCAGCCGGCTGAACCGATTGTTCAGGCGCAAATCAAGTTCCCAGCCAAAAACCTCGGCATAAAAGCGCCCTGCCGCCTCGGCATCCGTCGCGGGCCAGTCAACGAAAATAAGCGTGTTGGGTTGAGTCATTGAGGAAGGCCTTTTTGCCTGTTTTCGATCATCAAGGAAGCGGCATCACAATCACAGGTGAGACAGAATAGCCATCTTTTTGGCCGTCGACCGGCCGCAGCGATGATATCGAAATCGGTGCCGAAAACTGTCCTCTATGGAAAATGCCGTGTTTTGGAGATGCCGGCGATCCTGCCAGTCTCATGTCAACCGGTCTCCCATTTGCCAAGGCGGGCCGGCTTCAATCGGCGAGGAGTTGACGCTGAAACAGCGACGCCATTCCGCTGATAGTGCCCGCGTGACAGTCGCGCTGGCGGAAGATATCATCGCCTCCGAATGAGTTCTTGATGATAGACAATCATGACCGATGACGAGTTGATTGAGCTTCTTGGGCCGACCTACAGGGCGGTTTCGACGCTCGGCGCCAAGGTGTTGAGTGAAATCGATCTGCCGGCGGGCGGCCGTGTTCTCGATGTCGGCACCGGCGCCGGGAAAAGCGCGATCTTCATGGCACGGCAGGGCTTCGCGGTGGTGACCGGTGAGCCGGACGACGACACAACCCATTATGCCAGGCTGCCCTGGGCCGAAAATGCGGCCAAGGCGGGGGTCGCCGATCGCATCAGTTTCGAGCATTTCAGCGCGGGCGCGATGCCGTTCGATACGGACAGCTTCGATGCTGTGATCTATTTCGGTGTCCTGCACCACATCGAGGCGTCGGAGCGTAACGCCGCGCTGGCCGAATCCCTGCGTGTTTGCCGCCCGGCCGGGGCGGTGGTGTTTTTCGAGCCGACCATGGCGCAGGTGGAAAGGATCTGGGAAACCGACCCCGTCCATCCGCTGCCCGCCAACCCCGGAGATTACGTCGCCGCCGGCGCCGCGGTCGAAGAGCGGATCGATGGCGGGATGATGGATATCTATCTTTACCGGCCGGTCGGCTGAAAATGCGGCCGGAATGGCTATTGCTGAGAAGGATGGCATGACAATGCACCAATGGATGACCCGAGTTTCACGCACGCTGGGGATTCTTGCCCTTGCGATTCTCCTGCCGATCACTGCAGGCGGTCAGGAAAAGCCGCCCTTGATGACCGTGCTGACCGCGCCGGATGCCGAAACGCAGATGATGGCGATGGTGCTGACGACCCAGGCGAGGGCCCAGGGCGCGCCGGTGCGCGTCATGTTATGCGGCCCGGCCGGGGATCTCGCCCTGCTCGAGCCATCGGATGAAGCAAGAGCGCCGCAGGGGCCGCGCGGCGTCAGCCCTCGGCAATTGCTCGAACAGCTTGTTTCCGGCGGCGTCACGGTCGAGGTCTGCGCCATATATCTGCCGAATCGCGGTCTCGATTCCTCGGCCCTGATGGACGGGGTCGGTACGGCGCGTCCGCCTGAACTTGCCGAGGCCTTGCTTGGCGAGGATGTCCGGATTCTGTCCTTCTGATCGTCGTCGACGCCAGGCAACTACCTGGCGCCAGCCGCTGCCCGATCCCCGATCCCGATTACGGAACTTGCGGCAAGGCGCCATCGCCGCTGAAGGCGCGGACGACGTTTTCGGTGATCCGGGAAACATTGTTGTCATAGCCGTTATAGCTGAGGCAGCCGCACCAGGCGATCGAGCCGGCGGAGAAGACGGCGCCGTCCTGCGGCGTTTCGAAAAACACGAGGTCGGAGCGCACCTCGGGGTTCAGATCGGCGGCGGTGAAGGGCGAGGTCATGCCGATCACCGCGCGGTCCATCTGATAGGAGCTGGAAAAGGCGCCGGGCTGGGTGCTGGCGAGGATCAGGGCATGGGCCGGCGTGCCGAAGGCGGGGTCGGCCCGGTCGATCTCGAAACCGCCGGCGCCCCAGCCCAGCACCAGATTCGGAAAATCGCCGATCACCCGCTCATCGACACCCTCGAAGATGAAGGCGGCGCGCGGATCGTCGCTTTGCTCGCTGCGCAGATAGCCGGCGCCGCGGTCGAAGCCCTGGGCGATCATGCCGACGCCGGTAACCGATTGCGGTGCCCGGCCATGCACCAGCCACATGCCGCCGCGCTCCCCGGTCAGGCTCAGATGCATCTCGCCGGGGTCGCTCTCCCATGAGCAGATGCCGCGCTCGCGGCTGATCTCGGCGACGGACTGGTCCTCATCATCCAGCGCCGTGACCCAGTAAAAACCATTGCCGCTGAGATTGATCAGCCGCCCGCCCTCGGCCAGCCAGCCCTCCAGCGCATCGAGCATCGGCCGGGTCCAGTATTCGTGATGGGTGCCGGTGACGACGCAGTTATACATGTCATAGATCGCCCGGCCTTCGCGGTGGGCGTCATGGTCGGTGATGATGTCGACATCGATGCCCTTGGCGTCGAACCAGTCGACCAGATGCAGATCGGCCGAGAACTGGTGCACGCAATCCATGATCCGCAGATGATGGTCGGGTCGCATGCTGGTCAGCACCGGCCGTTTCAGCATGCCGAAATTGATGCCGTCACCGTCATTATGGCGGTCATAGGCGCTGCGCAGCGCATTGGCGTTGAGGTAATCATATTCCGCCTGATGCAGCAGCGCATTGCGGTGCGGGCCCATGGTGCCGACCGCTTCGGGCGCCAGATGCTCATTGCCATAGACCATATAGCTGACCGTCGGCATCTGGATTGCCACTTTCGCCGTCGGCTTGCCGGTGGGGCGGCGCACGAAAAAGGGCAGGTAATCGACCGTCTCATCCGCTGTCAGCTTGGCGGCATAGACGCCGCTGGGCAGGTCTTCGGGGATGGTCAGGGCGAAACTCTCCGCCCAATCGGCATCCTCCAGATCGTCATCATGGAAATAGGCGGCGTTATAAAGCTCCGGCGCCCTCATCGGGTTGTGATCCTGCCCGTTCCAGCGCGGTCCCGGCACCAGACGACGCGGCCGGTTCACCAGCAATCCGTTGAGACCGTGCGGGCCGCTATCGGGCAGTCGGCGGCTGCCGGACTCTGCCGCGAAATCAGGACGCAGCAACAGGCCGTCTGCGAGCGTTTCGCCCGCGCGAAGGGCGGCCCATTCGGTGTCATCGATCCAGCGGTCATAGATCGCAATGTCGGCGATCTTGCCGTTATAGGGCCGCTCGGCCCATTCCCTGCGACCGTCTCCCTGCAGCCCCGCCGCGGCCAGCAGCAGCGGCGCGCTGCCCGGCGGCAGGGGCCCGCTGGCCTCGGCGCTCAGCTCCTGCGGGATCAAAGGCGAGAACGCCTGGCGATGGATGCTGAGAGAAATCCGGCCATCGGCGGCGCTATAGCGGGCCAGCACAGCGACCCAGTGCCGCTCCATCAGCGGTGTCTCGATCACCGCGCTCGCCTCGCCGACGCGGAAAACCAGCCGCCCCTGATCATCCAGCGCCAGGGACCAGCGCCCCGCCTGACCCAGCACCCCTTGCGGCCCCGCCGCCAGCAGGCTGGGCCACAGCCACAGGCTGACCGACCAATCTCCGGTCAGGGCATCGTCAGGGAGCGGGATCAGGCCATAGGAGCCGGTATGGATCGCCTGCACCGCGCCGGCAAAATCCGAACCGCCCAGATCGCAGCCTTCGACCGGGCGTTCCTTGAACCCGGGTCCGGCTGGATGCCGGTCGCCATGGATCAGCCGGACTATCTCCGCCTGAAAGCGCGGCCCCGCGCAGCTGACATGAAAGCCGATCCGCTCACCGGGCTGAACCACCCATCGGTCGCTATAGCCAACCAAATCCATTATTGCCTCGCCTTTCGCATGCTGTGTGATTCAGCAAAGGCCGAGGAAGGAGCGCGGTCAAGAGTGCCGCGCTCTTGCGGCGATGACCGGTCAGGCCGTCGCCTTGGTCTGATGCGCGGGCGCTGGCGCCTCCGGCTCCGCCGTCGTGAACCTGTCGCGATACCGCTCATAGCGGCCCATGAAGGGGAAGAGCAGGGCGGTGAATAGGGTTAGGCCCATCAGGATGGTCAGGATCGGCACGAAGCTGCCTTGTGCTTCGCCCGACGAGGCGACGACCAGCACGCCGGTGGCGGTGCCGGCGAGGAAGCCGAGGAAAACCAGCCCATAGATGCTGCCGAAGGCGCGCAGGCCGAAATAGCGGCCGACCATGAAGCCGATCAGATCAACCTCGGCGCCGATGCCGATGCCGATCAGCAGCGCCGCGAGCAGCAGCAGCGGCACGCTATCCCCGCCATAGGCCAGCAGGCCGAAACCGCCCGCCGCCATGATGAACACGACCAGCCCGATGGTCGGCGCGAAGATGCGGTCCATCAGGATGCCGACGCCGAGGCGCGAGAGGAACATGCCGATGCCCAGCACCATCGCCGCCTGCCCGGCCTGATCGGTGGTCAGCCCGCGATCCTTGAGGATCAGCGCCAGATTGGGCGAAACGCCGTAGAGCGCAAAGACCGACAGGCCGATCGCGAATAGCAGCAGCCAGAAGGTCGGGGTCTTCACCGCTTGCCCGGCGGTCAGGCCGGTCAGAGCGGCCTTCTCGCCGTCTTCATCCTGCGGTTTGCCGTCGACGGTGAGGCCGATATCGACCGGCTTGTCGCGCAAAAACAGCAGCAGCATCGGGATGACGATGACGAGGTTGAGCAGCGCCAGCGCATAAAACCCGTCGCGCCAGGACCCGGCATCGATGATCTGCTGGATGGCGGGCGGAATCAGCGCCACACCGAGCCCGGCACCGGCGGCAACAACCCCAAGGACAAGACCGCGATTCTTGTCGAACCATTGCGAGATGGTGCGGATATAGAAGATCGAATTGGCGCCGACGCCGAGCACCGAGGCGGCGGCAAGGCCGAGATACAGATGCCATAGCTCGGACACGAACAGGCCGGTCAGCGCATAGGCCAGCGTCAGCAGCAGTAGCGAGGGGATCAGCACACGCTTGACGCCGAAACGGTCGATCAGGAAGCCTGCCGGCGGGTGCACCAGGAAAATCGCAATCGAAACAATGGTCAGCGACAAATACATGTCGCCCCGGCCCCAGCCATACTGGTCCTCCATCGCCGAGGCGAAGAAGCCGAAGGCGTTGTAAATGATCGGCCCGATCTGGGCCATCATCCCCAACATGCAGACCATGATGATCGGCAGGCCGAAAACCTTGCCGTCATACCATTTTGCGGGCGCGCCGAAGGCCATGTTGTTTCCCTGTCTCTAGTTCTTGTCTTACTCTTTGCGGCGGCGCGCGGGGCCGAACCTGACGGATTGCGCACGGCCTTTTGCCCGGGCCGTCAAGGCAATCGCGATGCCGCTTTTTTGAGCGATACGCGGGCCGAACGCCTTTGGGTCATTGGCGATCGGCGCCATATCTCACGCTCCTGCCAAATGAACTTACGGAACCACCCCGCATGAGCGCGCAAAACCTTCTCGATCAATTGCTCGGCCCCGGCACCGGCGCCAAGGCGCAATCCACTTTGCAGAACAGCGGTGTTGGCGGCATCGCGGGCGGTCTGGCCGCGGGCGGGCTGCTCGGCCTGCTGGTCGGCAACAAGAAGGCGCGCAAAAAGGTCGGCAAGCTGGCCGGCGGGGTCGTCGGCTATGGCGGCGCGGCGGCGCTCGGGGCGCTGGCCTATCGCGCCTATAATAACTGGCAGTCGAACAAGGCGGCTCCGGCCCAAACCGCCCCGCCTCAGCCCCAGGCGTTGCCGCCGCCCGAACCGCCCCCGGCGGGCTCCGCCTTCGATCCGGCGGCGGCCCCGGCCGCGGATGGCCAGGCCTTTGAGCTGGCACTGGTCAAGGCGATGATCGCGGCGGCCAATGCCGACGGTCATATCGACGCCACCGAGCAAAAGGCGATCTTCGATCAGGTCGGGCAATTGCCGCTCGAAGCCTCCGACAAGGCAGTCGTCTTCGACACGCTGGGCAACCCGCCCGGCCTGGGCGATATCGCGGCCATGGCGCGCGGCCCGGAACAGGCGGCCGAGCTCTATCTCGTCTCCCGCTTCGCCATCGACCCCGACCACCCGGCCGAACAGGCCTATCTCGAAGGCCTCGCTGCCCGCCTCGGCCTCGACCCCGCGCTGGTCGATCAGCTCAACGCCGAAGTCGCCGCCGCGCAGGCATAAGGCTTGACCCGGCAGGCCCCATTGCCTGTCATGGTGTCATGCGACACCTGCAGTCTCTTACTCCTGTTCCCTTCGGCGCCGGACGCAAACGGACCGACATTAATCACGGCGGTACTGAACGGGAGAGGCTTGTCTTGGGCGCTGACGACCGGAAAGCAGAGATCGGATGACGTCGAATGGCGGCAACGAGGATACCGGCCGCCTGGCTGAGGCTGCGGACAGCCGCGTCGGTGCCGCGGGGCGTCGGGGCGTACGGGGCGCATTGGCAAAGCTGCTGCGCTGGCCGTTTCGCGGCATCGGCAATTTCATCACGACACTGGCTGGCCTGGGGGCTGGCTATGCCCTCACCCTGTTTGTCTGGGGCCTGTTCCAGGGATGGGTCCTCTACAATGCCGACTTCCCGCTTTGGGAAGACCCTGAACCCCTCGATGTTGATGCGCGATTGGAAGCCTTGCCGCCTCGTAGCGGCTTCGATTTTACGATAGAGGGATTCCGCCATGAAGGTCGACATCACAGGACAAGCGTCTGGGCGACCACTCGCACGACCGATGGAGACCTAATCGTTGTCGGGGTTGGGTCGCTCGTTGCCCGGTTTAATGCGCTTGGCGAGCTGCTTTGGGCGCAACGTTACGAAGGTCTGCGGCCAAGCTCCGCTCAAAAGGCCGTCGCAGCGGTGGCCGATGGCGAGGTGATCGTGGCCTTGCGGTTTAAGACGACCCAGCTTTTATCAAGCGGTCCTGGCAGGGCCCTGCTGCTTCGATTGGACAAGCAAGGCGAGATCGTCTGGAGTAGAAGCGTGGGCACCTCGCAGGCCATTTGGCACCTGGAGCCAGACGGCTATGGCGGCGTCCTTGGCCTTCTCTTCTCGGACAAGTACCAGCCTTCAACCCGTGGCGGGGTCTTTCGTTTGGTTCGCATTGATGGCGCTGGACGCGCCTATCGTGATTGTAGAGCGATCGCAAAGGGCAAAACGCCTCTTAGGCAGGGCTCACTTAAGGCCGCTTTCGAAGAAGCCCAGGACCTGCAGCGCGACCTTCCCTACACTGCCCCGACATATACCCGTTCCCGTTTTCTCCAAGAAGTTGCGACATCGGGACCCTGCCGGAACAGTCTGAGCCTCAGAAACTTCACTGACCTGAAAGCGGTTCCCGTCGCTCTCGTAATTGTCCCATCCGACGGCGCAAGCCCTTCCGGTGAAGGAAGCAGTGAGCCCGACTTAATCACTATCGACCCGCAAGACTGAAGGATCATCAGATGACGGTGCAAAATTGGACGCCCAGCAAGTGGACGACCCCGGCGCCGGTCGATCAGCTCAACGCCGAGGTCGCCGCTGCGCAACAGCGATAGCGCCCAAGGCGGCAAGGGCGCCAAGCGGCGGAACGCTGACAATGCCGGAAAACTCGACCGATAGGCCGGTAAGGCTATCCGTCAGCCCGCCATTGTCCTCGATGAATAGGGATAGCGCATAGGTGCCCGCTTCGGGGAAGAACTCGGCGATCTCATCCCAGTCCAGCGTCCCGGCCAGCGCGCCGCTTCCGTCCCAGCTGCCTTCGGTCAGCAATTCCCCCTTGATGAACAGCTCCCATTCCAGCAATTCGAAATCATCGAACAAATCGTTATGCGCGAAATCCGCATCAATCAGGTTGAAGCTGTAATCAAGACCGCGCGCGCCGGTCTCGATCATGGCGATTTCGGCGCCGAGGATATCCGGCGCGGCATTGTCATAGCGGACGGTCGCTGTGTCGGACGCCGTTTCGCCCGCGACATCCTGCGCGCGGAAGCCGAGCGTCACGTCGGCCGCGCCGGAATGGGTGATCCCGGCCTGAGCAAGCGTCAATTGCGGCCGGGCACCGCCTGGAAACAGGGCATTGGGTGTCGCCAATTGGTAGAAGCCGGTTTGGGCGGCGACGATATCGCCCGCGCCGTTGAAGTCATTGACCGTACCGTTCAGGGTTATTGCGCCATTATTGGCGTCGAACACGTAATCACCGCCGGCATCGACGCTCGGGCCCAGCGCCGTGGCGAAGAAATCGTCGAGAAAGATGCCGTTGCCGCCTGAAAGGCTGTCGCGATGATCGATCCGGAGCGATGTGCTGGACCCGGTGGCAACAAACTCAATCGCATGTTCGATCCAATTGTTTGACGTCAGGCTGTTCACATTGCCGTTTGCCTGCAGGTAATTCGGCCTTCCCGGGACGGCGCCGCCGCCGGACCCATTAACCGAAAGACCGGTGAGCAGGTCGGTTTGCACGGTACCGTCGCTGGTCAGAGAAACCCAAGCATTCGATACGATGGCCGGAACGGCGGCGTAATCGAAATCCAGCAGATAGCGCCGCCCCGGTACCGTGGCGAAGGTCGTCGTCAGGCTGCCGGGTTGGTTTGTGGCGCCGAACAGGTCGATCGTGTTGCCGCGGCCGCCGAAACCGGTCGGTTCTCCGACGCGCGGGATGTTGACGTCGATCGTGCCGTAATTGACCGTAAAGCCTGGAAGCACGCTCGAAGTGCCGGGGCTGAGGATGTAGTGAAAAATCCCGTTCGGCGCGAAACGCGGCGTCGTCGGTGTCGGGTTGATTACTTCCAGATCGCCATTGGTGATCAGATTGGCCGCGACGGGCGGCGCCGTTGCGCTCACCAGCATGAGGCAGGATGCCAATAATTGAGTTCGGCTTTGCATCATCGCCCGCCCTCTTTCGTCAATCACAACACAGAGATTGAGTTTAGCCGACAGGCGAGCCTTTCTCAACACTCCTTGATTGCAATCTCTTGACCATTCGGCGCTGTTTCCCTGTCATGCGCGCATGATGCGCGTCCTTCTCTGTCTTTTCATTCTCCTTCCCCTGATCGCCACCGCCCAGGGGCTGCCGCCGGATTATCTGCGTTATCTGTCGGGCACCAATGCGGCGCCGGGGGCGCAGATCACGCCGGAGAATGCCCATCGGCTGGAGCGGGTCTGGACCTATAACACCGGCGAAGAGGCGCTGGTCGGGGCTGAGAAATTCGCCAATTCGGCGCTGCAGGGCCGGCCGCTGCTGGTCGAAGATTCTCTGATCTTCTGCACCGCGTTCAGCCGGGTGGTGGCGCTGGACCCGGTCACGGGGGCGGAGAAATGGGTCCATGACCCCGAAATCGATCTCAGCATCAGCCAGCCCTTCCAGCATAAATGCCGTGGCGCAGTCGCGGTCTGGCAGGATAACGAAGCGCCCGACGACACCGCCTGCAGCCTGCGGGTGATCAGCCATACGCTCGATTTCCGCCTGATCGCGCTGGATGCCCGCACCGGTCAGCCCTGCGAGGATTTCGGTGATGGCGGCGAGATGGCCGTCCTGACGCCCGAAGAAAGCGAGGCGATTGCCTCCGGTCTGCGGCTGACGACCACGCCCATCGTGATCGGCGATACCGTCATCCTCGGCTCGGCGGTGACCGACAGCATTGCCGTCGATATCGCGCGCGGCACCGTCCGCGCCTTTGATGTCCGGACCGGCGCGCGCAAATGGGTGTTCGACCCGATCCCGCAGCGGCCCGACGATCCGCGCCTGGCGGGCTGGCAGGGCGGTGACCCCGCGGCTATCGGCGGCGGCAATGTCTGGACGATCATCGCGGCGGATCCCGATCTCGGGATGATCTATCTGCCGACCTCCAGCCCCTCGGTCGATCTGTTCGGCGGCTATCGCCCCGGCCCCAATCGCGACAGCAATTCGGTCGTCGCGTTGAACGCCGAGACCGGCGCGGTGGTCTGGGTGCAGCAGATATTGCGCCATGATGTCTGGGATTACGATCTGCCGGCGCAGCCGATCCTGACCGACCTGACCATCGACGGGGAGGCCATCCCGGCGCTGATCCAGAACACCAAGCAGGGGCTGGTCTTCGTCTATGACCGCCGCGACGGCACCCCGCTGTTTCCGATTGAGGACCGCCCGGTGCCGGCCTCCGATGTGGCGGGGGAGGCGCTCTCTCCGACGCAGCCTTTCCCGGCCGCGCTGCCGCCCTTGGTGCCGCTGACCCTGGCCGCCGAGGACGCCTGGGGCGGCATCATCGTTGACCGCAATGCCTGCCGCGCCCGCATCGAGGAACTGCGGAATGAGGGGCTGTACACCCCGCCCAGCCTCCAGGGCACGCTGATGCGGCCGAGCTTTTTCGGCGGCGCCAATTGGGGCGGGGCGAGCATCGATCCGGCGACCGGGCTGATGATCCTGCCGGTCAGCACGGTGCCCTCGATCCTGCGGCTGGAGCCGCGCGACACCCCGCCGGGCGAGGCGACCGAGAGCCATGCCAGCTTTGTCGACGGCCCGATCGTCTTCCCGGCCGAGGGCACGCCCTTCCGCGCCGTGCTCGAACCGCTGCTGTCACCGCTCGGCGCGCCGTGCAGCGCACCGCCCTGGTATGAGCTGGTGGCGCTGGATTTCGAGCGCCGGGAGATCGCCTGGCGCGCGCCGCTCGGCACCACCTCAGAAGCGCTGCCCTTCGGCATCGGCCTGAATTGGGGTGCGCCGGGCATTGGCGGGCTGATCAGCACCGCAGGCGGCCTCACCTTCATCGGCGCCGCCACCGACCAGCGTATCCGCGCCTTTGACAGCGCCACCGGCGAGGAACTCTGGTCCGACCGCCTCCCCGCCGGCGCCCATTCCATGCCGGTGACCTACGAGATCGGCGGCCGCCAATATGTGATCGTCATGGCCGGCGGCCACTCCATCATCGGCGCCCCACCGGGCGACGCGATTATCGCTTATGCGCTGGGGGAGTAGGGCGGTGCGGGCGCTGCAAGCCGGACTCTCGATCCTGCCCATGATTTCGCGATCGGCAAGGCGTCATGAGCACTAACGCCGATCCGCAAAAAAGAATGGGCTGCGGCCGCGTTCTTCTCATTATTGGCGCGCTGCTTCTGCTTGGCGGCATTGGCATCTATGCCGTTTGGGAAAGCCAGCAATATGAACCGTTTAGCGGCTATACGACGCATAATTGCACAGGCGATACGACGCCCGTCGAAATCTATTTCAATTATCCGGTTGATCCAGTGGAAGAGACGCCCGCTGATCTGCCGGCTCAGATGCAGCGCGCCAAATTGGTGATCCCCGCGACATTCTTTAATGGCGGCCCCCCTGATTTCACCGAATACGAGAGTCCTTTCTACATCCATGTGGTGCTGCCGCAATATCAAAGCGCTTGCCAGCTGGAAGAAGCGTTCATTGAGAAATATGGCGAAGACGCGGCCGCAGAGCAGATGAACAGAGCCACGGTTGCGATTAGTGTTGGCCTAAGCGGACGATCTCCAGATCGGACGGAGTCAAATAGACTAATACGATCATTTGATCAGATATTTATCGACGAAGATCCGCGTGAATTTGAAATCTGGTCCCTCACGGAGCAAGACGGCCGCCAAGAAACCTCTTGTCTAGGAAGTGTTCGCCTGCTGCCAAAGCCCGGCATCAGAACAACTTTCACGCACGGAAGTGCTATGTCATGGTGCAAAAAAGATCCAGAAAATAGCGACGATAATTTTTCATTATTTCGTACCGTTATTTGGACTCATCATAAAAATCCAAATTTTTCGTTGCGGATCAATTTAATTGATGCCGGCCGCTGGATCGACGACTTGATCCCGCTCGCCGACGAGCTGACCGCATGGGTCGCCGGCACGATTACCCTTGTCCCTGATGATGGCTCCGTCAAATGACGACTGAGCCGAACGCCTCAATCCTTAGACACGACGGCTAATCGCTGCGCCCTAAAGACTCACCGTCAGTCCGCCATCCACGGCAATCGTCTGCCCGGTGATGAACCGCGCCTGATGGGATAGCAAAAACACCACGACATCGGCGATGTCTGCGGGGTCGCCGATGCGGCCCAGGGGGACCTTGGGGGCGAAGGCGGTGAGGCCTTCTTCGCCCAGCGAGTGGACCGGGTCCAGGGTTTGGGCGGTGCGGATGACGCCGGGGGCGATGGCGTTGACGCGGATCTGGTCGGGGGCGAGTTCGAGGGCGGCGGCCTTGACGAAGCCGGCGACGCCGCCCTTGCTGGCGCTATAGGGGATATGCTCGGCCCAGCCCAACAGCGGGCCGACGACCGAGGTCAGGCAGACCACCGCGCCCTGTTTCGCCGCCCGCATCTGTGGCGCTGCGGCGCGCAGCACCCGCATCATGCCTTTGAGATTGATCTCCTGCGTCAGATCCCAGGCCTGATCCGCCATGCCGTCCAGCGGGATGGTCTTGGCGATCCCGGCATTGAGGACAAGGGCGGTCAGGGGGCCGTGTTGCGCCTCCACCGCGCCGATGACGGCATTCACCGCATCGCTGTCGGTGACATCCATATCGCGATACTCGGCACTGCCCCCGGCATTAATAATCGCCTCAGCGGCACCGCTGCCCTCGTCGGGGAGGACGTCGGTCAGGATGACGTGGTAGCCGGCGGCGGCGAGGGCCTCGGCACTGCCCTTGCCCAGGCCGATGCCGGCCCCGGTGATCAGCGCGGTTTTCATGAATTGAGCTTCAGGCGCGGTTTGACGTGCTCGCCGAACTGGCGGATGCCGTCGACGAAATCGGGGAAGGTGAAGAGAATGCCGTCAACGCTGGTGGTGTTGGCGATCTCGCTGATCTTTTCGGCCAGCGTGTCATAGCCGCCGACCAAAGTGGGGAAGCCCATATAGACCATATTGCCCTGCTCGACCGGCTTATCGATCAGCCCGGCCTTGAGCACATCGGTGGTGCCGCCGCCCTTGGTATCGAGATTGGCGTTGCCGACGACATTGCCGATGGCTTCGAGATCGGCGCCGGCGACGATGGCGTCGGATTCGGCCTTGGCCTGCTCATCGGTCTCGGCGATCACCACGCCGAACAGCGCATAGGTGCCGACATCCCGGCCGGCCTCGGCGGCGATGGATTTGGTGCGGTCGCTGATGCCGGCCAGCGAATCCGGCGGCGCCATGACGAAATTGCGGTCGGCATATTCCGCTGTGAACCGCACGCCGTTATCCGACTGCCCGGCACAGACCAGCCGCACGCCATTGGGCGGGGTCGGGAAGCAGCGGCAATCCTTCAGGTTGAAATACTGGCCGGAATAATCGGACTGCCCGTCCTCCCAAAGATCCTTGAGGATGTCGACATATTCGCGGGCATATTGATAGCGGTTGGAATAGTGCTCATCGCCCGGCCACATATCCATCTGGGTGTATTCGGGCTTGTTCCAGCCGGTGACGATGTTGAGGCCGAAACGGCCGCCGCTCATCTCATCCATGGTCGCGGCCATGCGTGCGATCACCACCGGATGCTGGCTGAGGATGCCGACAGTGCCGACAATGCCGATCTTCTCGGTCGCCTCCAGCAGCCCGGCGCTCATCGTCATGCTCTCAAGGCAGCTGTCCCAATAACCGATCTCGCCGCCGAAGCCGCGATATTTGATCATCGACAGGACAAAATCGAGGCCCTGCTTTTCGGCCTCCAGCGTTATCGCCTTGTTATGCGCAAAGGTCGGCTCGTAACGCGGCGCGGTCTTTGAGAGGATATAGCCATTGGTGCCGTTTGGCAGAAAGATACCGAATTCCATGCTGGGTGCTCACCTGTTCGTTGTTCTTCAATTTTTGTATGCAGTTTTTGCGCGGCCGGTCCAGTGCTGTGTTTGTCGCTCGCGCCGCAGGGGCCAAAATCACTCCAGCTCATAAACGATCACCAGATTGCCGTCCCAGTCGACGAAGCCGGTTTCGACGCCCAGCGCGCCCTCGGCGGTGGTCAGCTGTTTCTCGCGGATCAGGGTGATGCCCATTTCAGTAAGCTGCGGCTTGATTTCGGCCCAGCGTCCGTGGGTGTTGATCAGCGGGCCGATGCGGCGGATGCCGCTCGCGGGCGGCAGCTCGATCCCCTTGACCTCCAGCAGGCCATAGGCGCGGATGCGGTCGCGGCTGTTGAGATTGGCGAAGCGCATCGTCGCTTCCTGCGGGACGTTGAACAGATCATAAGACAGGGAATCCTTGTTCACCGGATTGATGCTGTGCACCGACATGCCCAGCACATCGCGCCACAGGGTCAACGCCCGGTCGAGATCGGAGACGACCATCGAGGCCCGGCGGATGGTGACGCTGTCCTCGGCGCTCTGGGCGAAGGCGAGCGGCGGCGTCAGCATGACAGCGAAGATCAGGAACAGCAGTTTCATGGCGGTCTCCTTCAAGGCCTGGGGCGGCGTGGTTGCTCGATCACCCTAGTTTCAGTGAAGCCGTTTTGCCATCGGAACACGCGCACCGTCAGGCGTTCGGCATCGGCCTCGATCACGTTAAAGCCCGGCTGATGCCCGCGGGTGCGGGTCGAAAGCCCGGTATCCGCGCCGATCGCATAGCTATAGCCGTCGCCGATATCGAAGGGCTCGACAAAGGCCGCATGGACATGGCCGGAGAGCACGGCATCGACCCGGCGTTCCGATAAGACTGTCATCGCCGCAGCGCCGCGCCGGGTTCGGGCATCGGGTTTCAGCCCCGCCGGGGTGACCAGCGGGTGATGACACAGCAGCAGGCGCAGCTTGCCGGGCGCGGGGGTGGTCCAATGCGCTGTCGCCTTGTCGAGTTCGGTCAGATTGACGACCCCAAGCGACCAGTCGGTGCGGGCCTGCAGGCCGCGGGCGGTGTTGATGCTGACGACATCGAGCGTTTCAGTTTCCAGACCCGCCCGGCTGCACGCCCTGAGATAGCGGTCATGCCGCGCAAATGGCCGCGTGCCGCGGGCCAACAGGTTAAGCAGCGGCGTATCATGATTGCCGGGTGTGAGGACGACCGGCGCGGAGAGCTGGCAGACAAAGTCCCTGGCGGCGGCAAATTCGCTGCGCTTGCCGCGCTGGGTGACGTCGCCGGTCAGGGCGATGAGGTCGGGACCGATCTCCTCGATCGCCTCTGAGAGCGGGCGGACCAGCGCGGGGTCATGCGCGCCGAAATGGATGTCGGACAGATGCAGGATAGAGGCGGAGGAATGGTTATCGGTCATTCGGGTCTCAGAACCTTAAGCAGGCGGGCCTCAAAGCGAATGTCGATCTGCTCGTCAAAGCTGATCTGTTCTCCGTCCAGCAGCGCGCTTTGGGCCCCGTAACCGCTGACCGACAGGGAACGGGCCGGTCGGCGTTCGACCAGGGGATCATCGAGCCAGTCGCCACTCACTACCGTCCCCGCCAGCCGTAGCCGAGCGAGCGGTTCGGCGCCGGAGATCCGGGCCACGTCGAACGCCCTGGGCGCGGCCGGGATCTCGATGGCGGCAAGATCGCCATGCAGGATTTCGAGGGGGTAGGGGCTGGCGGCGAATGCCGACGCCGCTGTCGGCTGCTCGTCGCCCAGTTGCAGCCGCAGCGATTCCTCGCCGCTGCGCGCGTAAATGTCGGCGCCGGCTTCGGCCACGGTCACTGCGGCCGCCAGCCCGTCGGTGCGGACCGCTTCGCGGGCCTGTGCAGCGACGCTGGGATAGCCGAACAGGATGGCGACGAGAAACGGTTCGGTTCCGGCGACCCCGCGGGCCAGCCCACCGGGCAGCCAGCCGGGGCGGCCCATCGCCAGCGCCGTGATCGCCTCTTCCAGTGTGCGTTCGCCGTAGATCAGCCGCGGCAACAGGTTCATGGTACCGCCGGGCAAGGGCACCAGAGGCATGTAACGCGCCGCCTCCATCGCCGCTTTGGCGACCGCGCGGATCGTGCCGTCACCGCCGGCGACCGCGATGATGTCGGGCTCGTCCTGCAATGCCGTGCGCACCGCCTCGGCGGCATTTGGCGCCGTCAGCAGGTCTATCGGTTCGCCGGCCATGGTCAGCGCCGGGGTCGCCCTGAAGGCATGCGTCGCGCGGCTCACGGCATCGCCGTCGCCGGCTTTCGGATTCCCGATCAGGCTGCAACGGATCGGCACTCAGATAATCTCGTCTTCATCGAACATCGGGTCGGCGTCGAGCTGGGTCGCCAGGCTCTCAACCGTGCTTTCCGGGTCCGCCGCCCGCGTCAGGGCAATATGGAACAATGCATCGCCTTCATTAACCACCGGCAGGTTGGTGCGGCCGATAATGATGCCGCGGCCGGCGCTGTGGATCGGGCTTTCCTCCTCACCCAGCGCATCCGAGATGACGCCGAGCAGATCGCCCTTTTCGACCACATCTCCGGCGCCGCGATACGCGCGCAGCAAGCCGCCCGCCGGGGCGCGTTGCCAGATGGTCTGGCTCGCCCGCAGGGATTTGGTTCGCGGTTTCAGCACGCCGCGGGCGGAGATCATCTCCATCGCCTGCATGACCCGCAGAATTCCGGCCAGCCCGGTCCGAACGGAGTATTCGTCGAAACGCAACGCCTCGCCCGCCTCATAGAGCAGAATATCGACGCCTTCCTTCTGGGCCGAGGCGCGCAGCGAGCCTTCTCGCAGCTTTGCGGTGATGACCACCGGTGCGCCGAAGCTTTGTGCCAGGGCGAGCGTTTCCGGCTTGGAGGGCGAGATCCGGATTTGCGGCAGATTGGTTCGATGGATGGCGGCCGAGTGCAGATCGATGCCGACATCGCTGCGGGCGACGATCTCGGTCATGAACAGATGCGCAAGCCGCGCTGCCAGCGAGCCGCCGGCCGATCCCGGAAAGGACCGGTTGAGATCGCGCCGGTCGGGCAGATAGCGCGATTGGGTGAGAAAGCCGAATGCGTTGACCACCGGCACCACCAGCAGGCTGCCGCGCAGCCCCCGCAGCTTGCGCGATGCCAGCAGGCGGCGGGCGATTTCAACGCCGATCACTTCATCGCCGTGGATTGCGGCGCTGACAAACAGCGTCGGTCCCGCGCGCCGACCGTGCACGATGTGGACCGGCATATCGACCGGGGTTCCGTCGAACAGCCCGGTCAGCGGCAGGCGCACCGTGCCGCGGGCGCCCGGCGCAATTGCCGCGCCGCCCATGTCAAAGGCATCGCGCGCCACCCTCAGCCCTTGCCGCGTGTTCTGGTCTTGCCCGGTTTGGCGTTCTTTTCGAGATGCTCGATGATCTTGCCGGCGACATCGATGCCGGTGGCGGCCTCAATGCCCTCCAGCCCGGGGGAGGAGTTGACCTCCATCACCACCGGGCCGCGTTCGGCCCGCAGCAGATCGACGCCGCAGACATTCAGGCCCAGCGTCTTCGCCGCGGCGACGGCGGTGGCGCGCTCATCCGGCGTGATCTTGACGCGCCCCGCGCTGCCGCCGCGATGCAGATTGGAACGGAACTCGCCCTCCGGCCCCTGGCGCTTCATTGCCGCAATCACCTTGTCGCCGATCACGAAGGCGCGAATGTCGCTGCCGCCCGCTTCCTTGATGAACTCCTGCACCATGATGTTGACCCCGGCACCGCGAAACGCCTCGACAACGGATTTTGCCGACCGGTCGGTGTCGGCCAGCACGACGCCGATCCCCTGCGTGCCTTCCAGCAGCTTGATGACCACCGGTGCGCCGCCGGCCAGCGTCATGACATTCTCGGTTTGCCTGGGATCGTGGGCAAAGGTGGTGACAGGCAGGCCGATTCCCTTGCGCGAGAGAAGCTGCATTGAGCGCAGCTTGTCACGCGACCGGCCGATGCCGACGCTTTCATTCAGCGGGTAAACTCCCATCATCTCGAACTGTCGCAGCACGGCAAGACCGTAAAAGGTGATGCTGGCGCCGATCCGCGGGATGACGGCATCGAAGACGGGCAGCTTTTCGCCGTTGTAGTAAACCTCGGGCTTGCGGGCCGCGATGTTCATATAGCATTGCAGCGTGTTGACGATGCGCAGCTCGTGCCCGCGCTGTTCGGCTGCTTCCTTGAGCCGGCGATGCGAGTACAGGGACGCATTGCGGGCCATCATGACGATATTCATTGTGCCTTCTCCTGCCGCGGCTGGCTGCGTTTGGCTATGGGACCGGTCGGCGGGCCGAGCAGATAGGAATGCGCCGGGTCGACAACGATCCCGCGCGCGCGCAGCGCCCGGCGACCGACGATCAGATCGAATTCCATCTGGGTTCGGTCGGCAAGCGACAGGTCGATGCGCCAACGATGCCGGCCCATGATCATCATGGCGGCCACGATCAGCCTGTCTTCGGGTCGGCCGCTGGTGTTCTTGATTGCGCGACGGTCCCTGACCGGCAATTCAACCCGCCGCGCCGGCCCCTTGCCCGGCGCCGTGAAGCCCACCCATTCGACGCCGTCGCGGAGAAAGACTTCCTGATTCTCGGCGTGCAGCGCAGAGGTCAGCGCGCCGGTATCGATCTTCGCCGCCAGTTCGGCGATCCCGAGATCGGGCAGCGCCACCAATTCGCGCCAGCCGATGATTTCGCGTGCTTTGAGCGTCATTACCCGCAGGCGGTATGCCGAGGCCCGGTGCGATGCAAGCGGTAAATCGCTCAGGCGCGCCCAGGCAGACCATCCCGCTGCGTTCCTGCGATTTCCGTAAGCCTGGTCTCGGTCATGATGTCATGCATTGCTGTCGATCCGCCTTGCAGGTCTGAGGCTTTCCGTTTCCCGCGCTTCGCCGCGAGGGCGGCAGCGGCGGGTTTTGATGAGTGGTGATTGCGGGTTCATGGCATGAATAACGGCATGCGCAGTATTTGCGTTCCGAAGGCGCTCTGTCCTCCGGGTGGGACCGGTTCCATCGGTGCAAAAGACCTAATCGCCAAACGGCGCTGACGGGCCTTCGGCATGTCGCAGGCGGCGCAGGAATTCGACCAGATAGGCCGTGGACAGGCCGAAAATCAGCAGGCCGTTGGCCGCGGAAATGCCGCCGAGCAACCGCCATTCTTCGGGCAGCAGCACATCACCGAAACCCAGCGTGGTAAAGCTCACGATCGAGAAATACAGCGCCGGTTCCAGTGCCGGAAAAATCTCAAGCCACAGGAAAACGACCGCCCAGAGCCAGACATTCACGCTATGTGCCGCCATCAGCCCCAGCGTGATCAGGACCAGCGCGACGGCAATGCGGAGCATGATCGGCGGTCGCATCATCCAATCGCCGGCCCGCCGCAGCATGGCGGACATCAGCGCAATCGTGCCGACCTGAACGCAGACGGACAGGCATACAATCAGCGAGCCGAGGCCGAGTTGTTCGATCATCGGCCCCGTTATGGCGTCTCAGCTTTCTTGCGCAAAGACCAGCATGGTCCCGGCTGCGGCGGAGCGCGGGACAATGATCGTGTCGTCGCGGCGATGATGGGCAATGTCTGCCGCCGACAGCACGGTCGCGCAGCGGTCGAGATCACGCACCGCGACGGAAAAGCCCAGCAAGCCTTCATGCAGCGCCGGGTCCGGATCGATGCCGTAGCGGCTGCGCGCCTCGTCGGGGGTGAGGATAGTGATATCCCGCGCCCGGCTGTCGTCGCGATAGGGGGCGAAATGGGCCGCGGCGGCCTCAGGGTCTTCGCTCAGCACCGTGATGCCGGTCAGGTCCGTTGCCCCGTTATCGTGCTGCGTCATTTGCTTCTGATAGACCAGCACGGGTGTCTTGTGCTCGACGATGCAGCCGAAGCATTCGGGCATTTCGCCGCCGGGGATCGCGCTCCAGGCGAAACGGGCGGTGCCGGTCTCGGTTCCTGCAACGCCGAAATCGACATGGCGTGAGGCGGCCATCGCCGCGCTCGGCGACAGGCCCTCGGCGCGCAGCCTGGCGATGTCGGCCTCAAGATCATCGCTGCGCAGGGCCAGGATATGCAGCCCTTCATAGCGGTCGAGATGCCCATCGAGATGGTTGCCCGGCACGCTGCCGGTAACGGCGGACAGTTCGACATAGCTGTCGGCGAAATAAAAATGCGCGCTTTGCTGGCCCAGCGGCTTGGGATTGCCGTCGGCATCGGCGCCCATCAGCTCATCGGGCTCAGTGACGCTGAAGCCCAGCCGGCGATAGGTCTCAACGGGCGGGGACGCCGCGCGGACCGCGAGGCCGATATGATCGATATGCAGCGGAATCGAAATCATTGGTTTTCTCTCAGGCCGGTCCGCCCCTTACCCTCGCCCCGGCTCATCCGCAAGGATACTGTCCAGCGGCGGCCGGGGTGAGGCACGGACGACCGGCCGCTTCACGCAGAATGCCGGACGGCACTCGCCTTGAAAGGTTTCAGCGAGGCGAGCAGCAGGATCAGCGCGGCGACGGCGCCGCCGCCGCCGACAATCGCCATGGAGTAATGTAGCTTCAGATCGTCCTGAAAGACAAAATCGGTCAAGGATGCGGTGACGGTGCCACCCAGACCGATGCCGGTCAGATTGACGACGAACAGATACAGCGCGCCCATCTGTGCCCGCAGCCGGCTGGGCGTGATGATCTGCAGCCCGGCGATGGCCGCTGCGAAGGGAAAGCTGACAAAGAACAGAAACGGCGCGAACATGGCCATCGACCAGAAGGGCGAGGGGATCAGCGGCAGGATTGCGGCAATCGGAATCAATGCCGCGGCGGCGATGACACCGACCAGCATATGCGCGTCAAGCCGGCCGCGGGCCAGCAGCTTGTCGGCCAGCACGCCGCCCAAGAATATGCCGGCGGTCCCGAAGACGACGACGATCAGCCCCAGCGGCGTACCGGATTCGGCGACCGGTACCCCGTGCACCCGGCTGAAATAGGCCGGCGCCCAGGTGATGATGCCGTTAAACACCAGCGTGATGGTGGAAAACCCGACGAAGTGGGTGGCGATGGTCGCCCTGTTCTGGCCCAGAAAGGTAAATAGCTCGGACAGGGTCGCGCCGCGGGCGGCCTGCGCGGCGACCAGGCTGTCCCGGCGTTTGGGTTCCGGCGTGGTCAGCATCAGCGCGCCGATGATGATGCTGGGAAAGCCGACCAGCACAAAAACCATCTGCCAGGGCTGCAGCGTGCCCAGCACCGGCAGCGTCACCGGCCCCATCTGGTCCAGGCGCCCGATGACAAAGGCACCGAGGATAAAGGCGATGCCGATGCCCAGGAAAACGCCCATCGAATACAGGCCCAGCGCGGTGCCGCGCCGTTCCTTGGGGAACAGGTCGGAAATCATCGAATAGGCGGCGGGCGAGAGCGCCGCCTCGCCCACCCCGACCCCGACGCGGGCGAGGAAAAGCTGCCAGAAATTACTCGCCAGCCCGCACAGCCCGGACATGATGCTCCAGAATGTGACGCCGGTCGCGACGATCACCCGCCGGCTGCCGGTGTCCGCCAGCCGCGCAATGGGGATGCCCATGAGTGTGTAGAAGACGGCGAAGGCGAGGCCGTGCAGCAGGCTGAATTCGAAATCGGAAATGCCCAGATCGGCGCGGATCGGGTCGACCAGCTGGGTCAGGATCTGCCGGTCGATATAGCTGGCGATATAGGCCAGCATCAGGATCGTCACCGTGTACCAGGCGATCCGCGGATTCGGCCACTCCTCGTCCGTGACAAGCGGCGGTGTTTGGCCCGTTGCTCCCGCTGCCGCTTCCCTTGGGGGAGGGGGCCGGGGAGAAGCGGCGCTCAGCGGATCGCTCTCCGACACGGCGCTCAATAATTCGGCGGGCGGGTATAGCCCTTGGCGAAGGCCTGCAATTCTTCGGGGATTTGCGGCCGGTATTCGGGCTCCCAGGTCATCGGCAGCGGCTTGTCATCGAAGCGGTTATCGAGCGGCCCGTTCACGGTGCGGACAAACAGATTATAGCCGACATCGGTACCGGACGGGCCGTGCCAGACATCTTCGCGCCACCAGGAATAGCCGCCCGGACCCATTCGCCCGGTATCGCCCCAGACATATTCACCGTCGATGCAATACAGCTCCTCGACCATGGAATGGGTCCATTTCGGCTTTGCCATGTTCTTCGGCACCCGGTGCGGCGGCGAGCAGTAGAGAAAGGATGTCTCACCGGTATCGGGGTCGGTGCGCAGCGGCTTGATCGCCACCCCGGCGGCAAGCTGCGGATCGACCAGCGAGGAATCCCATTCCATGTCCAGCGGGTTGATGAAGGGGATCAGAAGACGCTCGTCAATCGGTTGCGCCGATCTGCCGGGCTGCACCGCGGGCTTGTCATAGAACATCGTCAGCAACACCGCACCGCGCACCGCGGATGCCTTTTCCCGAAGATGGCCGGCGGGCAGGAAAGCGTAGCTGTGCTTGGGATAGCGTTGCCCATTGATCTCGATTTCGCCGTCAAGGACCAGGAATTCCTCATGTGCCGTCATGTGTTCGGGCTCACTGCGGCTCCATCCGGCGGGGTAACGCACGATGCAGGTGCTGTCGGTACCGGCTTCGTCGATCGACAGGATCTTGCTCTCGACGTCCTCACGGCCGGGGGCGTAAAGGCCTTTGGTCCAGGGCAAATCCTGCGCCTGAATGAACATGATATGCGGCCGTGCCATGAGGGGGCAAAGGCCCAGGCGCGCCAGCGCCCTAAAACGAACTAATACTTAAAACCGGAAAGTCGCCTGACCGCCGAAGGTGCGGCCTTCGCCCGGATAGCCCAGCGCGTTACCGCGGCCCAGCGGATCAAAGGGCGCGTCCTGGCTGGTCGAGGTGAAGCGGACGACATTCTGGAGGTATTCTTCGTCGAAAATGTTCTTGCCGTAGAAGGCGAGCTCCCAGCGGTCATCGGCCGAGGTGAAGCTGAGGCGTCCGTCGACCGTCGCAAAGCCGTCCTGGCTGACAATGTCCTCATTGATCTGCGAGAAAAACACCCGCGACTGATAGGACACCTGGCCGAACAGCGCCCAGGTCCCGTAATCGGTCGGAACCTCGTAGGTGCTGCGGATGTTGAACTTGCCCTTCGGCGCATTGGTCAGGCGATTGCCGGTATTGTCGAACGGGATCGGCTCACCCGGCGCGGCGCCGTTACATTGCGCCAGCTGCTCCGGTGTCGCACCAGCCGGGCAGGTCCCGAAGGGAGAGATGAACTCGTCATAGGTGGCGTCGAGGAAGGACCCGGTCACGCCGACCGACCATTGCGGCGTCAGCAGCGCCTGCATTTCAACTTCAAAGCCCCAATTCGTCGCCGAGGCCGCATTGTCGATAAAGGTCAGGCTGTCCCGCGTCGTTGACACCTGCAGGTCGGAATAGTCGTAATAGAAGAAGGTGCCGTTGAGCTGCAGACGGCCATTCAGCCATTCGCTGCGGGCGCCGCCCTCATAGCTCCAGACGATTTCCTCGTTAAAGGCATCGCCCGCCGCAAAGGCATCGAAGCCGCCGGATTTGAAGCCCTTGGTCACGGAGGCGTAAAGCTGCACATCGTCGGTCGGGCGGTATTGCAGCACGAAGCGCGGCGAGAGATCGTTCCAGTTCTCGCTGGTATCGCGGGTCGAGAAAATCGTCACCGGCGAGGCGCTGTCGAGGCCGCTGAGGAAATCGCCCGGCGCGAAAATGCCGCCGACCGTGGTGAAGTCTTCCTTGCGTTCATAGGAATAGCGCAGGCCGACGATCAGCGATACCGCATCGACCGGCGTCCAGGTGACCTGCCCGAAGGCGGCCAATGCATCGGTCGTGCCGTCATTGGGGATGATGAAACTCTGATCCCGCGATGCGCGGATCAGACCCAGCCCGCCTTCCTTCTCCTCATGCAGATAATAAAGACCGGCGATCCAGTCGAACTGATCATGCGATCCGATCAGCTGGAATTCCTGCGAGATCTGATCGGTGCTGTATTCGAAATTCGATCGGGTTACGTCGATTTCGGTACCGTCGGTGTTGAACAGGAAATCGCTGTCATAGCTGCGGAAGCCGGTGATCGATTTCAGCTCAATGCTGTCGGTTACGTTCCAGGTGCCGGTGCCGGTAATGCCCCAGAACTCCCAATCGAAAAAGGTGTCCAGATCATTGCGGGTGGTGCCGAACGGTCCCAATGGCTGGGCGCCGAGGAATTGTGCGGTGCCGAGATCATCAAGCGGGCGGATGGTGCGGTTACCGCTGGTGAACTCGCTCCATTCGGCGATCACCTCATAGCCGAAATCCCCGTCCATCGGACCGAACTGGGCGATCGCCCGCATCGCCAGCAGATTTTCGTCATCGATCTCGTTCTGGCCGCGCGGGTCGAGATCTTCGGTATAGCCGTCATTAAGCGATGCCTTGCCGGCGAAGCGCACACGCACGCCATCGGCGATCGCACCGCCGGCGGCCGCCTCAACCTGACGGCTGCTGAAATTGCCGACCGCGCCGCGGGCATAACCTTCCCATTCCTCGCTTGGCTTGCGCGAGATGATATTGATCGCCCCGGCGGTGGCGTTCCGGCCATACAGCGTGCCCTGCGGGCCGCGCAGGATTTCGACCCGCTCGACATCGAGGAATTGCGTCAGCCCCATATTGGCGCGCGCCAGATAGACGCCGTCCGAATGCAGCGCGACCGAGGGGTCGACCGTCACGCCGAAGGCATTGGTGCCGACACCGCGGATATAGACCTGTGCTTCGCCGCCGGCGCGGGAAAAGGCCAGGCTGGGCGTCTGGACGGCCAGATCATTGATCTCATTGATCTGCAGATCATCAAGGAACTCGCCGGTAAAGGCGGCGATCGAAATCGGCACATCCTGAAGCGATTGCGCCCGCCGTTCGGCGGTCACGACAATTTCCTCAAGGGCGAAGGGCGCGGTGTCCTGCGCCTCGGCGGGGATCAGCGCGGTGGCCGTAAGGCTGCTGCTGACCAGAAGCGTGGCGGCAAAACGATTCAAATAAGGCACGGCTATGGCTCCGATTTATGTCTCAGGCGAAGTTCCCTCGCCAAGGGCTTTACATAAAGCAGTTTTTTGCAGTGCAAGAGCCGCATCAAAATGTCAATCGTAAATTGTTGAAATTTCGGCGCACCCTGCAACTGCAGACCAGTTTCGGCGTTGTCTGGGGAACCTCTTTCTGGATTCTGTTGAAGTTCAGGGAATCTCGTTCTACATTAGTTTTGATTTGCAAAAATGCGCTTCAGGGAAGGAGCCAAGGCTATGTCCAACCCGTTTACCGAACATCCGAACTCGGTCGGGGAGAGTTATTGGGAACATTTTGCTGTCGCTGCCGGCTTCGGCTTGACGATGCTGCGCGGCGGCCTCGCCTGTCTGGTGCACGCAGTCTTCCCGTTCTGGTGTACGAAGACGGGCAGCAACACTGTTTTTGAGTTGCACGAGCGGATGACACGCGGCCAGCGCGGCGTTAACCGCGAAGAGGAATTGGCGAGCCGTGCCGCCAAAGCCGATGAGCTGGTCTCGGCGCAGAAGCAGCAGGCCTAGGCCCGGCAGACCTCAACACAGCAAAGCCGCGCAGCAAGGCTGCCTCGAACCCCCGCAGAGCCTCCTCAAGCCGGACAGTAACCCCGCAAATCCGGAGAGGGCGCCTTTGGTTTTATGGATTTGTCAGGTCGCGCGGATCCGCTCCGAGGCTCAATAACTGCTTCAGATCGATGTTTGGGTCCGCGATCAGTTCCGGTGTGTCGATCTCCATCGGCAGCATGCTGCGGGCAAGCATGAAAGCTTTCGGGAAGTTGAGGCACTCGGCTGCGACGATTGTCTTGCCGAGCAAGTGGAAGAACGCTGTGCCCCCCTTTTCCGGGTCATCGCGGCGAAACACACGGTCGGCTCCGCCGCCCGGCCATTTGATGATACCGGCGATTTGCAGCCGCATGTCATACTGGTCGCTCCAGAACCACGGCAGCGGCGTTTTTGCCGCGGGCTGTCGGCAAATCGCTGCGGCGACGGCGCGGGCGCGGTCCTGAGCATTGGAAATGGATTCCACACGCAGCCGAGCACCGTAATGGGCATCGGGATAGCTGGCGCAGTCACCGGCGGCAAAGATATGCGGATCGCTGGTGCGGCCGTCGGCATCGGTCATGATGCCGTTGTCGATCTCCAGCCCTGCCTGCTCGGCCAATATGGTATTCGGTGCCCCGCCGATGCCGACAAGGACAATATCGGCGGGAATTGAGCCGTGCTGCGCGGTGTCCACGGCGTCGACCCTGCCATCCGCGACCGTGTTCAAACCGATGACATCGGTCGCGCATAACAGGCGCACCCCCTGTTCCCGGTGCCGATCGCCGATCATGGCGGCGATGTCCTGCCCCGCCACCCGTGCCAGCAGCCTTTGCTCGCGCTCGATCACGGTGATCTCAAGGCCCAGCATGCGGGCCGAGGCGGCGACCTCGAGACCGATATAACCGCCGCCGATGACGACCAGCCTGCGGCCGGGCGTGAGCCCTTCGGCCAGCGCATCGGCATCTGCCTTGTCGCGCAGCGTGTAAACATTCGGCGCGTCGGCGCCGGGCAAGGGCAGGCGTCGATTGATCAACCCGGTCGCCAGGACAAGCGCCGTATATCGATGTGTTTCGCCGTGATCGTCGGTGACGCTGCGCTGATCTCGGTCGATGGCCACGGCACGACGACCGAGTTGCAGCGTCACGGTCTTGGCGTCGTAAAAGGCCTGATTGCGTAGCGGCAGCCGTTCCGGCCTTAGCTCGCCCTTGAGATAGGCTTTGGACAAGGGCGGGCGGCTATAGGGCAGCAGAGCCTCATCGCCGATCAGGGTAATCGGTGTGTCGGGGTCGTGTTTGCGTATAGCGACGATCAGATCGGCAGCGGCCTGGCCGCCACCGATGACGACAATGTGTTGGTTTTGCTCTGGCAATCGACAAAGGGGTGGGGGCGGCAGCCCGCCGATATCTCAAAGAATTTTCTTCCGTTCAGCGCCTTAGCCGAAAAACGCGGAAAGCCGCAAGTCCGGGAAGTAGAATCAGTAGGCTGCCGGTTGAGCGCATGACCATGCCGACGACATAGCCGTCATGGTTCAGCGCCCGGCCGTCCGACTGTATTCTGACCTCCCTTCACGTCGTGCCACCAAGGTAAATGCTGGAACACAGCAATCGACGAGGTCCTGAAGATGCCGACAAGCACTGTTTTCCAACCGGTCATGAATACTGTTTCGCGACTTCTTTCAGCCCTTCCGTCAGAGGGATCCGCGGTCGCCAACCGCTCGCATCGGGCAGGCCGGCGCGGCAGACCCAGTCGGGGTGAAACAGTTCACGAACCTTGCCCGGGGTCAGGCCGAGCCGGTTGGGCACCAGGGCAAGCGCGGCAAGAACGCTCCTGGGTATTGTCAACGGCCGTGTCTGTCGTCCGATAGCGGCGGACAGGGTTTGGTGGAATTCGGCCCAGGCATAGCCTCCATCCTTGCCATCATCCGGCTCTATCAACTCGCCTGCCGGACCGGCGCCGGTCGTCCAATCGGCGATCAACCGGGCCAGATCGTCGACATGTATAAGCGATAGGCGGTTTCGGCCGCGATCTGCCGGTTGTAGCGCCCAGCCGGCTCTGGCCGCCCTGAAAAACGGTGCCAGCGCCCTGTCTTCCGGGCCATAGACGGCGGGCGGCCGAATGATCGCCGTTTCCGGATATTCCGCGCGCAGAGCCTCCTCACCGGCGCGCTTGCTGGCGGCATAATCGGAGACTTCCGGGTGGCGCGCAGCGAGGCTCGAAATGAGGATGACGCGCGAGGCTTTGCTGCCGCCTTGCAGCGCTTTTGCGAGGGCCGCCGACGACCCCTCATTAACGCGGAAATAGCTTTCACGGTTCGGTGCGCCGATAGCGCCGGCGGCGTGAATGATGCAATCCGCTTTGTCGATCAGCCTGCTCCAACAGGCCGGATCGGCAAGATCCCCGGAAAGGGTTTCCGCCTCGACCGAGGGCGATCGCCGATTGACATGAAGCCGCAGGGTGCAGCCCCGGCGTAACAATTCACGACAAAAGGCGGTGCCGACAAAACCGGTGCCGCCGCTGACTGCTACCAGCATTTCGCGCTTTGGCCGCTCCGCCCCTTACCCATGCCCCAGCCGCCTCCGACGGGATCGTCACCGGATAGGCGTGGCGGGGATGAGGCGCGGGTCGGCGACCTCACTCCTTAAGCCGCGTCGGCGATGGTATAGAGACCGGCGAGATAATTCTGCCGCGCCTTCGACCGGCTGAGTTTGCCCGATGTGGTGAAGGGCAGGCTGCCGGGCGGGATCAGGACGACGCTGCAATCGATCCCTGCACGGCGCCGCGCGGCCGCCTGAACTTCGCTCCGGACCCGGCGACGGGCCTGATCTTCGGAAATGCGGCATTGGATCAGCAGCACCGCCTGCTCGCCGCCATCGGCATCCGAAATGGCGAACGCGGCACTGTCGCGCGGCTTGACCTCATCGACTTCTTCCGCGGCCGCCTCGAGGTCCTGCGGCCAGATATTGCGGCCGTTGACGATCAGCAGATCCTTGCTGCGGCCGGTGATGACCAGCTCGCCGTCAATCGCATAGCCGCGATCGCCGGTGTTCAGCCAGCCATCCTCGGTCAGCACCTGAGCCGTTGCTTCATCATCATTGAAATAGCCGGTGAACAGGCTCGGCGCTTTCAGGAAGACGGTGCCGATCTGACGGTCGTTCAGGACCTTGCCGTCTTCATCACGGATTTCGACCGCATAGCCTGGCATCGGCTTGCCGCAGCGGACAAAGGATTTTGCCGCTATCTCGTCATGGCTGTCAGACGGGACGGCATCGAAGCCGCCGCTCAGCTTTTCGCGGTCAACGCGATCGGTTTCGACCCCCGTATTAAGCGGCGCAAAGCTGACCGCGAGCGTTGCCTCGGCGAGGCCGTAGCTCGGCACCAAAGCCTCCGGGCGGAAGCCATGCGGCGCGAAAGTCTCGCAGAAATTCTGCATTTTGCGGGGCTGCACCATCTCGCCGCCGATACCGGCAACACGCCAGCAGGACAGATCAAGCATTTCGCTCTGGCGTCCGGCGCGGCGCACGCAGATTTCGTATCCGAAGCTGGGGCTGAAGGAGATCGTACCGCGATTGCGGGCAATCAGCTTGAGCCATTCCAGCGGGCGGCGGGCGAAAGAATCCGGCGCCAGATAATCGATAGAGCGCTGGCACATCATCGGCACCAGGACAAAGCCGATAAGGCCCATATCGTGATAATAGGGCAGCCAGGAGACGCAGCGGTCAGTCTCGGAGATCTCAAGCCCGTCGCGCGCAATCGAAACCGCATTGGCCATCAGCGCCTTCTGCGTGATCACCACCCCGGCGGGGGTCCGCGTGCTGCCTGAGGAGTATTGAATATGCGAATCCTCCTCAGCGCCGAGTGTCCGCAGCGCACCATCGCAAAGCGGCTTCGTCTCCAACGCTGAATGCGGCCCGCAATGCAACAGATCGAGGTCGCGACCGGCCGCCGCCAGATCGTCGGCGAATTCGTCCGGCCCGAGTGCGACGCGTGAGCCCGAGGTAATCAGCAGCCGGCGCAAATGGCCGATATGATCGCCGCGTGAGCCGAGGCTGGACGGCACCGGAAGCGGAACCGCCAGCGTGCCGGCATATTGGCAGGCGAAGAAATCGATAAGAAATTCCGGCCCCGTTGCCGCCAGCATCGCGACGCGATCGCCGCGCTCAAGGCCCAGCGCGATCAGCCTCTTCGCGGTCTCAACCGCTGCCTCGCGGAGGTCGTGATAGCTCAACACGGCCGACAGGCGGCCGCGGGAATCGTAGAATTGAACGCCGGTATCCCCTTGCGCGGCATAGTCCAGCGCCTCGGCGACCGTGTCAAAATCCGCGCGGCGAAACCTCAGATGCGGATTGTCGGACGGCAGGGGGATGCTGCTGATGGAAGCCATGGATCCGGAAGGGGCGGCCCGCGGAAGGTCAGCAAGCTCGTGAACGGGCTGATCGAGAGACATGCAAACTCCTGGTCGTTGTCATCCGCGTCATCCGCATAATCCGCGATATTTCCCTTGTCGCGCGGCCTGAGCCGATATGTCCAGTTACGGAGATTGGGCGTGAAACGGTGCCCGGCGAATCGCAAGTTATGTTTTAATGCCCGGGCCGCGCCCGCGCAAAGCGGAAAATGGCCGTAATCGGCCATGACGGCGGGGCATATAGGCTATTTTGTCGGTTTTAAAAGGCGTTACTTCGTTTGGGTCGTTCGGTCCGGCGCCGCGCCGGCCCATTCATCTCGCGATCATTGTTTTTCGCTTTCGGCAAGCAAGGCCTGGGTGTCGAACAGCGGAACATAGCTGATGGCTGAGCCGCGGGTCTCGAAATCGAAACCGCACCAGGTCGGCGCGCTGCCGCAGTAATAGACGTTGAAATCGGTGCTGGGGCCATCGACCAGGACGTGGCGGGCGCCCAGCGGTGCGGCTTTGGCCGGATCGTCTTGGGTGCCCAGCTCCTTGATGTCCACCTCGATCAGATTGCCCTTGCGGGTGTTCAGCATGGCCGTCTGAGTCAGCGTCGCCGGGTTCCAATACGTCGTCGGCACGATGCCTTCAGGTGCGATATAATCGTCCTCGACGCCGATGATGCGCAGCCCGTCATCGGTCATCTCGCTGCGCACGGGGAAAGGGTAGCCGTCATCGTCGGTTTCGGCCTCAAAGGCGATCAGACGGCCGTTCTCCCAGACTTCCCTTGTCGTCTGTTTGAAGCGGAAGGCGGTGATGAACAGCACCCGCACCCGCATCCAGGTTTCGGTCTCGACGATCAGCCGATCACCCTCCTTGGTGAAGTCGACATTGGTATAGCCGATATCCGAACCGTTACGCTGAATCTGAAAGCGCAGTGATTTGGTCGGTAACTCGGCATACCAGGGATCGGCAACGGGCATTTGCGCCGCTGCCGGCAGCGTCACGGTAACGAGTACGATCGCGCAGAGAAAACGGAACATCCCAAGAGCCTTGCGGTATAACGGCGCCAATCTGTGCCTAGAGCATTTTCCAATCATTCCGCTCCACCCCTGCACCCCTGCCCCGCCTTCCCAGACAGGATATTTGCAGGGGTGGACCGGATCAAAAACAAAGGAAAACGCTCTAGTTTCGGGCGATTGTAAGACGCCAGGGAAAGCCGGAACCCTTTTGCTGCACATAGCCGGTCCAAAGGGCATCATCGGCAAAGCCGGCTTCGGCCAGCAGATCGGCGGGGTTGAGCGATGCATAGCTTTCCCAGAACGGCTCATTGTTGAATTGCTGGTCCCAGCTCGATTCAAAGATCTCGAAAGCCGATTTGCCCTCGAAGCTCAGCGGCACATCCTGATGCACGGCGATGCCGCCGGGGGCCAGCAGGCGGCGGGTTTCCCGCATCATCGCGGCCGTCGTCTTGCGGCTCATCTCATGCATCGCATTATGCGAGACGATAAGGTCGAAGCTGCCATCCTCGAAACCGAGATCGGCGGCGTCGCGCTGATGGAAATGCACCGGAACGCCGAGCGCCTCGGCGCGGGCATGTGCGTAACGCAGCATGCTGCCGCCGATATCGACGGCGTGTACCTCGGCGTTCGGAAAGGCATGTGCATAAGGCGTTGACGAGGCGCCTGCGGAACAGCCGATGTCCAGAATGCGCGTCGGGGTGAAGTCCGGATAGCGTTCGGCCAGGGTGCGGATCACCAGCTCTGCCTTGCTTTCACTAAGGCCGACGCTCTGACCGCGCGAATAGAGCGAGCCGCCGCTCTCATAAAGCGCGCCGGCCATGAGATCCTCATCGTCTCTGTCGAGCGTATAGCCGCCGGGCTGAAGATGGACGTCGATTTCCTGCATCGCGCGCGGCGGGTCGAAATCCGGGTCGAGCTCGAGCGTGCCGCCGGCTTTACCGACAATGTGCTTTGCCTCGGTGCGCATGCGCGGCTCTTCGCGCGTCGCGGTGTCGAGGATCGACTGCCACATCGATTCCTGGGCGGTGCGGTTCAGCGCGCAGAAAAAGCGGTAACCCTCATCGGCCAGCATTGCGGTGCCGGCCTCTTTCGGGGTTTCGGGCCGCCGTCCATGCTCGGCGATAAAGGCGGGCTCGGCGCGCTTGTCGAAAATCGTTCGGTTCTGCGGCCGGATTTTCCGGCCCAGCCGTTTTTTCAGCGACAGAACAAACATCTGGCGTGCATTTTCATCATGCACCGGCTGCGGCAGCATGTCGTGCTGTTCGTTTCTGGCCATCGGCCCGCTCCTTCAGATTCTGGTCACGAGCAAGAATATTGCGACGGGGCACGAGCGCCAACCCCCCAACACACAACAAGCTGTGCGCCCGGCAGATGGCCGCAGCTGCTCGGTGTTCTATATGGAAGGGTGCCGGAGAGGACTGAGAAAGCCATGGAAAAAATCGAGAAAACAGACAGCGAATGGCGCGAGGCGCTGACCGAAGAGCAATACTACATTTGCCGCAAGGCGGGCACCGAGCGTCCGTTTACCGGTGAGCTGCTTAATGAAAAGCGCGACGGAATCTTTCATTGCGTTGCCTGCGAGCTGCCGCTGTTTGAAAGCGGGACCAAATTCGACAGCGGCACCGGCTGGCCCAGCTTTTTTCGACCGATCAGTGATGAGGCCATAGCCGAGCACCGCGATATCGGCCTCGGCATGATCCGCACGGAAGTCTGCTGCAATCGCTGCGGCAGCCATCTCGGCCATGTCTTCAAGGACGGACCGCCGCCAACGGGCTTACGCTACTGCATCAATTCGGCGGCGCTGATGTTTGTGCCGGAAAAGCAGTGAGCGGGCTCACTTTCGTCTGAACTGATCCAGCGAGACGACCTCGCCGGTCTTTTTCTCGCTATCCCCGGATTCATCGTCCGGCGTCGATGCGCCGGCAGCCTCCTCATGAGGCTGTTGCAGCACATCCATATCGCTGTTGCCGGTCATTGGCGGTGCTGCATCCTCATTATCACCGGCCTGGAACTGCAGGGCGAAATTGACCGACGGGTCGGCGAAGATGCTGATGGCGCCGAAAGGAATGCGCAAACGCTCAGGCATGCCGTTAAAGCTCAGTGTCACCTCGAACCGGTCCTCGAACACTTCGAGCCCATAGAACTGGTGCTGCAGCACGATGGTCATCTCGCTGGGATAGCGGTCGCGCAGATAGTCGGCGATGTCGACGCCCGGATGCCCGGTGCGGAAGGTGATGTAAAAATGATGTTCGCCCGGCAGGCCCTCGCTCGCCGCCTGGCGGATGGCATGTTGCACCACCCCCCGCAAGGCGGTCTCGACCATCTGGTCATATCGCATTTGATCCCGAGCCATATCGGACCCTAACGCGCGGCGGCGCGGGGCTCAATGCTTGATTGGCGCTCGCGCGCCGGGCCTTGGCCCCTTACCGAGGGGAGGCGGGGCGGAGGTGAGGGGCGGACCGGCCAAAACAAAAAAAGGCGCCGCAGCGTCTTTAAAAAATGAGGGGCTTCTGTTGCCCGGTGCCCCTCGGACCGCGCCTAAGCCATGCAAGCGGCCTAGGAGTTGAATTCGAAGCTACCGAGCTGCTTAAGCAGCCAGGCGGGCCTCAGCGTAGTTGTCGTTGGCAACTATCAAAACGGCCCGATAACGGTGGTACCATGCCGGGCAAAAACTGCATCTTTCAGCCCACGTCGATCCTGTTTCGCCCCCACCAAAAGCACCCTGTCGCTGCCCGTCTCAGAATGCTCTTGGTGGAGGCGCCGGGTACTGCCCCCGGGTCCGTAAAGCCTATTGCATACAGCGTTTATCGCCATAGCCGGGTGCTACCCGACAACACCAATATATCGCGGAATCGTTAAGGATCAAAGGACGTTTGAGTTTTGGCGGTTTCGCGCCGGGCCGGGGCGGGGGTCAGCGGCGGACCGGCGAACTCATTCAGCCGCGCGCTGAAAATGCAGCGCCAGCTGCTGGACGATTTCGTCGCCGACCGATTCCAGCGCCCGTTCGCGGGCATCCTGGGCGGACACATCCGTCGCCAGCTCGCTGTCGAGGATGTTGAAGCTGGTCGTGGCACGGGCCCGGCCCGAGGTAATCGGCTGCCCGGCGCTGCGGTTGATCAGGCTGAAGCGGGCCAGGATACGGACTTGAGTTCGGGTCGTCACCGCGTCGGGCTGAAGGCCAAGATCGATCAATCTTTCCTCCAATGCGATCCTCAGCACATAGGGAAAGCTGTCCGGTTGTTCGGTCGCGGCAAGGCGTTGCTGCAGATAGGTGCGCAGGATCTGGCCGTTGCGCTCGGGGATCGTCGCGATGCCTATTTGCGCCAGCTCCTGCGGAACGCCGCTTTGTTCCCCTGACCAGGTGCCATAGACGGGCTGAAAGCCGCAGGCTGACAGGGTCATCAGGGCCATCAGGGCGAGTGCGGCTTTCATCGGCCCCGCTCTCGCCTTCGCTGGGTTTTCGCGCTGAGGCACCCCCTCGCTCCGGCCGTTTGTTCCAGGCGCAAGGGGAAGAGTGCCGCGTAGCGGCGGGGCGTGCGGGGCGAAGCGGCAGCGTGGGTCAGCATGTCACTCAGCCTGTTTCGCATCGATCACCTCGCGCCGGATGGCGCGCGTGCGGCTGAAATAGTCGAACAGGAACTCTTCCTCGCCCCAGCGGATCGCCCGCTGCAGGGCGGTGAGGTCTTCGCTGAAGCGTTGCAGCATTTCCAGCACCGCCTCACGATTGTTGAGAAAAACATCGCGCCACATGACCGGGTCCGAGGCGGCGATACGGGTGAAATCGCGAAAGCCGGACGCGGAATAGCTGACCACCTCCTGCTTGATATGGTCCTCGAGGTCGGTGGCGGTGCCGACAATGGTATAGGCGATCAGATGCGGCAGATGCGAGGTGATGGCCAGCACCTTGTCATGATGCCCTGGCTCCATCTCGGTGACCTGGCTGCCCAGCCCCTGCCACAGCCGTGCCAGCCTATCCAGCGCCGCCTCGTCGGTGCCCGGGATCGGCGTCAAGATGCACCAGCGGCCGTGAAACAGCTCTTCAAAACCGGCATCGGGGCCTGATTTCTCGGTACCTGCAATCGGATGACCGGGGATGAAATGCACATGCCCGGGCATATGCGGGCCGAGGTCGCGGATGGTTGATTGCTTGACCGAGCCGACATCGGTCACCGTTGCGCCGTCCTGAAGTGCGGGCGCAATCGCCATGCCAAGCGCGTTATAGGCGCCCAGCGGCGCGGCGATGACCACGAGATCCGCGTCTGCGACGGCGCCTTCCGGGCTGTCGGCGGTGCCGTCCGCAAGTCCGAGGTCGAGCGCGCGCCGCCGCGTCTTCTCGCTCGGGGCATAGGCGGTGATCTGCCCGGCGAGGCCGCGGCTGCGGATGCCGCGCGCCATGGACGAGGCGATCAGCCCGAAGCCGAGAAAGGCGATATGGCGGTAAAGCTGACCGCTCATAAATCGGGGAAGCGGTCGGCGGCCAGCGTGCCCAGCCCATCGATCACCGCCCGCATCTCATGTTCCAGCCCGATCGAGATGCGAAGACAGGTCGGCAGCCCATAATTCGGCACCTGGCGCACCAGAATGCCTCGTTCGCGCAGAAACAGCCGCGCGGTTTCGGCCGGATCGTCCATGCCGCGCTCGCCCCAAGCGGCGAAATCAGCCAGCACGAAATTGCCGGCGCTGGGCGCGGCGTCGATGCCGAGCTGCCCAAGCTGGCCGCGCAGCCAGCCGACCCATTGGGTGTTATGGTCGATCGAGCGTTGCAGAAAATCGCTGTCCTTCATCGAGGCGGTTCCGGCGGCGACGGCGACGGCGTTCACATTGAAGGGATCGCTGAGCCGGTTGAGCGCCTCAATCACGTCCGGCGGCCCATAGGCCCAGCCCAGCCGCAAACCGGCCAAGGCGTGCAGTTTTGAGAAGGTGCGCGTCATGATGACATTGTCCATCTCGCTCGCCAGCGCGACGCCGCTATCATAATCGTCCTCGAGCACGAATTCGGCATAGGCGCCGTCCAGCACCAGCAGAATATCCGGTCGCAAACCGGCATGCAGGCGTCGTACCTCATCGGCTGTCAGATAGCTGCCGGTCGGGTTGTTCGGATTGGCCAGGAACAGGACTTTGGTGCGATCGGTGACGGCAGCGAGCAGGGCATCGACATCGGCGCGGCGGTCGGTTTCCGGCGCGCGGGCGACGGCGGCGCCGACCGATTTCGCCATGATCGGATACATCAGGAAGCCGTGCTGCGAATACAACGCCTCGCTCTCCGGTCCGAGATAGGCGCGCGCAATCAGGCTGAGGATCTCATCGGATCCGGCGCCGAACAGCAGCCGATCGGGATCGAGCCCATAGCGGTCATGAATGGCCTCCCGCAGCGTCCGAAAGCTGCCGTCAGGATAGCGATGAAGGGCCCCGGCAAGGTCGATGACTGCCTGTTTTGCCTTGGCGCTGGGGCCGAGCGCGCCTTCATTCGCGGCCAGTCGCGCCGGTTGCTCGACGCCGCTGATCTTGCCTTCGCCGGCAGTGTAGATCGGCAGATTCGCGATCCAGGGGTTGGGCTGCGGTGCATTTGTTTCGCTGGTCATGGCAAGGCATAGGCTCCGAGTACGCCGAGACGCAACAGGCGGCCGGACAGCGCCTCGCCGAGGCGGGTCAGGCGTTCATCGTCATCAGCGAAAAATCCCTCGACCTCAATCAGATGCAGATCGGGCTGATTAAGCTGCGGCATAGCGTCCTCTCCGCCGCTTCGCGCGCAGAAACGGCGCAACGTCATCCGGTTTTTCTGCAGCAGGTCCTGCATTCCGCCTCTGCTCATCGGTTCGGCGAGCTCGAGGTAGATCATGCTGGCATCCTTGCCGCTAGCCGCCGGCGCCACGCGACCGAGCACCAGGGCGCCGGTTTTGTCGCCATCGGTGAACGGCAGGCGCGCGATGACACGAAGCCGGTCGGCATCATCGCCGATCAGCAAGCGCCACCAGGGGTTCGGGTCGGTTTCGTCGGTGTCGCGCGGCTCGGCGACGACACCAAGCGCATTGCGGTCTTCGGCTACCGCGCGGACCACGCCGATCGCGCTGTTGAAATCGCGCATCGGGGCACCGCCGAAATGATCGCGCGCCAGGGGGCCGAGCGTTTGCTGATCCTCGCTGCGATGCACGGCGATACGCAGCGGCGTTTGCAGCAGGGTGCTGGCGGTGATGATCTCACGCCAAAGCCGATGGATGACATCGAACGGCAATGGCCCGCTATGGCGCGCAGCACGGCGACGCATCAACGCGGCTTCGCGTTCCGGGCGCATTGCCGGTTCGCCGTTCCGGTCCGCCCCCTTTGTCGCCTTGATACGGTCGACGACCGCGGCGCGTTCCAGCAGTAACGCGTGCAACGCGTCATCGATGCGGTCGATTTCTTCGCGCAGCGCGGACAAGCCGGCATCGCTCTCGCTCCGGGCGTGGCTTTGGGGCTGGACCATGAACTCTATATATGGGTCGTCAAATCAACGCGTTTGCAATTTTCAGGGGTTTGTAACCCCGCTGCAAGCGCGATACCAGCATCGGGCGCTGAGATAGAAAGAAGTGCGAGCCGTGACTACCCTCGCGAAGACATCACCGCCGATTCCAGCTTACGATCCTGAGGCCCTGCCGGGACACAGGGTGGAGCTGGCGGCTGACAGGAAAATGCCGCTCGATTGCGGGATCGACTTCGGCCCGTTCACGGTTGCCTATCAGACCTATGGCACACCGAACGAGGCGCGCAGCAATGTCATCCTGGTCTGCCATGCACTGACCGGCGATCAATACGCTGCCGAACGTCACCCGCTGACCGGCAAGCCGGGGTGGTGGCAGGCCATGATCGGTCCGGGCAAGCCGCTCGACACCGACCGTTATTTCATCATTTGCCCCAATGTCATCGGCGGCTGCATGGGGTCGACAGGCCCGCGCGACAGCAACCCTGAGACGGGCGAGGTCTATGGCCTCGGCTTTCCGGTGATCACGATTCGCGACATGGTGCGGGCGCAGAAGCTTCTGATCGATCATCTGGGTATCGAGAAGCTGTTCTGCGTCATCGGCGGTTCGATGGGCGCGATGCAGGTGCTGGAATGGGCCGTCAGCTATCCGGACAGCGTCGGCGCGGCCGTTCCGATCGCCGGCTCCTGGCGCCATAGCGCCCAAAACATTGCTTTTCATGAGGTCGGACGGCAGGCGATCATGGCCGATCCCGACTGGCATGGCGGCGCCTATAATGAGGTCGGTACGCGCCCGAAGCGCGGGCTCGCCGTGGCGCGCATGGCGGCGCATATCACCTATCTGTCCGAGGCGGCGCTGACCCGCAAATTCGGCCGCAGCCTGCAGGACCGGCCGGACATCACCTATGGCTTCGAGGCCGATTTCCAGGTTGAAAGCTATCTCCGGCATCAGGGCAGCACTTTCGTCGATCGCTTCGATGCGAACAGCTATCTCTTTATCACCCGGGCGATGGATTATTTCGATCTGGCGGCGGATCATGACGGCCAGCTATCGCCGGCCTTTGCCGGTACGCCGGTGCGGTTTGCGCTGATTTCGTTTTCCAGCGACTGGCTGTTCCCGACATCTGAATCCCGTGCCGTCGTGCATGCGCTGAATATGGCCGGCGCCGAGGTCAGCTTTGTCGAGATCGAGACCGACAAGGGCCATGACAGTTTCCTGCTCGACGAGCCTGATTTTCATCAGGCAGTGAACGGCTTTCTCGACGGCTGTGCGCGCCAGGCAGGGCTGTTGGAGAGCGACGGCGGCAACGGCCGGGCAGGGCATGAGGCCAGGCGCGGCGATATCCGGCTCGATCTGCGATTGATCGGTGATCTGATCGAACCGGGGGCGCGCGTTCTCGACATCGGCTGCGGCGATGGCGAGCTGCTCGATTATCTGGTCAACGGCAAGCAGGTTGATGCGCGCGGGATGGAGCTGAGCCTTGACGGCGTGCGGGCCGCGGTCAGCCGCGGTGTGCCGGCGATTCAGGGCGATGCCAATACCGATCTCGCCGATTACCGCGCCGGCGCCTTCGATACGGTGGTTTTATCAAAGGCGCTGCAAGCGATGCATGATCCGCGGGCGGTGCTCGAGAATCTGGTGCGGATCGGCGGCCGGGCGATCGTCTCGATCAGCAATATCGGTTATTGGCGGCGCCGGCTGCATCTGCTGTTCTCGGGCCGAACGCCGGTGACCGATGAAAGCGAGACGCGGCTTTCCGGCTGGTGGGATACCCGCAATATCCATGACTGCTCGCTGCGCGATTTCACCGAGCTGTGCGATACCATCGGGGTCGAGGTGGAAAAAACTCTGCTGCTCGGCGGCAAGGGCAAGGTCCGTGAAGCCGTCCGCCCGTCAAGCTGGGACAATATCACCGCCGAGCAGGCCGTCTTCGTGATCAAGAAGCGGCGATAAGGCTGCTCTTGTTCGCCACCCGCAAAGACCCGGCCGGCCTCGACCGCCCGAGCCTGGTCAATCGGCGGCGGTCGATGTCGTCAGCGGGTAGTCGATCAGCGGCAGGTATTCGGGGCCGTCGGCGCGCAAATGGCTCTCGATCAGGGCAAAGCTGTCAACGGTAAAACGGCGCGACCGAAACAGATTGTGGCGCTGCATATAGCCTCCTATGGCGCTCGGGTCGGGTTGTTTGAGCCGCGCCAGCGTGACATGCGGGCTGAATTTACGGCGTTCGAGCGCGATACCGGCTCGGCGCAGAGCCGTTTCAACCTTTCCCTGCAGGCGAATCAGAAGGCCGCTGGGCTCATCAACACCGACCCATAGGGTGCGCGCGCGGTGTCCGTCGCCGAAGGTACCGATGCCGGCGAGCGCCAAATCGAAAGCCGGGACACTGACTTCCGCCAATGCCGCATCTGCGTCATCGGCGGCAGCGCGGTCGATCTCGCCGAGAAAGGCGAGCGTGAGGTGATAATTGTCAGCCGGGACCCAGCGGGCGCCCGGCAGGTTTTCCTGCAGGCCGAGCAGCGCGTCCCGGACATCCTCGGGAATGTCGATGGCAGTGAACAGGCGGGGCATTGATCATGCTAGAACATTTTCGGGCCATTCCGGTCCAGAGGGGACCGGACATAAGGCAAACGACAAAGCCCTCAGACACAAGGATCCGGATGCGCGGTCCAAAGCGCGTTGATTTCATCCATGATCTCGTCGCTCAAGGTCACCTCGGCGCTGCCGATGACTTCCTTGAGCTGGTCCATTCCGGTGGCGCCCGGCAGCGGGCATGCTACAAAGGGCTGCTGGCGGACGAAGGCGAGCGCCATGTGCACCGGGTTAAGCCCGTGTTTTCGCGCGAGGTCGATATAGGCCTGCACCGCAGCTTCGGCGGGCGGGGTCCTGTAGCGGCTTTCGCGCGGATCGATATCGCGGCGGCTGCCCTTGGGGAGCCGGCCGCCGAGATATTTGCCTGACAGCGTGCCGCCGGCCAGCGGGCTGTAGGCCAGCAGGCCGACATCTTCGCGCAGGCCGATTTCCGACATGCCGTATTCATATTCCCGGATCAGCAGCGAATAGGCATTCTGCACCGTTGCAATGCGCGGCAAACCAAGTTTCTCGGCCATGTTCAGCCATTGCATGGTACCCCATGGGGTCTCGTTCGAGATGCCGATGGCGCGGACCTTGCCGGCTTTCACGAATTCGCCGAGAACGGTCAAGGTCTCCTCGATCGGCGTTCGGTCGAGTTCCGGCTTGTGGCTGTAGCCGCGTTTGCCGAAGCGCCCGGTGACGCGGTCGGGCCAGTGCACCTGATAGAGATCGATATAATCGGTTTGCAGGCGCTGCAGGCTGCCGTTGAGCGCCTCTTCAAGATTGGCACGATCGAGCCGCCTTTCCTCACCGCGGATCCAGGGCAGGGGCGGACCGCCGCCGGTCACCTTGGTCGCCAGCACGATCCGGTCGCGGTTGCCGCGCGCCTTCATCCAGTTGCCGACAATTACTTCGGTCTTGTGGCAGGTATCGGGCTGCGGCGGCACGGCATAGAGTTCGGCCGTATCGAAGAAATCGATGCCGTGATCGACAGCATAATCCATCTGCTCGAACCCGTCCTGCTCAGTGTTCTGGACCGAGCCGAAGGTCATGGTGCCGAGACAGATCTTGCTGACGTCAATGCCGGTACGGCCAAGGGTGGTGCGTTGCATGGTGAATTCGCGTTTGCCAGGGGTTGTGGGACAGCGCAGCGCATGGACAGCGGCGGGTCGCCCGCCTATTTCAGCGTCAAACAATAATTTAGAGATGCAGACGGCGGTACGCCATGGCACAATTCACCCTGCCCAAGAATTCCGTTGTCGAGAAGGGCGAGACGCATGATTTCGCCGGCCCCGACGCGAAGAACACGCGCAGCTTCCTCGTCTATCGCTGGAACCCGGATGATGACGCGAATCCGCGTCTGGATAAATTCATCATCGATCTCGACGAGGTCGGGCCGATGGTTCTGGACGCGCTGATCTACATCAAGAACAAGGTCGACAGCACGCTGACCTTTCGGCGGTCATGCCGTGAGGGGATTTGCGGTTCCTGCGCGATGAATATCGACGGCAAGAACGCGCTTGCCTGCACCACCGGCATCGATGAGGTGAAGGGCGACGTCAAGATCTACCCGCTGCCGCATATGGACGTTGTCAAGGATCTGGTGCCCGACCTCACCCTCGCCTATGCCCAGCTTGCCTCGGTTGAGCCGTGGATGAAAACCGATAGCCCGCCGCCGACGCGCGAAAGGCTGCAAAGCCCTGAAGAGCGGGAAAAACTCGATGGGCTGTACGAGTGTATCCTGTGCTTCTGCTGCCAGACCTCCTGCCCCAGCTATTGGTGGAATCAGGACCGCTATCTGGGCCCGGCCGTGCTGCTGCAGGCGCATCGCTGGATCGAGGACAGTCGCGATGAGGCCACCGGCGAGCGGCTCGACGCGCTGGAAGATCCGTTCAAGCTCTATCGCTGCCACACCATCATGAACTGCACCAGCGTCTGCCCGAAGGGCCTGAATCCGGCCAAGGCAATCAGCGAGATCAAACAGAAAATGGTGCAGCGGAAGGTTTGAGGCGTGTCGGAGATAGTATTCACCGTCACCCCGGAAACGCACAGCGTTATCCGGGGGCTATAACGTGGACCGATCGGCCTGCATGGATCCCGGCTTTCGCTGAGCTCGGCCGGGATGACGCGCCGATGCTGTCAGCCCTGCGCCGCGAACCACCACGGGTTCAGCGGCGGGCCGCCCTGGTTGACGATATTGAGCTGGGTGCGGACGAAGCGGCGGATTGAGGCGGGGCCCATGCGGCTTTGACCCATGCCGCTCAGGCCGAAGGCCTGATTCTCACCCTCCCACATCACGGCTGTCAGGGTCGTGTCATTGATCGAGATGGCACCTGCCTGCATCGCGGCGGCGACGCGGCGGCATTGTTCGAGGTCACCGCCCCAGACACTGCCGCTGAGGCCGTAGCTCGTGTCATTGGCCAGCCGGATCGCTTCGGCCTCGCTGTCAAACGGCATCACCGGCAGGATCGGGCCGAAGGTCTCGTCCTGCATCAGGCGCATGGAGTGATCGACATTGGTCAGCACCGTCGGCTGGCAATAAAGGCCGCCGCCCAGCGTTTCGATGCTGCCGCCTGTCAGCACCTTCGCCCCCTTGGCCAGCGCGTCGTCGAGATGCGCCTGGATAATGGCTGCCTGCTTGTCAAAGATGATCGGCCCGAGATGGCCATCGGCCGGATCCGGAAAGGCAAAGCGAATGCTTTCGACCTGCGGGATCAGCGCCGTCAGAAACGCATCATGGATCGAGCGATCTACATAGATACGTTCGATCGACTGGCAGGCGGCGCCGTGATTGGTCGTCGAGCCCCAGGCCAGCCCGGCGGCGGCCTTTTCGATGTCGGTGCCGGGCAGCAGCACTGCCGCATCCTTGCCGCCCAGTTCGAGAAAGCAGGGAATGAAATTCTGCGCCGCCTGCACCGCCACCTTGCGGCCGGTCGCGACGCTGCCGGTGAAAACCACCATGTCCACCCGGTCGATCAGCGCCTGACCGGTCTCGCCGTCGCCGTCGATGTAAGTGAGGATGCCGTTAAGCTCTGGCACAGACTCAAGCACATGCCGCATGGCACCCGCAAAGCGCGGGGTTATTTCGCTGGGTTTGATGATCACCGCGCTGCCGGCGATCAATGCCGGGATGGCGTCGAGCAGCGACAGCAGCAGCGGGAAATTCCACGGGCTGATCACCCCGACCAGCGGATAGGGCGGCAGATTGCCGTCCAGCGTCAGGAAGGGGATCGCCGTGCTGCGGTCGCGATAGGGCTGCAATTCGCCCGGCCCCATCTCGGCCCAGCGATGGATGATATCGATCACCCCATCGAATTCGATCATCGTTTCGCGCAGCCGCCCCGTATCGGCGAACAGCGCATCGGTAACGGCGTCTTTCTCCGCCCCCATCGCCGCCGCCAGCTGCTTCAGCGCCGCAACCCGCCCCTCGGCCCCCAGCGCCTGCCAAGCCGGCTGCGCCTCGCGCGCGGCCCGGCACAACGCATCCAGTGACAGGTTATCGGGCGGGGTGATCGTGTAATCACGCTTGCCGGTGCGCGGATTGCGGACCGTAAGGCTGTCGGCGCCTGGTTCACGATGATCCATGGTAATCCCCTTAATCGGTAAGCCTCCCGCGTTTCCCCTAGACAAGGCCTTAAGCCGATCTTACTTGCTGCGCTTGGCCGGGTCGATTGCATACAGCGACGGATAGAGCGCGAAGCAGAGGCCGACCCCGCCGATTAACCGAACGGATTGTTCCGAACCGGCGCACAAAGCCGGATGTCGGCCTGTCAGGGAGATATGAGACGGATGAGTTCTGCTGCGCAACCCAGCTATCGTCTTGGCGTCGATGTCGGCGGCACCTTTACCGATTTGCTGCTGATCGATGAAAGCAACGGCCACACCTTCACCGCCAAGGTCCCCTCGACGCCGGCCGACAGCTCGATCGGCGTGATGAACGGGATCGAGAAAATCTGCCAGACGGCGGGAATCGATCCGGGCCACATCTCTTATGTGATGCACGGCACCACGGTCGCGACCAACACGGTGCTGACCGAGCGCGGCGCCAAGGTCGGGCTGATCGTCACCAAGGGTTATCACCACATTCTGCAGATCGCGCGGTCCTTCGTGCCGGGCGGCCTAGGCGGCTGGGTGATCTATAACAAGCGCCCGCCGCTGGCGCCGCTGGAGCTGACCATCGAAGCGCATGAGCGGATGGACGCCCAGGGCAACACCGTCGAGGCCCTCGATGAGGCGGCGCTGCGCAAGGAGCTGCAAGTCCTCAAGGATGAAGGCGTCGAGGCTGTGACCGTGTCACTGATCAACGCCTATACCAATGGCGCGCATGAACAGGCCGTGCGCAAGGTTGTCGAGGAAGAAATGCCCGGCGTCCCGGTCTCGCTGTCCAGCGAAGTCATCCCCGAGATGATGGAATATGAGCGCGCCGAAACCACCGTGGTGAACAGCTATGTCCGCCCGGTCGTCTCGAAATACATCAACAATCTGACCCACCAGCTCGAGCAGAAAATGGGCGGCGTCAAGCTGTCCATCCTGCGCTCCGACGGCGGTCTCGCCGGCGCCGACAATGCCAAGGATGCGCCGGTCAATCTGCTGCTGTCCGGCCCGGCCGGCGGTGTCGCAGGCGCGATGTGGATGGTCGGCCAGGCGGGCTACAAGAATTTGCTGACCTTCGATATGGGCGGCACCTCGACCGATGTGGCGTTGATCCAGGACGGGGTTGCGCAAAAACGGCGCGAGACCCGCGTCGGCGACGTCACCGTGCGCGCCAGCTCGATCGATGTGCGGACCGTCGGGGCCGGCGGCGGCTCGATCGCCTATGTGCCCGAGCTGACCAAGGCGCTGCGCGTCGGCCCGCAAAGCGCCGGCGCCGATCCCGGCCCGGCCGCCTATATGAAGGGCGGCGAGGAGCCGACGGTGACCGACGCCAATGTCGTGCTGGGCTATCTGCCGGCCGATGCCAAGCTGGGCGGCGATATGAAGATCGACCGCGGGCTGGCCGAAAAAGCCGTGCAAAAGGTCGCCGATGCGCTGGGCCTGTCGCTGATGGAAGCGGCCGAGGGCATCATCCGCATCGTCAATGAAAACATGTTCGGCGCGCTGCGCCTGGTTTCGGTCGAGCAGGGCTATGACCCGCGCGATTTCGCGCTGGTCGGCTTTGGCGGCGCCGGGCCGCTGCATGCCAATGCGCTGGGCATCCTGTCCGGCGCCTGGCCGGTGATCGTGCCGCCGGGGCCGGGCGTGCTGTGTGCCCGCGGCGATGCCACCACCCGGATCCGCGACGAAGCCTCACGCACCTTTGTCAGCCGTGTCGGCAATACCAGCGATGCCGAGGTTCTGAGCATGCTCGAAGAGCTGGAGGCCCAGGCGCGCAAGACGCTGAGCGCCGATGACATTGCCGAGGCCGATCAGGAAATCGAATATGAAGTCGATATGCGCTATGCCGGTCAGGCGCTGAAGATCACCATCACGATCTCGCCCGAAGACTTCAAATCCGGCGGTCTGGCCAAGATCGGCAAGGATTTCGACGCGCAGCACGAGCAGCTCTTCACCTTTGCGCTGGATGCAGAGCATGAGCTGGTCAATCTGCGCGCCGTGGCGATGGGCAAGGCGACCAGCGTCAAGGCCGAAACCCTGCCGCAGACCGATGGCGACATCTCGGGCGCCGTCATTCACGAGCACAAAGTGTTCTATGACGGCAAGGAATGGCCGTGTAACATCTATGACCGCGGCAAGCTCAAGGCCGGTGATAAAATCGAGGGCGCGGCGATTGTTTCGGAAATGGATTCGACGACATTGATCCTTCCGGGTTACGTTGCCGAGATCGAGCCCTATGGCAACATGCTGATCAACCCGATTAAAGGTTAAGAGTTAGACACCGGTCCGCCCCTCACCCCCGCCCCGCCTCCCCTCTACAGGATACTTGCAGGGGAAGCGGGGCGGGGGTGAGGGGCGGACCGGCCCCGACGCCAGGAGGCTAGAAGAAATGCCAGCCAAGCTTATTCAGACCAACGACACCCCCTTCGCCAAGGTCGACGTTGATCCGGTCACGCTCGACATTATCGAAAACGCGCTGCGCAACACGCGGACAGAAATGGACGCGGTGCTGTTCCGGACGGCGATGAGCCCCGGCATCCGCGAACAGGGCGATGCCTTTCCGATGATCGCCAATCAGGACGGCAAGATGGTCGTCGGCCAGTTCGGCAGCTTCATCCACGGCTTCACCCAGGCCTATGACGGCACGATCGAGGAAGGCGACATCTTCCTGACCAATGATCCCTATTCCTGCGCCGGCGCCATCAGCCACCTCAATGACTGGCTGACCATCAAGCCGATTTTCCGCAATGGCCGCCTGGTCGGCTGGGCCGCGATGTTCGGCCATTTGACCGATGTCGGCGGCAAGGTGCCGGGCAGCCTGCCGGTCGATGCGCACCAGATTTTCGAGGAAGGCATCCAGATTCCGCCGACCAAGATCGTCAAGGGCGGCGAGATGAATCAGGAAGTCCTCGATCTGATCCTGCGCAATTGCCGCATGCCGCAATGGAACAAATCGGATTTCAACGCCATCCTGGCCGGTTTGCGCCTCGCCCAGCGCCGCATTGACGAGATGTGCGACCGCTTCGGCGATGACGTCTATGTCGAAGCCATGGAGCTGATGCTGCAGCGGAACTATGATGCGATGAAGGAAATCATCGCCATGGTGGTGCCGACCGAAAAGCGGACCTTCGAGGATTATATCGACGATGACGGCGTCGGCATGGGCCCCTACAAGGTGTCCTGCACGATGTGGCGCGAGGGCGACAAGGCGATCTTCGATTTCGCCGGCACCGACCCGCAATCGATGAGCTCGGTGAACTTCTACCTCAATGAGGAGATGTTCAAGATGTTCCTCGGCGCCTTCACCATCAATCTGTTCGACCCGCAGATCCTGTTCAATGACGGGTTCTACGATCTGGTCGATGTCCGCATCCCCGAAGGCACCATCCTCAAGCCGCGCCGCCCCGCCGCGCTGTCCTGCCGGACCCATATGCTGGGCCGGATTTTCGACATCATGGGCGGCCTGCTGGGTCAGGGGAATCCGGACGCGCTGAACGCCGCCGGTTTCTCCGACAGCCCGCACTTCATGTATTCCGGCTATTACCGCGACAGCGGCGAGTGGTACCAGCTCTATCAGATCGGCTTTGGCGGCATTCCCGGTCGGCCGGGTGGCGACGGCCCCGACGGGCACAGCCTGTGGCCGAGCTTCAAGAACGTGCCGAATGAGCACCTCGAAGCCTATTTCCCGCTGCGCATCAGCACCTATGAAACCATCGCCGATAGCGGCGGCGCCGGCCTGCACCGCGGCGGCAATGGCGTGCGCATGGGCTATACCTTCCTCGAGCCCGGCGAGATCAGCATCCATGACGACCGCTGGCTGACCCATCCCTGGGGCGTCAATGGCGGCCACCCGGGCAAGCGCTCGGAAAAGATCATGGTCCGCGCCGATGGCAGCGAGGAGAAATTCCCCTCGAAAATGGACCATGTGAAGGTCGAACCCGGCGACACGCTGTATTTCAACACCTGGGGCGGCGGCGGCTGGGGCGACCCGCTTGAGCGTCCGGCCGAACAGGTCGCCCTCGATGTCCGCCGCAAGCTGGTCACCCAGGAAGGCGCCAAGCGCTATGGCGTCGTCGTCCGTGACGATTTCACCGTCGACGAGCCGGCCACGGCGGCTCTGCGCGAGCGCATCAGAAGCGAACGCGGCGAGCTGCCGCTCTTCGACCGCGGCGGCACCGTCGAGGAACTCAAGGCCCGCTGCAAAGCAGAAACCGGCTTCGAGCCCCCCAAGACCCCCGTCTTCCAAAGCTTCCACCAGCCGGTGGCCGAAGCCGCTGAGTAGGCCGCAACACTTCCGACATCAAAAAGGCGGGGCCAGTCCCCGCCTTTTTTGTTTTGGAGATGCTGCGTGACCTCAATCCGAAGTCACGAACATACTCATGCGCTGTGCAACGGTGCGAGGTGGCTCAGCGCCACCAAATTCGGGTTCTTCAAAAAGCCCTTGCATAGCTATGTCATCGTCTTCATTCAGCGGCTTGTCGCCCAATGCAGCCCGCCACCAACGGCAGATATGACTTACCCTGCCACCTTGATCCATTACCGGGAGAGGGATTGCCTTGTGAAATTGCTCCCACGACAATTCGTCATTCGCACATTGTAGGAACAAAGCTGGCTCCCGAAGCGATAGGCAGGCGGTGCCAATAATTATTGGTGGTGCTGATCGGATGCCATTGCCACACGAAAGAACGTAAAGGCGAGACAGTTGAGCCACACGCTCCATTTCTCTGAGTGAGAGGTCAAGCAAGGCGGAGAATTTTTCTAAGCTCCACGGAAATGAGTCTCTGCCAAATTGTCGTGATTTTGTTTCATTCTCGTAGGTGTTTTCAAAAAGGTATTTTGAAAAAAGTCGGTGCTTATTTCTATCTCTTTTTCCTAGGGATTGTCCGATATTAAACTTGAAGTCTACGTATTTTTCTAAATAGCTTCGGTGCTCGTAAAGGTGGTTGATAGAACGATCAAAAAAATCTGTATTACAGCCGATGATAATTTTAATTTCTTTTGTAGAAAATATATGTTTGCAACATTGAAGTATATCTAGGGCAAATTTTGTGTCGCAGCGGTCTAGCTCGTCGATGATGACTATGATTTTTTGGTCTTCTTTTTTTAGCTCGCTTAAGCTGTTTTTGAATTCATCGAGTGCGGATTCTTTCTGCGAATATGCCTCAATGCTACGGACGAATAGAGTTCGTTCAGGGTTGGGGTCGTCAGTACGGGCCTTGTTGATAGCGTCGAAAACTGCATCTACATCTTCACGCTGAATTTGGCCAAGGGTCGCCGCACTCACGCCCACAGCCAAAGCAGCACTGCCTGCGGCGCTTGCTAGCCGACCGGCCTTTTTCAGGAATTCGCCACGAGCATTAGCCTTGTCTGAAGCAAGGCCTCGTTCGTCCAGATGCGCAAGCAGTTTCCCACATAATGCGACAAAAGCATTATTGTGAAAATCCAGTTCTGATGCATCGAAGTATAGACAATCAATGCCTTTCGCTCGTTTGATAAGGCGCCGTAAGAAAATGGTCTTCCCGGAACCCCAAGCTCCTTCTACAGCACAAACGATTGGATCTTCAGCGCGAGCCAAGAGGTTTATTAAGGCGTCAGCGCGGGGGTTGTCGCCAAAGATGTCGGCGGCGTCGGAAAAGTCATCAAAGGGTGGTGGTTTCAGACGGAGTTTCCTGTCGTCTTCTTCTGTCTCATCCATTGGTTGAGTTTCGGTCAGGGCTTGAGTCGGCGCAAGCCCGTTTCTCGTCATTGCGAGGAGCGGTGTCGGAGACACCGGCGACGCGGCAATCCAGAGATATTGCCCGCCCGGCACCGGTCCTGGATTGCCGCGCCGGCTTTGCCGGCTCGCAATGACGGTTGGCGGCAAAGGGGAGTGAGGCAAAAAGGGTGCAGTCCATCGAGGCGATAGCGCCGTAAATCCTCACATGACTGATACACCCACCGACCGCCCCACCGTCTTCTATAACGGCGCCTGCCCGATCTGTTCGGCTGAGATTGCGCATTATCGGGCCTTGCCCAATGATCTCGACTGGGTCGATGTCCGGGCCGAACCCGACCGGGCAGCGCCGTGGCTGGATGCGGACAGCGCCATCCGGCGGCTGCATACGCTGACCGTGGATGGCCGGCTGCTGGCCGGGGTCGATGCGTTCATCGCCATGTGGGAACGGATTCCGCGCTATCGGCTGGCGGCGAAAATCGTCCGCCTGCCGGTGATCCGGCAGATCGGCATTGCGGTCTATGAGGGCGTGCTGGCGCCGCTGCTCTATCGCTGGAACAAACGCCGCGAGGCGCGGGCCGGCATGCATGGTGCCGGCTGATCGCCAATGCGTTTCCAGCCATGCGCCGCGGTCGTCATTGCCGTTGCTGAATGCGCCCTTTGCGTCGCCGCGACGGGGCATTGCCCTCGCTCATGACGCTGTCGGCGACAGTCGTCACGCGGGTCAGGCGGCTTTCTCGGTCGGCGGCGTTGTCATCCGGCTCTGGCTTGCCGCCAGGACGCGTTGCTGCGGAAACAGCAGCGTTGCGGTCGTGCCGGTGCCGACGCTGCTTTCCAGGATCAGAGAGCCGTCATGCTTCTCCATCCAGGCTTTGACCAGCGCCAGACCGAGACCGGTACCCTCCGCGGCCCGATCATGGCCCTGGGAGACCTGATAGAACGGTTCGGTCACCTTGTTGAGCTGCGATTGGTCGATGCCGATGCCCTGATCGGCGACGCTCAGCCACAGCCCGTCCTGTTTGCATTCCGCCTCCAGCGTGATGCGCGCGCCCGCCGGCGAAAACTTGCTGGCATTGGTCAGCAGGTTGAGCAGCATCTGCCTGAGCAGTTTTTCGTCGGCCAGAATGGTCGCCTCGATGCCGTCGACATGTAACGTCTGGTCGACGCTTTGCAGCCTCGGCCGGATCATGCGGGTGATTTCGTCAATGATATCGGCGATCGCCACATGGCTTTCGTCCAGCTCTACCGTACCGGATTCGATCCGGCCGATATCGATAATGTCATCGACCAGCGCCAGCAGATGCCTGCCGCCCTTGTGAATGTCTTCGGCATAGTCGCGATAATCCTTGATGCCGATCGGGCCCGCGGCCTCACTGCGGATCAGGTCTGAAAAGCCGATGACGGCATTCAGCGGCGTCCGCAATTCATGGCTCATCGTCATCAGGAAACGGGATTTCGCGGCGCTGCCGGCCTCGGCTTCCTGCAAGGCGCGTTGCAGTTTCGCGGCCAATGCCTCGCTTTCCAGGGCTTTCAGGCGGGCGCCGATGAAATTCTTGCGATAGATAAAGGAGTAACGGGCGAGGACCAGACCGAAAATGACCACGCCGACGGCGCCGATCCAGCCATAGGATCCGGCCTGCAGGAAGATCGCCGTTGCCAGCCCGGTCAGCGACAGCGAGATGAAACTCCAGCTCGTCGGCAGGTGCCCGGCATTGGCGACCAGCGCGCCGCCGCACAATGCGGTGATGAAAAACGCCATGATCAGGCTCGCTTCCGGATAGGCGCTGTCGATGAAAAAGACCGCGCTGAGGCCGACCGTCAGGCCGCTCATGATCGATGACAGCAGATAAAGCCGGTTCCAGATCGGAGCGGGCCTGTCCGGGGTGAAACGACGTCGATAGGCGATCAGGAGGCCGACACGGAACAAGGCAACGCACAGCCCGATGACGATCAGGGCGGCGATGGCGCCGCGCGGTGCATCGGTGGTGAGCGCCAGCCCGGCAATGATGAGATTGTTGGCCAGCACGCCGATCAGCGACATTGGCAGATTATCGTACAGCCAAATGATCAGCGACGCCTCAAGTGCGGTCGAACGCGAGGCGGCGCTGTCGATGATCGACTTATGCTGTGCTGCCGTCAGAGCCATTTCCCGATCAGCTTTAGCCATAGTCGCTTCAAGATCGCTGAAAAGCCGATTCTGCCGCCTTGTCCTCGGCCGGCATGACGGCGCAGGGCCTGCCGGTTGCGGTGCTTCTTGACGGGCTACGAAGTCGGGACCGGCCGGTGCTTGCTGCTGCTAAAACAGTCGCGGCAATCTTGCCCGAACTGCCGCGGCCAGACCCATCGGAGGCCTCAACTGCCTGAGCGGCCCAGCTTCTCCATCTTGGCGATCCACTTCCCATAGACCGGCTTGTCCGGCGCGCCGACCCCGCCGAACAATGTTTCGCGGATCGGGTTGATGCCGATAAAGCCGAGGATGTTGCGCTCGAGCGTTTTCAGGCTGTGCGCGCGATACCACCAACGATAAGCGAAGACCGGCATGCCCATCGTTATGACGATGCGCGCGGAACGGCCGGAGAGCAGCTTTTTCCCGATCTTGCTGCCTTCGCCCCATTCGAGGGCGAAGCCCGGTCTTGCGACCTGCTCGAAGAAGTTCTTCACCACCGCCGGCATGGTGCCTAGCCATAAGGGATAGATGATTACCAGATGCTCGGCCGCCGTGATCGCCCGCTGTGCTGATCGCGCGGCTTCCGGCACCGGCCCCGAGACCCAATCCTCGGCGCTGCTGATAAAGGGCAGCTCGAGCTCAGCCATGTCGATCAGCGCGACCCGGTGTCCGGCTGCCTCCGCGCCTTGTCGGTAAGCGTCTGCCAGGGCATGGCACAAATGCCCGCCCGTTGCGTCGGGGTGGCCTTGCAGAATAGCGATGGTCTTCCTTGTCATCATCGTATCCGGCCATGATCGCGGCTCGGACGCCAGCCCTTTCAACTCGCCCTTGCCGCCGGCGCCGAAGGGCGTCAGCATGGCTGCCATTGCATAACGGGCAAAACCAGTGAGGCATGCGGTATGACTGAGCAATCCTATCAGGCCGCCGGTTACGGCACCGGCAGTATCGGTTTCGGGCGCAAGGCCGGGGTCGTCATCGTTGATTTTCAGAAGGCGTTCAGCCGTGACAAGTTTCCGCTGGGCAAGAGCGCGCATGTCCATCGGGCGATCGACAATACGGCGGTGCTGCTCAAGGCGGCGCGGGCGGCCGGTCTGCCGGTGGCGAATGTCTATACCGCCTATTCCAGCCCGGCCGATGCGCCGCGCTGGAAGGTCGATAATGTCGCCAATGCCTTTTTCCATGGCAGCGAAGAGGTCGAGCTCGAACCGAAGACGTATGACCCGGAATATGATGCGGTATTCCTGAAATCGGCTCCGTCGGCACTGTTCCAGACGGCGGTGGTGCCGTTCTTCGTGCATCAGGAGGTCGACACCGTGATCATCGCCGGCTGCACTACCAGCGGCTGTGTCCGGGCCAGCATCAATGATGCTTTCTCCTTCGGCTTTCGGGTGATCGTGCCCGAACCCTGCGTCGGCGACATGGATGAAGGTCCGCACCGGGACAATCTCCGTGACGTCGGTCGCCGTTATTGCGACGTTATCGATCTCGACACGGCCCTGAGCGCGATTGAGCGCTATGGCGCCGGCGCGGCTCAGGCGGCGGAATAACCGGGCCACAGGCTCAGGATTGCATACACCTGTTGCCGAGCCGCAACAGCCTGCCCCTTTCTCTCGGCCTCGATCATCCGCTGAATTGCGGCACAACGTATGCGTTCTTATTCAACGCTGACGTTTTTACGACGAAACGAGGTCCAGAAAATGCGGATGTCCGCCCGTTCGGTGCTGCTTGCCGGTGCCAGTGCCATCGCCATCACGGCCATGACGACCATCCCACAGCCGCTCAAGGCGCAGGCCGAATTCGGTGCGCTGGAAGAAATCGCCGTTACCGCGCGTCGCCGCGACGAAACACTGCTCGACGTGCCGGCATCGGTCACGGTCTTCACCAGCCGCGATCTTGAACAGGCCGACATTGAACGCGCCGAGGACTTCATCAATCTGACCGCCGGTGTGACCATCGTCGACACGGCCGAGGTCGGCGATACCCAGATCAATATTCGCGGCATCAACGGCACCCGCGATGCCGAGGCAAGCTTCGCCTTCGTCATCGACGGCATTCTGCTGACTAACCCGTCCAGCTTTAACCGCGAATTCAGCGCGCTGGAGCAGATCGAAATCCTCAAGGGCCCGCAGGGTGCGCTTTACGGCCGCAACGCCGCCGCCGGCGCGATCGTGGTGAATACCAAGCGGCCGGGCAATGATTTCGAGGCCGAGGTGGAAGTCAGCGGCGGCAGCCAGCAGACTTTCGTCGGCGCTGCCCGCCTGGCCGGTCCGGTCGTTGAAGATGAACTCTATGCCCAGATCGCGATCGATTATCGCGACACCGACGGCTTCTACACCAATGATTTCCTGCAGCGCGACGTCGTTGACGATTATCAGGGCTTCAACATCAATGGCCGCCTGGTCTGGGAGCCGACCGCCGATACCACGGTCGATCTCAAGGCGCGCTATGGCGAGGTCGAGGCCGGTGCCATCAGCTTCGACGAAGCCTTTCACCTGCCGATCTTTGCCGGCGTGTTCGCGGCCGGAACGCCGGATGGCGAGCCCGGCGCGCTGTTTTTCGAGGACGTCAACGACCACGATTTCGCCTTTCAGAACAATATCGACCCGCTCAATGAGCAGGAAAGCTATGAGATTTCCGTCAAGGTCGATCACAGCTTCGATTTTGCCGATCTGACGGTCTGGGCGCTGTATAGCGACGTCAATCAGTTCTTCTTTTCCGACGGCACCAGCGCCGATTTCCGCTTTTTTGCTGAAGAGCCGCTATGTCAGGCATCGACGCAAAGCCTGTTCGATCAGGGCGTGCAGATCGTCGGCGCGCCCTTCCTGATCCCCGACACGCAGGCCGCAGTGTTCGGTCCCTATTCGCCGACCACCTGTGACGGCACCCAGACGCAGGTGCGGGATCAGTCCGATTTCAGCATTGAGGCCAGCCTTGCCGGCGATTACGGCGACCGGCTGCAATGGGGCGCCGGGCTCTATTTCCTGACCCTGACACGGGAAGTCGGCGTCGCGACCAATATCGACACCGGCAACCCGCCCAATGACCGGCTGTTCAACCCGCCGGGCCAGGGCTTCCCGTCGCCGACCGAACAGCTCGTCAATGACGAGTTCGATACCAATGTCTACGCCGTGTTCGGCAACATCGATTATGACGTTACCGACGCGCTGAGCGCCAGCGTGGCGCTGCGCTATGATGCCGAGGTGCGCAAGGTGCAAAACCTCGTGCCGACCTTTGCCCGGACGCAGTTCATTGATTTCGACGGACCGCCCTTCGACGGCGGCGCCCCGCTCAACCCCGGCCTCAACCCGGCGATCAATCCGACCGGTGAAATCCCGGACGACAAGGAAACCTTCCAGCAGATCCAGCCGAAAATCTCGCTGACCTACACCCCGACAGACGATCTGACGCTGTTTGCCAATTGGGGCATCGGCTTCAAATCCGGCGGTTTCAACAATCAGGGCTCGGCGGCGACGATCCAGAGCTTCATCGTCGACACAACCGGCTCGAATGTGACCATCACCGATGTCTTCGACAAGGAAACCTCGAGCGCCTTCGAGGTCGGCATCAAGGGCAATCTGATGGGTGGTCGTCTGACTTTTGAAGCGGCGGGCTATTATACCGACGTCGAAGACATGCAGTTCTTCGAGTTCTTCGTCGGCCCGTTCGGCCTGTTGCGGGTCGTCAGCAATATCGACGAGGTCGAAATCTATGGCGGTGAGCTGGCTGCGCAGTTCCGGGTCACCGACACGCTGACCGTTTTCGCCAGCGGCAATATCACCGAGAGCGAAATTAAGGCGAACAGCGCGCGGCCGCTGACGGTCGGCAACTCATCGCCCTATACGCCGGACTACACCCTCAATATCGGTGCCCAGCTCGACCAGCCGGTGACCAGCGGGATCAATTTCGTCGGCCGCGTCGATTACCGCCTGACCGGCCCGACCTGGTTCCACACGGTGCAGGCTGATGAGGTGCCGACGCTGTTCGGTGTGCCGGGCGATTACTCGGTGACCCGGCGCGATGAGTTCGGCATCGTCAATCTGCGTGCCGGATTCGAGGGCGAGAACTGGAGCATCGCCGGGTTCGTCAACAATCTGACCGGCAATGATTATCTCGAAGAGGTGATCCCGGCGCCCGAATTCGGCGGCTCCTTCATCTCCCCGGGCGAACGCCGCTCCTGGGGCATCGAGCTGGGCTACCGGTTCTAGGAAACTTCCACCCTTGCGCCCGACCGGAAAAGGGGCCCGCGCGGCCCCTTTTTCATGCCCGCGTCAGGAAATCCATGACAACCGGCGCCGTCGCTTCGGGTTCCTCGATCATGCAATAGGTGCCGCCGCCATCCGGGATGATGGCGGTTTCGGCTTGCGGGGCGAGTGCCCGGAAACTTTCCGCCGCCTCGGCGATCCGCGACCCGCTTGCGCCCATGATGCCCGATCCGCCCATCAGCAGCAGGATCGGCATTTGCAGCGCCTTGACGTCGCCGGTCAGATCGAGGCCGACGAAGACATCGAGAATGTCGCCGAAGCGGTTCATATCGAAATTGCGCGCGAAACAATCCCGCTCCCACTGGACGAAATCGTGCCCCTCCTGGCTGTAGACGTGATGCTCGGCGGCGCCGATCCACTGGGTGACCTTGGCCAGGGCTTCATAGCCTAAGGTCTCGCCGACCATGCGGAAGGTTTCAAAAACCTCATGTGCCGAGGGCCCGGCCTTGAAACTCGGATAGGTGATCAGTCTCTCGCAATGCTCGGGAAACCGCGCGGCATAGCGGATCGACAGATAGGCGCCGGTCGAGGTGCCCCAGAGGTGTATGCGATCATGGCCCAGATGGCCGCGAACGGTCTCCATATCGTCGACCCAGTCATCCAGCGCAAAGCCGCCTTGCGGCCACTCACGGCTCGACTTCCCCGAACCGCGATAATGCCAATTGATGACCGTGAAGCGGTCGGCCAGCAGCGGCGTGATGCGGGCGAACTGGTCGTGCAGCAAGCCAAAGCCGCCGGTCAGGACCAGGGGCGGGCCTGTGCCCGTGCTCTCATACCATAGCTCTGCAGTGTTCATGGTTATCTTCGGCATCCCTTAAAACTGCACTGAAAGGCTTAGCGCGGCAAATTTCTGGCGGCCGATTTCCGTATCATAGGTCGGTGTGCGCACAACGAAGGCATAGCCCGCGCGGATCCGGCGATAGGCCATTTCGATGCCGACCTGAAATTCGGCAATGAAGGGGTTGCGGTCGACGGACGGACCGTCGCGAAAGCTGTTGCCGTCGAGAAAGATCGAGTGAACGACTGCTCGCCCGTCCGCCGAGGCGAAGACATAGGCCGCAAAACCGCCATCGCGGATCGCGTGCGAGGTCGCCAGACTTGGCTGAATTCGCGCCGGGCCGAAGTCATTGGCCAGCCCGGTGCCGAGGCGCAAAGCCGCATTGATGCTGGCCGAGCTTTGCACATTGCCGAGTGCGATGCTGGCGCCGGGAACCAGATCGCCTTCCAGGCCGATGACGTCGAAATCAATCCAGCCGCGATAGCGCCGGTCATAGCCGATCAGAAGGGCCGGTTCGTTGCGAAGCTGGTTCGCCCAGCCATTCGGATCACGGCCGTCGATGATCTCGTGGATAAAGCGCTGGGCCTCGGCACCAAGTGCTGCAGGGCCGACGACACCGAGCGAAAGCGTTATTGAATCCAGCCGGTCCGCCGAGATCGCGGTCACGACGGCGGCTGCTGACAAATGGCCGGCATAGGGATGCTGGTCGGGCAGCGGTTCGGTCGCTTCGATGTCCTCGGGCGTGAACATGCGTTGGGTCAGCGCGAAGGTGCCGAACATCTCGGGTGTGCGGCCCGCCTGCAGCCAGGAGCCGAAATCGCGCATGAATTTCGGCGCGCGGTCGGCGGCTGTGGTATAGGACAGCTGGACACCGTTGGTGTAATTGCGATCGGTGCCGGCGAACAGATCGTTTTCCAGGACAAAGGTCCAGGTGCCGCGCGACTTGGCCCGGCTTTCGGCCGCTTTTTCGTCCAAAGCCTCGCTATAGGCTTCGGTATCGAGCGGATCAGGCTCCGCTTCCTCGCTCATCGCCGCGCCCGTCACCAGGAGCAGCGCTGCCGCGAGAGCAAGGCGCATCGGCCGGCCGCCCGAGGGCGCGAATTACCGACCGACCTGTTCGAGCAAGGCTTCGGCTTCGCCGCGGCGCGAGAAATCCTGTTCCGTATCGATCAGCGAGACCAGAATATCACGCGCCTCGTCCCGCTTGCCGGTCATGAACAGACCATAGGCGAGGTGATAGGCCATATCGCCGTTTTCCGGCCGGGCCCGCGTCGCGGCTTCGACCAGCCGGATACCTTCATTGAACTGGCCGTTGCGGATCAGCAGCCAGCCGACGGTGTCCGCGATTTCGGGCGAGTTCGGCGCCAATTGCAGGGCCCGTCGGGCCATGACGATAGCGCGGTCATATTCTTCCTGTTCGCCCAGGATCCAGGCGAGATTGTTCAGGGAAATGGCATCATTGGGGGCGGCGTCGATGATCCGCTCGTAAAGTTCGGCCGCCTCACCGAGATTGCCGCGGTTCAGCAGGAAGGAAGACAGGACCCTTTTGGCATTGTCGTCCTGAGGGTTTGCAACGACCCAATCGGTCAGGCTTTCCGCAGCCTCGGATTCCTGGCCATCCTCGCGCAGCGCGTTGAATATGGTCAGCGCGATTTCGGTGCTTTGCAGCTCGGCATTGGCCCGGCGCAGATAGGTGACGGCCTCATCCAGTTGATCCTGGCGGACGAAGACACGTGAGCGCACCAGCGCGCCGCCGACCGGATCGGCTTCGCCAAGCCGCTCCGCCACCGCGATTGCCTCTGCCTCTTCATCATTCTCGATGGCAAGGTCGACCAGGGCGATGGCAACCTGACGGTTTTCGGGCTGAAGATCTCGGGCGCGCAGCAGCCATTCACGGCCCTGCTCGCGATTGCCGTTGACGAAATGCGCGCGCGCCAAGGTGATCACCGGGTCGACATCGTCGGGCCTGAGCTCCGTCAGCTGCTCCAGCGCCTCAAGCCCGAGCTCGGCTTCCCCTGCATCGACCAGCAGGCGGCCGGAAAGATCGAGGATGACGGCTTTTTGCTCATCGCTTTCCGCGGTGTCGACCAGTGCATAAAGTTCTCGGGCGATGCGGGCGGCGTCTTCATCGCGGTCCTGCTCGACATAGAAGCGGGCCAGGGTTGCCTTGAGGCGCGGTGAATCGGGGATCTCGGTGATCTTGGTTTCAAGCAGCTGCGCGGCCTGTTCCGCGCCGTCCTCGATGTCGTCGCGGCTGGCCAGGAAACGGGCGGTTCCCAGCACGATGGCTTCGTTATTCGGGGCGCGTTCCATCGCCTCGAACAGGGTTTCCTGCGCCGCATCCGGGCCGTCGATCCGGCTGACGACGCGGGCAAGACCCTGCAGGGCAGGCAGGAAATCGGGGTTATCGCGCAGGATGCTGTCATAAGTATCGCGTGCGGCGGGCAGATCTTCGCGCACCAGCGCAACCTCGGCCTGCAGGGTACGCAGCAGGACATTATCGGGCGAATTGGCCAGTTCGCGATCAAGTGCTTCCTGCGCTTCTTCGATCTGGCCCGCTTCGATGAAATCCTGCACCAGCAGAATGGTCGCCGCCACCGGGTCGGCTTCCTCAGCCGCCGCGCCGCCGCCGCCGGTCGCGCCGCCCATCGCATTATTGATCAGCGCAAGCCGGCGGGCCGCTTGCTGCGAGGCCCGGGCGCTGGGCTGTTGCCGGATACGCTCGTAATATTCCGCAGCCTTGGCGATATCGCCCTGGCGCGTATAGGCGCTGGCAAGGCGCCTGAGCGTGCCGATATCGTCCGGCTCACGGCGCAGGATCGGCTCCAAGACCTCTATCGCGCCGATCTGATCGTCGCGACGGAGATAGGTGTCGGCCAGCAAATGCTGCGCGGCGATATTGTTCGGGTTGCGGGCGACATAGGAGGCCAGCAAATCTTCAGCCAGCGCATAGCGTTCGGTGTTGATGCGGATAATGCCGCCGAGCAGCAGCGCCGGCTCGAAATTGCGCAGCGTGTCCTCGATCTGGGTGAATTCGCGGTCCGCTTCCTCGAACCGCCCTTCCTGGATCAGAATGGTGATATTGGTGTAGCGCGCATCGATGTTATCGGGATTGGCGGCGATGGCTTCATCGATCGTCGCGCGTGCCTCTTCAAGATCGCCGGTGCGCAATGACAGGCGCGCCTTGCGGGCCAGAACGGCGGCATTGTCCGGCGAGATTTCGAGTGCCTGATCGAGCGCCAACAACGCATCGCCGGGCCGGTTGAGGTCGGTCAGCAATTCGGCGCGGGCAAGCCATGCCTGCAGATTGCTGGGATCGATATCGAGCGCGGAATAGATGTGCTCGAGCGCTTCTTCCTTGTCGTCCTGCGCATTGGCGACGCGCGCCAGCGCGATATAGGCCTGGCTGGCGCGCGGGTTGAGCTCCAGGGCGCGGGTATATTGCGCCCGCGCTTCATCGAGTTGCTCAAGGCCGAAATGGGCGTTGCCCAGAAGCTGCGCCTTGACCACTTCCAGCTCTTCGGTTTCCGCCGCGGGATCGACGACGGAGAGCACGTCTTCAAAATTGCTTTCGCGTTGAGAGGGGTCAGGCGCGCTGAGAAGTGCGCGGGCGAGCAGGATCTGGTGCGCGTCCGAGGGCTCCATTTGATAGAGTTCCTCGGCAAGCTCCTGACGCCTCAGCGCCCGCTGGCCGAACAGCCTGAGCGATTGCGGGGTGAGATAAAGCTCAGTCAGCAGCCGCTGGGCCTCGACCAGGTCGGGATCGCGATCGAGCGCGTTCCGAAGCTGGATTTCGGCCGCCAGCGGGTCGTTGTCCTCAAGCCGCTCACGCGCATCTTCGAGGAATTGCTGCCCGGTTTCCTGCGCTCTTGCGCCTGTCGGCTCGGCAATGACGGCGACCAGCGCCAGTGTGAGTGCCAGCGTTCCCAGACGAAAGGCCGGGCCCAGATCGATAATCATGGTTTTCAAGACAGACCCCATGGTTTGGCTGCTCCTATCCCGCAAGCAGTAATTCAGGTTGCCAAAGATGTCCCCAAGACCGCCCACATCCAAGCGTTTCCGATTCATGACTATCGGGGAAATCCTTGTCGGATCATGAATAGGCGTTGGTTTCGGCGGTTTTGTGGCATAGCGCGACGGCCATTTCCAGCCCGCCGGAAATCCGTCGATATTGCTTCAGGCAGGCTGTTCGCTGCGAAGGCCGTGCTGGTTCATGAGATTATAGACGGTCGGACGGCTGACATCGAGGATGCGGGCGACCTCGGTCAGGTTGCCGCCGGTCGCCGCGAGCAGATCGATCAGCGCTTCTTTCTCCGCGCGGGTGCGGATTTCCTTCAGCGTCAGATAGCTGCCGCCATTGACCGCGTCCGGCTCGCTGATGTCGGCGCCGTTGACCGTGCAGGTGGTCGTTTCGCTCGTCGGCAGGTTCAAGTCATCGGCCGTGATAAACGGCCCGTCGGCAAGCACCAAGGCACGCTTCACCTTGTTCTCAAGCTCGCGGACATTGCCCGGCCAGCGATAGTCGCGGATCGCTGAAATCGCCTCGCCGCTCAGCTTCGGTACTTTTTTGCCGTTGTCGCTGGCCCAGCCGTCAATGAAATAGCTGGCCAGGATCACCGCGTCGTCTTCGCGGTCACGCAGCGGCGGGATATCGACCGATATGGTGCTCAGCCGGTAGAACAAATCCTCGCGAAAGGCTTGTTCGGCAATGCGGTTCTGCAAATCCTGATTGGTTGCTGCCATCACGCGCACATCGACCGGGATCGAATTTCGGCCGCCGACACGCTCGATGATACGCTCCTCGAGGAAACGCAACAGCTTGGCCTGCAGGCTGATCGGCATGTCGCCGATCTCATCCAGAAACAGGGTGCCGCCGCTGGCGGTTTCGACCTTGCCCTTTACCTGCCGATGGGCGCCGGTGAACGCGCCCTTTTCATGACCGAACAACTCTGATTCCAGGAGGTTTTCCGGGATCGCCGCGCAGTTGATGGCGACGAAGGGCTGATCATGGCGCGGGCTGGCGCGATGCACGGCGCGGGCCAGCACCTCCTTGCCGGTACCGCTCTCGCCCAGCAGCAGCACATTCATATCCGTCGGCGCGACCTTCTCGATCGTGCGGCAGACCTTCAGCATTGCGGCGCTGGCCGAAATCACCCCGGCCAGCGGCGTTTTCATGGTCTGTTTCAGGCGCCGGTTCTCGCCTTCCAGCTCGGTAAGCTGAAAAGCACGACCGACAATCAGGCTCAGCACATCGGCATCGATCGGCTTGTGATAAAAATCATAGGCGCCGAGCCCGACCGCTTCGACAGCATTCTCGCGCTCATCCTGGCCGGTGACGACGATGACCTTTGTACGCGGGGCCATGGTGAGGATTTCGGCAAGGGCCTCAAGGCCCTCGCGCGGGCTGTCCGGATCGGGCGGCAGGCCCAGATCAAGCGTGACCACCGGCGGACGGTAATCCCGCACGGCCTGGATTGCTTCGCCCCGATCCGAAGCGGTGATGACATCAAAATTGTCAAAGGACCAGCGCAATGTACGCAGGATGCCGGGGTCGTCGTCGACCAGAAGCAATTTCGGCTTGCTCATGAGCGCAAACTAGCCATTGCCCCCATTAACGCAAGCTAGCGAAAGTTGTGTTTGGTATTTTGTCCGCGTCGGGGACCCGCCCGCCCCCGCCGTCCCATCTGAATGCTTTCATGGGTCGGCGCAGGCGAGCGGGCGGTATCTTGGCCGAAGCCCTGAAGCTTAGCTCGCTTCGTTCATCCGCTGCGTGACGAATTCCCAATCGACCAGTTTGTCGAGGAAGGCTTCGACATAATCCGGGCGCATATTGCGATAGTCGAGATAATAGGAGTGCTCCCAGACATCGCAGCCCAGCAACGCCGTTTGACCGTGCGCCAGCGGATTTTCCGCATTGGGTGTCTTGGTTACCTTGAGCTGGCCGTTATCGATCACCAGCCAGCACCAGCCGCTGCCGAACTGGCTGACCCCGGCTTTGACAAATTCGGATTTGAACGCATCGACGCTGCCGAAATCGCTCTTGATGCGGTTTTCCAGTTCTCCGGGCATGGCACCGCCGCCATTCGGCTTCATCCATTTCCAGAACAGGATATGATTCCAGTGCTGGCCGGCATTGTTGAAAATGCCCTGTTGATCCGCCTTGCCGAAGGACCCTTTGACAATGGTCTCAAGATCCTTGCCCTCATATTCCGTGCCTTTGATCAGATCGTTCAGTGTATCGACATATTTCTTGTGATGTTTGCCGTGGTGCAACTGCAGCGTCTCCTCCCCCATGACCGGGGCAAGCGCATTATGGGCGTAGGGAAGCGGCTCAAGATCAAAGGCCATGGTGAGGGTCTCCTATCGTTCTGGGAAAGACGTGTTTGGGTATGAGTGCAACGGGGTTGACTTGGTGACGTTCCGTAGCGCTTTGAAGCCGGGGGCGCGTCACGGTCGTCATCCGTTTTTGCCTTGCGCGGCGGTCGGCGCTCGGGCTGATTGCTGCCGCGGGGTCGAGCGGGGCTGGGGTGCAGGGGGACCGGAATAGTCCGAAAATGCTACAGATCATCGATCCTGACGAACGCGATCCCGCAATTCTTGCGGCGGTCGAGAAGAGCATTCCGAACTTTTTCACCGCCGAAACACCTTGGGAAGGCCACCTCAATGGATGGCGGCAATACGCACGAGAACGGCAGCCTGTGACGCGCTGACCTATTCCGCCGCCAGCTCTTCATTCTTGGCCAGCGGCAGGAAGAGTTGCACTGTGGTGCCTTCGCCCGGCGTGCTGTCAATCACGCAGCGGCCGCCAAAGCGTTCGACGAATTCTCGAGTTTGAAACAGGCCGATGCCGAAGCCGCCGCTTTTCTGGCTGCGGCTGAAGGGGCGATTCAACCGTTCGGCGATGAAAGCCTCGGTCATGCCGGGCCCGTCATCGCTGACCCGGATCACCGCCTCACCGCCCCGCCGCGCCAATCCGAGCTCAAAACGGCCCTCCCGGCCGGTGGCTTCCAGCGCGTTGTGCAGCAGGTTGTCGACGATCGAGCCCAGCCCGAGCCCGTCCACCGGCACATTGATGACCTCATCGGGCAGCGTGAGTCTGAGATGAGGCATCAGGCTTTTCATGCCGTCCGCCGCTTCGCGGAGCAGCAGGGCAAGATTGACCGGCTCGACCGGCCCGCCGTTGTGATCCTGATCCTTCAGGCGCACCAGCATCGAGCGCATTTTCTCGACCGAATTGGTCACCGTCTCCAGCGCGTCGCGCTGGAATTCGGGGTTGTCGCCATGTTTATGCGCGTTCTGTGTGATCAGCGAGAGCTGGCTGACGAGGTTTTTCAGATCATGGGCGACAAAGCTGAAATTCTTGCTGATCTGCTCAAACCGTTGGGCTTCGAGAAGCTGACGCGTTGCAAGATCCTCGGCGATATAGCTGCCGGTCTGGATCGACAGGATTTCCATCAGATCTCTGTCCTCCCAGGTCAGCGGCCGTTCGATCCGCCGGTCGCATAGCAGCAGCGCGCCGACCAGGCTGGCGCTGTGCCGCAGCGGGATCAGCAGCCAGGGCCGCTCCAGCTTCGCGGCCCAATCGGCAATCGGCCCTTTTGGGGGGTCTGACAGCTCAAGCGCCGCCGCTTCGCCCGCAAGCCGTTCTATCAGCGCCGGCGGCAGGTTCGGCATATGCGTCACGCTTGACAGGTTGAGCCGCGCGACAAGGCTGAAGGTGCCGCCCCGCTGGGCCAGAAAAAGCGCGCCCCGATCGCAGTCGAAAATGTCGACGAAGGCGCGGACCGCCCGACCGTACAGCCCGGCATCATAGCCTTCGCGGCTGGTCATCCGGCGAATGAAGCGCAGCCATTCGACGCGGTAATCATAATGGAAGGTGAAGAAATTGCGGGTGATCAGCCGCCGCAGCTGGGTACGGACGCGCGGTGAAAGCAGCACCAGCGCCAGTACCATCAACGCGCCGAAAACCATCACGATCTGCACGACCGGACCGATCAGCTCACCGCTTTGTTGCAGGTAAAAGCCCAGCGCGCCGACCGCGAGCAGATACAGCCCGGTCAGGATCAGGGTTGTCGAATGGACCATGGCATCGCGTGATAAGGCGACGCGGAACTGCGCCCCGCGTGTGCGCGCCACCGATACCAGCAGCATCGGCAGCACGATGACCCCGACAAGCACCCGGGCGCTGTCCAGCACCGTACCGATATCCTCCAGCAGCAATGCCTGAACATGATAGGCAAGCTCGAAGGCGAGCCACAGCGCCGAGCCGATGATCAGATGCTTGAAGGTCCAGCCGATCCGTTGTTGTGCATGCTGGAACAGATTTTCGACCAGCAGAATGCCGAGCAGGGTGAGGCCGAGCAGGGCGAACCGATGTACGTCGATCATCACCGGTAAACCGATCAGCTGGGCAAGCGGCGGGTCGATCAGGGCGCCGTCGACGATCCCGATCGCCGTCAGGATCGCGGCGCCGATTGCGATCGGCTGCCTTAGCCAGGTTTGCGCTCCTTCCACCCGGATCAGGTCGAGGGCTGCGAAAATCAGCAGCGCCCAGGCGGCGGTTCTGGACACATCAAGCATCCGGACAGCCGGTTCGAGAAACGGCAAAGACGGCATCAGCGTTGCCAGCGCTACGGCGCCGGCCCAACCTGCCGACAGCACTGACAAGAGTGTGAGACTGCGCAAAACGCCTTGCCGCATCGATCGTCGCGAACGGCCGAACAGCACGATCAGGACGACCGCGCTATAAGCGACCGCACCGATAAGATGGGCTCCGACGATCACGCTTTGCGCTGACAGGCTGAAAACGGTTGTATCCACGGGCTTGGGCGCAGCTTCAGCTTGGGTTAAAGACCCTGCAGAGTGTATTCTCTTGGAGCGGATAAGGAAATTGCCGGTTTGAGTGCGCTTACCAGCCGTTTCGAGCCGCTGTCCGACCGACAGCAGGCGGTGACGCTATACGCTCGTCTTGCAGCGGCGCAGGGGTTTTTCCTGTCTCCGGCCTGGATCCGGCCCTGGCTGGCGGCCGTGCCGGCTGACCATGCGCTTTGGCTGTTTCAGGCGCTTCGGGATAACCGGCCGATTGCGGCGGCGGTGATCGGCTTCCATCAGAACAAGGACGTCGGCCTCATCGCGGGCCGCAACGCCTATCTGCATGAGACCGGCCTGCGCAGGCTCGACCGTCTCGAGATCGAAGATAACGGGCTGTGTTTTGTCGACGGATTGGACGATAGCGACCGCTTGCGCGTTGTCGGGCTTCTCCGAACCGCGTTGTCGACAGAGCTGTGCGATGAGGTGATCCTGCGCAATCTCGCGCCCGATCAGGCTGCCTTGTTTGAACAGGCATTCACTGGCGGACCGTTTCACCGGCTGCAGCGTCAGACGGCGCCGCGGCCTTGGGTCGATCTCAGCGCCGTTGCCGGGATGGATGATGTCGCCGGAGCCTACCTCAAATCGCTCAGCCGCAACAGCCGGCAGGCGCTTCAGCGGAGCAAGCGCCTCTATGCCGAGCGCGGCGCCCTGAGGCTGGAGCGGGCGGAAACGGTTGCTCAGGGGCTCGAGTTTTTCGACCGTCTCAAGGTGCTGCATCAAGAGTCATGGCGGCGGCGTGATCGTGCCGATGCGTTTGAGGGCGGCTATTTCGAGCCGATGCATCGCGATCTGATCGCGGGCTCATTGCCGGCTGGGCAGGTCGATCTGCTGCATATCAGGGCGGGCGATGAAACGCTCGGTTATCTCTATAACTTCGTCCATGGCGGCTGGATACACAGCTATCAAAGCGGCTTCGCCCAAGCTGAAGATAATCGTCTCAAGCCGGGGCTGGTCTGCCACCACCTGGCAATTGTCGACGCTGCCTCGCGCGGGCTGCGCGCCTATGATTTTCTCGGCGGCGACGCCCGTTACAAACGCAGCCTGGGCAATCGCGTCGATGAGCTGATCTCGTTGCGCTTTGCCGCCAGCTCTTTCCGTGGTCAGCTTCGGCGTGCCGCCCAGACCGTCAGGTCTGCGCTAAGGCCGCGCGGAAAATCTTGAGCTGCCCGGCGCTGGTCGCCTGCCAGGAGAATTGTTCGGCGAAAGCGCGGGTCGCAGCACGCCGAGGCGGGGCTTTCAGAAGCGCGCGCGCCGTCGCGGCGATCGCCCCGGCGCTGCGTTCGGGGATCAGCGCGCCGGCGTCGGGATCGGTGATCAGCTCGGGCGCACCCCAGACAGCCGTTGCGGCGACCGGTGTCCCGCAGGCCATCGCTTCAAGCAGCACATTCGCCCAGCCCTCGCGGTCCGACGCAAGTACCAGCAAATCGGCGGCGCTGTAGATGTCGGCAAGCGATTCATGCGGCACCGCGCCGAGGAAGCGCACACGGTCCGCGACGCCGCGATCCCGGGCTCTGGCTTTCAGCGCCGACTCATTCGGACCGTCGCCGGCGATCAGCAGGGTCGCGTCCGGCAGTTCGCCCATCGCATCGATGATCAGATGATGGCCCTTGCGGTCGATGAGATGGCCGACCGAGAGTAAAACCGGCCGGTCGTCCAGATCCAGCCCGGCGCGGACGTCCCCGCGCCGGCGCGGGGTGAAGAGTGTGAGATCGACCCCGTTGCGCAGCACCGTCACATGGTCTTCGGCGATACCGAGATCGTCGGTCAAGACGGCTTTCAGCGCTGCGCTCACGGTAATGCAATGGGCCGCCTGACGGGCGGCACGAATGACCGCCTGGCGCGGCCCCTGGATCTGCGGAATAAGGTTGAGGTCGGTGCCGCGGCCGGTAATCACCACCGGCTTGCCATAGCGCTGTCCGAGCCGGACCGCCGCGACACCATCCGGGTAGAAGTAATGCGCGTCGATTAGATCGAAATCGAAGCCTTGCGCGATGAGGCGGTCGATATGCCTTGCTGCGGACCGGTACATCAAGGACGGCGTCAGCCGCATGCCGATCTTGGGGATCAGCGGATAGCGTGGATGGGTGATCGCGATACCATGCCGTTCCGCCGTCTTTGGCGCGCGAGCATAGGCGCGATAGGTCTTGAAGAGGGGGGTGTCGAGGGGAAACCAGGGCACCGGCGCGACGACCCGGGCCGCAACTTCCCCGGTCGCCAGCACATGACGCAGCCGGTTCTCGACGAAGACGCCGTGCCGCGGCATGGCGGCGTTGGGATACAATGTGCTGAAGACCAGCAGCCGGATCGGTGTTTCCTTCATGCAAGGCTGTCGAGTGTAACCCGCAGACCCTCCGCCAGCGTCTTTTCGGCATGCAGGCCGAGAATCCCGGCAGCTTTGTCTGGCAGGCCGACCGAATGGCGGATATCGCCGGTTCGGGCCGGGCCGTGTTCAATGACAGCCTCGAGGCCCAATGTGCCTGCCATGGTTTTTGCCAAATCGATAATCGTGCAACGTCGACCGGTGCAGACATTCATCACCGGCGCGGCGGTGTCGGCCTTGTCCATGGCGGCCGTCAAATGGCGGACCACATCGCCGACATAGATGAAATCACGGCTTTGCAGTCCATCGCCGAAGACGGTTAACGCTTTGCCCCGGCTCAGCCGGTCGGCGAAGATCGAGATCACGCCCGAATAAGGCGATTTCGGGTCCTGACGCGGGCCGTAAACATTGAAGAAGCGCAGCCCGGCGCTGCGCAGGCCGTGAATCTGACCGCCGAGTGCCGCATGCTGCTCATTGGCCAGCTTGTCCGCGCCATAGGCGGTCAGCGGCGCCGGCGGGATCGTCTCATCGACCGGCTGTACCGCGGGATCGCCGTAAACTGCTGCCGATGAAGCGTAGACCACGGGAATATCGGCTTTCCGGCAGGCCTCGAAGACGGTCACCGTCCCGCCGGCATTGACCGCATGGCTCGCCGCCCAGCGTTCATTGCATTGCGGCACCGAAGCAATCGCGGCGAGATGGAAGACCCCGTCCACCGCCGCTGTCGCTTCAGCGACCGTGTCTTCATCGCAGATTGTGCCGACGATCAGCCGGGCGGCCGGGTCGAGATTACCCCGCTTGCCGCTCGACAGATCGTCAAGCACGTCCACCTCATGGCCGCCTGCCAGGAGGGCATCCACCAGATGCGAGCCGATAAAACCGGCGCCGCCGGTGACAAGAAAACGAGACATGGTTCCTTACCCTGTCAGCGATAGCGGACCCTGTACCACAGGTTTCCGGTCCATTCGTGGAAGCCGTAATAGGCGGCCTGCATGGCAAAGGCATTAGGCAGCAAATCCTCGAGGTCAAAATGATAAATGCCGACCGTCGACAGCGGCGCCGGTATCGCCGTGATGTCCTGTTGCTCGAAACTCCAGACCGCGCGCCGCTGATGCCAGCTATGGGTAACGACCAGAACCCGGTCTATGCCGTCCCTCTTCAACAAGTCGGCGCTGAATTGTGCGTTTTGATAGGTATTGCCGGCCCGTGTTTCGCGCCATGTGACCGGGATACCGAAATCCGCTTCCATCGTTTCCGCCATCAGGTCGGCTATGGCCCTGCTTTCGCTCGACAGCTTCCCGCCCGTTACCAGAACGGGCAGCTCTGATCGCCGCGCCAACCGCGCCCCGAAATGCATCCGTTCGAGCGTGGCGCCGTCCGGGGCGGTGCCGCCCAGATGCGCGGTATTGGCCTGCTCGCCGGCCGACAGGATGACGATGGCCTGAGGCGGCGCGTCACTCTGCATCAGGGCTTCAAGCCGCGGCGGTGTCAGCGGCGGCGCGATTTCCAGCGTCTTGCGCAGGAAATGCGAGGTCGGCGCGAGGCAGGAAACATAGGCCGCCGCCAGAAGAACGAAGCCGAGCTGCTTGAGCCTCCGCTGTTTCAGCCAGAAGGCCGCCGCCAGTGCCAGCGCGGCGCAGGTGAAAAAGCCGAAGGGCGGCAGGAGAAGGCCCTTCATCGGGCGTCCCTGTAATGCGGGGTCGGATCAGGCGGCCTGTGTCGGGCCGTCTATGCGCGGCTCGCCGTCATCGGCCGGATCGTCCTTGCCGCGGATTTTCAGCCCGAGCCACATCAGCCCGAACATGATGAAGGCAAAATAGAACCAGCCATACAGCAGGTGATCGGCGACGATTTCGGCCTGGCTGTCAGTCAGGTGGGCGATATAGATGATCCCGAAAACGCGGACCCAATTGGCAACGATCGACACGACGATTGAGATCACGACGCACAATATGCGCGCCGTCCAACTCCGGTAGGTCAGATAGGCGAACAGCGTCGACAAGGCGATGGCGACGAGCAGGAAGTTCAGCCCGGCGCAGCCCTCTGCGACCTCATAAAGGCCTGTCGGAACCTGAACGTAAAAGTTTTCCCAGGTGACGAAGGTCGGCACCTCGACCCAGCGCAGCCACATCACGGAAAAATAGGTGGACGCCCATTGCATCGGCCATAGCAGATAAGAGCCGGTCGGCACGATCAGCCAGAGATAGTTGAACGGAAAGGCGAAGCGCCAGTAAATGGTCCAGCCCAGCACCGCCATCAGCACGACCTGAATGGCGGCGACCAGCGCGAATTGCATCCCTTCATTGATATCGAGGAAAAAGCCGACCGCATACATTGCCAACGGCACGACCATCAGGCCGGTAAAGCGCCAATCCGGTCGCGGCGTCATGCCGAGCAACTCGTCACGGCGTTCCCATAACAACCAGGCGGAGATCAGGGGGATCAGCAGGCAATATGTATAGGCATTGCTGTTGAGCCATTGATAGGCGGCAAGGCTGACCGGCTCCCAGCCAAGCGCGACGATGATCGCGACGGCGACGGCGATCAAGATGCTCGCGCGCTGCCAGCTCAAAGTCGGGCCGAACCAGCCGCCGCCCTCACCGCTGCGGCTGCCGGCATCGTCCGCAGCAGACGCCGGAGCAAGTTCATTCTGCGTTTCCGCGTCGGTTTTCCTGACAGCGCTGCTCGTCATGCTCAGCTCTCGAAGAGGGGGGCGAGGACGCCCGTTTATGTGTCAGCCGGAAGGCACAAAGGCAAGAAAAAGCGCCCGGCACCTGATGCTCTAAGTGATCATCTCATCAATCAAGGAACGGTATATTTCGATCATTTTCTGTTCGTCAAAGGCTTCCGCCGCGCGGGCGCGATTTTCCGCTCCCAGCCTCAAACGCAATTCCGGATCCTGTGCCAGGCGGGAAATCGCGCCGGCGAGGCCGTCCCGATCACCGCTTTGAACCAGAAACCGCCCCGCACTCTCGGGAAGCATGGCGCGAATGTCGCCGACCTCGGTGGCAACCGCCGGCAGCCCGCAGCCCATCGCCTCGACCAGGCTGATCGGCATTTGCTCGGTGATCGAGGAAAGCCCGAAGATGTCGCTATCGAGCAAGGCGGTCTCAGGGTTGGTCAGATTGCCTGTAAAATGAACATTCTCGCTGACACCGGCATCGATTGCGCGTTGCTCCAGCGTCGTCTTCTCCGTTCCTTCGCCGACCAGGACCAGCCGAAGCGGCGGTGTGCCGGATATTGCAGAGGCGCGGGCAACGGCATCGATCATCAGGGCGTAATTCTTCTCAGGGCGCAGCGCGCCGACGCTGACGATGGTGACGGTGTCGGCGGAGGTAGTCGGCAGCGGGGACGGCACTGTGCCCCGCCGGTCGGGCGTGAAACGCTCAAGGTCGATGCCGTTGAGGATATGATGAATTTTCCTTTGCGGCAGGCGCCAGATCCGGGTCGCGATGCGCATCAGCGTCGCTGAAGGCACCACGATCTGTGCCTTGCCGCTCAGCGCCAGGCGCCGAAACCAGACCCGCCTGGGAATTTGCCTGTTGCCGCTTTCCTCCGGCCCGAAACCGTCCTCGAAATGCAAATGCGGAGCAATCGGTGCGAAACGATTGGCCATCGCCCATTCAATCGCCCCCCAATTATAGGTGCAGATCAAGGATGGCCGGCTGTCGGACAGAAAACGGCGATAGGCCCGCAGGCGAGCGGGCAGGGAGCCGGCGGCATTGAGCGGCTCCATGATTTGCCAAGGGCCGCCCTCAGGCAGCAGCTGCGCGGCGCCGTCCCTGCCGTCCAGCGGCATGATAAGGTGCTCAATGTCGTCGCCCAGACCCGCCACCAATTGCGCCGCGCGCGCCTGCGGGCCGCCGATGGCAAAGGTCGAGAACAGATGCAGCAGTTTCACTGCCGCTGCCTATTTGGCGTCATTTCCCAGCGCGGCCTGCCAGAAGGCCTCATCATCGCGGACCGGCTGCCAGTTGAGATCGCGTTTGACGGCGCTGGTATCAAATGACGCGACAAGGCCGCGAGAGGCGAGGTCCCGCTTGCTCGTGCGGACCGCATCGCGGCGCCCAATGGCGATCTTGATCAGCCATTTGAGCCCTTCGCTGGCTGCCAGCCAGCCGAGCCATTGCGGGTGATATTGGTAATTGCGGCCGGTCCGGCGGCTCAGCTCTTCCATGTAATCCCGCGCCTTGGGGCGGACATCGCCGACCAGATTGTAGCTCTTGCCCTCGACCGCAGTGTCTGCGGTCAGGCTTGCGACAATGGCATCGGCGACGTCTTCGACCAGAACAAAGGGCAGCGGATTTGTGCCGTCATTCCAGCCGATCATGTGCTGCGGCCGGTTCATGAAGCCGATGCCGCTATGCAGCGGATCGCTGCCGCCGCCGACCACCAGGCCGGGACGCAGAATGACCACCGGCAGCTTATCGCTGAAATGGCGTGACAGCAGCCGCGCTTCTGCCACGCCCTTGGCTCGCCCGTAAAAGGCGCGCAGATGCCCCTGCGGATCCGGCGGCGTTTCGTCCGTCACGGTGTCATGGGCGCTGCCGAGATAGAGCGCCGCGATGGAGCTGGTATAGATCAGTCGTTTGACGCCATGTTTCTGGCAGGCGTCGGCAACCAGCTCGGCGCTGCCCACGACACCGTCGCGGACGCTTTCCCAATCATCGCCGGCACCGCCCTGGGCCAGGTTGATGACCGCATCGCAGGCGGCCACCGCCGTCTCGACATCCGCTTTATTGCCGACATCGCCTCGGGTCAGCGTGACGCCGTCGCGGTCGAACAAGGCGGGAAGATTTTTGGTGCTGCGGGCCATCACCAGCACGCGCTTGCCCTGATCCAGCAGCGCCGCAACAGTCGCGCGACCGATCAGGCCGGTGCCGCCGATGACCAGCACATCATAACGCTCCTCGAAGGGCGGCGCTGCCAACTCAAGCGGTTTGCGCGGCCTTGGCGGCGCCGGCAATTGCGCGGCGGCGCGGTTGCAGACATCCACGAGATGGGCGCCGAGATTTTGTGATCGGCTCGTATCGCCGGCCCGCATCTGGCCGTAAAAATCGGCGATGCTTTCCGCCATGCTGAGAAAGAACGGGTTGCTGGGCGGCTTCAGCTTGGTCAGGGACAACAGGTAATCGATGGCGCCGCGCCAGCCCTGGCTGCCCAGCGCCGAGGCCTGGCTCATGCCATTGGCGGCGAAGTCGAGAAAATCCGGCCATTGCGTCGGGCGGTCGGGGATACAGCGCGATTGCGCGACATCGACCGTGATGGCGCCGTCGCTTCCCGACAGATGCAGTTGCCATACAGGATGCGAGGCGCCGAGATCGATGCTCAGCTCCGCCGTGCCGCCGGTGCAGCTCATCGCGATCAGGAACCGGGTTTGCAGAAAAACACCGTCGACCGCTTCCAGCGGGTCGGGCTGGTGCACCGTCAGCGATTGCACCTCGCCGAGCAGCGAGACGATTTGCGAGAGCGGGTGAACGGCCTGTTCGAGCAGCAGGTTGCGCGGGCTGTCGAACATCCAGTGGCTCAGCTGGCCGCTGCCGAGCTGCCGCAGCGGCATGTGATAGCGACAGGAGACGTGGCGCAGATGGCCGATGCCCTTCTCGCGGTCCTCCAGCATCGTCTTCGCCTTGATCAGCGCCGGGTGATGCGTGAAGTTCTGATTGACGCCCAGAGGCAGCTTTTTCTGTGCCGCCAGCGCGATCAGCGCTTTGGTCTCCGCCGCTTCTTCCGCCATCGGCTTTTCCAGCAGGACACCGATGCCCTTTTCCAGAAGCTGTGTGCCGATCGCCACATGGGTGGCGGGCGGCGTCAGGACATGCGCAAGGTCGATCTTCAACTCATCCAGCTCATCGACTGAGGCGCCGTAATTGGCTGCGCCGACGCGCCTGGCGAAAGCCTCGGCGCGGCCCGGTGCCGGATCGATGACCGCGACGATTTCAACCGTGCCGGGTTTGCGCAAGACCTCGGCATGGGCAGCGGCAATGTTGCCGGCGCCGATCAGGGCGGTTCTGATGGTTTTCATGGCTCAAGGTCCTTGCGGAGGCCGACATGCTGCGCTGCGAGAGGTCGACAGGCACATGCTTACTGTCAACCGCGCCCGCCGTGCAACTTCACCAATTCGCAATATGAAATGCCTTATTTTGGCAGCGCAGAGCAGGGTTGCGGCATTGAGTTGTTTGCCGCGTCCCGCGACGGCTACCGATATGCTACGTCGCCGTCGCCCTCGGTGCGATGGTGCGGTATTCACGCCTGCTGTTTCGTGGAAGGACGGATGGTCAAGATTTTCGGGCAATATGTGCGCAGCGGCACGATCTTGCTGTGCGTCTTTGAGCTGTTGCTGCTGTCTGCGGTGTTCTTCGGCATGTCGGGTTGGTACGATCCGGTTGCCTTGCTCGACGGCGATGCCACGCTGTTTGTCAATGCGGCGCTGCTGCCGACCGCAATTACCTGGCTCGCGCTTTATTCGCTGGGCGGCTATGAGACCGCCGGGCCTGACGGACTCGGCGCCTTTGCTCATCGGCTTGCCACTGCCTGCCTGCTTGGTTTTGCCGCCACGGTGCTGCTCAATGAATACGTCATCGGCGCCGCTTATCCGGTCGAATTGCTGATGGCCGCCTATGTCTTCGGCTATTTTCTGATTCTGGGGAACCGCATCGTCGTCAAATACGGTATCGACGCCGATGCCTTCAAACCCCGTGCGCTGGTGCTGGGGACCGGCAAGGTGGCCGAGAACCTCAATCATCTCGCCCGTGTGCGAAACTTTCGCAGCGTCAGCCTCTATGGCTTTGCCGATCTGCAGGGCGGTGCAGAGCACAGTCCGCGTCTGCCTCCGGCACGGATCCACGCCGATATCGGCAATCTTCTGGATTTTGCCATTACGCATTCGATTTCCGAGATCATCGTCGCGCTTGATGATCGGCGCGGGGCGCTGAATGTCCGGCAGCTGCTTGAATGCAAGCTGCACGGCATCCGCATTACCGAAAGCGCGACCTTTTACGAGCGCGAGGCGGGCAAGGTCGATCTCAACCACATCTACCCGAGCTGGCTGATCTATTCGGACGGCTTCCGTCGCAGCTGGCTGACCGATCCGCTCAAGCGCGCATTCGACATTGTTGTCAGCCTGCTGGTTATCGCGCTGAGTTCGCCTTTCTGGCTTGTCACGGCGATCGCGGTGAAGCTCGACAGCCCGGGGCCGGTGTTCTACCGCCAGATCCGTGTCGGTCACCGCGGCAACGAGTTCGGCGTCTTGAAATTCCGGTCAATGCGCCAGGATGCTGAAAAAGCGGGCCCGCAATTTGCCAGGGCCAATGACAACAGGGTCACCCGCGTCGGCAAATTCATTCGCAAAACCCGCATCGACGAGTTGCCGCAAACCCTCAATGTCTTGCGCGGCGAGATGAGTTTTGTCGGCCCGCGTCCCGAACGCCCCAATTTTGTCAAGGAGTTTGAAGAGGATATCTCCTATTACGGCGATCGGCATTATGTGAAGCCCGGGATCACCGGCTGGGCGCAGATCAATTACCCTTATGGCGATACCGCCGACGATGCGCGCGAAAAATTGACCTATGATTTGTACTATATAAAGAATTATTCGCTTTTTCTGGATTTGGTTATCATGCTGAAAACCTTGAACATCGTCATTTGGAAGGTCGGCTCTCGGTGATCGACAGAGAATCTCGACAGGCTTTTGTCTTCATCCTTGCGGCGGCGCTTCTCGCCGGCTGCACCAGCTCGCTCGAGCCGGCCCCGGCCGAGCTTGCGATCGATCCGACCTCGATCGAAGAATATCGGATCGGTCCGTTGGACAGCGTGTCGATCAATGTCTGGCAGGCGCCGGAATTTTCGACCGGCGCTCAGGTCCGCCCGGACGGTATGATCACTATGCCCCTGGTCGAGGATGTCGAGGCGGCCGGCAGGACCGCCGAAGAGCTTGCCCGTCATATCGAAGGCGAACTTGAAGCGTTCTTACAGGATCCGATCGTTACCGTCTCTGTAGGCGGTTTTTCCGGTCCCTTCGATCGGCGTATCCGCATCGTGCGTGAAGGCAGCACCGGGGTTCAGGCGATCCCGTTCCGGCGCGAAATGACACTTCTCGATCTCATGGTCGAGGCCGGCGGGCTGGGGCCGTTCGACCAGGGAAATCGGGCCAAGCTGATCCGCAGCGAGGCCGAGGGCAAGCGTACCTACGGGCTTCGTATCGGCGATCTGCTGCGCGATGCCGATCTCGATCACAACGTGCCGATGCTGCCCGGTGACATTATCGTCATACCCGAGGCTCTGTTCTAGGGATTGCGTTTCAAGGAGAAAATCGACCCCGGTATGTGCCGGCTTCGGGGATAGCCGGACAAAGCCGATGAGAGGGCGGGTGACGGGCCATGCAAGATGACCAGTTAGACATCAAGGAACTGCTGTTCCAGTATCTCGGCGAGCTGTGGCGTCGCCGCTATCTGGTGCTGGTCATCGCCTGGGCCGTGACGCTGGGCGGCTTTGCCTATGTTTTCACCCTGCCGGATGAGTATACGGCCCGTGCGCGTGTCTACATCGATACGCAATCGGTGCTGAACCCGCTGATGCAAGGTCTCGCTGTGCAGGGCGACACCGCCAGCCAGATCGACATCATGCGGCGCACATTGCTGACGCGACCGAATATCGAACGCATCATCACCGACACCAATCTCGATCTGGAAATCACCACGCTCGACCCTGAGCGCCGCATGATCCAGCGCGAAAACCTGATCAACAGCGTTCAGGACTCGATCAACGTCATTTTCGAAGGCAATTCGCTCTTCCGAATTACCTATTCGCACACCAATGCAGAAACCGCGCGCGATGTTGCACAGGCGGTAATGACGCTTTTTCGCGAAGAGAACGTCAGCGACCGCCGCGCCGATATCTCGGTCTCGCGCCGCTTTATCGACCGTCAGATCGAGGAATATGAACGCCGGCTGATCGATGCCGAACTGCGTGTTGCGCAATTCCGGCGCGACAATGCGGATGTGCTGCAGCGAACCGAGTCCGCCCGCGGTCGACTTGAGACGGTGCAGAGCCAGATCCGTCAATTGCAATTGGAATTGCAATCAGCGATCTGGCGCCGCGATCAGATCGATTTGCAATTAGCGCAGACGCCGCGCCACGGCGAAGGCGGCGGCCCGCTTCTGGTTGCGGGCGGGGAGGAGCGCTGTGGTTCCCTTGCCGAGAGCCGCCAAACGCTATTGCTTTCCCTGACCGAGCAACATCCGAATATTCGCGAGCTGGATCGGCTGATGCAGGCCTATGGCTGCTTCGGCGGCGACGCCGTGCTGGGTGCGAACGCACGGTCGGCAAATTTGCCGGGCGGTCCGCTTGCGGCGGGTTCGGGTCAACAAAGGGCGGAGCAAAGCGCGCCGCAGCCGGCGCCGGCAGGGCCGGGTGCAAGTGGCGGCGGCTTCGGTTCCGCCTTCCCCTCAAGCGCGCTCGGCGGTAACAATCTGGGTGAAGTCGGCGGTGCCCTGGACCAGCTTGCGGCGACGCTGCAGGGCAATGACCGGGCCCGCGATGCGGTTCAGGACATGGCCGGCCAAGTCGCCGATGCCGGGGCGCAGGCGGTCGGTAATGCGGTGGCCGAACAACTGGCTCCCTTGGGGCCGCTGGCACCGCAATTGGCCGATGCTGCACGCGATGCGGCGGGTAACGAATTCGCTGCGCTTGGTGAACTCGGCACGACTGCCGTCCTCGATCAGGTCGGCTTGCCGGCCGAAGGCGACGAGCCGACCAACCCGGAATATCTCCAGCTTGAACAGGTTTACGACGCCGCCTCCGATGAGATAAATTTGATCCAGCAGCGCATCAATTTCTTCGAGACCCAGCTTGCCGAAGTGCGCCAGGATATCGAACAGGTGCCGGAAGTGCAGCTCAGGCTCAACCAACTCAATCGCGATTATGAGGCACTTCGGAACATCTATAACGATCTGATCGAGCGTCGTGAATCAGCCCGACTCGCGCAGAATCTCGAAGATCAGTCGAGTAATGTCGAGGTCCGCGTCGTCGAGCCGCCGATCCTGCCGGTCAAACCCAGCGGTCCCGATCGGATGACGTTGTCGCTCGGCGCCCTTGTTTTCGGTCTCGGCCTCGGTCTGGGGGCGGCGCTCGCGCTGGCTCAGTTGAATAACAGCTACCGATCGCTGCAGGACCTCAAACGAAGTCTGCGGATGCCGGTTTTGGGTGGTGTTTCCGAATACGACCCGGGCGCCGTGCGCCGGGCGCTGACATTGGATTTGCCAATTGTCGCTGCAGGCTTTACCGCTCTGGTCGGGATGACCTTCGTTTTCGTGTATATGCAAACCGTAGCCGGCCTTCGGGTTGACGATATCAAGTCTATTGTTTCCGGCCTTTTGTAAGGGCGCGGGGCGATGAGCTTGATCGACAGGGCGCAGCGCTCGCTGCGTAAGGGTAAGGCTAAGCCGGATTCGAAAGACAGGCAGCCGGCGGATGATTCGGATGATCTGCCCGATGAAGATACCGCGCTTGAGGCCGCTGTCGAGGAAAGCCGCGATGCCGCTGATGAAGACGAGGCGCTGAACGCATCCTTCTCCGCACCCGAAGCGGAATGGCAGGAGTTCGACGAGGAGGATGAAGCGCGGCTCGATGATCCTCAAAGCCCGGAGCCGCTTGAGGCAGCCGAACCCGAACCAGCCCAGCCCTCCGCCGAGCCGGAAACGGCGATTGAACAGCAGGCCGAAACGCCCCCGGCGCCTCAGCCAGCGCCGGCAGCATCGCCCGCGCGCAGCCGCGATTTCTTCATCGATTTAGAAAGCCTGGCGGAAGAAGGCTTTGTCACACCGTCGACCCGGCGCGGACAGATTTCCGAAGAAATTCGTCTGATCAAACGGCGGCTGCTGCGGAGTATTCCGACATTGGCCGGGCGTGAGGTCGATGAGGCCAACCCGGTCGATAATGTGATCATGCTGACCAGCTCCGAGCCGGGCGAGGGCAAAACCTTTATTGCGCTCAATCTGGCGCTGAGTTTCAGCGTGGACGAAGGCTATGATGTGCTGATCATCGATGCCGATGTGGCCAATCCCTCTTTGAGCCGCAAGCTCGAAATCCCGCCCGAGGCGCCCGGGCTGATCGATCTTCTGACCGATGAGACGGTCTCGATGCCGCAGGTTCTGCATCGCGATGAGAATTTGCGCATCTCGGTGATGGGGGTCGGCACCCGCGTGCCCTCGGCGACCGAGCTGTTCGGCAGTTCGTTGATGCAGGAATTTGTCGAGCACGTCGCGCGGCGGTATCCGGACCGGGTGATCATCTTCGATGCGCCGCCGGTTCTGGCCAGTACCGAACCCATGGTGTTGTCCAATTCCATGGGTCATGTATTGCTCGTCGTCGCCGCGAATCGGACTCAGAAAGACACCGTGATGGCCGCTATCGAAATGCTCGATACTACCGACAATGTGCAACTGGTGCTGAACCGTGTGCCGACGATCGGCGGCGGTCGCTTCGGGCGCAAATATAGCGGTTATGGCTGATCGTCGATGCTCAGGCTGTTTTATGCCGGCCTGATCGGCGCGGGCTGCTGCCTTGCTGCGGGCACCGCGCTTGCGCTCGACTTCCAATCCTCACAATCGGCCAGCACCAGCATTAACTATTCGGACAATATCGGCCTCGATCCGGCCGACGAAAAATTCGGCGGTTTTTCGTATCGCGCGGGACTTAACTCTACCGCCTCCCTGACCGGTTCGCGCTTCGCGATCAATCAGTCGGGCCGTGTGAATTTCAATTACGCGTCGCAAGATCGGGACGGACAGCGCGATTTGACCGTTGATCAGAATGTCGCCGTCGACGGCAATGTGAATGTCTGGCGCCGTCGTCTGCTGTTGAATTTCGATGCTTCCTCAAGCCGGCAGCTCGTCGATCTCGATCAGGGCGTGTCGCTCAACCCGGTTTCGGATGTCACCAATCGGCGGTCCACCCATCAGGTCTCGGTAACGCCGACCTTTGCCGGCAGGCTGTATCGTCTGGCTTCCTTTAATGTCGTTTATTCCCGCAATTGGAGTTTTGTCAGCGAGCCCGACACGCCGTCTCAAATCGATGTCGATGTCGATCCCCAGAATACGCAGAATCAAAGCTTGAACGTCTCTCTCGCCAGTCTGCGGGCGAGCAAGTTCGGCTGGCGCGGAAGCTATGCCCGGAGCAAGGCGCGCGGCGGCCGCGGTGACGGCCGCAATGAGATCGATTCCGATGTCGCCAGCCTGACGCTGTCTTATCGCTTCAATCAGCGGATCACCGTTCGCGCGACCGGGGGCTATGAATCGCGCCGCCGTCCAGGGGCATTCAGCGATACACAAGGCATCACCTATTCCGGCGGGTTCAGCTACAGCCCGCGCGAAACATTGCAGGTCAACCTCAATGTCGGCAAGCAATTCGGCGGCCTGTCGGTCAACGGCAATGCGGCGGTGCAGCTCTGGCGCAAATGGCTGCTGAACCTCGCTGTCGTGACGACGCTCGATACACAGGAAAGGCGGCCGCTCATTCTCGGTGATTTTGATGCCGGCTTTCAGGTTTTCGACCCGGTCAGCGGCGAGCTCCTGCGCGACTTCACACCGGAATTTCTGACCCCTGAGGATTTCCTCGCCGACCGTCCGGTTTTCATCGACGATCTCACCGGCGAGGTCCTGACCGATCTGAGTTCCGATTTCGGCATCAGCGACGAAATCCGACGGACGCGCGCGCTCAATGCCGATCTTTCCGGCTTTTTCGGCCGCAATAATGTCTCGTTCAGCGTCGGGGTCCAGGAGGCGACCAGTCAAGTCCGCCCCGACGATGTCGGTGTCAGCGGCAATCTCAGCCTGTCACGCGACCTGCCCGGAAATCAGTCGCTCTCGCTCAGCGGTTTTGCCCGCTATAACCGCGAAATCGAAAGCGGCTTCGGCGTCGATGAGGGAGATTCCTCAATCAATTTCGGAACCGCGCTGTCCTATTCCCGCGCACTGACGTCGCGGATCAGGATCAGCACGCGCTACACCTATTCCGAACAGCGCGACCAGGCGCCAGGCATCGGCGACGACAAAAATTTCCGCGAAAACTCGGTTTCCGTCACGCTGCGGGTCCGGCTATAGGGAAGCCTGTCATGTATGAAGACTTTTACCATTTCGACGGCAATCCATTTCAGCTCACGCCCGATGAGCGATTCTTCTTTGCCTCGGACTCGCATCAGAAGGCGATCTCCTATCTCGATTTCGGGATTTCACAGGGCGAAGGCTTTGTCGTTATCACCGGCGATGTCGGCGCCGGTAAATCCTCGCTGCTCAGCCATTATTTCCCGCGGCTCGATCGTAACAAGGTCGTCGCCAGCAAGATCGTCACCACCCAGGTCGACCCGACCGATGCGATCCGTCTGGCGCTGACCGGCTTCGGCGTTGCCGCCAAGGGCACGGACAAGGCCGCGGTATTGTCGGCCTTCCGCGGCTTTTTGCTGAAGCAGCACAAGGCCAGGCGACGCGTTTTGCTGATCGTCGACGAGGCGCAGAACCTGCCGCGCGCGACGCTCGAAGAGCTGCGCATGCTGTCTAATCTGGAAAAGGACGGCCAGGCGCTTTTCCAATGCTTTCTGTTGGCGCAGCCGCAATTCATGGCGGTGCTGGCGGACCCGAATATGGAACAGCTGCGCCAGCGGGTCATTGCGTCCTTCCACCTCGGCCCGATGACCGGTGAGGATACGCGGCTTTATATCGAACACCGCCTGCGCCTGGTCGGCTGGCGCGGCAATCCGCTGATCACCGAAGAAGCCTATGATGCGATCCATAGCGCTACTGACGGCATCCCGCGGCGGATCAATACGCTGTGCGGCCGGGTGCTGCTGCTCGGCGCTCTGGACAGGCTGAATACCATCGACAAGGACAAGGTCGACGAAGTTGTCGCCGATCTGGCCAGTGAAGTCACCGAGATGGCCAAGCAGGGCGATAACGCCGTTGCCGCGCTGGATGATCAGGGCGCGTCGATAGCCGGCACGGCCGAATTGATCCCGCATCTCGAAAGACTGGCCAAGGCAAGCGAAGCGCAATCACGACTTCTCAAGCGTATCGCCGATGCACTCGACGCCATGGCGCCGGAAAAGGCGGCGCCGTCCTCGAAGTCAGCCTCCGGATCGCGCGCTGCGAAAGGTTAGGGGCGATGGCTGAGGGGAAAGCGACCATCCGCAATGCGATGACCGTCGATGTCGAGGACTATTTCCAGGTCTATGCCTTTCACAAGGTCGTCGACCGCAAGGACTGGCCGCATTTCCCGGCCCGTGTCCAGGCCAATACCGAAACGGTCCTCGACATGTTCGAGCAGGCCGGTATCAAGGCGACCTTCTTCACCCTCGGCATGATCGCCGAGCAGTATCCGGCGTTGATGCGGCGGATTGTCGGTGCCGGCCATGAGCTCGCCAGCCATGGCTGGGCGCATTATCATGTCTTTGAACATGACCGCAGCGATTTTTTTCACGATATCACGCGGACAAAAAAGACTCTCGAAGATATCGGCGGTGCGCCGGTACACGGCTATCGGGCAGCCAGTTTCTCGATCAACGCCAAGACCTGGTGGGCTTATGACGCGCTGGTTGAAGCGGGCTACACCTACAGCTCCAGCGTCAATCCGATCCGCCATGATCACTATGGCGTGCCGGGCGGTCCGCGCGCGCCCTTCCGACCGGGCGATCTGCCGATTGCCGAAATCCCTGTCTCGACCACCGAGCTGATGGGGCGCCGTATCGCCTCGGGCGGCGGCGGCTATTTCCGGCTTCTGCCTTATGACTGGTTCCGTTGGAACATCCGGCGGCTCAATCATGAGGAAGGACGCAGCGGCATCTTCTATTTCCACCCCTGGGAAATCGATCCGGGTCAGCCGCGGATACCGCGCGCGCCGGCCAGGGCCCGTTTCCGGCATTATGTCAATCTCGACAAGATGGCCGGCAAGCTGCGACGGCTGCTGAAGGATTTCGCCTGGGACCGCGTTGATGCCGTATTTCCGACCAGCGCCGAGGGCCTGCCGGTATGGCAACCCTGACCGCGGTTTCGGTCGAAGAGCTTACCGACCGCCATCGGGATGCCTGCGAGGCTTATGTCCTGAACCATCCGCAGGCGACTTTCTTCCACCGTCCGGGCTGGCGGCAAGTCATCGCCGATGCCTATGGCTATCGCTGTTTTTACCGGATTGCGCTGCGCTCGGGCGCCATTGTCGGCGTGCTGCCGCTGGTCCATGTCAAGACGCTGTTTTTCGGTAATGCACTGATTTCGAACGGGTTTTGCGTTTATGGCGGAATCGTTGCCGATGATGCGGCAGCCACCGCGGCCTTGGCCCGGAATGCCGAGGATCTCGGCACCGAGCTCGGCGTCGATCACATCGAGCTGCGCCATCTTGACCCGCCCGATGGTCTGCCGTCTGACTGGGCGGTACGCGACAGCCTGCATGCGACCTTCCGCAAGGAAATGCAGGACAGTGAGGAAGCCAATCTGAAGGCTATTCCACGCAAGAAGCGCGCTGATGTCCGCAAGGGGCTGAAAAATCCCGATCTTCGGGTAGAGACCGATATCCCGGTTGACCGCTTTTTCAGGATCTATGCGATCAGTGTGCGCAATCACGGCACGCCGGTTTTTCCCAAGGGCTTTTTCAGCGCCGTCAAACGGCACTTCCCCGACGATGTCGAGCTGTCCTGCGTGAGCGGTCCCGACGGCCCGGTGGCGGCGCTGATGACCTATTTCTTTCGCGATCAGGTGATGCCGTATTATGGCGGCGCCTTGCCCTTGGCGCGGCGGCTGCATGCCTTTGATCTGATGTATTTCCGGCTGATGGGACGGGCGTTGGATCGCGGTGCGCGGATTTTCGATTTCGGCCGCAGCAAGCAGGGTAGCGGCGGTTATGATTTCAAGACCTATTGGGGTTTCGAGGCGCAGCCCCTGCCTTATGCTTTCCGTCTGATCGGTGCCGATCGCCTGCCCGAGATCAATCCGAACAATCCGAAATACAAATTGATGATTGATGTTTGGCGGCGCTTGCCGATGCCGCTTGCCAACACGCTCGGACCCATGATTGCACGGCAGCTGGGCTAGCGCGGTGGACTTATTGTATCTCGCGCACCGCATCCCCTATCCGCCGGATAAGGGGGACAAGATCCGCAGCTGGAATCAGCTTGCCTTTCTGGCGGAACGGGCGCGGGTGCATCTCGGCTGTTTCGTTGATGATCCGGCGGATATGCAGCACCTTGGCTATCTCGAAGAGATCTGCGCCGAGGTAAAGGCTCTCCCGCTCAACCCGACAAGGGCGCGGTTTTTCGCCCTGCGCGGCCTGCTTACGGGACAACCGCTGACGCTGCCCTATTATGCCGATGCGGAAATGGCCGAATGGGTGCGCACTGTTCTGCAAGAGCACCCGATTGCAGCTCAGGTAGTGTTTTCCGGCGCGATGGCGCAATTCGTCGACTGGCAGGGGCCACGCCCGGTCTTTCTCGACCTGGTCGATGTCGATTCCGATAAATGGACGCAATATGCCGATGGGCGTTCCGGGCCCGCAGCCTGGATCTATCGACGTGAAGGCAGGCGCCTCGCCGAGGTGGAAGCGGATTTCGCCGCGCGTGCCGACGTCACCGCTCTGGTCAGCGAACCGGAAGCGGCCCTGTTCCGGGCCCGGGCCGGCCTTGCCGAAGACCGAGTGATCGCGCTCGGCAACGGCGTCGACACTGACTGGTTCGCGCCCGATGCGCCCGGACCGGATGAGGCGATGGCGCCCCGGTCGCTGGTCTTTACCGGCGCGATGGATTACTGGCCGAATGTTGATGCGGCGCTGTGGTTTGCTGCCGATATCCTGCCGCTCATCCGGCAAAGCGTACCCGATGCGCATTTCTATATCGTCGGCGGGAACCCGGATCCACGGCTCTCGGCGCTTGCTGCCGATCCGGCTGTCACCGTAACCGGACGGGTGCCGGAAACCCGCCGATATATCGCCGCTGCGACGGTCTCGGTGGCTCCCTTGCGCATTGCCCGGGGGATCCAGAACAAGGTTCTGGAGGCCATGGCGTGCCGTCGCGCCGTCGTCGCCACACCGCAGGCTTTCGAGGGGATCGAGGCCGAGCCGGGCGTTCACCTTGTCGTAGCCGATGGGGCGCGGGAGACTGCCGAGGCGGTGATCGCGCTATTTGGCGATGCCGAAAGACGGGAAAAGCTGGGCGATGCGGCGCGCCGGCTGGTGCAGGCGCGCTATCGCTGGGCCGCGCGGCTGGAGCCGCTGGCGCGGGCCCTCAACCTGGCGCCGGGCAACGCCCCGTCGGCGACGACGGCTGCAAGCTGACTGACCAGCGGCTCTGACGCCAGCCATCCGGTCGCCAGAGATGCGGCCAATCGGTCACGATTTCCTGCCACGCTCCCGGAAAATCCACCGGCGGGTCGACGAATACATACAGACAGCTCTCGGCCCTGAAATCCGCCGGTTGTTGCGGCGCATTCGGGCGATCAAGGGCACTGGCGAAGCTGGTCGGGAAGGCAGCAAGCAGATTGGCGGCAGTAAACCGGTCATCGCTGATGATCATGCCCTGGCTGAATCCCGCCCGTTCGATCCCTGCGATGAGGCCGTCATAGGGGATCAGCGGTCGGCAGGCGCCGCAGAGCGGCTCGGCGATGAGATTGGCCGTCAGACGCCCTGCCGCCATGGCGCCGATAGCAAGGATCAGCACGATGCCGAAGCGGCGCAGCTGTGCATCCGTCATATCAGCGCGCTGCAGCCGCCCAAGCAGCCATATCGGCAGCAGCAGCAAAAAGGGATGCAGCCAGCGGGCGCGGATTTGCTCGACCCCCAGAAACAGCACACCAAGCGCCAGCAAAGCGAGGCCGACAAGACAGGCATCGCGGCACAGTTTTTCGCCTTCGCTTATCGGCTCCGAGCGGATCGAGCGCAGCAGCGCCGGACAGGCAATAAGTGTCAGAATCAGGAACGGGCTGACGAAGCCGAGCGCCGCGAGCGCAGCGCCGAGCATCGCGGTCAGCCGGTTGGAGACGGGGGCGTCGGCGCCGACCGTGCCGGTGAAAACTGCCGCGAGATCGCCCTGCATCCCGAGCAGCCATAGCCCGTATGGCGCGACAATGAGTGCGGCAATACAGGCAGACAGCATCACGCCGGGGTGAAGCATGACGCGGCGCCATGTCGGTTGCAGGGCCGAGGCGCCGACCAGGCAGGCGACAAAGGCGATGAAGCCGAATTTGGACAGCAACCCGGCGCCCAGCGCCAGGCCCAACAGCGCATAGCCTGTCAGGCGGCGACGGCGGCGTAGGTCAGCCCAGATCGTTGCCGTCAGCACGCAACAAAGGGTCAGCGCCAGCGTGTGGGTGACACCTTCATGCAGGTTCCAGCCGATTTGCCAAAGGCTCAGCAGCGACAGGCCGGCGAGGATGCCGAACAGGCGCGAGCCAAGCAATTGCATGGCCAGCCGCCCGTAAAGCAGAACGATGCCGGTCAGCAGAGCATATTTGAGGACAAGGTGGCTGATCAGACCCGGACCGACGGCGGTTTGAACCGCCGCCAGCAGCCATGTGTACAATGGCGGTTGGCGCAGCTCATAGCCCCACGCCCACAGCTGTGCGTTGAGCTGTTCGAGCTCGGCGTCAACCGCGATTGACGGCGCCGTCAGCAGCCGAATCGCCGTAAAGACGGCGCAATAGACAAGGATGGCGCCGAATAGTCGTAAATTGGAAACGGTTGGCAAACTATACACTTTTGTATAGGGCCCATATATGAGGCGACGGGCGGACGAATGGTTCGTCCGGCACCATTCCTAGAACCGACAGAAGATTGTATGCAAATCCTGCTTGCCGATGATCACGGTTTGGTCCGCGAGGCGTTGACGGCATATCTCAGCAAGCCCGGCAGCGATATTTCGGTGATTCCGGCGGCGTCTCTGGACGAGGCGATCGAGGTGGTAGCCGACCGTGCCGAAGATGTCGATCTCGCGGTGCTCGATCTGCGCATGCCCGGCATGGCCGGCGTCGACGGGATCGACCGTTTTCGGCAAGCCTGCCCCGATGTGCCGGTTGCCATCCTTTCCGGACTGGCCAGCGAGGAGGATGTCCGCAGTTGCCTGGATAAGGGCGCGGTCGGGTTTTTCCCGAAAACGCTCAGCGGTCCGTCGCTGGTCAATGCGATCAAGCTGGTTCTCTCGGGCGAAAAATTCGTGCCTTACGACGTGTCCGGCCTCGCCTTGCCCGAAGAGCTGCGCGATGCGATCGGCGGCGGCGCGACAGAGCCGAGTGCGGAAGCGAAGGCGATCAATCTGAGCCGGCGTGAAGGCGCGGTGCTCGGCTTTTTGCTCAAGGGGCAATCCAACAAGGAAATCGCCCGCGAACTCGATCTGCAGGAAGTCACCATCAAGCTGCATATGCGGAGCATTTGCCGCAAGCTGGACGTCAAGAACAGGACCCAGGCGGCATTGCGCGCGCGCGAGCTGGGCCTGCATTTGCTGCTCAGCCAGGCGCCCCAGGCTTAATCAAATTTTAGGGGTCTTGGCCCGATCCTCGTACCGGTTTCGGTTTCCGGGCGCTTGGATATGAAAACACCTGATCTATTGAACCTCTTCGCCGCCGTTTTCGGCATCGCCGCATTCACCACCCCTGCCATTGCCGGGGTGATCGTGCAGCCCGTCTCTGTGGTCAGCAGCGGGCCGGCCGATAGCGGCAACGCCTCCTTCATCATGGATAACGCGATCAATCAAAGCGGCCTTTTGGGATCCTATGCCAGCGGCCAGACCGATTTCGAGAGCTTCATCGCGACCCAGACCGATGGTGAAGACGGCACGGCCGGTTTTGCTTTTGCCGAGAACGGTCCGTTATTGATCGATTTCGACCTCGGCAGCACGGCGAATATCGATGCGCTCGGCTTCTGGTCGAGCTCGGGCACGGCCGCCCTGCGGACCTTTTCGCTCAGCGCCGCCTTGCAGCCGGATTTCTCCGATGCGGTCGATCTCGGCACCTTCTCCGTCGTCGGCGGGGCCGGTCGTCCCGGCGAGACATTGGCCTTTGCCGAGACCGCGGCGCGTTATGTCCGCATGGAGGTAATCGAGAATTTCGGCTTTCAGGACGCGGTCCGGCTCAATGAGATTGCTTTTCGCTCTACCGCCGAGCCGAGCAATGTGCCGCTGGGCGGCGCAGTGGCGATGCTGTTCTTCGGATTCTTGGCGCTGGGTCTTCGCCGCCTTTGACATCAGGCCCTCGGCGCGGCGATAACGCGCCCATGAGCATACCGACCCTCGACGATCCGCGCATTCAGGCCTTCCGGGCCGAGTGCGCCGCCGCGCTGCCCGACATCGACACCGAAGCACCGCTCCGCGTCAAACGCTTCACGGCGAACCCGGAAGCCGCCGCCCTCCTGCTTCGCCTGGTGCGCGACCGGGTGAAAACCTCGACCGCCTCAATGCCGTGGGAATTCGTCGACCGGCCCGATGACAGGCCGCAGGAAGGGATGTACTGGATTGTGGTCGATGCCGAGGGCAATCCGGGCGCCTTTTGCCGGCTGTATTACGTCAAGGAAATGCCGTTCCATGAGATCGGCCCCGATCACTCCGCACTCGAAGGCGAGGCGGTACGGCCGATCGATAAATGGAAAGAGATGCATTGGAATTTCTGGGCCAAGATGGCCGAGACGCATCCGCATGGAAAACCGGTCAGCGAAGACATGCCGGTCATCTGCCAGCGTTTCGAGGTTCTCTATCCGGTTTGAGGGTGCCGGGCCGGAGCCGGTGGTCAGGCTCCGGAACTCAGCCCAGCTTCACGGCAGTGCCGTTGGCAATGCACAGCATCATGTTGCGGCTGTCACTGGCGATGACTTCATAATCAAGATCGATGCCGACGATGGCGTCGGCGCCCAGGGCCTCGGCCTGCTGGGACATATCTTCCAGCGACTGATCGCGGATCTTGCTCAGCGACTTTTCATAGCCGCGGCTGCGGCCGCCGATGATGTCGGTGATGCCGGCGAAAAAATCCTTGATGAAATTGGTGCCGCCGACCGCTTCGCCGCTGACAATGCCCAGATATTCGGTAATCTGCCGTCCTTCGACCGTCGGCGTCGTTGTGATGATCATGCGCTTTCCTTCTGTTGAGGCTCCTTCGCCGGATGGATAATCGCCTCCGAGGATAAACGCCAGACGCCGATATCCTGCATTTTCGTCAATGCCTTTGCGCGCGAGCCGTCCTGGTCAATGGCCCGGCAGGCATCGTCGATAAGCACCACGTCAAAGCCGAGGCTGATCGCATCCTTGGCGGTCCAGAAAACGCAGAAATCGGTCGCCAGCCCGCATAGAACAAGCCGCTGCAGGCGGCATTCGCGCAGATAACCGGCAAGGCCGGTCGGGGTCGTCCGGTCGTTTTCAAAAAACGCCGAATAGGAATCGATTTCGCGGCGAAAACCTTTGCGCAGGACCAGTCTTGCCGGCGCGATATCGAGCTCGGGGTGAAAAGCGGCGCCGCGCGAGCCGATGACGCAATGCGGCGGCCATAAGACCTGATCGCCGTAAGATAATTTGACGGTGTCGAAGCATTCCTTGCCCGGATGCTGAGCGACAAAGCTGATATGGTCGGCCGGGTGCTGATCCTGCGTCAGGATAACGGCTTGAAAGCAGGGCATGATCGCGTTGATGACCGGCACGACGGAATCGGCGTCGGGTACGGCAAGAGAGCCGCCGGCGCAGAAATCACTCTGCACATCGATAACCAGAAGGCAGTCCCGCGGGCCGGGGATCAGGGTGTTCGCCATGACGCCATTGAACGGGCGCTCGGCCCGCACTCCCTTTGTTGCAGCGCAGCATGCGCTGTTCCGGCTATTTTGTCCATGTCGCCTTAGCTGGCGATTTGACGGAAAGGCCGCTAGGCTGATCGCAAATGTCGTTCTCAATGCCGGTCGTCGTCGCCGAAGATTCGATGCCATGACACATCATCGCCCCTCCATGCCCTCGCGCCGCCGATTATTGGGCGGTGCCGGGGCGGCTGCGCTCGCCGCCGCTCTGCCTCGCTCCTTGCGCGCGCAAGGCGGTTACGATGCCGATGTTGTTATCGTCGGCGCCGGCCTGTCCGGATTGAACGCGGCTGCGCTGCTTGAGCAGATGGGCTTTTCGGTAACGGTGCTTGAGGGACGCCGGCGGATTGGCGGGCGGCTGCAAAGCCTCGATATCCCCGGCAATCCCGAGGCCGGCGGCAATGCCTTTTATGACGGCTATGCGCGGATGATGGACCTGACCAGGCGGCTGGGCGTGCCGCTTCAGCCGGTGTCCCCGGCCGCACGCACCGCAGCCGGGTCAAGCCCTCTTTCCCTCGGTGGTGAGTTGATCGATCAGGCCGACTGGCCGGGCCATGCGCGCAATCCGTTTCCCGATGATAAGCGTGACTGGCTGCCCTGGCAGTTCAGCTGGCGGCTGGTGGCGCCGGCCAATCCGCTGCCGGATGTCGATGCCTGGAGGCGCGCGGAATTTCAGGCGCGCGACCCCTCGGTCTACGAATTTCTGCGCGAGACCGGCGCGTCCGAAGCGGCCATCCGGCTCGGCTTTGAGACCAATATCAGCTATGGCACCAGTGCCCATGACGTCTCCACATTGATGCTGTGGCAAATCCTTACCTGGCAGCGCTCGCTCGCCGCTCTGGGCCGCGGTGCCTACACCGCCAGAGGCGGCAATCAGCGCATTCCCGAAGCCATGGCGGCCGCGCTCAGCGGCGATGTCCGCACCGACACAAGCGTCAGGGGCGTCGCCGCATCGCGCGAGGGGGTCAGCGTCGAGCTGGCCGACGGCGCGCGTCTGCGCGCCCGTGCCGCGATCGTCACGCTGCCGTTTTCGGCGCTGCGCATGCTGCGGCTCGACCCCTTGCCCACGGGGCAGCAAAGCGCCGCGATACGGCACTTGCCCTATTACAAAACCACGCAGGTGCATCTGATCGTCAAACGGCCTTATTGGGAGGATGACGGTCTGCCCGCCGGTTTGTGGTCCGACAGCATCGCCGGTCGGGTGTTTCCGCAATTCGATCCCGGCGATCCGGAAAAAACCATCGGCCTGCTCGCCTGGTCCAGCGGACTGGGTGCCGAGCGGCTCGACCGGCTTCACCCCTCGGAGATCGGTCGCGCCGTGTTGGCGGATATCGAACGGCTGCGGCCCGCGACCAAAGGCGCGCTCGAGATCGGCGAGGTCAAATCCTGGCAGCGCGATCCGTTTGCCGGCGGCGCCTATGCCTATTGGGCGCCCGGACAGATCGCCCGCTATGCCGATGTCATGGCCGAACCCCTTCGCGCGAAAACCGGCGGGCCGCCGCGTATCCATTTCGCAGGTGAGCATACCGCCCGGATCAATCGCGGCATGGAAGGCGCGCTGGAAAGCGGTGAGCGAGCCGCACTCGAAGTTATGGATATCCTATGAGCACGATCGAGCCCTATATCGCCCTGGCACTGCAAACCCGCACCCCGGCCGTCAATTCCTGCGGCACCGCTGAGGAGGCGCGGGCGAAAATGCGCGCCACCATCGACATGCTGGGGGAGCAGATCCTCGGCGCGGTCCGCTTCAACAAGATTTTCAGCGGCGGCAAAGTCGGCCTCGTGGTGCTGCCGGAATATTTCCTGACCGGTTTCCCCTTCGGCGAGAGCATCACCGAATGGCGCGACAAGGCGGCGCTGGCGATCGACGGGCCGGAATATCAGGCGCTCGGCGAAATCGCGCGGCAGGCCGGCTGCTATATCGGCGGCAATCTGTATGAGACCGATGCGCATTTCCCGGAGCTCTACTTTCAGGCCTGTATCGTCATCGATCCGCAGGGTGAGGTGATCCTGCGCTATCGCCGTCTGATCTCGATGTTCGCGCCGTCACCTTACGATGTCTGGGACAAATATCTCGAGATCTACGGTCAGGACGCGATCTTTCCGGTCGCCGATACCGAGATCGGCCGCCTCGGCGCGGTCGCCTCGGAAGAAATCCTTTATCCCGAGCTGGTCCGCTGCATGGCGTTGAACGGGGCCGAGGTGCTGATCCATCCGACCTCGGAGACCGGCAGCCCGCAACCGACGCCCAAGGGCATCGCGCGCCGGGCCCGCGCCTATGAAACCAAGAGCTATATCGTTTCGGCCAATAGCGCGAGCGTGGAGGACTGCCCGATCCCGGAATGGTCGTCGACCGGCATGTCGACGGTGATCGACTATAACGGTGCGGTCCTGAGCGAGGCGCATGCCGGCCCTTCCATGGTCGCGAACGGCACGATCAGTATCGACAGCCTGCGCCACCATCGCAGCCTGCCGGGCATGGCCAACACGGCCGCCCGCCTGCCGCTGGGCATTTTCGCTGCCGAATACGGCAAACACAGCATCATGCCGATGAACACCCTGCTCAAGGACGATGGCAGCGCACCGGCGCCCGACAAATCCTATTTCATGCAACGGGCAGCGGGGATCATCGCGGCGATGAAGGATAGCGGCAAGGTTTGAGGGGGAGGCGGCGTCTCTTTCGGCCGTCATTCGCGTCGCCCGTCGCCGTCGCTACAGCGCCTTCCGTGCCTTTAGCGCCGCCAGCAGGGTACCGTCGTCGAGATAGTCGAGTTCGCCGCCGACCGGGACGCCCTTGGCGAGGCCCGAGACGGTGACGCCGCAGCCCGCCAGCCGGTCGCCGAGATAATGCGCGGTGGTCTGGGCATCGACGGTTGCGGGCAGGGCGAGAATGACTTCCGTGACTGACGGCTCGCGGGCGCGGGCGAGCAGCGGCTCGACGCTCAGCTGTTCGGGGCCGATCCCGTCCAGCGCCGACAGCACCCCGCCGAGTACGTGATAGCGGCCGCGAAAGGCACCGCTGCGTTCCAGCGCCCAGAGATCGCCGACATCCTCAACAACGCAGATCAGGGTCTCGTCGCGCCTGGGATCGCGGCAGATGCCGCAGGGCTGGGTGCTGTCGAGATTGCCGCAGATCGTGCAGGTCGATATCGCGCTCATGGTGTCGCTGAGCGCATCGGTCAGCGGCGCCATCGCCGTCTCGCGGTTTTGCAGCATGTAGAGCGCCGCGCGCCGGGCAGAGCGGGGACCGAGCCCCGGCAGCCGCGCCAGTAACTTGATCAGGCGATCGAGTTCTTCGCCGATCACGGCGGTGTCCGCGCGTTAACGTCCGAACGGATTGGTCGGCGCGGTACGGGCAGCCTGCTTGCCCGGTTGCGCCTCTTGCGGGGCGGCGCTGGGCATAGCCGGGGCGCCTGCCTTCGGCGCGTCTCGGTCAAAGGCGCCGAGCGCCCCTTCAAGGTCGCCCTGCGCGAACAAATCGGCGATCTGCTGAAAATCGGGCTGCTCGCCGTCAGGCTCATCCTTGACCAGGTGTTCGTACAGCTCGGCCAGCAATTGCGCGCGTTTGGCCTTGCTGATGCCCATATCGAGCCGCGGCATTTTGCTGCTGCCTGCCGCCGCTGCGGCCGAGCCTGACATCAGCTCGCCGCTGCCGCCGTCATCGGCGACGCCCTCGCCGTCATCCTGCGCGTCGGCCGGCTCTTGCCGCCGCGGCGCTTCGGTATTGAACGGACCGGCCAGCCCGGTGGCCTTGGGCGCGCGCGAAACCGCGCCGCCCGGCATCGGCGGCGGCGCTTCGGTTTCGTCATGAAGACCGGCAAGGCGGTCCATCACCTGTTCAAGGAGTTCTTCGCGCATGATTTCGTAGCGTGCTATGTCGGTCAGACCGATCAGGAATCGCCCTTCATACTAGACCTTTGTGCGGGCAAGTACAGTTACAGCCTCATGAGCCCGGATCTTCCAGCCTGGACCGCCTTCCTTCTGCCGGCCACCGTGGCGCTGCTGGTGCTTTTGTTTGCGGTTGAGCGGATATGGCCGAAAGCGCCCGCCCCGCCGGAGATCGGCCGTCGTTTCGGCGGCTGGCGACGGCTGATGCGCAATGGCGGGCTGTGGGCGGTCAATGCCGGGCTGATCAGCCCGTTCATCGTGCTGCCGGTCAGCTTCGCGGCGTCGGCTTTCGCGCTGTCGCTCGACGGTCATTGGCGTCCGGATCTGATACCGCTCGCGCATGATAGCGGCTGGGGGCTGCTGTTCGATTTGCTGCTGCTCGATCTGTGGATCTATTGGTGGCACCGCGCGAATCACAGCCTTCCTTTCCTGTGGCGCTTTCACGAGGTGCATCATCTCGACCGCATGCTCGACACCACCAGCTCGGTACGGTTTCATTTCGTCGAATTGCTGCTGTCGGCGTTGGTACGGGTGCCGGTGATCGTCATTTTTGCCGTCGATCCGCTCAGTATTTTCGTCTTCAGCCTCCTGGTTCTTGCCGCTGCCGGGTTCCAGCATTCCAATATCCGTCTCCCCGATGGGCTGGAACGGGCTTTGTCCCGGCTGATCATTACGCCGTCGATCCATTGGGTGCACCATCACCGCGTGCGGCCGGATACCGACAGCAATTACGGCACGGTGTTGAGTGTCTGGGATCGCCTGTTCGGCAGCCGCAGCGCAACCGAACGAACCCCTGAAATGGAAATCGGGACCGAGGGCAGGGAAGAAAAAAACCTGACGGCGCTCTTGATCGACCCGCTCGGTTTGTCTATCTCGCGCTCTCAGAGGAGCGCTCCGGCCGAGACCGAATAGGTTTCCCGGCTGGGGCGCTTGCCGTTTTCGGGTCCGGCTTTCGGTGCCCTGCGGCGACATCTACTGATTGGAGACGGATGGTATGGATCATTCCAAAACCGCCTTCCAATTGGGGATGGACTTGGGACAAGCGCCCCGGGATACCGATCCCACCGGGACTGCGCCAAGGAAGGCCCAAGCGGAAGTTTCATCGCACCACAGCGCAGACGCCGCCATCGTGCACGGACCATGGGGCAAGCAGGCGCATGCCGACTGCCCGAGTCTGGATCATTTCAAGCGCAAGAATGGCCGCGTTTTTGCCGGCAGCCACCTGATCGTCGATCTGTGGGGCGCCAGCCGGCTGGACGATATCGGCCATATCGACCGGACCCTTCGGGCCGCTGTAGAGGCGTCCAAGGCAACTTTGCTGCATCTGCACCTGCACCATTTCGGCGAGGGCGGCGGCGTGTCCGGTGTGGCCGTGCTGGCGGAATCGCATATCAGCATCCACACCTGGCCGGAACGTGATTATGCCGCGCTGGACGTTTTCATGTGCGGCGATGCCGATCCTGACGCGGCGATCCCGGTGCTGGAGGACGCCTTTTCGCCGTCCGGCGTCGAGGTCGAGGAAATCTATCGCGGCGAGGTCGAGACAGAGTGAGCCGCTGGTTCGACGAAACGCTGCACAGCGGCTACCGCCAGGGTTTCGAGATGGACAAGGTGCTGTTCGAGGACCGCTCCGATCATCAGCAGATCGTGGTCTTCGAGAACAGCCGGTTCGGCACCGTTCTGGCGCTCGATGGCGTGATTCAGACCACCGACGCCGATGAGTTCATCTATCACGAGATGCTGGCGCATGTGCCGATCCTGGCGCATGGCGCCGCGCGCTCGGTTCTGATCGTCGGCGGCGGCGATGGCGGCGCCTTGCGCGAAGTGCTGCGGCATAAAACCGTCGAGCGGGCGACCATGGTCGAAATCGACCGCAGCGTCGTCGATCTGTGCCTCGACTATTTTCCGGGCCACAGCGCCGGTGCGTTCGAGGATCCGCGCACCGAGCTGATCATCGCCGACGGGGTTGATTTCGCCGCGACCACCGACCGGCGCTTCGATGTCATCATCATCGACAGCACCGACCCGATCGGCCCCGGCGCGGTGCTGTTCACCGAGAGCTTTTATCGTGACTGCAAACGCTGCCTGAACCCCGGCGGCATTCTGATCACCCAGAACGGCGTCCCTTTCGTGCAGGGCGATGAGGTGAAAGAGGGCTATCCGCGCCTCAAGGCCAGTTTCAAGGATGTCTGGTTCTACCTTGCGGGCGTGCCGACCTATAATGGCGGCCCCATGGCCCTGGGCTGGGCCAGCGACGCGCAGCTGCGTGAAGTGCCGCTGGAGGTGCTGCGCGACCGTTACACCGCCGCCGGCATCAGAACCCGCTATTACACCCCCGACCTGCATCGGGGCGCCTTCGCGCTGCCGGGCTATGTTCTGGAGTTGTTTGAGCCCTAACGCTCAACCCAGGTCACATGTCCCATTTTGCGGCCGGGCCGTGCGTCGGCCTTGCCGTAGAGGTGGAGGTGGGCGTGGGGGTCGGCGAGGTGGAGGCGCCAGGTTTTCCATTCTTCGCCAAGCAGATTGCGCATCCGCGCCGGGCTGATCGGATCGACAGCGCCGAGCGGGAGATTGCACAGGGCGCGGATCTGCTGTTCGAACTGGCTGGTTTCGGCGCCCTCAATGGTCCAATGGCCCGAATTATGCGGCCGCGGGGCGATTTCATTGACCAGCAGCCGCCCGTCCTCGGTCTCGAACAGCTCGACCGCCAGCACGCCAACGTAATCGAGCGCCGTCAGCAGCGCCGATGCGATCTCTCGCGCCTGGTCGATCAGCCCGTCGCTGCCGGGCGCCGGGGCGATGGTCTCGCGCAGGATGTGGTCTTCATGGCGGTTTTCGACCAGCGGGTAGAAGACGCTGGCGCCATGCCCGGCGCGGACGGCGATGATCGAGAGCTCGCGGCGAAAGGGAACGATTTCCTCGACAATCGCGCGGTCGGTGCCCAGTGACGCCCAAGCGTCAGCAATCTGCTCCATACCGTCAAGCCGCAGCTGGGCCTTGCCGTCATAGCCGAACCGCGCCGCCTTCACGATTGCCGCGCCGCCCAGCGCGGTGACCGCCGCGGCGACTTGCTCGGCGCTTTCAGCAACATGCCAGGCGGCGGTGGGCAGGCCCAGCTCTCTCGCCGTGGTTTTTTCGGCGATACGATCCTGCGCCACCGCCAGCGCCTTGCGGCCCGGCCGGACCGGCAGGCGCTCGGTAAGAAAATCGAGCGTTGCCAGCGGGATGTTCTCGAATTCCAGCGTCACCGCATCGACCGCATCGGCAAAGGCGGCAAGGGCCGCCTCATCGCGATAATCGGCCACGGTGACCCTGTGGCTGACGGCGGCGGCGGGGCTTTCCGGGATATCGCTGTAGACATGCACCAGATAGCCCAGCGGCGCGGCGGCGAGCGCCGCCATGCGTCCAAGCTGCCCGCCGCCGAGAATGCCGATGCTGGAGCCGGGCGGTAGCGGTTGGCCGCTCATCGGGGCTGCTCGCCGACATTATCGGCTTGGTCCGCGCGATAGCGCTCAAGCGCCTGAGCCAGCGTCGCATCGGTCAAGGCCAGCACGGAGACCGCCAGCAGCGCCGCATTCGTCGCCCCGGCGGTGCCGATCGCCAGCGTGCCGACCGGGATGCCGGCCGGCATCTGAACGATTGACAGCAGGCTGTCGAGCCCGTTGAGCGCCTTGCTTTCCACCGGCACGCCGAACACCGGCAGGGTGGTCATCGATGCCGCCATGCCAGGCAGATGCGCGGCGCCGCCGGCGCCGGCAATCAGGATTTTCAACCCGCGTTCCTTGGCGCTGCGTGCATAGTCATAGAGGCGCTCCGGCGTTCGGTGGGCCGAGACGATACGGCACTCATGGGCGACGGAAAACTGATCGAAGATCTCGGCGGCGGCTTGCAATGTCGGCCAGTCGGATTGACTGCCCATGATGATGCCGACCAGGGGCGTGGCGTTCTGTTCGGGCACGGTTCTCAGGCGATGATATCGGGGAGAAGGTCGCTTTCCAGCCGCGCGAGATGATCCTTGACCGCCAGCTTGCGGCGCTTCAGGCGCTGGATCAGCAATTGGTCCGGCATCGGTCGCTCCTGCTGGCGCGTCAGGCTTTCTTCCAGCAATCGGTGCTCGCTGCGCAATTCTTCAATGGTTTTCAGAATCTCGGCGGGGGCCGGCAGATCTGGGGGATCGACGGAATAGGGCGGCATGTCGGGGAAAGGCGAAAGCGGCGAAGGGTTCGGTTTCAAGCGCGGTATAATCTCGCTATCTCATGGAATATGGGAATGAGCAAGAAAATCGGAATTCTGACCAGCGGCGGCGATTGTCCGGGGCTGAATGCGGCGATCCGCGCGGCGGCGCTGCGCTGTCACGGTCTGGGCTGCGAGCCGGTCGGTATCGTCGAAGGGACGGTGGGCTTGCTGGATCGGCCGATGCGCGTGCGGCGGCTGGGTCCGGATGATTTCGCCGGCGGCGATTTGCGGGCCGCCGGCACCATTCTGGGCACCACCAATCGCGGCAATCCTTTTCGCTTCCCGATGCCCGACGGCAGCTTTCGCGACCGCTCGCAGGAGATCATTGACGGGGTGAAGGAGCTCGGCCTCGACGGCGTCATCGGCATCGGTGGTGACGGCAGCCTGGCGATTCTCAGGAAACTGGCGCAGCAGGGCGGCTTCGGGCTGGTCGGTATTCCGAAAACCATCGACAACGATATCGGCTCGACCGAGACCTCGATCGGTTTTTCCACCGTCGTTGAGGTCGCGACCGAGGCGCTGGACCGTTTGCAGCCGACCGCCGCCAGCCATGCCCGTCTGATGGTGCTTGAGGTGATGGGCCGCGATGCCGGTCACATCGCGTTATCCGCCGGGATTGCGGGCGGTGCCGATATCATCCTGATTCCGGAAATCCCCTACACCTATGACCGTATCGCCGCGCATATTCGGCAGATCCGGGAACAGGGACGCAATTTTGCGCTGGTCGTGGTGTCCGAAGCGGTCAAAACGCAAAGCGGCAAATCGATGACGGTGACCTATACGGGCGGTGAAACCCGGCTCGGCGGCATCGGCCATTATATCGGGGAGCGCCTTGCCTCGCTGACCGGTGCGGAGACCAGGGTGACCGTGCTCGGCCATGTCCAGCGCGGCGCAGCCCCGGATGCGCAGGACCGGATCCTGGCCACCGCGCTGGGTGTGCGCGCGGCCGAGCTGGCCGTTGAGGGGGCCTTTGACCGCATGGTCGCCTGGTCCAATCGTGAGGTCATCGACGTGCCGATAGAACAGGCAATCGCCACCTATCGTGCGGTCGCGACCGATGGTGCGCTGGTGCGCACGGCGCGGGCGCTGGGGATTTGTTTAGGCGACTGAATTTCGGGCCCGCCCAACTATTCTTTCGAGGCCTTGATCATTCCGGCTATCTGCGCTTCCATTCAATCAGACAAGAAGGAGAAAAGCCGTGGAGGCCGTATTGGCAACGGAAGCTAAGATTCAACCGCGTCTGCAATCCTTGCGTGAGCGGCACGCTGACCTCGAAGCCCAGCTTCATGAAGAAGAATTACGTCCTTTGCCGGACCCCGAGACCATAACCGCGTTGAAACGCGAAAAGCTGACCATCAAGGATCAGATCGAGGAATTGGAGCGCCCCGGGCGATAAAGCCGAGGCACAGCCGGGCCGTGGCGTAAAGCGGTTGTGGACCGCGCTCACTGCGCGGTCCAGCCGCCGTCCATCACTTGGGCGCTGCCGGTGATCTGGGCCGCCGCATCGCTGCACAGGAAGACCACCATCGCGCCGATCTGTTCAACCGTGATGAACTGCTTGGTCGGCTGGGCACCCAGGATCACATCATTCTTGGCTTCGTCTTCGGTGATGCCGCGCGATTTGGCGGTATCGGCGATCTGGCCTTCGACCAAAGGCGTGGCGACATAGCCGGGGCAGATCGCATTCACGGTAATGCCCTCTCGCGCCACTTCCAGCGCCACGGTTTTGGTCAGGCCCATAATGCCGTGCTTGGCGGCGACATAGGCTGATTTATAGGGCGAAGCGACAAGGCCGTGTGCCGAGGCGATGTTGACGATCCGGCCCCAGCCCTGGCCCTTCATCTTCGGCAGCGCATTGCGGATCGTATGGAAGGCGGCGGACAGGTTCAGCGCGATGATCGCGTCCCATTTCTCGACCGGAAACTCATCGATCGGGCTGACATGCTGGATGCCGGCATTGTTCACCAGAATGTCGATGCTGCCGAATTCGGCCTCGGTTTTGCCGATGATCTCGGCGACCTGATCGGGCTCCATCATGTTCGCCGGGTCATAGCAAACCCTGGCGCCGCTCTGTTTTTCGACCGCGGCGCGCTCCTTCTCGATCTCATCGGGATCGCCGAGGCCGTTCAGCATCACGTTACAGCCCTCGGCGGCCAGCGCCTTGGCAATGCCCAGCCCGATGCCGCTGGTCGACCCGGTGACCAGCGCGTTTTTGCCTTTCAGCATGAAATTCTCTCTCATTTGGGCCTTTGCCCCCCTCACCCCCGCCCCGCCTCCCCACGAGAGTATCCTTGCAGGGGAGGCGGGGCGGGGGTGAGGGGGGCAAAGGCCCTATCAATCAAGCGGCTTTTACCGTCCGCCGTTCGATGCGTTTTTCGAATGTGCCCTGGATGATGCGATCGACATAGATGCCGGGGGTGTGGATGTGGTCGGGGTCCATGGCGCCGGGCTCGACCAGCTGCTCGACCTCGATCACGCAATGCGTCGCGGCGGTGGCCATCGGCTGGTTAAAATTGCGCGCCGTCTTGCGGTAGATGCAATTGCCCTGGCTGTCGCCGACATGCGCCTTGACGATCGCCAGATCGGCGAACAGGCCGCGCTCCATGACATACATTTCGCCGTCGAATTCGCGGACTTCCTTGCCTTCGGCGACAACCGTGCCGACGCCCGTCTTGGTATAAAAGGCCGGAATCCCGGCCCCGCCGGCGCGGCAGCGTTCGGCCAGCGTGCCTTGCGGGTTGAACTCCAGCTCCAGCTCGCCGGACAGGAATTGGCGCTCGAATTCCTTGTTCTCGCCGACATAGGAGCTGACCATTTTCTTGATCCGCTTGGCATCCAGCAGGACGCCGAGCCCGAAGCCGTCAACGCCGCAATTATTGGAAATGATCGTCAGATCCTTGGTGCCGGCATCGAGGATCGCGGTGATCAGATTTTCCGGAATACCGCACAGCCCGAAGCCGCCGGCCATGATCGTCATGCCGTCAAACAGATAGCCGTCCAAAGCGGCTGCGGCGCTGTCATGAACCTTGTTTGCCATCATACTCGCCTGTCGCCATTGAGATGAAAGCGCTTAGCCTTGCCGGCCGGGCCGAGTCCATCCCTGAACCCGTTATTCCCTTCAACAAAACCCGCGTGACAATCGCAAAACGGCGCGGCATTGTGGGGAAAACGATCAAGAAAATTGATCATCTCAGAACAGGGTGGAAGACGAATGACGGAGTTGTTTCCGGTCCCCGAGCAGATCGCGCGCGCGGCCCATGTCGATGCGGCAGCCTATGAGGACATGTATCGCCGTTCGGTCGAGGACCCGGATGGGTTCTGGGGCGAACAGGCAAGGCGGCTGGACTGGATGACGCCGCCGACCAGGGTCAAGAATACCAGCTTCCACAAACCGGTCTCGATCAAATGGTTCGAGGACGGGGTGCTGAACGTCTCGGCCAATTGCATTGACCGGCATCTGCCGGCGCGCGCCGATCAAACCGCCTTTATCTTTGAGGGCGACAGCCCGGAAGACGACGCCAAGATCAGCTATCGGGTGCTGCATGAGGAGGTTTGCCGGCTGGCCAATGCGCTGCGGGCGCGCGGCTGCCGCAAGGGCGACCGGGTGACGATCTATATGCCGATGATCCCCGAGGCCGCCTATGCCATGCTGGCCTGTGCCCGGATCGGGGCGATCCACTCCGTTGTGTTCGGGGGCTTTTCGCCGGATGCGCTGCGCGACCGGATTCTTGATTGTGACTCGGGCTATGTCATCACCGCCGATGAAGGCAAGCGCGGCGGCAAAAAGGTGCCGCTGAAGGCCAATGTCGACAAGGCGCTGGAAGATTGCCCCGATGTCGGCACGGTGATCGTGGTGCAGCACACCGGCAACCCGGTCGGCTGGGTCGATAACCGTGATGTCTGGTATCACGAGATCACTCAGGCCCAGCCTGCGGACTGCGCGCCCGAGCCCATGAGCGCCGAGGACCCGCTCTTCATCCTCTATACCAGCGGCTCGACCGGCAAACCCAAAGGCGTGCTGCACACCAGCGGCGGCTATCTGCTGCATGCGGCGATGACGCATGAGCTGATCTTCGATTATCGCGATGGCGATGTGTATTGGTGCACGGCCGATGTCGGCTGGGTCACCGGTCACAGCTATATCGTCTATGGTCCGCTGGCCAATGGCGCGACCAGCCTGATTTTCGAGGGCGTGCCGAATTACCCTGATGTCGGCCGCTTCTGGCAGGTCGTGGACAAGCATCAGGTCAATATCTTCTACACCGCGCCGACGGCGCTGCGGGCGCTGATGCGGCATGGCGACGAGCCCGTGAAGCGGGCGTCGCGATCCTCGCTGCGTATTCTCGGCACCGTCGGCGAGCCGATCAATCCGGAAGCCTGGCTGTGGTATCACACGGTCGTCGGCGATGGCCGCTGCCCGATTGTCGATACCTGGTGGCAGACCGAAACCGGCGGCGCCTTGATTACCCCGCTGCCCGGTGCCACCGCGCTCAAGCCCGGCAGCGCCACCAAGCCGTTTTTCGGTGTGCAACCGCTGCTGGTGGATAATGACGGCAACATGTTGGAAGGCGCGACCGAAGGCAATCTGTGCATTGCCGATAGCTGGCCGGGCCAGATGCGGACGGTCTATGGCGACCATGAACGCTTTGAGCAGACCTATTTCTCGACCTTTGACGGGCTGTATTTCACCGGCGATGGCTGCCGCCGCGATGAGGACGGCTATTACTGGATCAC
>CAZRBL010000002.1:0-19368 GCA_964598335.1 uncultured Rhodospirillales bacterium
ACCCTGCAGCATGCGGTCGACCGGCATGCCGGTCCAGCGGCTGACGAGCTGCGCCACCTCATCCTCGCCGACCTCCTCATTGACCAGCGCAGACGGCGCTTGCTCACCGTTATCCTCCGCGGCGGCGAGCTGGCGTTCGAGATCCGGGATGACCCCATAGGTCAACTCACCGGCGCGGTTGAAATCGCCCTCACGCTGGGCCCGGTCCAGTTCGAGCCGCGCCTGGTCCAGCTTTTCCTTCACATCGGTGGCGCTGGACAGCTTCTGCTTTTCAGCCTGCCAGCGGGCGGTCAGATCGAAGCTTTGCTGTTCAAGCTCAGCCAATTCGTCTTCAAGCTTGCCAAGGCGTTCCTTCGACGCCTCATCTTCCTCTTTTTTCAGCGCCTCGCGCTCGATCTTGAGCTGCACGATACGCCGGTCCAGCTCATCCAGGGCTTCGGGCTTGCTATCGACCTGCATGCGCAAACGGCTGGCGGCTTCATCGATCAGATCGATCGCCTTGTCTGGCAGAAACCGGTCGGTGATATAGCGGTTGGACAGGGTCGCGGCGGCGACAATCGCGCTGTCAGTGACCCGCACGCCGTGATGGACCTCATATTTTTCCTTCAGCCCGCGCAGGATGCTGATCGTGTCCTCGACCGTCGGCTCGGCGACGAAAACCGGCTGGAATCGCCGCGCCAGCGCCGCGTCCTTTTCGACATGCTTGCGGTACTCCTCCAGCGTCGTCGCGCCGACCATATGCAGCTCGCCGCGCGCCAGCATGGGTTTGAGCATATTGCCCGCATCCATCGCGCCCTCGGCCTTTCCGGCGCCGACCAGCATGTGCATCTCGTCAATGAACATGATGATCTCACCGGCGGCGTTCTTGACCTCGTCGAGCACGGCTTTCAGCCGCTCTTCGAACTCGCCGCGATATTTCGCGCCGGCGACCAGGGCGCCGAGATCGAGCGCCATCAGCTTCTTGTTCTTCAGCCCCTCGGGCACATCCCCATTGACGATGCGCTGGGCGAGACCCTCGACAATCGCGGTCTTGCCGACGCCGGGTTCGCCGATCAGCACCGGATTGTTCTTGGTCCTCCGCGACAGCACCTGCATGGCGCGGCGGATTTCCTCATCGCGGCCGATGACCGGATCGAGCCCGCCCTCGCGCGCCCGCTCGGTCAGATCGGTGGCATATTTCTTCAGCGCCTCGAACTGATCCTCCGCCGTCGCGCTGTCGGCGGTGCGGCCCTTGCGCATCGCGTTGATCGCCTGATTGAGGCTCTGCGGCGTGACGCTCGCAGCCTTTAGCGCCTTGCCGGCATCACTATCCGGCAGCATCGCCATGGCCTGCACCAGCCGTTCGACAGTAACAAAACTGTCGCCCGCCTTCTTGGCCAGATCTTCGGCGCTTTCGAACAGCTTGGACAGATCGCGGGCGAGATAGACCTGCCCCGCGCCGCTTCCCGCAACCGAGGGCATTTTGGCGATGATCTGGTCGGTTTCCTGGACCGCGCGGTCGGGTTGGCCGCCGGCCTGACGGATCAGATTGGCGGTAAAGCCGTCCTCATCATCCAGCAGCACCTTCAGCAGATGCGCCGGACCCAATTGCTGGTGTCCGCGGCGATGCGCCAGGGTCTGCGCCGCCTGCACAAAGGCGCGCGATTTCTCGGTATATTTTTCAAAGTCCATGATCGGCACTCTCTCATCTCATGGGCCTCGCTCAGGAGCGCCCGATTAACGCGATTCCAAAAGCGGCAACCGCGCGCTCACAGATATAGTTGCAAAAATGCAACAGAGCAATAGCCTCGCCTTTTTGCATCGCCGTCGCGTCTGATCAGATTGCTTCCGCGCTCCTTGCCGTCAGCCCATTTGCTGCCCAGGCGTGCGCATGCTGCCTATGTCGCAAACGAACAGGATATTGGGAAGATGGCACAGCGTCTCTATACGGCTTTGGCGGCGTCGGTGGTGCTGACGCCGGCCGCACAAAATTCTTTCGCGACGATCACATTAGTGGGTCAGATCGACAATCCGACCCCCGATAGCGGCGATCTGTTCGGACGTTCTGTCGCCTCGAACGGCGATTTTGCCGTCAGTGGCGTCCAAACGCCGGGCGAAGCCTGTTTATCTGACCTGAATAACCCTGGCGCGGCGCCGCAATTTCTCCCGGGCAGCGGCGCTTAGCTGCCGGTAATAAAGCCCGGCAATTCTACATCATCGCCGCCGGTGGATTTTTCCTTGGCGGCGGTTTCAGCGGTATCGTCCGCCGCCTTGGCCCGTGGGCGCCGCGGGCGGCGGGCGCGCGCCGGACGCTCTTCCTCAGCCTCGCCGGAGTCATGGCCATTGCCGGCGCGCGGCACGGCGGCTTCCGCAGCGTCAGAGTCTGACTCATCACTGCCATTGGCGGAGCCGGAATCGTCATTCTCGTTACCGCCGCGACGCTGCTCATTTTGCTCCTGCTGCTGCGCGCGTCGCTCGCGCTCACGGGCCTCGCGCTCTTCGCGCTGCGCCTCTTCCTTGGCCTGCGCTTCGGCGATGATGCGGACATAATGTTCGGCGTGCTGATAGAAGTTTTCTGCAGCGATGCGGTCACCCGCCATCGTCGCGTCGCGCGCCAGCCCCTGATATTTTTCCGAAACCTGGAACGCTGTGCCGCGGATACGGCCCTCTGGACCGTTGCTGTCGAATACCTGGTTGCGCGGATTACCGCCGCCACCGCCGCCGCCGCTGCGTCTATTGCCGCCGCTGCGACCGCGCGAACGCTTGTTATGTTGCCCCTTATTCATCCCTTCACCGATCTGTTGCGGTTCAACCAGATGTTTTCATCGGACAAGCCGCGGCTTGTCATCTCTCACCGGTCTGTCTGTCGACCATTGTGACGTTTCTGTCGTCTGCCGATCTCCGACGGCCGGGTCTCACGACGGCTCATAAGGCTCAGCGCCCGGCGTGATCGTCGTGTTCAAGCGGCTCAAGCCTGCTCAATGCGGATCGGATTGTCATTTTTCATCCGTCCTGTCCAGCCTAAATCGGCACAAATCTGCCATTTTCAATGATGGGTCAGGGGATTTCTGCAGACAGACATCGTGGCCGCCCGGCCAGATCGGAGCGCAAACCGCGCTGAATAAAGCCGTTCTCGGCAAAAATACGGTCGACGGCCACCTCCTGCCCGGCGCCGAATTCACAATGCACCCGGCCGCCCCCGCGCAGAATGCGGGCGGCCGAGGCGGCGACGCATCGGATCGAGTCGAGCCCGTCCGAGCCGCCGCTCAATGCCCGGCGAGGCTCAAAGCCGGATACTTCAGGCGCCAGCCCGGCGATCTCTGCCTCAGGAATATAAGGTGGGTTGGCGATGACGATATCGGCGCAGCCATCGGGCAAAGATCCGGCCCAATCGTCAACGATCCAGCATGAGCGGTCCTTGAGCCCCAACCGGACGGCATTGCCCCGGGCACCGACGGCGGCATCGACAGCGATATCGATCCCGACACCCTGCGCAGCCGGCCATTCCGACAGCAACGCCAGCAGCAGACAGCCGCTGCCGGTACCCAGGTCAACGATCAGCGGCCGATCCGTGCCGGGCGCTGCGGCAAGCGCGGCTTCGATCAGCGTTTCGCTGTCCGGGCGGGGGTCGAGCATCGCATCGTTCAGGGCGATATCGAGCCCCCAGAACTCGCGCCGGCCCAGAATACGGGAAACCGGATACCGTTGAATGCGCCGCTCGATATGGCGTTGAAAAACCTCTCGCGCCGCGGCCGGAAAGACTTCATCCGCGGCTGCCAGCAGCAAGCTGCGGTCGATGCCCAGCGCGGCCCCCGCCAGCAGACGCGCATCGCCCTGAGGGCTTTCCACGCCGGCCTGCCTCAGACTCGCCGCCGCAGTCGCAATGACATCGCCGATCCGCTCGCGGCTCATCGCAAGGGGACGGAATAGCGTAACGAGAGCTGATTGCTGCCGGGATTACGGTCATAAAGCCCGGCATTGGAGATATGATCTATCCCGAGCCCAAGATGCTGTTCGCCTGCGAAGATATAGGACAGCTCGGCACCGCTGCGAAATTCGGCCGCGCCGCCGAGATCCTTGCTGCTGCCGCGCCAATAACCGCCGAAACCGGTAAACAGCGAAAATCCCAGGCGGTCATGCGCAAGGCGAAAGGGGAAGGCGACGCCGAAACCGGCATAACCGCCACCGTCGTAATTGATGAAACTTGTCACAAAGGGCACTGCCGGCCCCAACCGATAACGTTCAGCCCGGTATTCCAGGCCGAGAAAAGGTGCATTCTGCTCTTCGCCCGCATCAAATGTCCCCAGCGACACAGAGAGCAGATCGGGCCGGCCCTGGGCCGCCGCCGATACCGCAGACAACAGCACAAGGAATAGCGGCAAGCGGGCGATCATGTCTCCATCGCCGCCAGCCGCGCTGCCTGATCATCGGCGATCAACGGCTCGATAATCTCGTCCAGCGCCTCACCTGAGATCACCCTGTCGAGCTTATAGAGCGTGACATTGACCCGGTGATCGGTGACCCGGCCCTGCGGGAAATTATAGGTCCGAATGCGCTCGGAGCGGTCACCCGAGCCGACCTGGTCCTTGCGGTCTGCGGCGCGTTCGGTCGCCAGCCTTTCGCGCTCCGCTTCATAGAGCCTGGCGCGAAGAATCTTCAGCGCGCGCGCCTTGTTCTTATGCTGCGATTTCTCATCCTGCTGGCTGACGACGACGCCGGTCGGGATATGGGTGATCCTGACCGCGGAATCGGTTGTGTTGACGTGCTGGCCGCCGGCGCCCTGGGAGCGGAAGGTATCGATGCGCAGATCTTCCTCGCGCAGCTCGATATCGACCTCCTCCGCCTCCGGCAGAACCGCAACCGTCGCCGCGCTGGTGTGTATGCGGCCCTGCGTTTCCGTCTTCGGCACGCGCTGGACGCGGTGCACGCCGCTCTCGAATTTCAGCCGGGCGAAAACGGCATCGCCGCTGATATTGACGATTGCCTGTTTCAGGCCGCCGAGATCGGTTTCGGCCAATTCCATCACGTCGAAACGCCACCCGCGAAGCTGGGCATAGGCGCGATACATCGTCAGCAGATCGCCGGCAAAAAGCGCCGCCTCATCACCGCCGGTGCCGGCGCGGATTTCAAGGATCGCATTCTTGCTGTCCGCCTCGTCCCTGGGCACCAGCATCAATTGCAGGGCGCGCTCCATTTCCGGCAGCTTGCGCCGCAGCTCGCGCTGCTCCTCTTCGGCCATGACCCGCATTTCGGGTTCGGCATCGATTTCGGCGAGGACGTCGTCAAGATCCCTGAGTTCGCCGCGCACCGCTTCAAGATCGTCAATCGCGGCAGCGACAGGTTCCAATTCGGCGTATTCCCGGCTCAGCCTGGTAAAGTCCGCAGCGTCCATATCGGGCTGCGCCATCAGCGCCTTGACCTCGTCAAAGCGGGCGCGAACACGGGACAGATTGGCATCAAAAGCGGACATGGATGGGCGGAATGACAGGCACCCGTCCGGGCACCGGAAAAGCTACTCCGCCGCGTCTTGCGCGATCGCGGCGGCAGCCTCTTCTTCAGCCTTGGCGGCTTCGATTTCGGCGGCCTTTTTCTCGATCAATTCGGCTAGATGCTCGACGATATCGGCATCCTGCATGCGGTGATGCGGCACCCCGGCAACATAGACCTGATGGGTGCCCTTGCCGCCGCCGGTAAAGCCGATATCGGTCATCGTCGCTTCGCCGGGACCGTTCACGACACAGCCGATGACCGACACGGTCATCGGCGTGGTGATATGCGCCACCCGCTCTTCAAGCGCCTCGACCGTGTCGATGACCTGAAATTGCTGCCGCGCGCAGGACGGGCAGGAAATAATGTTGACGCCGCGATGCCGAAGGCCAAGCGCCTTGAGCATGTCGAAGCCGACCTTGATCTCCTCCTCGGGCTCGGCCGAGAGCGAGACCCGGATGGTGTCACCGATGCCGGACCACAACAGCATGCCCATGCCGATCGAGGATTTGACCGTGCCGCTGCGCAGTCCGCCGGCTTCGGTGATCCCGAGATGCAGCGGGTAATCACAGGCCTCGGCGAGCTGTTGATAGGCCGCGACGCCGAGAAAAACATCCGAGGCCTTGCAGCTGATCTTGAACTCGAAAAAGTCCTCATCCTCGAGATGTTTCATATGGTTGAGCGCGCTTTCGACCATCGCCTCGGGGCACGGCTCGCCATAGCGCTCGAGGATCTCGCGTTCCAATGATCCGGCATTGACGCCGATCCGGATGGCGCAGTTATTGTCCCGCGCCGCCTTGACGATTTCCTTGACCCGGTCCTGACCGCCGATATTGCCCGGGTTGATGCGCAGGCAGGCAGCGCCGTTTTCCGCAGCTTCGATGCCGCGCTTATAATGAAAGTGGATATCGGCGACGATCGGCACGGTCACTTCCGGCACGATCTCTTTCAGCGCTGCCGAGCTTTCCTTGTCCGGACAGGAAACCCGCACAATGTCGGCCCCGGCGACCTCAAGCCGCCTGATCTGATCGATCGTTTCCTTGACGTCATGCGTCACCGTATTGGTCATCGACTGCACGGTGATCGGCGCGTCGCCGCCGACCGGCACGCCGCCGACATGGATCTTTCGGCATTCGCGCCGGAGGATCTGGCGATAGGCTCTGTGCGAGATGCTCATTGTCTTGGCCCTTGCTCGTCTGTCATCGCGCCGTGATTCTTGCCCGTAACATGGCCGCGCGGACGCCGCCTTTCAACGCAAATCGCGCCTCACTTCAGCGTTCGATGAACCAGCGCTGCCGCACCGTTTCGAGATCAAAAGCAACATCGCGCAAAACGTCGCCGGTTTCGCCGAGCGGCCCGGTCGAGCGGCCGTCAAGGCGCAATTCGATTCCGCCCGCATTGCCGGTCACCATCACGCCGCTGTCATCGCTTACGGCGATGCTTTGGCCCGCGCCCAGCACGCCGCTATAGGTCACGCTGCCGTCCGGCGCGGTGATCTCGACCCAGGAATCGGCGAGGGCGTAAACCTCCATACCGTCTGCGGTTGTCCCGTCGGCGGTTGCCCCGTCGGCGGTTACCCCGTCTGCGGTTGCCCCGTCTGCGGTTGCCGGCCGGTCGCTCTCTTCGCTTACCGAATCCACCTCGGAAGGAGGCGACAACTCTTCTTCTGAAACCTCATCAAGCACCGTGTCCTCAGCGACCGGCTCCTCAGGCACCGGCTCGTCCAGTGCAGTGATCGGTCCGGTGGCGGTGCCGGTTGCCGCATCCTCGACCGAGCCGGGCTCACCGGCGGTCGGTTCCGTGACAAGCCGTTCGAAGGTCGGCGAGCGCGCGCCGGGCTCGGCATCGTCCACGCCCTCCCCGGCCGGCGGCAAGGGCGGTTCACCCACCTCATCGACCAGCGATGTCAGGCGATCGGGTACCGGCTCCACCCCCGTCTGCCCGGCGCCGTCATCGCGCCAGCTCAGCGTCCAGGCGAGTAGTGCGCCGACCAGCAACACGCCGGCCACCAGCAGCACAATGACGCCGGGCCCCTTTTCCTCCAAAGCCGGTTTCGGAAAATAGAGCTGGGGACGATCGCTGGCCAATGCCGCCCTGGATTCGGCGCGGAACTGGCGGATCAGGGCTTCTTCGTCGAGGCCGAGATAATTTGCATAAGTGCGCAGAAAGCCGACCGAAAAAACGATCTCCGGCAGTGCGGCGTGATTGTCGGTTTCAAAGGCCTCGAGATAGACACGCCGTATCTTGAGCAATTCGGCGGAGTCCTTCAGCGTCACACCGGCCGACTGCCGTGCCTCGCTGAGGATCATGCCGACCGTGTGCCGGGGTTCCTGCACCGACGCCTCCTCGGCGGCAGCTTCGCCTTGTAAGCGTTCTGCCGTCGCAGAAGACGGTGTGCGGCGTCGACGTCTGCTCATCCGAACCTGCCCATATGCGCTTATAGGGCGATGCCGCGATCTTTTGCAAAGGCCAGCAATTGTGGCCGCAGGCTGTGCGCGGGTCCTTCAATGATCCGGTCGAGGTAATCGCGTGCCGCCCCCGCGTCGAGCGTCCTGAGCATCGCCTTGATCGCTCCGACCGAGGATGAGGCCATCGACAGCGACTCATAGCCGAGCGCGACCAGCGCCAGAGCCTCCAGAGGCCGCCCGGCCATCTCGCCGCAAACACTGACCGGGATCGCGGCTTCGGCGCCTGCCCGCTGCACCGCCTTGAGCGCGCGCAGCACCGGCGCCGATAAGGGGTCATAGCGCTGGGTCAGGCGCGGATTTTCGCGATCCGCCGCGAACAGATACTGCATCAGATCATTGCTGCCGATGGAGAGAAAATCGGCGCTGCGGCAAAGCCGATCGAGCTCCCAGAGCACCGCCGGCACCTCGATCATGGCGCCGACATGGATTTCGCTGGGAAGCTCGCCATCGCCCTGACGAAGCCGCTCGATTTCGCGATCCACCAGACGGCGCGCCGCTTCGAATTCCCCGGCATGGGCGACCAGGGGGAACATCAGGCTGAGCGGATTGCCGCCCGCCGCCTGCAGCAAGGCACGAATCTGGCCGCGCAGCATGGCGGGACGATCGAGACCGATGCGCAGGGCGCGCCAGCCGAGTGCGGGGTTGGTTTCGTTCTGCGCCGGAAAAAACGGCAGTCTCTTGTCGCCGCCGACATCAAGCGTACGAAAGACGATCGGACGACCGCCGCAAAGCTCGTAGGCACGGCGGTAGAGCTGCGTCTGGGCCGCAATATCGGGATAAGCGGCGCGCACCATGAAGGGAATCTCGGTACGATAGAGCCCAACGCCCTCGGCGCCGGATTGGGCAAGGCTGTTGAGTTCGACCGACAGGCTGGCATTGATCATCAGCCTGATATGCAGGCCGTCCGCAGTGCGGCCCGGAGCATCGCGCAGCTCGGCATAGGCGGCGCGTTGCCTGAGCCGGGTTCGGGCAACCTGCTGATAGGCTTCGGCGACATCTTCGCCCGGACGGACGTAGACTGCGCCGCCATCGCCGTCGACGATCAGCTCATCGAGCGGTTCGATCTGGGTCAGCGCCCCGGCGCAACGACCGACTACCGGGATTTCCAGCGCCTTGGCGATGATCGAGACATGGCTGGTCACCGCCCCCTCCTCCAGCACCAGCGCCCGAGGGCGGTTCTGTTCGTAATCGAGCAATTCGGCCGGTCCCATCGAGCGCGCCACCACCACCGGATCGGCAGGGCCGCCGAGCATATCCCGCGCCCGTTCCCAGCCGGCGAGGTGACTGAGCAAGCGGTAGGCCAGATCGTCGAGGTCGAGCATCCGCTCACGCAGATAGGGGTTGGTGGTCGAGGACAGCCGCAGACGGTTCTCATTCTGCACGCGCTGGACCGCCGCCTCCGCCGTCAAGCCCTGCTCGACCGCTTCGAGCAGGCGTTGTTCCCAACTCCGGTCATTGGCGAACAGGCGATAAGCCTCAATGATTTCGCGGTGCTCGCCGATACCGGCGGCATGCGCGGTGGCGACGAGTCTGTCGACCGCATCCTGCATCTGCTCCAGCGCATCATGCAGGCGCGCCGTCTCGGCGACAGGGTCATCAGCGATGACTTCGCGGCTCGGCAGGCTCGGCCTGTGCAAAACGGCGGTGCCGATACCGATTCCGGCATTCAGCGTAATGCCCTCAAGCCGCAATGATCGCAGGCTGGGATCGCTGCCGCCGACAATTTCCGCATCCGCAACCAGATCGCCGGCGGCGAATAATTCGGCAACGATCATGGCGATGGTTTCGAGGGTCTCGATCTCCAGCGCGGTATAGCTGTGCCGTGCCCTGCTCTGGATCACCAGCACACCGCGCACCCGACCACCGCGCAGGATCGGCACGCCGCAAAATGAGCTGTAAATCTCCTCGCCGGTTTCCGGGCGATAAACAAAATTCGGATGGCTTTGCGCCTGGGACAGCGCCAGCGGCCTGCCGCTGGAAGCGACCGACCCGACCAGGCCTTCAGCCATTCTAAGCCGCGTCTTGCGGACCGATTCAGCGCGCAGGCCGACGGTCGCGAACAGCTCCAGCACCTCACCGGCGCGGGTGACATAGCAGGAACAGACATCGGCATGCTGTTCGGCAGCAACGACACGGACAATCTTGTCGAGCTTTTCCGACGCGCTGCCCGACCCGGCCATCAAATCGCGCAAGCGCCCGAGCAGACGCCGCGAGGCCGCGAGATCGCCCTCGCTTTGGTCGGTGCTTGCAGCGTCGCTCTTGGTCACCGGCTATCCCGTTTCGGCATCCAGTCCGTAGGCGGTGTGCAGAGCCCTGATCGCCAGTTCTCGGTAATCGGCATCGACCAGCACGCTGATCTTGATCTCGGAAGTCGAGATCACCTGAATATTGATGCCCTTATCGGCGAGGGCGCGAAACATTTTTTGCGCGACACCGGCATGGCTGCGCATGCCGACACCGACGACCGAGATTTTGACAACGCGGTCATCGGTCATGACACGGTCATAGCCGATGCTGTCGCGACATTGCTCCAAAAGCTCGTTCACGCGCGGCAATTCGCGACGCGGGACGGTGAAGGTGACATCCGTCGTCCGACCGTCTTCGGAGATATTCTGCACGATCATGTCGACATTGATCGCGGCCTCGGCGAGCGGTCCGAAGATATCGGCAGCAATCCCAGGCTTGTCGGCGACATCGATCAGGGTGATCTTGGCATCGTCGCTGCTGTCGGTGATGCCGCTGACCAGAGCATGTTCCATGATTTCCTCCTCATCAACGACCAGGGTACCGGGCAGGTCACTGCCCAGAACCCCGGCAAAGCTGCTGAGCACCTGCAGCCTGACATGTTGTTTCATCGCCAGCTCGACCGAACGGGTCTGCAGCACCTTGGCGCCCAGCGAGGCCATCTCCAGCATCTCCTCATAGGTGATGCGCTCGAGCTTGCGGGCCTGCGCGACGACCCGCGGGTCGGTGGTATAGACACCGTCGACATCGGTGTAGATGTCGCAGCGCTCAGCCCCAAGCGCGGCGGCGAGCGCAACGGCCGAGGTATCCGACCCGCCGCGCCCCAAGGTGGCAATGCGGTTGCGGTCGGTGATGCCCTGAAACCCGGCGACCACAGGAACTTCGCCTTGTGCCATACGCGCCAGCAAAGCCTCGCCGCTGATCTCGGCGATACGCGCCTTCCCGTGCACATCATCGGTCATGATCGGCACCTGCCAGCCGAGCCAGGAGCGGGCCGCGACCCCGATCGCCTGCAGCGCCATCGCCGTCAAGCCGCTGCTGACCTGCTCGCCCGAGGCGACGACGCTGTCATATTCCCGCGCATCGTACAGGCCGGTAATGCCGTCGCAGAAGCCGACCAGCTGATTGGTCACGCCCGACATCGCCGAAACCACGACGGCGATTTCATGCCCGCGTTCATGCTCTGCTTTGACCTTTTCGGCAACGGCCTTGATGCGGTCAAGATCGCCGACCGAGGTGCCGCCGAATTTCATCACGATGCGGCCCATCGGCCTGCCTCTGAATTCGTTTAGGAGCCCGGCTCTTAGCCCTTACCCGTCGCGCCGCGCAAGTTCACGCCGCCTCAATACGGTGCAAAAAGGCGTCTTCGAGTGCGATATCCCCGGCCGCCTGTTTCAGCGCCAGAGGCGTGCCGTCGAACAGCAGCCTGCCGTCATGAATGACGACGATCCGGTCACACAGGGCGTCAATATCGGACAGGATGTGCGAGCTGAGAAACACCGTGCGACCGGTCGACCGGTGCTCCGTCAACGCCGCCTTGAGCCGTGCCCGGGCCAGCGGGTCGAGGCCGCTCATCGGTTCATCGAGCAGCAGCAGCGGACGCTGGGCCATGAAGGTTCCGATCAGCCCGAGTTTCTGCCCCATGCCCTTCGAATAGGTCGTAACCGGTCGAGCCAGGGCTGCAGGATCGAGCCCAAACGAGTCTGCCGCCTCACACGCCAGCTTTTTGTCGAGCCGCTGACCGAAATAACCGAGGCTGAGCGACAGAAACTCAAATCCTTTGAGCTGCGGGGCCGGCACGAACTGTTCGGGCAGATAGGCCAGCGACCGCCGCGACTGTTTGAGTTTGTTGGAGAGACCGAACAGCGCAATCTCGCCGCTTTGCACGGGTAGAAAATCGAGAATGGCTTTCAGAAGGGTCGTCTTGCCGGCACCGTTCAGCCCGATCAGCCCGACGCTCTCGCCCGGGGCGACAGTCAGGCTGACATCGCTGAGCACCGGCTTGCCGTCATAGCCGACGGCGACCGTATCGACCCGGATAGCCGGGATGTCGACCGTCATTGTTGTATCGGTGGTTCCGGCGGCGGGCGAGCGGCATTGTCCGAGAACGGCACAGACAGCGTGCCGAACACATCGCCGTCGAGACCCGGCAGCATAAAGCCCTCAGCCGCGGCATCATCCTCGGGAGGCTCGAGACGACGACCTTCTTCAATCACGGCACGGCTGCCGATGAAGGTCTGGTTCGGGCGCAGATTAGCGCGCAAATTTCCGCCCGGGCGAGCCCCGGTCCAGGACAATTCAACGCCGTCGGGCCCGACGGCGGTTACCGAAAGCGAGAGCCCGTCGGTATCGACCTCGGCATCCTCGGGCGTCGCCGGCGTTCCGTTCAGCCAAGCTGACCAGCCGCCACCTTCAACATGGATGAGCCCGCCGAGATGCACGTTCGGCGCCTCGGGCCGTGCTTCAAGCGTCACTTCAGGTTCGTCAACCGCTTCCATTTCCTGCAATTCTTCAATCGCTTCATTGGAGCGGACACCCTCCAGCGCAGCGGATATGGCCGCGCGCTCGGTATTATTGAGCATGAAGCCGATTGACTCGATCGGCGAAAGATTAAGCCGCTGACTCAGCGCCCGGCTGCCGCTCAAAGCCTCATCTTCCTCCTGCGCCGACGTTGCCAGGGGCGGCAGGCACAGAAGAGGCATCAGCAGTAATGCGGTGACGCCGAGCTTAGCTTTCATTGCGCTCCTCTTCGGGATCGGCAACGGTTTCAAGCTGCATCCAGTCGATGATGATTTCAGCCCGGAACACGCTGCGCGGCTGCCGGTCAACCGCCTCGAGAATATCATTGACCACCGGCGCCGTGCTGCGGCTCATGCGCTCGATATCGAAGGCACGGACGGCGACCAGCCCCGGCAAACCGCGCTGCACGGCGCTGACATAATTGAAGACATCGCTGTCGAGCAGGGATTCGACGCGCAACCGGATCGGCGTCGTATGGAGCAAGAGGCGGGTTTCGGACAGGGTTTCAAGGACGATGTCCTGCCCGGAACGAACGTCGTAGGCCGCCTGATTGACCTGTGCAAAGCGCGCGGCGTCGCGCAGGACCGTTTCCGCCAATTGACCGTCCGGCGCGCCGATCAAGCCGCCCAGGGTCAGATCTCGGTAGACTGGATAGTTTCGGGTAAAGCGCTCCGAGCCGCGCTCAAGCTGTTTCATCTGGCGCCGTGAATCGCGCAGATCGGATTCCGCCCGGCTGGTTTCCTGCCGCGCCGCCGTCAGCATTTCTTCCAGCTGCATGTTGCCCAGGATTGCCGCCGCCACCGCGACGACCGCGAACAGCAGCGGCGTCCGGGCGCGCTTGGTAAGCCGGTCGGTGTTGATGCTGATCATGCGTCCCCCGCGATCAGCAATTCGCTGGTAACAAAGGTCGGCAGCCTGTTTTGTGCCGGATCTACGGCCATGCCGACAACGCCTTGAAAGCCCTCACCCGATCCGACCAGCGGATCCCGCGTGACAGTGATGTCATGATCGGGCAGCGCGGCATTGAGGCTGTCGACAACGGCACGGAAACGGCGCGCGATTTGGTCACGGCTGTCGAAGGGCCCGGGCAATTGGATGCTGAGACGCAACACCGTATGGCGCGGCCCCTGCTCTTCATCGGCACCCCGGCGCGCGCGTCGAGACCGGCTTGACTCACCCGCCAGCAGGCTCTCGACCCGGCTGCCGAAGCTTTTGTCGCTATCCTTGGCGCGTGCGCTCAGGGCGATAACCTGCGTGCCCATCGGCAGGGCATCGGAAACACGCCGGATCAGCGTATCGACCTGCGGCGTGACGGTATTCAGGTGGCCGGTGGCGGTAATCACCGCATCGACGATATCAGGCCGCACCGGCATTTCCGCCTGATTTGAGGTCAGTGCATTCAGGGCGACTTGCTGTACTTCCGCCTGCGCCGTGATTTCCGATCTGTCGTTATTGGCGTCAACGAGATCGAGCACCGTTTCCGCCGCCGCCGCCGCACCCAGCAGCAGAGCGCCGATACCGGCCGCAACGGCAACACGCGGGGTGCGGGCCAGCAGCGCCGCCCGGCGCACCGCAGGCGGCGAGACCGAGACACCGGGGCGCAGTTTCTGAGCGAAGCAGGCGGCGTGCAGGATATCGGCATAACCGTCGTCAGGATCGGCGATTTCGCGCAGCCCGAGACGGTTGGCAACCTGATCCGGCGACAGGGCGGTCAGCGAACGGACGCGCAAGCGCTTGGCATTGAGCGCGTCACATACGTCGGGCTGCGTCACCACTACCATCTCGACCCGGTCGGTATCGGTAAAGGATAGCCGCCGGAGATAGCCGATGGTCGATTGAAATTCGCGCTCGACGATATCCGCGATCGTTTGAGCATCCGACCCGGCCGGCGGTTGCGGCGTGATCCGGGTAAAGACCAGCCTGTTATCCTGGGCGATGATCTGCCGGAAACCGCTGGCCCGCTGGTGAGTGAACAGCAATTGCCAGCTCTTGCCGACGTCGGCGGCGGGGCGCTGGGTGCGCAGCATCGGGATCAGGGGCACCGCCTCAATCGGCAGAAGGCAGATCGCATCGACCGGGTTATCGAACAAAACGAACAGTTCGAGCCATTTTTTGAGCTCCGGCGTCATCGGCACGCCGGCCGCGAGATAGTGTCTTTTCTGACCTTTCTTCGCAATCACCTGAGGCACCAGGCCGGTCAGGTAATCCTCGGCATAGGTCAATGCGAGCTTGCGTTTGGTCACCTTCGCCTTGTCGAAATAACTGACCGTCGGGACCTCGATCTCCCGGTATTGCTGCTCGACGACATCAAGCAGCAGATAGACCGGAATATGCGGGTCGACGGCCAGCATATCGCCGAGAATATCGACATTCTCGCCTTCGGCATTGCTCAGGAAGGTCCGGCGTTTGACCTCACGCCCGGAAACCAGGGCAAGCGAACAGCCTTCGTCGCCGATCACGGCAACGAAGCGGCGGCGCGGCAGGGACGTCGCAAATCGCTTCATGGTCTCTCGTTTAGAGGCGCCGGCCCGCCCCGGCACCCCCGCCCCGCCTCCCCAAGACAGTATCCTTGCAGGGGAGGCGGGGCGGGGGTACCGGGGCGGACCGGCAAATCAAACTAACTGAAATCTAGATCAAACAGGGAGCTGTGAGAAGCTGTCCCAGACCGGGCCGAGCACCGCGACGATGACCCACGCCATGATGAGGCCAATAATACCGGTCAGAAGCGGCTGCAGGCTGGCAATCATCGCATCGATCGATTCCTGCACATCACGGTCGTAAAAATAGGCGATGTTATCGAGGGTCTGGCGCAGATTTCCGGTCTCTTCACCAATCTTGACCATCCTTACGACAAGGCTGGGAAACTCTCCCGAGCTGCGCATCGCGTCGGTCAGTGTACTACCCGATTCCACCAGCTCGCGGACCAGATCGATATTGGTCGCCAGCGCCCGGTTATCGATCACGTCGCGGGCATAGGAAATGCATTGCAGCACGCCGATGCCGCTTTGAAACATCATCGCGAAAAAGTGGCAGAAGCGGGCCAGCGCCACCTTGCGCATGGTCGGGCCGACCAGCGGAAGCCGGTAGAACAGCGAATCCAGCTCATAAGCCACCCGGTCATTGCTGTTATAAAGCAGCTTCAGCACGACCCAGATCAGAAACGGCGCGGCGAGCAGAAGCGGCCAGATATCCCGGACCAGATTGGAGGTGTTGATCAGCGCAATCGTCATGAAGGGCTGTTCAACCCCGATGGTGTCGAGAAACTCGGTCATCTGCGGCACGAGAAAAAGCATCATGCCGAGCAGCATGAAGGCGGTAAAGCTGAGCAGGAACAACGGGTAGCGAACCACGCGGGAGACCCTCTGGTTCATCTCATCGACCCATTTCAGATGGCGCACCAGATGCGCGAAGGCGTCGATCATGCGACCGGTTTTCTCGCCCGCCGAAATCAGGCCGATAAAGACCTTGCCGAACACCTTGCCCTGCTTGGCCAGCGCCTCGGATAAAAGGCTGCCATTGGCAACGTCGCGGGCGACATCCGTGAGCACATCGCGCAGCCGAACCGAATCCGTCGCCTCCCTTATATCGTGCAGGGCATCGAGGATCGGCACGCCGACCCGTTCAAGCTGCTCCATATGCACGCACATCTCGATCAGATCGCGGGTCTTGATCGACGGCGCGAAATAGGCGGCGATCTTGCTTTCGGTCTTGGTATTTGCGTCGACCAGATCGAGACCGGCCGCCTTCAGCCGGTAATACAGATCGTTCTCATTGACCGCACTGAGCGATCCGCGCAGTTGCCGTCCTGAGGCATTGAGAGCGCGATATCGGAATGTCGGCATGGCGCGAACTCTCCCCCGGGCCCGTTACAGCCGATCGACCACGTTGATGGTCTGCACCAGCTCATCAACGCTGGTTTCGCCTGCCAATACCTTCTCCGCGCCGTCATCCGCCATTTGCTTGAAGCCCTGGTCGCGGGCGGCGCTGAGGAACCGGCCGCGGGTTGCCCGCGTCGCAACCAGTTCGTCGAGATCGTCATTGAAGGGCAGGATTTCGACGACAGCGGTTCGCCCCCTATAGCCGCTGAAGCGACAGCTTTTGCAGCCGGTTGCGCGATACAGCGTCGGAGGCTGCGCCGGATCGACGCCAAGGATGCGGCACTCATCCGCATCGGCCGTATAGGGCTGCTTGCAGTTGACACAGAGCTTGCGGACAAGCCGCTGCGCCAGAACGGCGATGATATTGCCGGCCAGCATTTGCGGCGGCAGGCCGAGATCAACGAGGCGGCTGACCGCCCCGACGGCATCGGCGGTGTGCAGGGTGGTGAAAACCTGGTGACCGGTCATCGCGGCGCGCAGCGCCATCGTACTCGTCGCCTCATCACGAACCTCGCCGATGAAAATGACATCGGGATCCTGACGCAGGATCGAGCGGACACCGTCGGCGAAACCCATGCCGCCGCCCTCGCGGACATCCGCCTGGCGCAGCAGCGGCAGCTGGTATTCGACCGGTTCCTCCAGCGTCATGATGTTGACGTCGATCGAGTTGAGATAGCTGAGCACCGAATACAGGGTCGTCGTCTTGCCCGAACCGGTCGGCCCGGTGACGATGACGATGCCTTCGGGACGCTTCAGCACCTTTTTGATCAGCGTGACCTTGTCCGGCGCATAGCCGAGCTGATCCAGCGGCACCAGGCTTTTGGCCTTGTCGAGCACCCGGATGACGAGGTTCTCGCCATCGACGGTCGGGTGGCTGGCAACGCGGAAATCGACCTCCCGCGCGCCGACATTGAAGCTGAAACGCCCATCCTGCGGCAGCCGCGCCTCGGCGATGTTCATGCCGGCCATGATCTTCAACCGGACGCAGATCGAGGCCCAGTATTCCTTATGAAATGTCCGGATCTGGGTCATCACGCCGTCGATCCGGTAACGCAGCCGGACGAACATGTTCTCCGGCTCGAAATGAATATCCGAGGCGCCCTGTTTGATCGCATCGAGAATGATCGCATTGACGAGACGGACCGTCGGGTTAACGAAGCCCTCCTCGCCGGTCTCTACCCGGGTCGCCGACGCATCGCCGTCCTCGATCTCGCGCAGCAGGCCGTCGATCGACATCTCATAGCCGTAATAGCTGTCGATCGCTTCCATGATTTCGGTTTCCGACGCGACGACCAGGTGCAGCTCGACGGCGCGCGGGAAGAACCGTCGCACCCGATCCATGGCGACGACATTATAGATGTCGGCCATCGCCAGCCGGACGGTGCCGTCGGTTACCCCGACAATGATCACCTTGTGCCGCTCGGCGACATCGCGCGGGATCAGCTTGACGACGTCGACATCGAGCACGGTGTGATGAAGATCGAACTGCTCGCTGCCCGAACTTTCGGCCAGCAATGCGGTCAAGGTGTTCTCGGTAATGAAGCCGAGATCGACCAGAACCTCACCCAGCATCTTGTCGCCGCGCCTTTGTTCGAGCAGTGCGACATCGAGCTGGTCGGCGGAAATCAGCCCCTTCTGAACCAGCCGGTCACCCATGCGGCCGCTTGTTTCCGGGTCTGCTTCGGGGCTGATTCCCTGGCTCGTTTCGCGCTCGGCTACGGCCCGCAGATGGCCGGCGCGGCCCTCATCATCAGGCGCGCTTGGTTCGGAGTTTGCGAACGGATTGGCGCTCATCAAGTCACAGACCCTGGTGCATGAAAGCCGGAACCAGCCCCGATCCGCGCAAGGCGGAAGCTGCGCCCCGACAAGACGGACCGCATTAAGGCAAAACTATCGTAAAAACGCGCGAACGCTCTGTGAAGGCAATCACAGTGCCGATCTCGCGCAATTCCCGCTTCATCGCGGCTCGGATACCCGAAGCGGTCTATCACTTCCGGACGATCCGGCAGGCGCATGCATGCCCTTAACCGTTCCCGGAACGCCAGTGCGCCCATGGATTATCTCCAAGTAACCGCAAACGAACACAAGCGCCGAAATTAGCCCAAAACAAAAAGAATTCGACGCGGCGACCGCTTGCGGCAGCCCATACCTCGATATGATGTAGCACAGCCCCGACGGGCTGTCAGCCCCGGTTTGCGCGGAGCTCTAATCATCAGTTTTTTGCGGCGCCAGAAACCAGCGATAGATTTGTGAGGCGAAGAACAGGATGATCAGGATCCGCAGGATCTGATGCACGGCAACAAAGGCGGGGTCTTCACCGAGGGATAAGGCGACGAGGCTCATCTCGGCCAACCCGCCCGGCGCAAAGGCCAGCACCAGCGGCTCGAACTCCAGCCCGGTAATCAGGTGAAACACCCAAGCCATGGAAAATGTCAGGGCCAGCAGGATCGTCGTCAGCGCAAGAGAGCTCCGAACCGTCCGCGCCAGATAGCCCCAGGTCGCGCCGACAAAGCGCGCGCCGACCGAGGCCCCGAGCACGATCTGGGCGATCAGGATCGCCTCCTGCGGCGGCTGCGAGGCGGTCAATCCGCCGATATGGATCGCCGCGCTGATCAAGAGGGGGCCGAGCAGCACCGGCGCCGGAAAACGCAGCGCAACAGCAATCGGCCAGCCGATGCCGCAGGCACCCAGCAGCAGCAGATCGACCGTCATCACGGTGCTCAGCGGCGGCTCCATCTCGCTTGAACCGCGGAAATCACCGATCCCGATCACCGACAGCGCGCCTGGCACCG
>CAZRBL010000002.1:19378-109726 GCA_964598335.1 uncultured Rhodospirillales bacterium
TCAGCGGCGGTCCGGGCAGGCCGGCACCGGCAACGGTCTCGAATTCGGGCTGGAAGCGGAACCACAACGCGATCGCCAGCACCACAAGCATGATGCGCAGCACATGGCTGAGCCCGATAAAGCGCTCATCGCCGCCCATTTTCGCGCCGGTCAGGATCATCTCGCTGAGCCCGCCGGGCACGGCGGTGAAATAGCTGGTTACCGGATCGCGCCCGCCAATACGGCGCAAATACCAGCTGCCGAGCGCCGTCGCGATGATGGCGTAAAGAATGAGACCCGAAATACTGACGCTCCATTTCTGAGCCGCCGTCAGCAAGTCGGGCGTAAAGGCGCTGCCCAGAAAAACGCCCAGGATCATGATCATGACATTGCGCAGCGCATTGGGGACGGCGACGCGCAGACCGACCAAGGCGCCGAAAGTGTTGAACCACATCGCGCCGAGCAGAGCCGCCAGAGGCAGCGAGAGCTGAAAAAACAGCGCTGCGCCGACACCCCCGAGCACCAGCGAGATCAACAGGCCGAGCCAGTCGACGTCATCACGCAGACGAAAAAAGCGCTGGCCTATCGTCGGCTTTTGCGGAAGGTCGAGGCGGTTATCGCTGTCCGGTGGAAGCTTGTCGGCTATCGATCGATCCTCGATCAGCCGGAGATGTCGGCCAGCACCTTCATCGAGATGATGGTGTCAGGATCTTCGACGGCACCGCCGCGGGCTTCGTCACCGCGCTTGATCTGGTCGACGAATTCCATGCCCCTGATCACCACGCCGAAGGCCGTGTACTGACCGTTCAGCCAGGGCGCCTCCTCGAAAACGATGAAGAACTGGCTGTTCGCGCTGTCGGGATTGTTCGACCGTGCCGCGCCGACAATGCCGCGGCTGAATTCGAGTCCGCTGAACTCTGCCGGCAGATTCGGCAGCGAGGAGCCGCCGGTACCGTCACCCCGGGGATCGCCGGTTTGCGCCATGAAGCCGTCGATCACCCGGTGCCATGTCAGGCCGTCATAAAAACCCTGGCGGGTCAGGGTGCGGATGCGGTTGACATGCAGGGGCGCGAGATCGGGAAACAGCTGGATACGAACCTCGCCATCGGCGAGTTCAAGCACGAGAATGTCTTCGGGATCGTTGGTAAAGCGCTGCGCGTCTGCGGTTTCGGTCATCAGGGTCACTGTGGTCAGGGCCAGGAAGGCGAGCACACCAAGTGAAAGAGCACGAAGCATAGATCAGCCTCCGAAATGATTCGTCTTTAGGGATAGACCTCGCTTGCCAGTAAGGTCAAATTAATGGCGATACCAAGGTTCGGTCCCGAACCCCGCTTTTCCGTCAGTTGAAGTCCGCCTTATGTCCGATCCGGCCCCGCGTCCCCCGCAGCCTAACCATGTTGTCGAGGTTATTGAACCGACAGGGTTTTCGGCACCGGTGGTCCTCGACAGCCCGCATTCCGGCTCAATCTATCCGGCCGATTTCGATACCGTTTGCGACCGTCAAGCCCTGCGCCAGGCGGAAGACAGCTATGTTGACGAATTGATCGAATTGACGCCGGAAACCGGTGTGACCGTGGTCAACGCCCTGTTCCCGCGCAGTTACATCGATCCCAATCGCAGCCTGCACGACATTGATCCCAAACTCGTTGCCGACGGATGGCCCGGACCGGTCCAACCCAGCGACAAGGGGCGGCTCGGCATGGGGCTGGTGCGGCGGCTGTGCCGGCCCGGCATGCCGATGTACCGGCGGCGGCTCAGCGCCGCAGACATCGAACACCGGATCGAGCATTATTACCGGCCCTATTACCGCACGCTCGACGCGCTGATGGACGGGTTTGTCGAAAGCCACGGCGCTGTGTGGCATCTCAACTGCCATTCCATGCCGTCGGTCGGCGCCCTGCTGGCAAGCAATGGCGGCTGGCAGCGTGCCGATTTCGTGCTCGGCGACCGCGACGGCGAAACCGCCGAGCCCGGCTATGTTCGGGTGCTGGCCGAAACCCTGCGCATGATGGGGTATTCCGTCCGGATCAACGATCCCTATAAGGGGGTCGAGCTGGTCCGCCGCTATGGCCGACCGCACCAGAGCCGCCATTCGGTGCAGCTTGAGATCAATCGCCGGCTGTATATGGACGAAACCACGCTGGAGCGCAGCCAGCCGGGCTTTCGCGAAACCCAAATGGCGCTGAAAAAGCTGACGGATGTCGTCGTCGCCTATGCCCGCGACCAGCTAACGGCCGCGGCGGCGGACTGAAAACATCTCCGTCATACGATCACTGAACTCCCGGACAGCTCAGCTTTATCCGCTCAATCGCTGCCTCAAACTCATCGTGCTTATGAGGTTTGTAATTGAACGGCATGACGGTGTTGTCCCCAAGCTTGAGCCCGCGGAGGGCCAACATGCTCTCGAGCATTTTCAAGCCTTCTTCCGCCTGTTCCGGCGGGATTGAATCCGGAAGATCCATACTGATTGAAAGCACCCCCGCCTCACCCTGAACGCGCGCTTCGTCTCGGTTCATCACCTCGACATAGTCAAGAGAGCTCCAGTCGACCAAATCGAAATCATAAACGGTCTGGAAGCCCTCCATACTGCGATCCGGAACCGTTACCTTACACCCTTGCCAGACGATCCCCTTGCGCGCTGCCCCATCGCGCAGCGTCGCGCCTCGCCCGGTGAGAACCTCGGAAATGTCGGTCATAAGCGCGCGGCTTGTTTCGGTGGAAATCGCTGAACTCAGCGCCGGAAAGACCACTGCAGCCGCAATGCTGATTGCCATCGCAAAACGCATCATGTTCAGGCTCCTTCATATTCCACCGAGAGGATCATGCGTCGAGAATAGCTGAGACGGAACGTGGACAACAGCGATCCTTGCTTACCCGTCTGACAACACCGTCTCCCAAGCCGCCTTCAACGCCATGTCGACCTCCGCCATTGACGGGTAGTGGCCGAGCGCCGCGAGCGAGGTGACACCGTGTTCGGCGATGCCGCAGGGCACGATGCCGTCGAAATGGCTGAGATCGGGGTCGACGTTCAGGGAAATGCCGTGAAAGCTGACCCAGCGGCGGATACGGATGCCGATAGCGGCGATTTTCGCCTCCTCGCCCGGGCGACCATAGGGCGCCAGATCGACCCAAATGCCGACGCGCCCCTCGCGCCGTTCTCCCGTGACGCCGAATTGCGCCAGCGTCGCGATCAGCCAGTCTTCGAGCAAACAGACAAACCCCTTCACATCCGGCCTGGCCGACCGCCGCTTGAGATCGAGCATGACATAGGCGATGCGCTGCCCCGGGCCGTGATAGGTGTACTGACCGCCGCGACCGGTCTCGAAAACCGGGAAGCGCGGAGCCCGCAGATCGACCGGATCGGCGCTGGTCCCGGCGGTATAAAGCGGCGGGTGTTCAAGCAGCCAGACTGTATCGGCGGCGTCACCCGCGGCAATGCCGTCAACCCGATGCTCCATCCACTCAAGCGCGTCGGCATAGGCGACAGGGCTGTCACTGATCCGCCATTCGACGCTATTTCTGTAGACGCTGCCGTCCATCGCTGGTTAGATCGCCTGCATGACTGACAAAAACGCTTACCGCATCAAAACCGACCCTGACCCGATGGAGCCTTTCCGCATCGCCCAGGGCTACCGGGTCGGCGACATGATCTATTTGTCCGGTGTCGCTGCCATCGACAAGCAGGGCGCAATCGTCGGGGCCGGAGATTTCGACGCCCAGGCGCATCAGGTTTTCCGCAATATCGACGAGGTTCTGCGCGCCGGCGGCTCGGATCTGTCCAAGGTCGTCAAGGTCACGATCTACATGACCGACATCAGACTGTTCCCGAAGATCATCGATTTGCGCGGCCAGTATTTCAAAGCGCCCTACCCGGCCGATACGATTGTCGAGGTCAAATCACTCGCCCTGCCCGAGCTGATGATCGAGATCGACGCGATGGCAATGGTCGATGGCGAAATCGTGGACGTTTAAGCACGATCACGCCTTTTTTTCCCGCGATCCTGCCGGCCATGAGATATGTCATCGCCTTGTTCGCTTGCCTGTGGCTGCTGCCTGCGACGGCGCAGGATATGACAGTGCAGGATATGACAGTGCAGAATACGACGGCGCAGGATACGCCGCCGCCGGATTTGTGGGTCGAATTCGCGCCTGAAGAACGCGCCGTCCTGGCTCGGGCTGAAGCCTTTCTCAACCGGCTGACAACCTTGCGCGCAGGCTTCGTTCAGACGGCCCCGAATGGACGCGTCGCAGAGGGGCGGTTTTATCTGTCGCGGCCTGGACGGCTCCGCTTTGAGTACAGCGATCCGGTTGAGGATTTCATCGTCGCCGACGGCAGCTTTCTGTATTACTGGGATGCCGAGCTGGAGACGCGGTCGAGCCAGCCGATTTCCGATTCGCTTGCGAATTTCCTGCTCCGCGAGCGCGTGCGGCTCAGCGGCGAGGTCACCGTGGCCGGTCTCCAGCAGGTCGAAAATCGCATCGGCATCAGCCTGATACAGACTGACGATCCGGGCAATGGCACGCTGACCCTGGTGTTTTCAGCCGACCCCTTTGCATTGGTGGAGTGGGGCGTGGTCGACGGCCAGGGCAATCTGACCGAAGTCACGCTGATCGAGCCCGAATACGGCATCACGCTGTCGCGCAATCTGTTTTTTTTCGAGGACCCGACCGAAAACCGTGACAGGCGGTAGCGCGGCGCCCCTTGTCTGAAGCGCGACGCGACGGCACCTCGGGGGCTATGCACGCCCGAACTGTTCTTTTTCTGCTTGTTGCCCTGTTCGCCCCGACGGCCCCCGCCGCGACCCTCCCGCCTGCCGTGAGCGAGGCGATTTCCCTGGCCCTGGCGAGCGGCGACCGCGAGGTTTTGGACAAGATCATCGAGGCAGCCAAACAGCGCTATCCGGCGTTTACGACGACGCTGGATGCGCTCGCCGCCGAGGCCGTGCTCTATACCGCGCCGACACAGCTGAGCCGTGCCGCAATGGCCGCGCCGCCGCCCCGGCGCATGCGCAGCCGGGAGATCGATTTCGACCGCGCCATGCGACCGTCATTCTGGGATCGCTGGTCGGGCGAGCTTTCCTTGTCCGTGCGGCTCGATCAGGACACGGTCAACGAGTTCGACATCGGCGCCCGGGCCGCGCTGGTCTATGAATTCGACCGATGGAAAAACAGCACCGACATCCGCGCCCGTTTCGAAAGCCTCGACGGCACGCAGACGACCCAGCGCTATCGGCTCGAAGACCGGCTTGATTATACCTTGTCCGAGTTGACCTTTCTGTTCGGCGAGCTGGAATTCCGCTATGACCGTTTTTCGGATGTCGAACTCGATATCGCCGAACGCCTCGGGGTCGGCCGGTCACTCTACCAATCCGACAGCATCACCCTTGACGCCCTGGTAGCCGTCGGCGCCGAACAGAGCCGGGCCGGCGTGCCCGGGGCCTCGATCGACAACAGCGCGCTGGCCTCGGCCGGACTCGACTTTGAATGGCTTATCAGCGAGCGCCTCAGCTTTACCCAGAACGCCAATGCTGACCGGCTGTTCGGCGAAAACAGCGGCACCAATCTGGACGCTGAGAGCCGTCTGACGGTGCAGGCGACAGAAAGCATCTTCGGCCGACTGAGCTATCGCATCGAGCGGTTCGGCGGTCTCGATGACAGCCAGATCGAGCAGGAATTCACCCTCGATGTCGGCTATAGTTTCTAATCGGCCGGTCCGCCCCTCACCACCCGACCGGCCCAACCAACAGGACAGCTGAACGATGCCCGATAGCGTCACCAAGGAGCAGAGCGCAGACAGTGCGCCAAAGCTGATCATTCGGCATGCCGGTTTCGCCGATATCCCCGGCATCCGCGCCTTGTGCGCACGGGTGTATCCGGATGAGATTCCCTATGGCACGGCGCCGCTGCGCGGCCAGCAGGTCAATTTCCCGGAAGGCCAATTCGTTGCCGTCTTCGAGGGACGCATTGTCGGGCATGCCGCGACCTTCCGCCTTCGCGAAAAACTGGCGCTGGCCCCGCATGACTGGATGGAAATCACCGGCGGCGGCTTTGCTTCGCGGCATGATCCGCGCGGCGACTGGCTCTACGGCATGGAGGTCTGCGTCGATCCCGATTATCGGGGCCTCAGGATCGGTCAGCGGCTTTACCGGGAACGGCGCAAGCTGTGCGAACAGCTCGGTCTCAAGGGCATCGTCATCGCAGGCCGGCTGCCGCTGCTGGCCAAGCGGATCAAGACCGTCGGCAGCGCTGAAGCCTATGTCGAGCAGGTCAGGGAAAAGAAACTGCGTGACCCGACGCTCAGCTTCCAGATGCGCAACGGTTTTGAAGTCCTTCGGCTGCTGAAGGACTATCTGCCCGATGACCGGCCCTCGCTGGGCTATGCGGCGCTGATGACCTGGCGCAATCCCAATCTGCCGGACAGCGAGCTGAGCGGGCCCTGGCATGAGCCGGAAAGCTCCGGCCGGGTGCCGAATTCGATCCGTGTCGGCACCGTGCAATATCAGCAGCGGCGCGTGAAATCATTCGAGCATTTCGGCCACAATGTCGAATATTTCGTCGATGTCGTCGCTGATTACAGCGGCGATTTTGTCGTCTTCCCAGAGCTGTTCACGCTGCAATTGCTGTCGATCGAGAACAAGCCGGTACCGCCCGATGAGGCGGTTGCGGCGCTGACGCAATACACCGACCGATTGCGCGAGCTGATGCGCGATCTGGCGATCAAATATAACATCAACATCATCGGCGGCTCGCACCCCACCCGGGCCGAAGACGGCAGGCTGCTCAATATCAGCTATGTTTTCCTGCGTGACGGCTCGGTTCATGAACAGCCTAAAATCCATCCGACGCCGAATGAGCGCTATTGGTGGCGTATCGAGGGCGGCGACACGCTGAACGTCATCCCGACCGATTGCGGACCGATCGGGGTGCTGATCTGCTATGATTGCGAGTTCCCCGAGCTGGCGCGCCATCTGGTCGACCAGGGCGCCCAGATGATTTTCGTCCCATTCTGCACCGATGAGCGGCAAAGCTATTTGCGTGTGCGCTATTGCGCCCAGGCACGGGCGGTCGAGAACCAGTGCTTTGTCGTCCTCAGCGGCAATGTCGGCAATCTGCCGGGCGTCGATAATATGGACATCCAATACGGCCAGAGCTGTATCCTGACGCCCTGCGATTTCGCCTTTGCCCGCGACGGCATCGCCGCCGACACGACGCCCAATGTTGAAACCGTCGCCATCGCCGACCTCAAACCCCGCGACCTGATGATGGCGCGGCAGGACGGCACGGTGCAGAACCTCAAGGACCGCCGCTTCGATCTTTACGGCGTCAACTGGCGGCGGGATTAGGGAACCTGCACCGCTCGGGCGCGTTGAGCGCGCATGAACGAAAATCTCAGCGACTTACCAAATTCGGGTGCCATCCGCTCGATCCCGACGACCGAAGAGAGCGTCTTTGCCTTCCGCATTACCGGTCAGGTCGAGCAGCAGGATGTGCATGAAATGGCTCAGAAAGTGAACCTGGCTTTCGATCGCTTCGACGAGGTTGGCATGCTGCTGATCTTTGACGATTTCGAGGGTCAGGACGCCGGCGCGATTTTCGACGGCGAGACCTTGAAGGCCGAGTTCCGGTCGCTGAGCAAGGTACAGAATTACGCCGTGGTCGGTGCCCCGGACGCCGCCGCATCGATGATCGATTTCATGGACAATCTCATCCCGGCCGATGCGCGCAGCTTCGAGCCCGAGGAAGAGGCCACCGCCTGGGCCTTTGTCGGCGCGCGGCCGGCTTAAATCAACCGCGCCGCGGCGATCAGGAACTCCTTGTTACCCGCCGGGCCGGTAATCGGGCTGTCGGTGATGCCGAGCACCGACCAGCCGTCGAGGCCATCGAGCCAGTCGCGGATCGTCTCGCAAACCTCCTGATGCACGCCGGGGTCGCTGACCACCCCGCCCTTGCCCACGCGATCCTTGCCGGCTTCAAATTGCGGCTTGATCAGCGCGATCAGCCGGCAGCTCGGGGCGGCTAACGTCAGTGGAGCCGGCAGGACGGTGCGCAGACCGATAAAGGACGCATCGCAGACGATTAGACCGGGCGCCATTGTGATCTGTTCGGCGGTCAGATGCCGCGCATTGGTTTTTTCCAGCACCGTGACCCGCGGGTCCTGCCGCAGCTTCCACGCCAGCTGTCCATGGCCGACATCGACCGCGAAAACATGCGCCGCGCCGCGATTCAGCAGCACATCGGTAAAGCCGCCGGTCGAGGCGCCGATATCGAGCGCCGTCAGCCCCGTCGGATCGACGGCAAAGTGATCGAGCGCCTTGACCAGTTTCAGACCACCACGCGACACCCAGGGGTGGTCTTCGCCCCTGAGGCGCAGCGCCGAGGGATCGGCAATCAAAGTTCCGGCCTTGTCGATGCGCTTGTCACCGGCGATCACCTGCCCCGCCATGATCAGCGCCTGCGCCCGGCTGCGGCTGTCGGCGAGTCCGAGATCGACCAGCGCCTGATCGGCGCGCCGCTTGCGCATCTCCGGCTCAGCTGTCCAGCGGCCGGTCACCTTCCAGCAGGCTGAGGATCAGGGCGCTCAGCAGTTCGTGCGCCTCATAGACCTCGCCGCTTTCCGGATCGCGCTCGACCCAATGCCCGACGCTTGTGTCATAGGCGAGCTGCGCGCCCTCGCTATCGCCGAGGACAAAGAAGCGGCTGCCGTCATCAGCGCCCGCGGCCTGTTTGTTGAGGTCGTAAAGGTCGGGATAGGGCATCCCGCCCACCCGCGGCGGCAGGCCGTCGATACCGCTGATCCGCCCGACGCCGAAATCAATGCCGTTGGCAACCCGCAGCAAGGCAGTGACGGCATCGGGCAAGAGCGGAAGACCTGCCGCACGCAGCCCATCCCGCAGCATCACGATATCGGCCTCTTCGGCCGGCGGTTCGAGATTGGCATCGTCGCCGATCAGGCGTTCCAATGTGACGCGGCTTTCGCTCATGGGCGGCAGATTATGTCGGGCTGGGCGGCCCGGCGGCAGGCGGCCGGCCTGCAGGGGCATCGCGGCGCTGCTGATAGGCATTCTTGGTCATCGGCTGCGGCAACACCTGTTCGGCCTCATGGTACAGATCCTGCAGTCGCTGATGCAGCGGAGGGCCATCGTCGAAGCTGAGCGGCGAAAGCGCCTGAAGATCGCCGATTGCCCTTTTCATCCGGGTAAGCAGCCGTTTTGCCTGATAATTATCGGCTTCCTTGATCACCGCGGCGATGCTGTCACGCCAGCTCTGTTCGGCTTCCTCGAAATGCATGCGGATCCGCGCGAGGTCGGCACGGCCGTCCGCACCCGCCTTGACGACGTTGAGCACGGTCTTGTCGTTCAGGCCCGGGCCCATAAAGCCCTGCCCGGCCGCCGGCTTGTGCTTCTCCGTCTCAGCCGCCTTGCGCATCGCTGCCTTAACGGCCGGGCGCTCGGCCGTCATCTCCAGGACACCAAGCAGAAAATCATGCGCGTGATCGGCCTGCCCGATGATCTGCGACGGCTTCAGCTCAGGCTGGAACCCGGCCAGCTGGGGCAGAAAGGGCGGCGATCCGGCACCGCCGTCATCGCGGACATAGCTCAGCGTGACCGTAGCGCCGCTGCGGGGGCCGACCATCTTGCCCATGATCTCGTTCTTGTGCGCATGTTCGCTGCTACTGAGGGCGAAAAGATTATACAGGTGATTGACCGGCGCGGTCGGTCCCATCGGCGGCCAGCCGGGCAGAGTCGCCAGCAACGGGTCATTCTCTTTTTCCGCCGCAAGCGCGCCGGATCCGCCCAGTTCGATGATGTGGTCCCAGGTAAAATCGTAGAACCGGCCGTTCTTGTCGCGTGGGCTGAGGCCGCTGCGCATGCGCTCGATCGCGGTGTCGTCAAAGCCGAGCTGATCGCGTAATTCACGCTCGAAATTCTGGGCCAGATAGGCATTGGCGCGCGGTCTCACCCGCCGCTTGTATTCCCGCCGCAATTCCTTGCTGCCCGGGCCGGCATTCTTGTTCGGCGGCTTGTAGAAGGTCGGCACCACAGCCATGCCCGGCGAGACCTTGTCGGCCAGTTTTTCGATGTCGGCGCGATGCTTTTTCGGTGCGAAGTCGAGCGCATCTTCGAACGAAGAGACGTTTTGCGAATGCGACAGATCCCGGCGATTGAGGACCTGTTTCGACAGACGCAGGATGTTGTCGGCCGTCACCGGCTCGTTAATCGGCATGGTGTTTTCCGGGATTCGGACGCCGCGCGTGGATTCGCACCGTTTGCGTGGAGATTAGCATTTCCGCACCGCGTCTGAAAGTCGCTCTGCGCGCGGCGACATTGATTTGGCCGCGCGGCTGCGTAGCTTAGCCATCATGCAGACACAGCCCGTCCATTACCGCGACCGCTGGATTGCCGGTTGGCTGATCTTCAACGCCGTCATGGTATTGGCGATGGCGGTGATCGGCGCGATCACCCGCCTGACAGAGTCCGGTCTCTCGATCACGGTTTGGGAACCGCTGACCGGCTGGCGCTGGCCTGCGTCACCGGAGGCCTGGCAGGCTGCCTTCGATTTGTACCGCGACACGCCGCAATACCGTGACATCTTTGCCGGAATGACCCTGGCGGAATTCCGGGTGATTTTCTTCTGGGAGTGGTTTCATCGTCTCTGGGGCCGACTGATCGGCGTGACCTTTGCGCTGCCGCTTATCGTCTTCGCGGTAAAGGGCTGGATCCGTCCGCATTTGTGGCCGCGTGTGCTGGGCTTGCTGGTGCTCGGCGGGCTGCAGGCGGCGATGGGTTGGTATATGGTGCAAAGCGGCCTCGTCGACCGGCCATCGGTCAGCCATTACCGCCTGGCGGCCCATCTCGGACTGGCGCTGATCATCTTTGCCGGGCTTTGGCACACGGCGCTGCTTGTGCTGCGACCCGCGGCCGGCAACCACGCGATCACACCGGGCTGGCGCGGCCATCTCTGGGGCGCGACGGCGCTGACCGGCGTCACCATCGTCTGGGGCGCCTTCGTCGCCGGACTCGATGCCGGGCTTCTCTACCCGAATTTCCCGCTGATGGGCGACGGGCCGATCCCGCCGGAGGCGTGGGAATTGACGCCGGTGTTGTTGAACCTGGTGGAAAACCCCGCGACGGTTCAATTGCTGCATCGATGGCTGGGCGTGACGACCGGCCTTGTCATCTTGAGTTTGTGGTGGCGCGGGATGCAGCAGGCGTTGACCGGGCATCAAAAACTGGTCCTGCATGGGCTCGGCCTTGCCGTTCTGCTGCAAATCGCGCTCGGCATCGCGACCCTTTACAGCCTTGTCGCAATCCCGCTCGCCGCTGCGCATCAGGCCGGGGCCATCCTGCTGCTGACCTTCCTGATTGCCGCCTTGCACGAAACGCGGCCGCTGCCGGCGGCGGCACCGAAATCCGCGTCAATACAGGCCGCCGGTCCCGACATCGGCGCCCGCGCCGGAGTCTAGCGCCGGCCCGCGATAGCTGCCGGCCTGAAGGAAGCTGCCTTCATTATCCAGAATCAGATCATCGGTGCCGGGTTCCGTGCCGGGGATGAAACCTTCCCAGATCGTGTTGCGAGCGCCGGCATCGGCCAGTTTGCCGGTTTCCGCATTAACCCGAACCATGCGCAGACCCGGCGGCACGCGAAACGGGATTGCCGGCTCGTCTTTCAGCGCTTCAGCCATGAAATTCTGAAAAATCGGCAGCGCGGCACGACCGCCGCTTTCATCCGGACCGAGGCCGGAATTATCGTCGAAACCGACATAGACACCGACCACCAGATCAGGCGAGAAGCCGATAAACCAGGCATCGCGATAGTCATTGGTGGTGCCTGTTTTCCCGGCCAGCGGGCGGTCCAGCGCGCGCAGCTGACGACCGGTGCCGCGCTCAACCACGCCCTCCAGCATGGCGACAACCTGATAGACATGGCGCGGATCGGCCAATTGCCGGCGGTCGCGCGGGATCGCGGGCGGGCGCGGATCATCACCGCCGGCCCAGGCGACGTCGACACATCCCGCGCAGCGCCGCGCATCATGCTGATACAAGGTGCGGCCCTGACGGTCCTGCACCCGGTCGATCAGCGTCGGGTCGATCGCCTGACCGCCATTGGCAAGCCGGGCATAAGCCGTCGTAATGTCCAGGAGCGTGGTCTCGACCGCGCCCAGCACGCTGGAAATCACCGTCGGCGGGTCTTCCATCACGCCGAAGGCTTCAACGGTTTCCGCAATCGCCTCCATGCCGATCGATTGCGCCAGCCGGACCGTCATCAGATTGCGTGATTTCTCCAACCCGACGCGCAGCGGGGTCGGGCCATAGAACCGGTTGGTGTAGTTGGACGGCCGCCATTTCGGCAGGAACGGACCCTGATCAATGGCAATCGGCCCGTCGACCACCAGAGAGGACGGGGTAAAGCCGTTCTGCAAAGCGGCGAGATAGACGAACGGCTTGAAGGAGGAGCCGGGCTGACGCAGCGCCTGGGTCGCGCGGTTGAATTCGCTTCCCGAATAGGCGCTGCCGCCGACCATGGCGAGCACGCGACCGGTGAACGGGTCCATCGCGACCAGCGCGCCCTGGACCTTGGGCGATTGCTGCAGCGCGAAGCTGCGCGTGGTTTCGGGCTCATCGCTGTCGGTATCGCCCTCGGCAAGGATCGGTTCGACCAGCACGACATCGCCTTCGGCAAGAACGTCGGTGATCTTCTGCGGCGCAGCGCCGACGCCGCCATCATCCAGCGCCGGCCGTGCCCAACGCATGGTCTCGAAAGGTATCGTTCCGAAGCTGCCGTCGGAAAGGCCGATCTGGGCCTCTCTGCCGTCGGTGCGGAAAACCACGGCCAGCCGCCAGTCACGATCCCCCGGCGGCGTCCGGATGGCAGCGAGCTGATCGGGCCAGTTATCGAAATTGGTGAGTCTTCTCACCGGCCCGCGCCAGCCATGCCGCCGGTCATAGGCAACAATGCCGTCAATGAAGGCATCCTGGGCAATTTTCTGAAGCCGAGGGTCAAGGGTCGTGCGGACCGACAGACCGTCGCGCAGAAGCGAATCAGCACCGTAGCGTTCGGTAAGGCGACGCCGGATTTCCTCAGCAAAATAGGGCGCCTCGACCACCTCCGCCTGATCGCGGCGGCGCGTGAGTAACGGCATGTCCGACGCAATATCGGCCATTTCCGGCTCGATATAGCCGTCCTCAGCCATCCGCCCGATGACATAGTTTCGGCGTGCAATGGCAGCCTCATAATTGCGCTGCGGCTGATAGTTGTTCGGCGCCTTGGGCAGGGCCGCAAGATAGGCGGCCTCTGCAATGCTGAGCTCTTCCAGCGACTTGTTGAAATAGTTCAGCGCCGCGGCGGCAACGCCGTAAGACCGGTTTCCGAGATAGATTTCATTGAGATAGAGCTCGAGGATTCGCTCCTTGCTGAAGGTGCGCTCAATGCGGAAGGCGAGGATCAATTCCTTCACCTTGCGGCGGATCGAGACCTCATTGCTGAAGAAAAAGTTTTTCGCGACCTGCTGCGTGATGGTGGAGGCGCCGACCAGCCGACGGTCATCCATCACATTGCGCACATTGGTGATCACCGCTCGCGCAATACCGATCGGATCGAAGCCCGGATGGTCCCAGAAGCGTTGATCCTCGGCAGCGACAAAGGCCTGGACGACGACCGGCGGGATCGAGGCATAAGGGACAAAAATGCGTTGCTCGACGCCGTATTCGGCCAGCAGGCGTCCGTCACCGGCATGCAGCCGGCTGACGATATCGGGTTCGTAATTCTCCAGCTCCCGATAATCGGGGAGGTCGCGCCCATATGTGTAAAGCAGATAGGCGCCTCCCCCCGTCGCGCCGATGGCGGCAAGGATGCCGAGTAGAAGAAAGATGACAAGAACGCGCATGACGTGTCGGGGGCGGCTAAAAGGTTGTGATCATGATTTAACGCATTGCAGCGCAAAACGGCACCGTAAAAACTGCACATCGATTATGACAGTTCCGCGACGACCCGCTTTTTCGACGGTTTTCCGGGTTGCTAAGGGCCGTCAACCATGGCCAGCCGCGCAAAATAGGCGTCGATACCGCCGGCAAGCGCTTCGGCAAGACGGCTTTGATGGCCCGAACGGCGCAGCAATTTCGCCTCAGTGCGGTTCGATAGATAGCCCAATTCGACCAGCACAGAGGGCACGTCGGGCGCCTTAAGCACCGCGAAACCCGCATAACGGTGGGGGTTGCGCAGCAAATCGATGTCGTGATCGCCGAACGACGCCACCAGCATATTGGCCAGCCGCTTCGACTGGTTCTTGGTATCGCGCATGGCGAGATCGAGCAGGATGCCGGCAACCTCATCCTGCTGCACGGCGAGATCGACACCGGCAATGATGTCAGAGCGGTTCTCGCGAGCGGCAAGGCGCTCCGCCTCCTTGTCCGAGGCGGTTTCGCTGAGCGTGTAGACGCTGGCACCGCGGACCTGTGCGCGATTTATCGAGTCTGCATGCAGCGAAATGAACAGATCGGCACCGGCGCGGCGTGCAATGGCCACCCTTTCGCGCAAGGGGATGTAAACATCGCTGTCCCGCGTCATCACTACCCGATAGCGACCGCTTTCGTTAAGCACGTCGCGCAGGCGTCGCGCCATGTTCAATGCGATGGTTTTCTCATACTGTCCGTCAATCGCGATGGCGCCCGGATCGACGCCGCCATGGCCGGCATCGAGCACGATCAGCCGCGTTGCCGGCCGCGGCGCCCGAACGGCAGGCGCCGATGGTTTCGGCGCCGGAACCGGCAGCAGGGCAAGCGGCGTTTCTATCGCGTCCGTCCGCGGTGAAGGTTCCGGCCGCGGGGCTGATTGTGCCGTCTGCGCCGCGGTTTCGCCGATCGGCGCAACCGGTGCTTCGGCAACCTGCGCATCGGAGGCGGGCGGCACCGGCGAGGCGCGCATAAGATCACCGCTTTCCGGCGTGAGGTCGATGACCAGACGATATTGCTTGCCGTCCTGCGGCAGCATGGAGAACACGGCACCCGGGATCAGCGCCTGCTGGCTGTCGAGCACGATCCTGACGGTGTCGGCATCGAAACGGCCCGAGCGATAGGCTGAAATCGGGCCGCCTTGCGCCGCCGGCACCGACGCGGTGATCGGGCCATGCCATCGCGCCACGCGCGGCAGATCGATGACGATGCGATCCGGCGAACTCAGAGTGAAGACGTTATGGCCGGAAACGCGCTGCGAAAGATCCAGGACAACGCGTATCTTGTCGCCATGATGGCCGAAGCGCAGGCCCAGCACCTCCGCACCGCCTGCAGACACGGCCGGCCCCGCGCCGCAGATCAGCAGCACAATGCTCAGAATCAGCGCAGAGAAGGACGCCTTATGGAGCCGGACGGAGCGAAACATGCGCAAGGATTATAGTTTCAATTCAGTCTCTTCAAGAAAAAAACTAAGAGAATCGTTGAGATTTGTGCGCGTTTGCCCGAAACGCGCTGCGATACGAAAAACCATTTGTGGATAAGCTCCGGCTTGGTTATGCTACCAACAGGATTAAGTTTCCGGATACGGGCAGCCGCGCGGCGCCACCGCAACCGATAAGGAATTTGCGGAATGATCAGGGCCTTGTGCGCGGCGGTTTGAACATCTGTGACAACTGAATTCTCTCACGGTCGATTGCTTGCCGCGCCTTGCCTTGGCGAACCATCGGCCATCCCGCCCGAACGCCGCCGGAGGTGCCGGATCGCTGATCCGCAATGCCGGCGACATCGCATCGGGCTATAAGAAAAAAGGTCGCGCGTGAAGTTGCGTCACCGGGTACCGGCATGGCCTTCTGGGTTGATGCCAGGGCATTGCTGGGATCGGATCATCGGCGCCGCCAAGGCGGTAACGGCCGAGCGTTCCGCGTCTTTGCACAACGCCCCCCGACCGCATTGTGCCTCACCGCCCCAAATCATCCCGGCCGCATTTCGGCCGCCCCTTCATCCCCATAACCGCCTGAGCCGGTTGGCAGCAAGCCGGACACGCAGCCGTGTCGCTTCTGCCGCTCAGGCCAAGGATATCATCCATGACCAAACGCATGCTGATCGACGCCACCCATCCCGAGGAGATCCGGGTTGCCGTCGTTGATGGAAACAAGCTCGAAGAATTCGATTTTGAAAACACTGCAAGAAAGCAGCTGAAAGGCAGCATATTTCTTGCCAAGGTAACCCGGGTCGAACCGTCCCTGCAGGCGGCCTTCTTCGATTACGGCGGCAACCGCCACGGTTTTCTGCCGTTTCCCGAAATTCATCCCGATTACTACAAGATCCCGGTCGCCGACCGCGAAGCGCTGATCGAGGAAACCCGGCGCCTGCTGGATGAAGAAAACGACCTCGCCGACGAGACCGAGGAAAACGAGGCCCAAGAAGAGGACAGCGACAACACGGCCGACGATGAGGACGCCGGGGCGGATATCGCTGCCGAAGCAGAGAACGCGGAGAAAGCTGAAGAAAAGCCGAAGCGCAAGCGCCGCACCTCGACAAGCCGCCGCCGCAAAAAGGCGGAAACGGCCGAAGCTGTGACCGACGAAGCTGTCACCGAAGAAGCCAAGGAGGTGGACGCTGACGCGGCGGGCGATCAGCCGCAGGCCGCAGAACCGACTGACGCAGAACCGACTGACGCAGAACCGACGGGCGCAGAACCGACGGGCGCAGAACCGACGGGCGCAGAACCGGCTGACGAAGCAGCGGCTGACGAAACGCCGAAAGAGGCTCAGCAAGTCGGCGACGCCAGCTCAGACGACGATGCTTCGGATGACGATAAGCCACCGCGCACGCAACCCCTGATCGCGGCGCCGCTCCCTTCCGTCAGTGAGGAAATGCCGAGCGGCGATGATGAGCCGGCGGAAGCCGCAGCCGAGGCGTCATCGGAGGGCGCACCGAGCGAGGATGGCGACGGCGGCGGGCGTTCAAAACGCCGCCGGCGCAGCAACCGGAGCAGAAGCAGCGGCGGTCGCAGCCGCAATAATGGTCGCGGCGGCGGGCGCGGACGACGGTCGCGCGGCCATCGCGACCGGTCTTCGCGCGGCGACGTCGAAACCGTCGGCGGCGACGATCTGGGCGATGACAGCCTGCGCCGGCGGCGGCGCGAACTGCTCAACCGGTATAAAATCCAGGAGGTCGTCAAACGCCGCCAGGTGATGCTGGTGCAGATTTCCAAAGAAGAGCGCGGGACCAAGGGCGCAGCGGCGACGACCTATCTCTCGCTGCCCGGTCGCTATTGCGTGCTGATGCCGAATACGCCCAGCGGCGGGGGCGTCAGCCGAAAAATCTCGAATCCGAAGGATCGGCGCCGGCTCAAGGAAATCCTGACTGAGCTGGAAGTCCCCGACGGCATGTCCGTGATACTGCGCACCGCCGGGCTGGAGCGCACCAAGCTGGAGATCAAGCGCGATCTCGATTACCTGCTTCGACTGTGGGATCGTATCCGGACGACGACGCTGGAAAGCAGTGCTCCGGCGACGATCTATGAAGAGGGCAATCTCGTCAAACGAGCCATCCGCGACCTTTATCGCAAGGACATAGACGAGGTGCTGGTGGCCGGCGAGAACGGCTACCGCATGGCCAAGGATTTCATGAAATTGCTGATGCCGAGCCATGCGAAAAAGGTTCAGCCCTATCGCGAGGAAACGGTGCCGCTGTTTCACCGCTACAAGGTCGAAGGGCAGGTCGACCAGATGCACGATACCCGGGTCTCTTTGCGCTCGGGCGGCTATCTGATCATCAACCAGACAGAAGCGCTGGTCGCCATCGACGTCAATTCGGGCAAGGCGACCAAGGAACGCGATATCGAAGAAACCGCGTTGCAGACCAATCTGGAGGCGGCGGAGGAGATCGCCCGCCAGATGCGGCTGCGCGATCTGGGCGGGATCGTCGTCATCGACTTCATTGATATGGAAGATCCGGCGAATGACGCCGCCGTCGAGAAAAAGGTCAAGGAATGCGTTCGCCGCGACCGGGCCCGGATCCAGATCGGCCGGATTTCCTCACTCGGTCTGCTCGAGCTGTCGCGCCAGCGCTTGCGGCCGAGCATTATGGAAACCGCTTACGAAACCTGTCCGCATTGTCAGGGCACAGGCACCATCCGTTCAGCAGGCTCGACCGTGCTTCAGATGCTTCGCTCGCTCGAAGAGGAAGTGCTGAAGCAACGCTCAAGCGTGATCGGTGTGCATGCGCCGACGCGGCTGGCTCTGTATCTGTTGAACACTAAGCGGGCCACGCTGACAGCACTCGAGACGGCCAACGATGTCACCGTCGAAGTGATCGTCGATGACAGCATGGGGCCGTCAGAGTTCCGCATCGAAAAGCTGAAAGGCGCGAGCCGGCAGGCAATGACCAACGCCTATAGCGGCGCCGATGTCGATGTGCACGGGATTCCGACCGACGCCGGCGGCGACGGTGACATGGCAGGTCATGACAGCGACGAGTCGGACGAACAGGACGATGATCGCGACAAGCGATCGATGCGCGCAGACGATGACGAGGATAACAGCGGTGACCGCAAACGTCGCCGTCGCGGCCGCCGCGGCGGCAGGAGACGCGGTCGTCGGCGTGAGGAAGAGAACGAGAATGCCAGTGCGGCCGATGGCGACGGAAACGCCGCAACGGCAGAGCCTGCCGAGCCCGCTGACGAACCGGCTGAGGCAAAGGCAAACAACGCCGACGGCAGTAACGGAGATGCTGAGACTGAAGACGCCGAGGCTGCCGCGGACAAGTCGGTCGAGCAGGCCGATGCGGCAAAGCAAGAGACAGCCGAACAGCCGGAACCGCGACCCGAGCCCGAGCCGGAGCCCGAGCCTGAAGCCCGTGATGACGGGGATGACGGGGATGACGAAAAGGCTGATGATGAACCGGCGCACCGGCAATATGAGGTCGTCAATGAAGCGCCCGAGAAGCCGCGCCGCGGCTGGTGGAACCGAATTACCGGCTCATGATAACCCGCAAGCTCATGATAACCGGTAAGGCGGAGTAAACCGCTGACCGGTGCTGCCGCGTAGCAGGGGCATGGCAGAACTCGTCAAACCGCCTGCAAGCGCATCCGCACCGCCCCGGCGCGGCGTCAATCGCCGCACCTTGGAAACGATCCGCTGGATCGCGATCTGCGGGCAGATTCTCGCGGTGGTTATCGTGTCCGGCGCAATGGGCTTCAGCCTGCCGCTCTTGCCGATCGCGATTACCATCGGCGCGGCCATTGCGGTCAATGCGGTATCCGCGGTCAGCGTCGGCAATCGAGGGCTGAGCCCGGCACGGCTCGGCCTTCATCTCGGCTTCGACATTTTGCAACTGGCGACGCTGCTTTATTTTACCGGCGGCTTGCAGAACCCATTCGTGATCTTTCTGCTCGCGCCGGTCGCGGTCGCCGCCGCGATCCTGCCGCGCCGCTCGATTGCCGCGCTGGTCATCCTGGTCTTGATCTGTGCCGGCTTACTCGCGGTGTACCATCGACCGCTCCCCTGGCCCGAGCCGGGCTTTGACCAGCCGGTGCTGTATCTGATCGGCATTTGGACGGCGCTGAGCCTGACCAGCCTGTTCCTGGTGCCCTATATCTGGAGCGTCGTGAACCAGAGCCGTCGCATGCAGGACGCGCTGAATGAGAGCCGCCTTGCCCTGGCGCGGCAGCAACAGGCCTCGGCACTCGGGGCATTGGCAGCGGCGGCGGCGCACGAACTCGGCAACCCCCTCGGGACGATCGCGCTGGTCGTCAAGGAGATGCGGCGCGATCTTCCCCCCGGCTCACCGCAGGAGGCCGATCTCGACCTGTTGCAAAGTCAGACCGAGCGATGCCGCGAGATCCTGACGGAAATCTCCCGCAACCCTGCCAGTGAACGGGACGGGCCTTTTGAGGTGATGCAATTGCCGGCGCTGCTTGAGGTCATTGCCGCGCCCTATCGGCGCGACGGCATTACGTTCAGCATAGAACAAAAGCCCCCGAAAGGCCGCGCAGACAGCGCCGCCGGGGCTGCCGCAAACCAGGAGCCGCCGGAGCTGCGCCGCAGCCCCGAGGTGATGCACGGCATCGGCAATATCGTCCAGAACGCCATGCAATTCGCCTATTCGAAAGTACAGGCACTGATCGAATGGGACGATAGCCGCGTATCAGTTTACATAATCGATGACGGACCCGGTTTTTCGACCGCTGTGCTCGATCGTCTCGGCGAACCATATTTATCGCAGCGCAGCGAAAAAAGTCGACGAGGCAACGGGACGCATCTGGGCCTTGGTGTGTTCATAGCCCAGACGCTGCTCGAGAGGATCGGCGGAAGGCTGCATTTCGCAAATCGAAGCGAAGGCGGCGCCGAGGTACGCATCATATGGCAGCGCGGCGATTTGCTTGCCGCGTCGCAAGCACAGAAGACGATGTGAGGACGAAAACAATGGCCGCACTCCAGCAAACAGCCACCCGATACGCAGGCAATCCGGCGATCAACAAGCTCGGCAATACCGCACGAACTGTCTTGATCGTTGACGACGACGCCCCCTTTCGCAACCGTCTGCAACTTGCCATGGAGCGGCGAGGATGGACGGTGATCGCCGCCGACTCCGTCTCCGAAGGGATAGAGGCAACGCGGCGGCATCGCCCGAGCCATGCGGTGATCGATCTTCGACTAGGCGACGGCAGCGGCCTTGACGTCGTGGAGCCGCTTCAGCACTCCAGCCCCGATTGCCGCGTCGTGATCCTGACCGCTTACGGCAATCTCGCCACCGCCGTCGCCGCGATCAAGGCCGGTGCGGTGGATTATCTCGCCAAACCGGCCGATGCCGATGCGGTGGAAGCAGCCCTGCTCTGTGAAGAAGATCAGGCATTGCCGCCGCCCCCGGCCGATCCGATGCCGGCCGATCGTGTGCGTTGGGAACACATTCAGCGCATTTATGAGCAATGCGACCGGAACGTCTCGGAAACCGCAAGGCGCCTGAAAATGCATCGCCGCACGCTACAGCGGATTCTCGCCAAGCATGCGCCGCGCGCGGATTAACAAGCATGCGCCGCGCGCCGATTAAGCGGTAGATTTTGTAATCTGTTATTCGGCGGCAAGGACACTGCCGCCGGAATCGCGCAACTTGGCGTCGACGGCGAAGCCCTGGAACAGGTCGATGCCCATGCCTTGACCGAATTCTATCGCCTGTTCGCTGTCGCAGCGCGATAGGATCACACGGCTGCTGCCGAAGCTCTTGATGGCCGCCTGCATTTGCGTCACCGCGGCCGAGTCTCGCGAATCGGCCATTCGCGGGCTCCAGAACAGCTTGACCAGATCGAATCTCAGATCGCCTTGCGAGAAAAACGGCAATGTCGTCTGGGTCAGACCGTCCAGGCAGATGCGATGTCCGCGCTCCTTGAGATAATCGCGGGCGAACAGGAAGGAGCCCATATCGGCAAAGATGTCGGTCGCCTGTAATTCGACCAGCATGCGCCCCCGAAGGCTGCTGTTGAGATCCTCATCGATCTTGAGGAATTCCGGCGTCAGGATGGTCGACAGATTCAAATTGATACTGAAAGCACCTTTTCGGAAGCGGGCCTCGCCGCGCAGATATTGCAGGATTTTGCGATCCAGCAATTCAGTGAGGCGCAGAAAAAGCCACCGGTTGGATCGCAGATCGACATCCGGCATCAGCTTCTTTTGCACCTGGGCGATGGCGACGAAGATTTCGTCATAGACCGGATAGGGCGGGCGGTTCTTCGCAACCGCGCAAATCGGCTGATTCCTGACAAAGGAAGAAATATTGCCGAGCTCCAGCGCCGCTTCGACATCGACAAGGTGCTGCGCCGTCAAGGACTCCTTCGGCTTCGGCGCGTCGTCGGTCCGCCCCCGGGCCGCCTTCGCTATGGTCGTCAACTGACGGACATGGTCGAGCAGGCTGTCATAATCGCGCTCGAGATAATACCAGCTGCAGAATTCCTCCGCCGGACCCTCTTCGCTGAACTGGATCAGCGGGTCATCGCTGAACAGATAGCGCAGCCTTACGACCGCGTCCTCGGCCGCCCGCTCGGAAACATCGCGACCGATAAAGACGATATCGCGATTGCGCAGCATGAAGATATCGCCCTCACCGCTGCACAGGCTGTTCTGCAGGGTTTGTGCGGCGACGCGAATATGGTGCTCGCGGCGATGCTCGGCTTGCAGGCGCGACAAATGGATATGGAGCGCCAGACGACCGTCACGATAACGGTCAAGTCGCTGCACGGCATCCAGTAACTGCTGCTCTGCACTGAGTGTCGGATTTGCTTGCATCGTGGCTCCATTCATCCTGCTTGGAGCCTGCCGCAATCGTGATTAACACCGGGTGAAAATCGACCGAAAAATCTATAACCCGTTATGCGGGCACCGCATCCCGACCCGGTCCCAAAGCCTTTAGATTTCAGTATCTTGCCAGTGCAAAGCCGTTATTTTTCAGCAAATTCGAGAAGCGGCCCGCCGGCATAGGCAGGGAGACGAACTAGACGCTGACCCGGCACGGCGAGCAGGGGTTGCTCGGACAATGCCTCAGCCGCTGCGGCAAGCTCGGTCACAAGCAGCGTTATGACAGCCGGCGACGGATAATTGTCGGCAAATGGATGATCGGGATAACGCCGGTCGAACCTGTCGGGCGCGAGAAAGCGAAGCGCCCCCTCGCCGCCGAGGTCTATATCAAGCCGCTGCCGGGTTTCCCGTGTTTTCGAGACGCCGAACACGGCCGAGAGCGGCGCCGCCAGCGCCGCCGGTTCGCGCGACACGACGGTAATGCCCTCCAGCCCGACGATCAGCGCCGGCAGCGGGATCGGCATGTTCGCGCGGTCTTATTTTTTCAGATCGGACCAGACGCGTTGCTTGATGCCGTACATGACACCGGCAAAGACGACCAGGAACAAGATCACCATGGTGCCGCGTTGCTTGCGCTCATCATGATAAGGCTCGCTGGCCCAGACCAGGAACTGGCTGACATCACGGGCCATCTGCTCGACCGTCGCTTCAGTGCCGTCGGCAAAGTCGATGGCGCCTTCCCACGGCGTCAGCGGATCGCCCATCGCGATCAGATTGCCCTTGAAATACTCATTCCAGAACATGAAGCCGATATCGACATCCTCCGGCGGCTCCGAATAGCCGGTAAGCAGCGCATAGATATAATCCTCGCCGCCTTTCCGGGCCTTGACGATCAGGGACAAATCCTTGGGATAGGCGCCGCCATTGATGTACCGCGCTTCAGCCTCGTTCCGATAGGGGCTCACGAACTGATCCGACGGTCGGGCCGGTCGCATGAACATTTCACCGGTATCGTCGGGGCCGTCCTGGACCTCGTACTGCGCCGCGATCGCTTCGACCTCCGTCGGCGTGAAACCGATCTGGGTCAAATTGCGGTAGGCGACATATTTCATGCCATGGCAGCTTGAGCAGACCTGTTTATAGACCTCGAAGCCGCGCTGCAGGGCTGCCTTGTCGAGCGTACCGAATACGCCCTCATGCGGCCAATCCTGGTCCGGCGGTTTCTTGGCCTTGCTTGCGGCGGCGGCGTCACCGACGCCGGCCAGCGCCAGCGCCAGGATCAGAAAGGCGGTGCTTAGAAACTGTCGCATGATCACTTACCTTCATCCGCCGGTGCGGCTGGAGCGCCGGCCGGCATCGGCCCTGCCGAACCGCTCAGCACCGGTTTGGAGATGCTTTCGGGCACCTGCTCCGTTTTCTCGAATTTGTGCAGGAACGGAATGATCAGGAGGAAATGGATGAAATACCAGGCAGTGCCGATTTGCGACAACGGCACCCAGATTCCCTCCGCCGGCATCGCCCCGACATAGCCGAGCATGATGACATTGGCGACGAGGAGCCAGAAGAAGATGCGGTAAAGCGGACGGTAATTGGCACTGCGTACCGGCGACCGATCGAGCCAGGGGAGGAAGAACAGAAGAATGATCGACCCGAACATCGCGATCACGCCGCCAAGCTTGGCGTCGATGAACAGGATGTCGAAGGTGATCGCCCGCAGCATGGCGTAGAAGGGCAGGAAGTACCATTCGGGCACGATCTGCTCAGGCGTAACCAGGGAGTCGTATTCGACAAAGTGATCGGCGTGGCCGAGATAACGCGGCGCGTAGAAGATGAAGACCGCGAACACGATCAGGAACACGACAAGGCCGAAAATGTCCTTGGTCGTGTAATAGGGGTGGAAAGGCACGGTATCCTGCGGCCCTTTGGGATCAATGCCCGTCGGGTTATTCGACCCGGTCACGTGCAAGGCCCAGACGTGCAGGAAGACGACACCCGCAATCACGAAGGGCAAGGTGAAGTGCAGGGCGAAAAAGCGGTTCAGCGTCGGATTATCGACGGAAAACCCGCCCCACAGGAAAGTCACGATTTCCTCGCCGAAAAACGGCACTGCGGAGAACAGATTGGTGATAACGGTCGCGCCCCAGCCGGACATCTGCGACCATGGCAAGACGTAACCCATGAATGCCGTGGCCATCATCAGCAGCAGGATGATGACGCCGAATATCCACAGCAGTTCACGCGGCTGTTTGTAGGAGCCGTAGTAAAGGCTGCGGAACATGTGGATGAACACGACGAGGAAGAACATGTGCGCCCCGTTCATGTGCATGTAACGCAGCATCCAACCGTGGTTCACGTCACGCATGATCCGTTCGATGCTGCCGAAGGCAAGATCGGCATCCGGCGTGTATTGCATCGCCAGGACGATGCCGGTGACGATCATCGTCGCCAGCATGAACATCGACAGGGCGCCGAAATTCCAGAGATAGTTGAAATTTCTCGGTGTCGGGAACTTACCGTATTCCTTGTCCATCAAGGTCAGAATCGGCAGGCGGGTATCGATCCACTTCAGCGCCGGATTCTTGAATGACGAGTCATGTAATCCAACCATCGACTAGGTCCTTATCTCTCTCAATTCACCGGCGCCTAACCCAGCTTGATGCGGGTGTCCGATACAAATTCATATTCCGGCACTTCCAGATTGGTCGGTGCCGGACCTCTCCGGATGCGGCCGGAATGGTCGTAATGCGAGCCGTGGCAGGGGCAGAACCACCCGCCGAAATCACCGCGCACATCCGACGGCTTCTGGCCGGCAGGAACGCAGCCGAGATGCGTGCAGATGCCGACCAAAACCAACCATTCCGGGCGAATGACGCGCTCTTCATCGCTTTGCGGGTCCGGCAGCGCCGACAGCTCGACATCCCGTGCCGCTGCTATTTGTTCCTCGGTCCGATGCCTAATAAATACCGGCTTGCCCCGCCAAGTCACTGTGACGGACTGTCCGGGTTCGATAGTGTCGATATCAACCTGGATCGTCGCCAGCGCCAACGTATCGGCCGCCGGGTTCATGCTGTCGATCAACGGCCAGGCAACGCAGGCCGCCCCGACGGCACCCATGGCGACACCGGTCAGCGTCAGAAAATCGCGCCGTGAGCCCGAATTTCCGTTCGAGTCTTCCGGTTTTTCGGCCGGTGTTGCGGCATCATTCGTTGCATCTGTCATCGTCTTGCTCATCATTCACGCAAAGCGCCGGCGGTTGATCCGCCGATTTTTCTGGGCTTGCATATTGGAAGTTGGTTAACCTTCCGCAAATGCCAAACGCTAATATGCGCGCGTTTTATTCGCAAAAGCGATGTAGGGCGCGGTCATTTGATTGCGGATGCAGCCGAGTGCCGCAGTTCCGTAAAGGCTCCCTTAACGCGCCGACGACTCTCTGCACCGCGTTGGGTCCATGCGCCTGATCCTGTTCCAGCCCGATATCCCGCAAAATGCCGGCACCTTGATGCGCATGGCCGCCTGTCTCGGCCTCGCTTGCGATATCATCGAACCCTGCGGCTTCGTCCTGGACGACCGGCGGCTCAAGCGCGCCGGCATGGACTATCTGAAGGAACTCGACACCGTGCGCTACCGAAGCTGGGACAGCTATCTGTCACAGCCCCATGAAGGCCGGCTCATCCTGCTGACGACCAAGGCGGAACAGCGCTATACCGAGCACAGCTATGATCGAGCCGACCGCCTGCTGGTCGGGCAGGAAAGCGCCGGAGTCCCGCCCGCAGTTCACGCCGCCGCCGATATCCGCCTGCGCATCCCGATGCGCGCCGGCACTCGCTCGCTCAATGTCGCGCTCGCCGCCGCCATGGTGTGCGGCGAGGCATTGCGTCAGACCGACGGCTTTGGCAGGTAACCGTTGCAACAGTTTGCCGCCCCTTTCGACACCCCCAAACGCCACGATCCACCATGTTCATGAAAGACATCCCGCCGATGGCGGGCACCGCCTCGACGCCCCAGCAGCGCGAACGCGCCGCCGCCTGGTTTCGCGAGTTGCGGGATAAGATTTGCGACGCCTTCGAGCAGTTGGAGGACGATCTGCAAGGCCCGTTGTCAAAGACCATGGAGCCCGGTCGCTTCGAACGCACCGAATGGCACCGCCCGGGCGGCGGCGGCGGCACCATGTCGGTGATGCGCGGTCGGGTGTTCGAGAAGGTCGGCGTCAATATTTCGACCGTGGAAGGCCAGTTTTCAGAAGAGTTCCGCAAGAACATGCCCGGCGCCGCGCAGGACGGCAAATTCTGGGCCTCGGGCATCAGCCTGGTGGCCCACATGCAATCACCGAAAGTGCCCGCGGTGCACATGAATACCCGCCATATCGTCACCTCGCATGGCTGGTTCGGCGGCGGCGGTGATCTCACCCCGATGAAGCCGGTCGAGGCCGATACGGAAACCTTTCACGCCGCCTTCAAGGAAGCCTGCGACAAGCACGATCCCGACTATTATCCGCGCTATAAGGAATGGTGCGATCAGTATTTCTACCTGCCCCATCGCAAGGAACCGCGCGGCGTCGGCGGGATTTTTTACGACAATCTCGACAGCGGCGACTGGGAGGCCGATTTCGCCTTCACCCAGGATGTCGGCCGCGCCTTTCTCGAGGTCTATCCGAAAATCGTCCGGCGCCATCTCGACGAAGAGTGGACCGAGGCGGACCGCGAACACCAGCTCTGGCGCCGCGGCCGCTATGTCGAGTTCAATCTGCTCCATGATCGCGGCACCGTCTTCGGCCTTAAGACCGACGGCAATGTCGACGCCATTCTGATGTCGATGCCGCCGGAAGCGAAATGGCCCTGAGCTCAGGAAGAGGAGGAGCTGAGCAGCCGGCTCAACTCTTCCCGACAGGCCTTTTCATCCGGCGCGAAATCGCGCTCTGCCCACCAGGAGCGCAACGCATCGATCGCCTGACCGATTGCCGGCCCGCGTTCGGCGCCTAGCGCCAGCGCGTCGCGTCCGGTTACCGGCAGGCTCGGAATCGTCCAGCTCTCTGCCAGAGCCAGGCTTTGCCGGATTCTTCCCGCCTCATGCCCGGCAGCGGCGAGCACCAGCTGATCGATCACGCTTTGCCTGCCATGGAAGAACAAGGCGCGCCGAACGGCTCGCGCATCGCTATCGACCGTCAGCGGCGGATCGACGGGGTCGAGCATGCTGCGAAGCCGCTGTTTCTGGTCGTTCGACAGCCGCAGCCCGTCGCCGAGCCGGATCGCGGCGACGGGAGGGTCGGGCGCCTCGATCAGCGCCGCGAGACGCCGCAACGGATCAGGCCGGTCAAGTTCCGTTTCCAGGGTGACCAGAGCAGCGAGACTCTCGGTTGCGGTGAGCGACGGATAGCATTGAGCGACGACGCCGGCATCCATCATGCCGCGCCATGCCGGACCCGGATCGGGCGCCGCCAGCAGTTTCAACGTTTCATCACGAATCCGTTCGGCGCTGAGCCGAGCCAGATTGGGAGCCGCCGAGCGGCAGAGGGCAATGACCGGCTCGCTGATCGGCGCCAGGCCGTAATGGGCGTGGAAGCGAAACATGCGCAGGATCCGCAGGTAATCCTCGGCAATGCGTGCCGCCGGATCGCCGACGAAGCGGACAATACCGGCGCGCAAATCGGCGACGCCGCCGAAAAAATCGTAATAGCGCCCGTCAGGCTCGAGAAACAGCGCGTTGAAGGTAAAGTCGCGCCGCGCCGCATCGGCAGTCCAATCATCGGTAAAGGCGACTTCCGCATGGCGCCCATCGGTGCTCACATCACGCCGCAAGGTGGTGACCTCGAAGGCATCGCCCTCGGCAACGGCGGTGACGGTGCCGTGCTGCAGGCCGGTCGGGATCGCCTTCAACCCGGCGCTGTCCAACGCCTCGATGACCTGATCAGGCCTGGCGTCGGTGGCGATGTCGACATCCTTGATAGGGCGGTCAATCAGCGCATCGCGAACGCAGCCGCCGACAAAGCGGGCGGCAAAACCGGCAGCATCCAGCGCCGCCAGCACGGCGCTTGTCGAGGCCGCCGTCATGAAGCCCTGCGGTTCGATCCGGCCCGACGGCTTCATGCGTTCAGCGCATCGCGCAGATTGACGAGCATGCCGGCGGTCGCGCCCCAAATGTAGCGACCTTCATAGGTCAGCGCATAGAATTGTCGCTCACACCCGTCGAAGACGCGGCTGTGCCGCTGTATATTGGCAGGATCGAGCACGAAACTCAGAGGCACTTCAAAGACCTCTGCGACTTCAAACGGATCGGGCGCCAGGGCCACCGGCGTCTGGATCATGCCGACAACGGGAGTCACCGAGAATCGCGTGCGCATAATGTAGTATTGATCAAGACGGCCGATGACGTCGACCAACGCCTGATCGATGCCGACCTCTTCTTCCGCCTCGCGCAAGGCTGCGGCTTCGGGGCTGCTGTCGCTCCCTTCGATCCGTCCGCCGGGAAAGGAGATCTGCCCGGCATGGTGAATCAGATGATCGGTCCGCAGCGTCAGCAGCACGCTGATGCCGGCTTTGCTGACCATCAGCGGGATCAGCACCGCAGCCTCGCGAACGACGCCGCGATCCGGTGTCATTTCCGGGTTGAGATCGGCATCGCCGCGCTGCCCGGCGACGGCAAGCGCGCCGATGCGCTGCCGGATCGCCGCCGCATCCGGCGGTGTCATGAAGCGCCCAATGGAAAACAGCTGCCGGCACTCCACACACCAAGCGCCTCCGGATCCTCCGCCTCGGCATCACCCAGCGGCACCGCGAGCGCGACAAGATCGTAATAGACGGGGCGCGCCAGCCGTGCCGTCAAGCGGCCGCGGACCCGCAGATAGGGTGTCAGTTCACCGGTCACCGGCGAACACTCGAAAAACAGAGGATGCTCGTCATCGAGTGTGAACCAGTCGCCCGCATTGGTGCGGAAACGAAGGATCTGGTCATCGCCCTCTCCCTCACGCTGCATTTCGAGCGCGATGAAGGGCACCTCTTCGACCTCGATGCGACCATATTCGCTAGGGGTGACCAGCCAGTATTGGCCGTCTTCCGCCCTATGCAGCACCGAGGCAAACAGCCGCATCAGCGCTTCGCGACCAACGGGCGCACCGTTGTGAAACCAGGTGCCGTCACGGGCGATACGGATGTCATAGGCCTCTTCAGGCCGTTCCGAGGCCTGAGCGCGCTCGAGAAGAGCATCGAAATCCCAGCTCTCGGGGCCGCTGCGGTTACCGTTCTGCGTCGCCGTCATCTGGAGGCTCGGGTCCTTACCCTATTTCGGTCAAATCTCTGGACTCTAGATAGTCACCGGCGCCGGCAAATGTATCGTGCGGTCTCGACGCGGGCGACAAAACTTCCCTAGGATCAGATCGCCCTATGTCAGAGAATTCCCGCTTGTGAAGGAGAATGACTTGTCCGCTACCGAGACGCTGAAGACGTCAGGCGATGCCGAAGCCCTGGCCGCAGAAGTCGATGTCATCGGCGATAAGATGCGCAAGGTCCGCGGCGAAATAGGCCGCTTCATCTTCGGGCAGGAAAGCGTTATCGACCAGACGCTGATCACCCTTCTGGCCGGCGGTCACATGCTGCTGATCGGCGTGCCCGGGCTGGCCAAGACGCGGCTGGTGGAAACACTCGGCGCGGCACTCGGTGTCGATGCCAAGCGGGTGCAATGCACGCCCGATCTGATGCCGGCCGACATCCTCGGCTCCGAGGTTCTCGAAGAAGCCGAAGACGGTTCCCGCAGTTTCCGGTTCCTGCCCGGCCCGGTGTTCTGCCAGGTGCTGATGGCCGATGAGATCAATCGCGCCAGCCCGCGAACGCAATCCGCCCTGTTGCAGGCGATGCAGGAACAGCGCGTTTCGATTTCCGGCCATTATCATGATTTGCCGAAGCCGTTTCACGTGATGGCGACGCAGAACCCGATTGAGCAGGAAGGCACCTATCCGCTGCCCGAAGCCCAGCTCGATCGCTTCCTGCTCCAGATCGATGTCGGCTATCCGGACCGCGACGCCGAACGAACGATGTTGTTGACCACGACGGGCGGCGCGGAAAACCCTCCCGACACCGTGCTGAGCGACAAGGACCTGATGGACGCCCAACGTCTGGTGCGACGCCTGCCGGTCGGCGAAAGCGTGGTCGACGGCATTCTCGATCTGGTGCGCAGCGGTCGCCCTGAAGAAACCACCGTCGAGGCGGTTCGTGACAGCATTGCCTGGGGCCCGGGCCCGCGTGCCAGCCAGGCCCTGATGCTTGCGGTCAAGGCACGCGCGCTGCTTGACGGTCGGCTTTCGCCCTCGCTCGACGATGTGGTGGCCCTGGCGCGCCCTGTCCTGCAGCACCGCATGGCGCTGAATTTCGCCGCGCGGGCGGACGGCGTCACCCTGCCGTCGATTATCGACCGCCTTTGCGAACCGCTGCAATAGAATCGGTCTCTTGAGCGTACGCCCCGCCCCCGAAGCGCTTCGGCGCCAGCATGACGCCGCCGGACTGGCTGCCCGGCTGCCGCCGCTGCTGCTTGCCGCGCAGCGGGTTGCCGCCACGGTATCGCAAGGCGTCCACGGCCGCCGCCGGATCGGACCGGGCGATGCGTTCTGGCAATTCAGACCATACAGCAACACCGATGCGGCAAGCCGGATCGATTGGCGGCAATCGGCGCGCGGCAGCCGCTTGTTCGTCCGCGAAACCGAATGGGAAGCAGCGCAGTCGGTTTTTCTGTGGCGCGATGTCAGCGCCTCGATGGAATATCGCTCGAAACCGGTCAAGGAGAGCAAGCGGAACCGCAGTGAATTACTGCTGCTGGCGCTGGCGTTCCTGATGGTTGATGCCGGTGAGCGGGTAGCGCTGCTGGGTGATCTTGGCAGCCCTGCAAGCCATCGACGCAGCCTCGAAGCGCTCGGCGCCCGGCTGATCGATCAGAAGGACGGCCCGTCGCTGCCGCCATTACCGACAGGGCTGGCAAAACCGGTGCCGCGCCATGCCCAGCTGATCCTGATAAGCGATTTCCTCAGCCCGGTCGATGAGTTGGCCCCGATCCTCAGCGCCTATGCCGGGCTCGGCCTCGGCGGCTATGTCCTGCAGGTGCTCGACCCGGCCGAGGAAACGCTGCCCTTCAAGGGTCGAATCCGGTTCCGCTCACCCGAGCCCGAGGACGAATTGCTGGTGCCGCGCGTGCAGGATCTGCGCAGCCGCTATCTCGACCGTCTGGCAACGCATCGTGCCGCGCTCGGCGATCTGGTCCGCGGGCTGGGCTGGCATTTCGCCACCCACCGCACCGATCAGCCGGCACAGCTTGCCTTGCTCGCTGCCTATAACGCCCTGACGGCGGATCGCTGAAGGATGGTGTTCCCGCGATGTTGACCTTCGGCAGCCTAGCTTTCCTCGCGCCTTGGGCGCTGACGGCGCTGATCGCGCTGCCCGCCGTCTGGTGGCTGCTGCGCGTCACCCCGCCGGCGCCGAAACGCGAAATCTTCCCGGCGTTGCGCCTGCTGCGCGACCTGAAACAGGATGAGGAGACCAGCGCCCATACGCCCTGGTGGTTGACCGCCCTGCGCATGCTGATCCTCGCCGCCGTCATCATCGGGCTGGCACAGCCGGTATTGAACCCGGTGACGACGCCGCCGGGCAGCGGCCCGCTGGTCATCGTCGTTGACACCGGCTGGTCCGCAGCCCGTCAACACAGCCGCCGCCAGGCGGTGCTGGACGATCTGCTCGATCAGGCCGCGCGTGCCGAGCGCCCGGTGGTGCTGGCCGGAACCGCGCCGCTGAGAGAGGACGGGATGCCGCCGCTTTATGGGCCGATGGCAGCAGAGGCCGCGCGCGATCTCAGCGGCAGCCTCACGCCGCAGCCGTGGCCGGCCGACCATGCGGCCGTTGCGGAAGGGCTTGCCGATCTCGGATTGAGCGGTTCGATTACCGCGGTTTGGCTGAGCGATGGTCTCGCCGCGCCGGGTAGTGGCGCGCTGATTGCGCAGATCGGGCGAACTGCGGCAAGCAGGATCTATCTGCCCGGCATCGGCGAGGCGGCGCATGTGCTGCTGCCGCCGCAACGGGATACGAACGGTATCAGGATCAGCGCATTGCGCCCGGTGATCGCGGCGGAAACCACGCTGATGGTCAGGCTGCTGGCCGCCGACCGTCGTTTGCTGGGCCGTCAGTCGCTGAGCTTTGAGGCCGATACCGGCCGTGCCGAGGCGACCCTGTCGCTACCGCCCGAAATCCTCAACCAGACCGCCCGACTGGTGATTGAGAATGAAAGCGGCGCCGGGGCGGTATGGCTGATGGATGCCGGCTGGCAGCGCCGCCCTGTCGGCATCATAACCGCTGAAGCGACGCTCAACGCCCCGCCCTTGATGCAGGATAGTTTCTATCTCGAACGGGCGCTGTCGCCGTTCAGTGAAGTTCGTCTCGCAGGCGGCGTTGAGACTTTGCTGCAATCGCCGCTTTCGGTCATCATTCTTGCCGATAACGGATCGCTGACCGGCAGTGAGCAAGCGGCGCTGGAGGCGTGGGTACGAAATGGCGGCGTGCTGATCCGCTTTGCCGGGCCGCGCATGGCCGAGGCGCGTTTTGCGCCGGACGATCCGCTGCTGCCGGTGCCGCTGCGGCTCGGCGATCGCGCGCTCGGCGGGGCGCTGTCCTGGTCGGAGCCGGCGCCATTGGCCGCGCTTGACGAAAACGGTCCGCTGGCGGGGCTGAAATTGCCGGATGATGTTACCGTTCGCCGGCAGATACTGGCCGAGCCGATCCTTGACCTGCAGGATCGGAGCTGGGCCCGTCTTGCCGACGGCACGCCGCTGATCACCGGCCGCCGGCTCGGCAATGGCTGGGTCAGCATGGTGCATACGACCGCCGGCCCGGCCTGGTCCGATCTCAGCCTGTCAGGCTTTTACGTCAACATGCTTCGGCGCCTGACCGAACTGGCAGACGGGGTTGCTGCAACCGAAGAATCCGCCGAGGCGGCAAGGCTGGAGCCGCTCACGGTTCTGGACGGCTACGGGCGCAGCGTCGAGCCGCCGGCCGATCTCGCGCCCTTGCCGCTGGCCGATTTCGATAACGGCACCATCACCCCTCAATCGCCGCCGGGCTTGTATGGGCGCCGCGACAGCCGCAATGACGGCGCGCGCGCGCTCAATCTAGGCGATGCTTTCGAGCGGGGACAAATCGCCATGAGCGGGCTTGGCAGCCTGCCGCGCAGCACCGAAGTTCTCGAGTATACCCTGGCCGGCGAGCAGAGCCTGCGCCCGGCCCTACTCAGTATCGCCATGATCCTTGCTCTTGCCGATCTCCTGATCAGCCTCGTCTTACGCGGGCTTGTCACCCTTCCCCGTTTCAGCCGGACTGCCGGTGCCGTGTTGCTGGCACTCGCCGTCTCAGCCATGCTGCCCGCACCGGCCTCGGCCCAGCAGGAGGATATTGACCGCGCCCTTGAGGTGACCGAGGGCACCTGGCTTGCCTATGTCGAAACCGGCGATCCGCGGACTGACCGGACAAGCCGCGAAGGGCTGACCGGGCTCAGCCAGATTCTCAACCGGCGAACCAGCGTCGACGCCCGCGGCGTCATCGGTGTCGATGTGAACAGCGACGAGCTCGCCTTCTACCCGTTGCTCTATTGGCCGGTCGAACCGAGCCAGCCGCCGCTGTCGGACGCCGCCATCGCAAGGCTGAACAGCTATCTGCGCGCCGGCGGTACGGTGTTTTTCGATACCCGTGATCAGCAGCGCGGCAGCGGTTCGGTCGGCAAATTGCGGGAAATCGCCGCCGGGCTGAACCTGCCGGCGATGGTGCCGGTGCCGAGCGGCCATGTCCTGACCAAGGCGTTCTATTTGCTCGATGATTTCCCGGGCCGCTATGCCGCGGGCGATGTCTGGGTGCAGAATGCCAGCGGCGACCGGCTCGATGGGGTATCGCCGGTAATCATCGGTGCCAATGACTACGCCGCCGCCTGGGCCGTTGACGATCTCGGCCGTCCGCGTTTTCCGATGATTCCGGGCGATGAGCGGCAGCGTGAAATGGCCCGGCGTTTCGGCGTCAATCTGATCATGTATGTGCTGACCGGGAATTATAAGGCCGATCAGGTCCATGTTCCCTTCATCCTCGAGAGGCTGGGCCAGTGAGCGGGACCGAGATCGCCTTCGACCCCCTGGTCCCGCTTTGGCTGTTGGCCGGCTTTGCCGTTCTCGCCTTGCTGGCCACCGGCTATGCGGCGCTTCAGCGGGCTCGCGGCTGGCCCTGGCGCGGGCTCGCCTTCGCGGTACTGATCGCGCTGATCGCCAATCCGGCAATCCTGCAGGAACAGCGCGAGCCGGTAACCGATGTGTTGACCGTGATTGTCGATCGTTCACCCAGCCAGTCGATCGGCCGGCGAGCCGACCGCACCGACGCCGCGCTGAGCGCCCTGCGCGAACAACTCGATGCCTTTGACCAGCTCGATGTCCGCGTGGTCGAGATCGGCACCGGCGGCGAAGCCATCAATGAGACGCTGCTGATCGAGGCCGCCGAGGCGAGTTTTGCCGATGTTCCATTGCGCCGCCGGGCCGGTGCCATCCTGATCACCGATGGCCAGGTCCACGATATCCCCGAGGCCGCCGACGCCTATGGAGACCGGCTGGGCCCCGTGCACAGCCTGCTGACCGGCGAACGACGCAGCACCGACCGACGCCTGGTGCTGGTCGATGCGCCGCGTTACGGGCTGGTCGGCAAGGAGGTGTCGATCACCTTCCGGATCGAGCAGGACGGCATCGAGGTGCCCGAAGGCACCCCGGCAAGCGTCGCTGTCAGCTTGTTGCAGAACGGCGCAGCCTCGCGCATTGTTCAGGCGCCGGTCGGGCAGGACATCACCATCGATGTGCCCGTCGACACCGGCGGCCAGAACGTCTTCGAACTCGCTGCAACCGCCCTTCCCGAAGAGCTGACCGCGGGCAACAATAAACTGGCGGTGCTGGTCAATGGCGTGCGCGAACGACTGCGGGTGTTGCTGGTCTCCGGTCAGCCGCATAATGGCGAGCGTACCTGGCGCAATCTGCTGAAATCCGATCCCAGTGTCGATCTGGTGCATTTCACGATTCTGCGGCCGCCGGACAAGCAGGACGGCACGCCGACCCGGGAGCTGTCGCTGATCGCCTTTCCGATCCGTGAGCTGTTCGAGATCAAGCTGTATGATTTCGACCTGATTATCTTCGACAGCTATAAGCGCCACGGCGTGCTGCCCGATCTTTATCTGCGCAATATCACCGAATATGTGATGCGCGGCGGCGCCTTGCTCGAGGCCAACGGGCTGCATTTCGCGCGCGGCCGCAGCTCGCTCTATTACACCGCGCTCGGCAGCATCCTGCCCGGTGCGCCGAGCGGCGATATCGTCCGCTCACCGTTCAAGCCGACGCCGACCAAGGCCGGGCTTCGCCACCCGGTCACTGCCGATCTTTCCGGCTTGCCGCCGCCCAGCGCCGCCCCCGAAGCCGAACCCGAATGGGGCCGCTGGCTGCATCAGGTCGATGTCGCCTGGCAGCGCGGCAATGTTCTGCTCAATGGTGAGAGCGAACGGCCGCTCCTGCTGCTCGACCGGGTCGGCGAGGGCCGCGTGGCGCAGCTGACCAGCGATCATATCTGGCTGTGGTCTCGCGGCTATGACGGCGGCGGACCGCAGGTAGAGTTACTGCGGCGTCTGGCCCACTGGCTGATGAAGGAACCCGAGCTGGAAGAGAACCGGCTGAGCGCGTCCGCCGAGGGCCGCACCATCACGGTAAGGCGGCGCAGCCTCGAAGCCGATCCGCGCGTCATTTCGATCCGCACGCCCTCCGGCGAGACCGAAACCCTTGGTCTTGAGGATGAAGCGCGCGGCTGGGCCTCGGGCAGTTATCGCGCCGACGAGCTCGGTCTTTACCGTTTCGATGACGGCGAACGGACCACCTATGCCACGGTCGGCCGCATCAACCCGCCGGAATTGATGGACGTACGCAGCACCGATGAATTGGTAAAGCCGATCGCCGAGGCCTCGGGAGGCGGCGTATTCTGGCTCGCCGGTCGAGGCGACGACATCCCCGAATTGCGGCGCAGCAATGCTGACGGGCGCCAGTCGGGAAGTGACTGGATGGGCATTCGCCGCAATGGCGAATATGTCGTCAGCGGTGTGCAGAAAACGTCGCTGCTGCCGGTTGTCCTGGCACTGATGCTCGGTCTCGGCGGCATCGTCCTTGCCTGGCATCGCGAAGGCCGTTGACGGGTGCCGGTCAGCGCTTCCTTTCATATCGTCGCGCGCGGAAGCCGCGCTGTGACATGACATCCAGATCATGCTCGGATCATCGCTAGTCGGCGCGCTGGAGCGACGGGCGCAGCCACGCCGCGGGATGCACAGTATAGGCGTGCTGATCGGGCTTATCCTGCTGTGCCAGCTGACGGGCGCCATCGGCGGGCTGTTCACCGCAAGCAGCGTGTCGACCTGGTATCAGCAGATCGAGAAACCGCCGATCACGCCACCGGATTGGGCTTTTCCGGTGGTCTGGACGAGCTTGTTCGTGCTCATTGCAGTCGCTGCCTGGCGCGCCTGGCGCGTTGCTGCGCCGAGCGCCCTGCGCTTCGCCGGCACCGCCTTCGCTGTTCAGCTTGTCCTGAACATTGCCTGGACCGGGCTGTTTTTCGGCCTGAAAAGCCCGGGCGCGGCGCTTGTCGGCGTCCTGGCGCTGATTGTTGCGATCCGGGTCACGCAGCTCGCCTTCGGCAGTCTTGATCGGCTCGCCGGTCTCCTGATGCTGCCCTATCTGTTCTGGACCTTATACGCAGCGGTGCTGACCGCTCTGGTCTTCGGCCTCAATCAGAACGTCGGCTGACCGAAACCGCCTTTGGGCCGGATCACATTATCGTTCCGGCGCGGCGCGGTCGGGCCCGCGAGGAAATCAGCAAGAAAACCGCGATAGGCCTCGCCGGTCTCGAAATCGGCAAAATCGGCGCTGTCGCTGCGCAGGCTGATGCGCGGTCGATCTCCCGCTTCGTAGATCTGAGCACGAAATTCCTTGCCGCGCGCCGAAACGAGGGCAGAGATCATTGAGAGGCGATCAGACTTCTCAAGCAAGTCGCCGATCGTCTCCTCGGTCAGCACGATCTTTAATCCGGGGACATCGCGTTCCAATGAGACAAAATCCGCGAAGGCGGCAAAAATCGGCTGCTCCGGATAGGCCTCAAGAATACTCAAGGCATGTTCCCGGTTCGATAAGTGCCGATGCTTTCGGCGAATATTTTGTCGGCGCAAAGTCATCTTCATAGACTCGCCAGAATGGATCGTAATGGTGAGTACGCTGCTAACGCGATTTGGACCAAGAGAATAATGAGGCGCTGTTTAGCGGATTGGCAGTGAGATCAACGCACCCGAAAGTCGACCGAATCGCTGGAGCGACGCCGAACGATCCCGCCCAGGGCATTTATCGTTTTAATTCCGTGCCTTAGGCCGTGGCTGCCGAGAATTCGGCACAGTTGAGCGAGGATGCAGGCCGGCAAGCCGCCGCTCTGCCGAGACCGTTCAACTGCTCAAAAAAACGGCATGACGGGCAGGAGAGCCCGGCACCTTAAAGGCCCGAAATCTCGGCGATGCAGCTTAGTCGAGCTCGCCTTTGCGCGCTTTTTCGAGCGCTTCGCGGAAATGCGCGAAATCGTAATCGGCCTCACGCGTCGCCTTCAGGATGTCGTCGACCTCGTGGGTGTTTTCCATGGCGCTGGCGAAGGACCACAGCATCGCCGAACGCGTGCCGGAGCGGCAATGCGCCAGAATGGGACCTTCATAGTCCTCAAGGATTTGCGCGAAATTACGAAACGCCTCCGGTCCCATGGTCTGTTGCGTGACCGGCAGGTGCACATAGCGCAGACCTGCAGCTTCAGCGAGGTCGCGGGCGTGAGCGGCGTCGATCTGGCCGGGCTCCTCGCCATCGGGGCGATTATTGACAACGGTCTTGAAGCCGGCATCGGCCAGTGCCTGATAATCGTCCGCATTGAGCTGCGGCGCGACGCTTACCTGGTCGTCCAATTTTCGTGGTTGCACGATAGATCCCTTATTTGTGTCGGAAGGTAATGCGACCCTTGGAGAGATCGTAGGGCGTCATCTCGACATCAACCTTATCGCCGACCATGACGCGAATACGAAATTTGCGCATCTTGCCTGCTGTGTGCGCAATGATTTCGTGGTCGTTTTCGAGCTTAACCCGAAACATCGCATTTGGGAGCTTTTCCACGACCGTGCCGGAAAACTCGATAATCTCTTCTTTTGACATCAGGCTCCTGAAGGTTGCTGTGTATCAGGGCGCGGGACGGCCCGGCGCGCCCGCGCCGTACACAGCGCTGATATAGGCGATTCTCCGGCGGTTTACGAGTTCGGCGAGAAATCCTGAAGCGCGCCGGGATTAACGCTCAGCGACTGCTCGCGATCCCATGGTCGCCGAAGAAAGGCGTCGAACATCATCGCCGACCACAAAATGCGGGCGTGATCGCGGCGGCCCGCCATGTGCTCGGCGACCAGCCTGCGCAGCCTCCGGCGATCGAGAATGCCCGAGGCTTCAAGCGGCCCCGGCTTGGTGAGTGCCGACACACGGTCGGCAAGATCATCCCGCAGCCAATTGGCCAGAGGCATCGAAAACCCCTGTTTCGGGCGGTAGAGAACCTCGCGGGGCAGGTAACTCTCCATGGCGCGTTTCAGCAACGCCTTGCCCGTCATGCCGCTGATGCGTTCATCAAGCGGCAATCCCGCCGCCCATTCGAGCAGCCCGTGATCGAGCAGCGGCGCCCGCACTTCCAGCCCATGCGCCATACTTGCCCGATCGACCTTGGTCAGCATGCCGCCGGGCAGCCAGGTTTTGAAATCGATATACTGAATGCGGCTGAGCGGATCGGGATGATCGACGCCGGCAGCGTAATGCTCCGCATGGCGACGAAACACCTCGATCGCCCGATATCCGTCGAGCGAGTCATCGAAGTCACCGCTGAAAAAACCTTTGCGCTGACGCTGTGGCAGGATCGCGACGCCGCGAAAATAACCGCCGACCGGATCGCTCGCCAGCGCTTCAAAGGTGGCCTTCGCCCGGACAAAGCGCGGCGCCCAATCCAGCTTCGGATAGAGCGCAGCGAGCGGGCCGAACACGCCGCGACGGACGAAGCCGGGCAGCTTGCTCTTCAACCGTTCTTCCTTGAGATGGAAAGCATAGCGCCGATAGCCGGCGAACACCTCGTCGCCACCATCGCCCGACAGCGCCACCGTTACCCGCTTGCGTGCCAGCGCGGCGACCCGATAGCTCGGCAAGGCGGAATTATCGGCAAAGGGCTCGCCATAGGCATCGGCGACCGGTGCAATCATCGCCTGCGCATCTACCTCGCCGAATTCGACGGCATGATCGGTGCCGTAGCGGTGCGCCACCGTGGCGGCAAAACGCGATTCATCGGCGGCCTCGTCCTTGAAGGCGATGGTGCAGGTGCGCACCGGATCATCCGAGGCCGCGGCCATGGCGGAAACAACGGCGCCGCTGTCGACACCGCCGGAGAGGAAGGCGCCGAGCGGCACATCCGAGATCATCCGCTGCTTGGTGACGGCATGCAGCCGCGCCGTCAGCTCCTCGGCGCGCGCTTCCGGCGATTGATCGGCCAGCGCGGGATCGACCTGCGGCGCACAATCCCAATAGCGATAGGGCGCCACCCCGTCCGGCCCGGTGCTGCCGTCAAGCCTGAGGCTGATCGCATGGCCGGGCGGCAGCTTATAGATATAGCGGAAAATGCTCTTCGGATCCGGCACATAGCCGAAGGCGAAATAATCCTCGACAGCGCGCGGATTGAGCTCCGGCGGGCGCGGCAGAACACTGACCAGCGGCGCGATCTCCGACGCGAAGATCAACCTGCCATCGGACAAAGTGGTGAAATAAAGAGGCTTTTCGCCGATTCTGTCGCGCGCCAGAAAAACGATGCGGCGGCGTCTGTCGAACAGGGCAAAGGCGAACATGCCGGTCAGCCGGTCGAGCAGCCCATGGCCCCATTGCTGCCAACCATTCAGTATCGCTTCGGTATCGGACTGGGTGACAAAGCGATGACCGCGGCCACGGAGCTCGTCGAAAACCTCCCGGTAATTGTATATTTCCCCGTTAAAGACCGTCACGGCTGAGCCGTCGCTACTCCGCATCGGCTGCGCACCGCCGGCCAGATCGATGATCGACAGGCGCCGGTGCACGAATCCGACGCCGTCCTCGCGCCACAGCCCGCCGCCGTCGGGACCGCGATGTTGCATCAGCGCCGCCATTTTGGCCAGCGCAGCAGCATCCGGACGCCCGTCCCCTGACAAGTGGACAATGCCTGCAATACCGCACATCAGGCGAACCGCATGCGATGGTATGTTAGGCTATTCATTAAATTTATTGACAGAATTCAAGAGGCTTGTTAGGGGAGCATTATGGTTACGAGTCGAAATCATTTCGACCCTTGCATACCGGCATCATATTCGAGCGGGCCGCTTCGCTATGTTGGAACGTAATCGGCTGTTGATTGATCATTGGCGGCGTATGAAGCGCCAGCGGGCTGTGCCGGCCAAGCGAGAGCTTGATCCGTTGGATATACCCTCGCTCCTGCCCAATCTACTGATTTTGGAATGGCCTGGCGAGGGTGACGGGGTCGCGGGTCCCGTAGTGCGCCTCGCCGGCACACGATTCAAGCGCCCTTGCGGCAATAAGCTGGACGGCATGCCGGTCTTTTCACTGTTCGACGACAACAGCCGGCCCGACCTTTCGGCCGGCTTCTCGACGCTCAAGACCGACGGCAAGGCGCTGGCGCTGTGGCAGCCTGTCGAAAACGGTCGCGGCATCCGCAGCGTTTTGGAGAGCGTGTATCTGCCGCTTGAAGATGATGTCGGCTCGATCCGCTTCGCCGTCGCCGGCGCGCATACCGTCAGCGGCGGCGAGGATTTCAAGCGCGCCATCGTCGTTCAAGAACCGGCCGGTGAAAGGCCGGCCAGCATCGCACTGTTCGATCCGCTTGACGACGAGGCGCGCTGGCCGGACTCGGTCGTCGATGAAAACCGGCTTGCGGCTGACCGGCTGATATCGGGGACGGCTATTCCGGCTGCCTGACCAGGCGCAAATAGGGTTTGACCTCCCTGAGATCGGGAAACATCTCCCGCGCCTCGTCGGTCGGGATCGACGGCACGATGACCACCTCCTCGCCGTGACGCCAGTCGACCGGCGTCGCCACCTGATGCCGTGTGGTCAATTGCAGGCTGTCGATGACCCGCAGCAATTCGTCGAAATTCCGCCCGATCGAGGCAGGATAGGTGATGATCAGTTTGATCCTCTTGTCGGGGCCGAGTTCGGTCGGGCAGACCGACGTGAAATCCTTGGGATGCGAGAACAGCACACCCCGGCTGTCGCCGAGCACGCCCTGCGGCGGCATCATGGCATAAGCTGATCCGAATGGGGACGATCGATATAAGGGTTTCGGTCATCGCCGGGCCGGTCGCAATTGCGCTCTTTTTCGCAAACATCCTCCAGCCAGCGCGCGCCGGTCTCACGCCAATTCACATCGGCGCAGCCGACCAGCAGCAGCGCTGCGAGAACAGCAAGATACCTAATGATCGTCTTCCTGCTCATAACGCAGGATGTCGCCCGGCTGACAGTCAAGATAGTCACAGATTTTCTCCAGTGTCGAAAAACGAATACCACGAACATGGCCCTTCTTGAGCAGCGAGAGATTGGCCTCGGTAATGCCGATATGAGCCGCGAGATCCTTCGATTTGACGTCGCGTTCGGCCAACATCACGGCCAGGGTCACACGGATCGGCATGGCCTGCGCAATCGTTCAGACAATCGCCGCATTGTCTTCGGCAATCGCCACGGCCCGCGCCATCATCACCGCCAACAGGCGAATCAGACCGCCGAGGATCAGCATGAGCGCCGACGAACTGCTCAACTCGATCGCCAGCACCCTCATCCCGTCCGGATTGGACAGCGTCAGGAGAAGCTTGATCAGCGTCGGCACCGCCAAACCCGCCAGCCCCGCCAACAGCAATAGATCGCCCAGCCGCCGCAAACCGCCGACAAAGGGCCTGATCAGCCACGCGCCGTCGGCAAAAGCGCGAAAGCAGTAACGCGCCGCAAACAAGGCCGCAGCGATCAGAGCCGCCGGCAACAGCGCCAGCACGCCGGCGGCCAGCCACTGCCAATCATCGGGCCGCGTGACCGGCGGCAGATCGGCAGCCGCCAGCACCGTGGCGCGGTCCGACAGAAACCACCAGCCGGCCAGCACCAGCGGGATCGCCGCCCCCAGCACCATGCTGGCAAGGCCGCCCAGGCGCGCGAGCAGAATCAGTTTCTCATCGGCATGCGGGGCGCCAAGTGAGCTGTCGGGCTGGGCGGGGTCGACCATGGGGAAAGCACTTTCTTGCAGGGCTTGAAAGGGAGATCATGGGCATAATTTTTCTGTTTTACAATAATTTTTTATTGGATCAGATTGAAAATGTTCCGCGCCCTGTCGATCAGCCTTGCCCTGGTGCTACCGCAAACCCTCGCTGCAGAGACCGGCCGCTCATGCCCGCCGCCGGCCATCTCGCCCGCGCTGTCGGCACCGTTGACGCTCGATCCCGCCAGCCTGGCGGCAACCGATCGGCCGGTCCCTGCATCGCTTGGCCGGCGGCTGGACCGGGCCTTTGCCGAAGCCTTGCGATTGGGCAGCGATGACAGCCTGCCGGCCCGAGCCGGCGCGGCAATGCGCATCATCGGTCATGGCCAATGGTCGGCCGAGAGGCGAAGCGGCGATAGCGCGAACGCCCCGTTCGGCTGGGCCAGTGTCAGCAAGACCGCGACCGCCATCCGTATCCTGCAACTGGTCGAGGCCGGCGCCCTGAGCCTCGACACAGAATTGCCGCCGGCCGCTTCCGGGCAAGGCGGAAGACCGGGCTTCAGGGTGCGGCATTTGCTTGAACATCGCAGCGGACTGCCGACGCAGGGGCCGGTTGCGGCGCCAGAAATGCGCGATAGGCTTGGTTTTCCACCGGGCAAGGGATGGCAATACTCCAATCCCGGCTACCGCTTGCTCGGCCATGCCATCGAGCAAGCTGACGGACGGCCACTGGCCGATGCGCTGCATGAGGCGGTTTTCGCGCCGGTCGGGCTTACCGCGCTCCGCACCACCGGCGACGGGGCAACGGGGCTGCAAGGGCAGCCGGCGGATATCGCCCGGCTCTGGCATGCGCTCTTTGCCGGGCATCTGCTCGCACCGTCCGGCGTCGATGCGATGATCGCCTGTGTCTGGCCGATGGGCCAGCCGGCGCTGTATTACGGCAGCGGCATGATGCTGTACCGCCTTGGCGAAGCCGGCGCCGCCACGGATGAAGTCTGGATCGGCCATAGCGGCGGCGAGCAGCAGGCCCGCGCGGTTGCGGCCTGGGTCCCCGAGCGCCAGATAATCGTCGCAGTCTCGCTGGCGGGCACAGCGCCGGTCGAGGCCATTGCGTCTTACCTTATCAAGGCCGCCATGGCGGCGCTCAACCAACAAGAAGCGGGACCGCGATGACCCAGGCAAAGACCCTCGATCAGGATTACGAGCAGGCGGGATTTAGCGGGAGGCTGGGTTTCGGGACCCGGCCGGCGCTGCTCGTGATCGATTTCGTGAATGCCTATCTGATCCCGGGTTCACCGCTTTATGCCGGCGTCGAACAGGCCGCCAAGGACGCCGGCCGCCTGCTCGCCGCCTGCCGCAAGGCCGGTATTCCGGTGATTCACACCAATGTCGCCTTTACCCCCGGGGGCGCCGATGGCGGTGTGTTCTATCAGAAGGTCAAGGCGCTTTCCCTGTTCGATCAGGGCGCGGATCCGAAATACCAGGCCTTTGCCGATGGCCTGGAGCCGCAACCCGGTGAGCCCGTCATAACCAAGCAATATGCCAGCGGCTTTTTCGGCACGACCATGGCCTCGACGCTGACCGCGCTGGGAATCGATACGGTGCTGATCGCGGGCCTCAGCACCTCTGGCTGTGTCCGCGCCACGGCGCTCGATGCCTGCCAGCACGGATTCCGCCCGATGGTCGTCCGCGAGGCGGTCGGCGACCGCGACCCGCGTGTCCATGACGCCAACCTGTTCGACCTCAACGCCAAATATGCCGATGTCATCGGGCTCGATGAGGCGCTGAGCTATCTGGCGGGTTTAAAGGGCTAGGCGCAGGCCGACGGAAATCGCCCGCCCATCGCCAGGCCGCGCCCGGCCGGAAGGGGCAAAGCCGGGGGCGTTGGCGAAGACCGGATAAATTGCGTCGGTCACATTATCGGCCTTGATATCGAGCTGCAGCCGGTCCCCGATACTAGCGATCGCCTGCAGGCCAAGAATGAATTCATCCTCGGTGAACAGCGTATTGGCGTCATTCAGCGGCCACGGCCCGATATGCCGAAGCCGGCCCGACAGCGTCAGCCAGTCGGCGGATGGCGGGGTCCATTGCAGCATCGCGGTGCCGATCCGGCGCGGCGCCTGCGCCAGCCGGTTGCCGTCAAACGGGTCATCGCCGGTTGCCGAACGCTGGCGAAAACGGAAATCCTGCCAGGCGAACACCAGGGAGGCGTCAAAGCCATGGTCGAGGGCCGCTGACAGGCTCGCCTCGATGCCGGCAAAGCGCTGCGAGCCGCCATTGATCGAGATATTGCCCGCCGCCGTCTGCACATCGGTCAACACCCCGTCACGGCTGATCTGCCAATAGCCGGTCAGATCAAGCGACAGCCGGTCAAAGCGGCCGCGCCAGCCAAGCTCAAAACTGTCGAGCTTTTCCGGATCGAGGCTGAACGCCGTCTGATCCTCGGCCAGCTCATACAGATCTGAAGCGCGCGGCACCCGAAATCCGCGCGCATAGCGCAGCCTGATCGTGTTATGGCCATCCAGCGCCCACAGCGCCGCTAGCTCCGGCGACAGGGCCTCGAACCGATCGAGGCGGTCATCGAGCTGTAAGCGCGCATCGCCCGGCACCTCATCCAGCGCATTGCGGAAGCGATAGCGCAGGCGGTCATAACGCAGCCCGGCGGTCAGCGTCAGCGGGCCAACCTCCCGCTCGGCGCGGATGAACGGGCTGAGGCTGCGAAAGCCGACCCGGTAATCGAATTGCGGGCCCTGTCGGAACAGCGTGCCGAACACCACCGCATCGGGCCGGTCCTGAACCTCGAAAACGTCGAGATTGGTCAGTTCGACATCCAGCCCGCCGATGATCCGGGTCGCGCCGCGTTGCCAGCTGAGCCGCGGCAGCAGACCAAAGCTGTCGGCCCGGCTGGTGCGACGCGGCGTCGTCGCCGGCTGAAACACAGCGGTCGCCGCGACCTGCTGCCGCCGCAGATAGGGCGTGACGGCCAGCGACAGGCCGTCATCCAGCCGCCCCTCAAAACGGCTTTGCAGCCGCCAGTAACGGCCTTCTTCAATCGCGGCTTCAGGATCGACCGCGGCGTTCAGCCCCGAGGCGCGGCTGCCGGCCAAAAACGCATCAAAAGGGATCGCGGTCGCGCTCTCGGTCTCGAAATCGGTGACATAGAGGCCGGATGTCACCGTCACCCGGTCCGCCTGATAGCGATGGCGCAGCACACCATGGCTGCGGTGAAAGGCGGTTTCCGCGCGATAGCCGTCGGTGGCCGCGAACGCACCGCTGGCCCGCACTGAATGGCGTTGCGACAGCGCCGCGCGGGCGCTGGCCTGGGCCTCGACGCGCTCAAAACTGCCATAGCGCAACCGGCCGGAGAGCGCCGGCCCCGCATCCGGCGCCACCGTGCGCAGGCTGACCACACCGCTGAAGGCGTCTGAGCCGTATAGGGTGCCGCCCGGACCGCGCAGCACCTCGATGCCGCCGCGCGAGGCCAGCGCCTGGCTGTAGCCCAGCGCCGATTGATCGAAGAACACCGCGCTTTGCAGCGGCACCCCATCCTCGACAAACAGCGTCCGGTTGGCAAAGGACAGCGGGCTGCGGATCTGCACCACTTCGCGCGGGCCATTCAACCCGGCGGTGAAAACGCCGGAAACCAGGTCCAGCGCCTCGCCGATCCGCAACGGTGCCAGATCGTCAAGCGTATCAGCATCGATTACAGACACCGTCTCGGGCCCCGGCGCCGTACCCGCGCGGCCGGTGACGATGATGCGTTCCGGTACCGTCGATTGCTGCGCCGAGGCGAGCGAGGACACGGCCATCATCAGGGGTACGAGAAGTACGGCGCCTCGGTATCGGCGCCGGCGGGCTGTCATACACATCGCCTTGTTATGGCGGCTCTGTTTGTGGCTACAAGCCATGCGGAGCAGCATTGCGCTGATCGGCTAGGCCTCGCCGGTTATCGATACGCTGAGGAGGCGGCTAGCGCAGACGGCGCGCGGCGTTTAGCATGGCGTGATGACAAGACCGCATATCGAATTCATCCAATCGCAGGCGCTGGGCTGGGTCTCGGATGCCCTGCCGGCTCACCCGGGAGTCGAGATCAAGATATTGAGCGAGGACGCCGAGACCGGCGCCTGTTCGAGCCTGATTCGCTATCCCGAGGGCTATACCGATAGCGATCCGCATGCGCTGGACGCGGATGAAGAAGTCTTTATTCTGTCCGGGTCGCTGACCTGCGATGATCAGCAGCTCAATCTACACGGTTACGCCTATTGGCCGGCGGGAACGCGGCGCGAGCGCCTGACCGCGCCCGACGGCGCGGTAGTGCTGACCTTTTTCGACCGGCGGCCGAACCGTATCGCGCCAGAATCGCGGCCGGTGCGCGCTGATGCGGGGGCGGTCCCGGCGCTCGACAGCATCGCCATGCCCTGGGACATGGCCAATTTCGATGCCCAGATCGAGTACCTGAAAATGGGCCGCAAGAATTTGCGGGTGCCGCCCGACGGCTCCGGCCGCACCTATCTGCTCGGCTCGATGCCGCAGGTTTTCCCGCCCAGCGGCGAGGAACCGCTGGAACGCCATGATTTCGTCGAGGAGGCCTTCCTGATCTCCGGCGATCTCGCTTTGACCGTCGGCGTCATGCGTCCCGGCGCCTATTTCTGGCGCCCGCCGGGCTTGTGGCATGGCGGCATGGCCAGCGCCGCCGGCTATCTGATGCTGATGCGCACGCCGGGCGCAAATGCGGCCAGGAATGACTGGTCAGAGGAGCGGGTCACAGTCAGCCTCGACCCGCCTTATGAGCCGATACTCCCTGACGCGCTCAAGACGCGGATTTCCCCGCCGCGGGCACCGGAATACTGAAGCAAGACAACCGGCCGGCTTGATCGTTCAGCGCATTGACAAAATGACGACGGGAATGCGATAACCCTACCCGTACAGGTGATAAAGAATCAGCTGCCGGGGAGGCCTTTGCGGTGCGTATGTTCGACAGAGTCAGCCTCTCGGCGCCCGTCATCGCGCTGATTGCCGCTATCGGCTTCAAGGCGGCGGCGGCTCCGGTCATCACGACCAACAATTCGCAGACGACCTTCTCGATATCCGATTACACCGGCAACCTGCCGCAGCAGCGCTATATCTTCGGCACGACGGCCGGAGAGCTGGAGGTGACCCCGAGCGCCGGCACGGCTCCGGGCGACCCGCCGCTCCGCCTCGCTATCCAGACAGGCCCCGACCCGCGCCTTACAGCGGCGGTCAGGGTGGCGCATTATTTCGACGCTTTCACCTATGACCCGGCAGCGAGCGGCGCCATCGAGACAATCGATTTCAGCCTTGAGCGCCTGGGCTTTCAGAAGGTGCTGGGTCCCCTTGGCATGACCCTGACCCTGTTCGCCGAGCAGGGCGGCATCGATTACTTCATTGCACCACCGAATGGCTTCATTGCCTTCGACGAGCATGTTGCCGATGTCTTCTCGGTTGAAGGTATCGTACCGCTTGATTTCCGGGCGTCCGATTTTTCGACCATGCTCGACTTCTCCGAGACCGGAGCGCCGATCACCTTCGGCTTCACCACCGATTTGCAGACCAGCACCATCGATCTGAGCGCGGATATCGGCACCTTTTCGGTCACCGTGAACCGGCCGGGCAGCATCCCCGGCCCGCTATCGCTGGCGCTGATCCTGCCCGCGCTGTGGCTGCTCAGCTCATCGCGGCGCGGCTCCCGTCGGTAAGCGCTCGCGAAGGTCCCGATTTCAACTGATAAGCCATCACAATTGCCTCGGATCGGCCCGTCACTATCGGCGCATCGACCCTTAGCCCAGCATCTGACTTAGAGGCGAGGATCGGAGCGTTTTCGGTCACAGTGAACCACCAGGCAGTCCCAGCCCCTCTGACGTCGGTGCTTCTTCTGACAGCGCTGCCTGCGCTGTTCTCTCTCCGATCAAAGAAGAGGGCCTAGGCCCGCTTTACTCCGCCGCCTGCTGGATTGCCGGGCTGCCGCCGGGGGTGCCGGTGTTGGTGGCGATGGCGGTCAGCTCGCTGACGATCTGTTCGATGACGCGGTTCGTCGCGGCGCTTTCGACCTCGCCGCGGTCGATCATCGCATTGACACGGCGGCGGATATCGCGGCGGGCCGAGCCGCCGGGGTAATGCTGCGCAAGCATCTGGCGAGCCCGGTCGGCGCCGAGGCGGGAATAGAGCCGGTTGCGGATCGCAACATCCTCGGCGCTGGTCGACAGCGCCCAGATCTCGATCGGCCCCAGCGTGTTGATCAGGAACTGCTCATAGCGGCCTTCATTGGTGCCGAGCACCAGCAATACCGGCGCACCGCTCGCCCGCGGACCGGTCAGCTTGTTCTTCATCACCCATTTGGCGGTTTCCGACAGGCCGAAGCGCTGCTGTGCGCTGTCCACCGCGCGTTCCGAAATCGCCGCGCCGAGGATCCAGACGCCGGTCGCGAGATCGACCATATTGTCATCGAAATCGTCGAGGAGCTGGGAAGACAGGACGATCTGGACGCCCCATTTGCGGCCCTCCCGCACATCGCGGACGACCTGCGCCCGCACCGCACGCGACTTGCTGGTGCGGTGGAATTCGTCATAGCAGAGCCGCTTGGGCGTCTCGCGAATATCCCGCAGTCGCCGTTCATGGTGGTCGCGGTAAAGCGGGTTGATATAGCGCAGCGCGTCTTCGCCCAGCCACCAATGCCTCACCAGAGCATGCCGCGCGAGCATATACATGATCGCGGTCTGGCGGTCGGCGGTATCATCGCCCTGCGGCGCGACATCGCCGAGATCAAGGGCACAGACCTTGGCGTCCGAGATATCGAACTGCGTCACGCCTGACAGAATCGGATATTCGCGGATGGCGGCGGCCATCATCCGTTCAAAGGCGTGGATCACGCCCTCGGCGCTGGCGCCGATGCGGGTTTCCTCGAGCAGAGCGCGGATTTGCGGCCGCCGCGCCGCGGTCACGGAATCAGCCAGAACCGGGCTTGCGTGGCGCTGGGCGAGGGTGGCCTGATGCTCGGCCCCGGCCTGAAACAGCGCATCGACGACATCCCACCAGAGCGGCTCTTCGGGCAGGTGAACGTTATAGGCACGCAGCGCGTCATCGACCTCGTGATCGATCCCGGTCAGATAGGGGCGCGGCTCGCAATTGGCGCCTTCATCGGCACGCCAGCGAAACATCTCATCGACCACCAGGCCGGCCAGCTGCGGGATACCGTCATAGGGCGCCTGCTGCCCCGGCGGCGTCGCCAACAGGGTCAGTAATTCAACAAGATAGCTGCGCTCGACGGCCAGCGGCTGGCGACAACCGAGCTGGGTATCGAAGGGGTTGATGGCGTATTCCGGCGCCATTTGCAGCCGGTAATGCGCCGCTTCATGCCGCCTTTCGGGCGGCAGCGCATCGCGCAACATCGAGATCAGCCCCGAGCTGGAGGGGCCGATATCGATCACCGCGACATAGGGCAGCGTGCTCATCCCCGGCGAGATACAGGTGCCGAAATTGAGGCTGTTCATCAGCACCGATTTACCGGCGCCGGGCTGGGCGAAGATCAGATCGAACCAGGTCGTGGTCAGCGTGCTGCCGGTCTGATAGGGCCAGACGCGACCATCGGGGGTGCGGAACAGGATGGCGCCGCTTTCAAACGGGCTCGACGGGCGCTGCCAGGGCAGCAGCCGCACGACATCAACCAGCGGCGCAATCGCCGGCGGCGCGGTCGAGGCGCAGGCAATGCCGAGCGCTGACGACATCACCGCTTCGAGCGGATCGCCGGCATTTTGCGAGACCTGGCAATAGCCCCAGCTTTCCGTCGCCTGGATCAGCAGCGACTGGCGTTCCTCAAGCAGATCCATCTCACCAACCGGCGCCCAGGTCGCCAGCGATATCCGCAGCCGAACCACCGGCTCATCGCGCGACAGCTCCTCAAGCGCTTCGATGCTCTTCTTGATCTGCTTGTTGACATCGTTTGAGAAGCCGAGGATGGCGGCGATCATTTTGCGCATCGCCGCGCCGTGGATGCCGCCGCTTTCGACGAGGAAGGAGACGCGGAACGGCACGCGGGATTCGACCAGCCGCGCCAGCAGCTTGGGAAACGGCAGCGGGTCCATCGGCGCCAGTGAGACATCGATGCCGGACCAGATCTGATCGTCGATGCGCACCACAGACCCGCTGAGGGCTTCGGCATCGGCGGTGCATATCTGCCGCCGCAAGGGCGGCCACAGCACCTCGGAGAAATCGCGGTCGCCCTGCGGCATCCGTGTCGGGATCGGATCGCCGGGCAGGCAGGGACGCCAGCCCTTGTGCGCGCGGCTGGGATAGAGGCTGCCGCGGACATGGTTCAGCGCCTCATGAACCTCGAGCAGGCTGGCCTGAATACCAAGCTCATCGACGGCATCGACAATGGCGCCGACATAGGCGCGGTGACGGGTACGCAGCGCCGAGATTGCCGAGAACGGATATTGCGCATCGCTCGCGACTACCCATTCGACCTTGAGCCGTTCCTTCTTGCCGCGCTCGGCCTCGGATTTGGTCAGCGCCGTCGGCCGCGACCACAGCACGAAGAAAACTTCTTCGGAGGCGAGATAGCCGGGCAAATGCCGCTTGCGCTCCTCGAACACGTCATCGAGATCAAGCGCCGCGCCGGCCGCGGCCAGTTCACTGGGCCGCACCAATTCTTCCAGATCGTTTCGCGCGCGGCCGGGATCGCGCATGAAATAGATCTGCATGGCATGGCCGGGCCGGTCGAAGCGCGCGCCGAGCTTGAGCGTGGCCTGTTCGACAATATCGGCATATTCGGAATCACCGATGATCTGGCGGCAACCGTCAATGCGCAAAAGGGAGATCAGCGAGCCGTCATCGGCGACCAGAGTCGTCTCGTCATCAGCGGTTTCGAGACGCACAAAGCTCTCGATCGGCTGTTTCAGCACCGAAAACAGCGGCGCCGCCAAATCCTCTAACCACTTCATGCGAAGCCTCGCATCGGTTTCCTTACCGCCGTCATTGCGAGCGCGCGACAGCGAGCGCGGCAATCCGGACATCCGACCGCCTGCGCCATGTCACCCGTCACGCCGCTGTCTCAACCAAGTCTGCGCCGAGGTTTTCCTGAACTTCAAGGAAAATATCGCTCCAGCTATTGGGCAGCACCCCGCCAAAGGGTCCGTCCTTGGACCGCCAATAGGCGAGTATCTGCGGAAACTGATTAAATTCGAGATCGCCTTCGCGGATGATACGGCGGTCATGCGGCATCAGGCGGATGCCGTCGAGCTTGGCCAAACGGCCTTCATATTCGTGATCCTCGAGCAAATCCTGCAGCACGGTCGCGAGCGCTGCCGGATCGTCGGTGCCCAGCCGCGCCTCGGCATCTTCGCGGCGCTGCATCAGGGCATCGAGCGCGAGGCGCGCCGCATCGGCGACAGGGCCCGAGGTGATACGGGCGATATAGATGGCGCGGGCGATGTGATGCAGCTGCGCCTGATCGAATTCCGGCAACCAGACCAGCGAGCCCGAACGGCGCGGGCCGACTTCTTCCAGCGCGAAGCATTGTGCGCAGAAGAGGCAGATCGTCGCCATATTATCGAGGCGGTGATCAAGCCGGTTGCCGTTCAGATAGCGGATATCCTGATAGCGTTTGGCGACAAAGCCGCACCAGCCGCAGCAATTTTCATCGCGTTCATGGACCTGGCGGCGCAGCTCCAACAGCGCTTCATCGTCGAGCGGCGGACCATGATCCAGCGGGGCCGTTGTCTCCAGCCGCGTCACGCCAAGCTCAATACTGCGATAGGCCATCGCCGCGCGATCCCCCGGCACGCTTACGGATGCCGGGATGCCCTAATTCTGGCGGGTCGGCGCCCCGAAGGTCGGCATCGCATCAAGCTGATCGCCGCCTTCCGCGCCGAAGGTGTCGATCACCGCCTGGAGCACGAAGGGAAGCGCGATCAGACCGCCGCCGGCGCCCAGGCGCATCAGACCGTCCTTGAGCGCTGTCTGCTGAGGATTGTCGACATGCTGCTTGAGCTTGAAGATACCCGCAATGCCGAGAGCCGCACCGGCGATATAGGCGATGATGCCGATCAGATCGGGAATCGTGCGCAGGTTCTCGAACAGGGTGTTGACCATGCGGGCGATGCCGCCGGTTTCCTGTGCCGCGGCCGAGCCGGACATCATGCCGACGGTTACCCCGGCGGCAATGCTGAGCGTGAAATTGGTGTAGTGCGAACGGATCATGACGTTACCTCGAGGCCCCACGAATGAGCGGTGTTCCGAATTTCTGACGGTATACAAAACTTTAAAAAAATAGCCAAGCAGGGTTGTGGTGTCGATTTTCGGGCCGCCGCGGCATGTCCCTCACATCGAGATACAATTAGTCTGTGCGCTGGTATCGAGCAGTTTCAGAAAGGCCGACATATTCACCGCCAGCGCACCGCCGATAATGTGCGTGAAGCCGCCGAACATCGAGGCCTGGGCATTGCCGTCGGCATGTTGGCGGAGAATGAACCAGCCGCGGATAAAGCCGATCCAGCCGACGAACTGAATGAACAGGAAAATCGCCGGCAGCACGCTGTTGAGGACATCCACCTGCATGGTGAAGCCGAAATCCACGCCTGAAACGCGGTTATTCGCCCCGGCCACGGCGCTGTTGATCCCGGCGACACAGCCGCTGGTCAGCACGGCATAGCTGTTCGGCTGCGGTTCGGCACCGAACAGGGTCCGCGAGACGGTATCCATCGCATCGGGCGCCGCCATCAGCACCCCGGCGGCAACAAAGGTGATAATGGTGCCCGTGCCCGACGGGCCGCGCGGCCCTTCCTGGCTTGCCTTGGCGAGGCGAATGACGCCGAACAGCGCCAAGGCAAAACCGAGAACATAACAGACGACCGGGATCGCGCCGCGCATGACCGGGCGCAAATCTTCCATCACATTGGCGATGATCGCCGACAGGCCGACAAGATTTTCGCCTTCGACCGAGGTCGCGAAATAGCTCGCTGCGCCGGTTCCCTGCTCGGCGACGGTATCGAGCCCCAGCGTGTCGACGAGGATGCTCATGAATGTCGGCAGGCCGAGCAACAGACCCGCCGCCAGCAGACGTGCCGCCGGTTCCTTCAGCGGCACCTGCAGCGGCATATCGGCATGTTCGCGCAGCTTGAGGATGCCGAGAATACCGAAAAACGCGCCGGCCAGGTAAGCAACAGGGGTCAAAATCCGCAAAAAGTGGAAGAATTGCTCGCTGAAATTGCCGGCAAGGCTGCACAGAGTGTCGCCCCGCGCGCAGCTGTCCGCGCCCTGAACAATGCCGACATTACCGACAAGGGCCCGGGTTTCGCTGTCGGTAGCGATTTCGAGCCCCAGCGTCTCGGTCACCGTGCCGATGATAAACGGCAGGGTGATGAGCAGAGCGCCGACGGCGATTCGCATGCCGCCCTGGCTTGGCGGGAAGCTGCGCGGATCGTCGGTCGACTGGACCAGCCGATGGATGCCGAGCCCCGCAATCGCCAGACCGAAAATATAGCTCAGCGCCGTCAACACGCTTAAAATGCTCGGGATTGCCTCCGCGGCATTGCTCAACACATCTTCAAAAACCCGTGCGGCCGTCGCCGCGCCGGGGCCGGTAACGGAACCGCGCTGGCCGGGGTCGAATTGGGTCACCCCCTGGCCGCCGCTCCGTGCCGGATCGCTGGCCCGGTTAACGCCGTCGCCGCCGTCTTCCGCGCCGGGGCCGAATTGATTGACACCTTGCGGGCGATTGTCGACGCCGGGGCCGAAACTGTCCTGGCCGGGCGCGACGCTATCCTGACCCGGACCGAAACTGTCCTGGCCCGGTCCGAAACTGTCCTGCCCTGGACCGAAGCTGTCCTGGCCGGGAGCAAAACTGTCCTGACCGGGACCGAAACTGTTCTGACCGCCCTGTTGCGCGGCGCCCGGCGCCGAGCCGGTGAAGCCGGCCTGCTGTCCCGCGCCCGGCGCGCTGCCTGTAAAGCCGCCCTGCTGCGACGCGCCCGGCGCCGAGCCGCTGAAGCCGCCCTGTTGCGCAACGCCCGGACCGCGACCGGTGCCCCCTTGCTGGCCGACGCCGTCCGCGCGCCCGGCGCCGCCTTGTTGCGAGACGCCGCCCTGCTGCGCTGTGCCGGCCTGGCGGGAAACGCCGCCCTGTTGCGAGGCACCGCCCTGCTGCGAGACTCCGGCACCGCGACCGGCACCGCCCTGCGACCCGACGCCCCTTTGAGACCCGACGCCGCCGGCGCCGGCTGCCCCTGCCTGGCTTGATACCCCGCCGGCAGCGGAAACACCGGTCTGCGAGGAAGTGCCGCCGGCGGACGCGACGCCGCCCTGAAATGCTGCTCCGCCGCTCGACTGCACGCCCTGCTGCGCGGCCGCGCCGACGCCGCGACCGGCACCGTTTTGCACCCCGGCACCTGTCTGCGCGGCAATACCATTCGCCCCGACGACGCCGCCCTGGACCGAGACGCCGGTTTGGCCGCTCGCGCCGGATTGGCCAAAGGCGCCGGTTTGAGACCCGATCCCGCCCTGAGACCCGATCCCGCCCTGAGACCCGATGCCGCCCTGCGCGCCGATGCCGGTCTGCGATGCGCCGCCGCCCTGGATTGCTGTACCTTGCTGCGAGGCTGCCCCGCGCTGGCCCTGAACGCCCCCGGCAGACTGGACGCCCTGCACCGATGCCGCGCCCTGCTGTCCGGCGACACCGGCGCCGCGGCCCGAACCGCCGACGGCGCTTTGTCCTGCAACATTGCCGTCCTGGCCGGGTTGGGCGGAAGTAATGCCCGGAACCGAGGCGACGCCGCCGATCTGATCCGCCGCCGGATCGCGCAGCGACACGCCGGCTTCACCCGGCGCCGCGGTGCCGCCTGCTTGGTCGAGCGCGGCCTGCCCCTGGCCGCCGTCAACAATTCCCTGCGCCGGCCTGGTGTCAGAAGGCGGCGCCGTCCGTTGCGGTGATTGACCGCCGTTCTGAACCGCCTCGATCGCCGGCAGAACCATCTGCATGCCGGCATCCCAGTTCATCGCGGCGAAAGCGATAAAGCCGGTGACGACAGCCGCCAGCGCGAGCGGCACCACCTTCTTCAGCCCGCCGCCTATCGCTGCCGGGGCCGCACCTGAGGCTGCCGGTTTTGCTTTCGGTTCAGCAGTGCGCGTGGCCTGTGTACGCGGCGCAGCCTTGCGCCCGCGCTTGTCGGCCTCCAACGCCGCCTGGCGTCGCGCACGCGCGCGCTGGGCGGCCGCCCGCCGCGCTGCATTACTGCCGCTGTCCAAGGTTTCGTCGCTCAAGGCCGTTCGCCTCGCTCTCTCGCTGCGGCCTTACTGGCCGCTCGGCCGTAGCCTACCGCTTTGGGTCAGCAGTGTCCATTGACCGCCCTGCTGTTCAATCGCCTCGATCCGGCCCAGCCCCGGAATACTGTCACCGACATAGACCTGGCGCGTGCGGTTGGCGCAGCGATTGGTGATGAACGCCGAGCTGGGATCGGCCGAAACCAGAATGAAGCAGTTGAGCTCGAACTGCGGCCCGGTCTGTTCGACCGTCTTGATGCCGGCCGCGTCAAGTCTCGCAATCAACGTCCGCAGGGCGCTTTCGCTTTGCGCCAGCCTTTCCTGCAGCACCAGAACATCATTCTGTGTCTGGCGCATCGCCACCCGCATCGCCGCAATATCATCTCGGATATCGGCCATCTGCGTATTCGACGGGCCGGGCTGAAAGCTCGGCGCCGGGCCCTGTTGCGGCTGTTGCTGCTGCCTGGCGCCGCCGAGCCCGTCAAAGGGGTCCGCCGCCTGTTGTTGAGGAACCGGCCGCGACTGTGCCTGTTGAGGCGCCGCTTGCTGGGGCGCCGTTTGCTGGGCGGGGGCAAAGGTATTGGCCGCCTGGCCGATTGTCGGCCCCGTCGGATTGCGGGTCACGGTGCCGTCATCGCCGCCGATCAGGCCGAATTGCAGCGCCCCCATCAGCAAGACGAAAAGCCCGAAAGCGCCGCCGGCCACGAGGTGAAAGTTCTTCTGAAGAAAACTGCGATCGTCCTCGGCCATCGCCGTCACACCCGGGGTTTACTGATCCAGCAATTCGGCCGCGAGTTCCGACGGCGCGGAGACCGGTTGCGCGAACAGGATACCGAGCGCCGTGCCCGCCTGCACCCGAACGATCGGGCGCGCATTGGCGGCATTTTCTTCGACAATCTCGGCGACCGATTCAAAGGCGCTCGACGCGCCGGCGGCCACCGCCTCGCGGGTATCCGGATCCTCCGTCTCCTCAAGCGCGAAATCGCCGTCGCCGACCACCGTCGTGGTGGTCGCCGTTTCCGCCACCGCATCGCCGAAGCCCTCAATAAAGCGGGCCGCCGCGGGAAGAATGATGCGTTCAAAATAACGCCGGTCGACATCGGTTGCGACGCCGGCCAGCGTTGTATCGGGATCCAGAGCCACAGCGTCGATCTGATATTGCTGGCGATCCAGCACGACCGACTGGAAACCGATCACCAAGACATCGTCGGTCGAGGTGAAGGTGCCGATCAGACGTCCGCCGGCCAGCGGTCCCGACAGCATCTCCGCCAGAACCGGACCGGGCACGCTTGAATCGGCGAGGGTGAGCATTTGCGCGTAATGCACCTCGCCGGCCGAAATGATCTCTTCCTGGTTCTCGCCGCTTGCGACGTCCGTCACCGCACCGTCTTCCGCCGCCCCCTCGGCTGTGCCGCCCGGCCCGGCGAGATCATCACCGGCGGCGCGAACGACGCGTAACTGGGTGCCTGTCCAGACGCCGAGATAGCTGTCGATAGCGCCGGACATGGCATCGGCGAGACCGCCGTCACCGCGTTGCTGCTGCGGCGCCGGCGGGGTCGGCGGCGGTTGCGGCGCCTGATTCTGCTGCTGCTCGTCGAGCTGGCTACGGAAAACATCAAGCGGATCGGACGTAAAGACGCTGTCCCCTTGTTCGTTTTCCCGGATTTGCTCGCCGATGCCGCGCGGCGTCGGAAAGAAGGCATCGCCCTCACGCGCGGCCCGGTCCAGCCTTTGCTGGTCTTCGGCCAGGATCGCCTGTTCCATGGCCGGCGAGAGATCCTCGCCGCCCGGGATGTCCTGTGTCTGCGCCCCGCCCGGCGCCACCGAGGTCGGCCCGACGTCGTCGCTGCCGCCGGTCAGCCCGAAAGCGATGGCGGCGACCGCCAACACCGGCAGCAGGATGACAAGAAGCCGGAAAACCGGCTGGCCCTGCCACGCGGCGGAGATATTGTCCCTGAAATTCGGCCCCTGTTGAACCGGGCCGTCTTGCGGCCTCGCGCCGGCGCGCGGGCCGTCATCGCGACCGCCGCCATCGTTGTTGCCGTCATCCGCATTGCTCTGATCACTCATTGCAGGTCCTCCAGACGGCTGATCCCGCCGATATCGCTCGGCGGCACGGAGGCGCCGGCGGCAAGCTCAGCAATTCGCGCCCGGATCATTACCCCATTATCGGACAAGATCAGAATCGGCGTCTCGGGCAGCGCATAGACCCGGGTCCCGTCTGCAGCCGCGACACTGCTTTCCCAGCCCGGCGACAGCAGTTGCAGGCCGGTGCGCAGGAAGAAGCGGCCGTTGATGCGATAGGCACTGCTGCCTGCATCGGCGCCTTCCACCGCCAGCCTGACCGCATCCTGCGGCGGCACGCCCTGAAGCAGGGCCAGCATCAGCCCGTCATCGCCGGCTGCCGGACGCAGCCCGGCCCGAACCAAAGTGGGGCGCGCCTGCGGGCCATTGCGCGGCACGATCGCATCATAGCGATAATCGACCACCTGTTTGCCCGCCTGCAAACGCATGGTGATCGGCATCGGCAGGTCGATCAAACGGATCGAGAGATTGCCGGCACCGTAATTGGTGCTGGAGACGATGCGGACGATATGGCTTCCGTCTTCGGGGGTTTCGATCTGGAAATCGCCGCCATAGGCGACATCGAGCACCGGCCAGGGCTGGCCTGTTGCGTCGACGAAATTCAGCGTGGTGACGAAATCGGTATGGACGAACACTTCGGGCGGCGGCGCCCCGGGATCGAGCGACAAGGTCTCGACCCGGCTGTTGGCCCGCGCCTGAACGCCGCGCGGCGGCGCCGCGGTCGCGCGCTGGATTTCATCGACCAGCCCGCGCAGCCTCAGCAACTCCTCAGGGCTGAACGGGAAACGGCTGACAATGGCGCGGTCGAAGGCATCGTCGCGCGTGCCGTCGTCGAAAATGCCCCACGGGTCCTCACCGCTTTCCTGACCCGCCACCGGCAATGCGGCGATGGCGGGCACGGCAGCGATTACGGCGGCGACTAAAACGCGTTTCGCGAATTTGGCGAGCATGGCGGCTCCGTCGGCGGTTTGCCCATCAGATTGGTTCCGTCACCCATTGCTGGATGCCGAGCCCCTGCGCCTTCTCTAACGTCGAGACCCGCACCACGGCAAGCGTCACGCGGAAACGACTGGAGCTTTTCACGGCACCGGCCTCGGTCGTCATGTTGATCGGCACCTGGACGATCCACTGATATTGGCCGGTCAGCGGGTTCGGGCCTTCCTGCACAATCACCGGCATCGCCCGCGGGGCGGAGGAGATGATCTGGCGGTTCTCCCGCACCCGGTCGAGCAAACCGGCCGATTCGATGGCGCGGTTGAAGCTGCGCCGCCCGTCTTCGGTGAAATACCGCATGGCGCTGCCCAGCCGGAGACGCCAGTCATGAAAGCCGAAAGTCATCGTTTCGGTCACGGCCTGGACAACCCAGCCGGTGATCGCTTCATTGGTCTGTATCGGCTCGCCGAAGGAAACAATGGGCACGATGCGGCCCGACTCTGTCTGTGCGAAATAACGCTTGTCCGGCTCGATGAAGATGACGGCGAAGGCCAGCAGAACGGTCAGGCTGAGCGCCGCCACCGCACCGATCACGCAACGCTTCATCCATGTCGCATAGAGCTTGGCATCAACGGCCGTTTCGGGATTGAGTGCGCTCATGCCGGGGCTGCGATCCATTGCTGAATGGCCAAACCGCGCTCGCTGTTCAGGGTCGATTCCCGGACAATGATGAGCGACAGCGTAAACAGCTCGGTCTGCTGACGGTCACCGGTCAGAACGGTCAGCCGCATCGGTCCCTGAAGCTGCCAGAAATAGCGGCCGCTGCGCTGATCAAATCCCTGATTGAGGATGATCGGTGACTGATCGAGTGACGCCGACATCACCTGCCGCCGCGCCTCCATAGCATCGAGGCGCCCCGATTGATCAAGCGCACGGGTGAAACTCTGCCGCCCGTCCAGCGTGAAATGCCGCATCGAATCACTGAGCCGGTATCGCCAGTCGTGAAAGCCGAAGGTCATGGTTTCGGTAACCGATTCGACCGCCCAGGCGATCACGGCAGCGTCACTGAGATTTGGCTGGCTGACCGGCACCAGCGGGATGATGCGACCGTCCTCGCTGGTCGCGAAATAGCGCTGATCCGGCTTGACGAAGAAAACCGAAATCACCAGCGCGACGCTGAGCAGCGCGATCGCGATCAGCTCGGCGATTGCGATCCGCTTCAGATTGGCATAGCCATCCTTATAGAAGGCATTGCGCGAGACGACCTGCACCAGCTGATCATCGGCGGAGCCTGAGCTGGCGGCATTTTTTGATGGACGGCGGCCGCCGCGTGCCGGGGCAGTCTCGTCGCTTACGGTTTCCACAGTCATGACAGCGGATTGACGCCTTATGAAGGAGCAGAATGGTTTGTGGCCGAGCCCCTTTTCCCGGTCAAGCCGCCGCGAGCCATGACCACCAGGATAAACGCCGCGCTGAGCGTTGACGGCTTGCGCATCGGGCTGGGCGGCCGCAAACCGCCGCCGCCGGTGGTTAAGGACGTCGCCTTGACCATCGGCCAGGGGGAGATCCTCGGCCTGGTCGGCGAGTCGGGCGCCGGAAAATCGATGATCGGTTCGGCGCTCATCGGGCTGGTTCCGAAACCCCTGCAGGTGCTCTCGGGCAGCATCACCCTTGACGGGCAGCGCTTCGATGCGCGGTCGCCGAAAGCGCTGGCCGGACTGCGCGGCCGCCGCATCGGCTCGGTCTTTCAGGACCCGATGACAAGCCTCAATCCGCTGCTGACCATCGGGCAGCAGCTTCAGGAGACCGTCCGTCGGCATCGCGGCTTGAAGGGGAAGGCCGCGCGTGAGGCCGGTATCGATCTCCTGTCCCGCGCAGGGCTGCCGGGGGGCGGCGCGCGGTGGCACGATTATCCGCACCAATTTTCCGGCGGCATGCGCCAGCGCGTGGTCATTGCTCTGGCTCTTGCCGGCAGGCCGCGACTGATCGTCGCCGATGAACCGACCACAGCGCTGGATGTCTCGCTGCAGGCGCAAATCACCGGCCTGTTGCGCGAACTGGCTGATGAAGAGGGCCTGAGCGTCCTGTTGATCACCCATGACATGGGCGTCATCGCCGAAAGCGCCGACCGGGTGGCGGTGATGCGGCAGGGGCGCCTGCTCGAGGCCGGACCGGCGCAAACCATCCTCACCCGCCCCGACCACCCCTATACCCGCGCCCTGCTCGACTGCATCCCGCAACCGGCACGACCGCGGCATCGCCTGCCCACGGTCGACGACAGCGCGCCGGAGAAAGCGCCGCCCGACGGCCCGCCCCCGGAGCCCCGACAAGCGGCGCTGCTGCAGATCGACGGGCTGTCGAAAAGCTTTGCCGAGCGCCGCAGCCTGAGCGATCTGCTGCGCGGCGCCAGGAAGGCACGCCCGGCGGTGATTGACGTCAGCCTCGCCCTCAATCCGGGGGAAACATTGGGGCTGGTCGGCGAATCCGGTTCGGGAAAATCGACCCTGGCCCGTTGCCTGGCAGGGCTGATCGAGCCTGATGCCGGCAGCATTACCGTGGCCGGGCATGACTGGCGTGACGGCGCGGTCCGTCAGCGGCAGCGCGGCATCGTGCAAATGATTTTCCAGGATCCGTTCAGCAGTCTCAATCCCCGGCTCAGGGTTTCCGATATTCTTGCAGAGCCGCTAAAGGCCTTGCAGCCTGATCTGACCGCGTCTGATCGCCGAGACCGGGCTGCGGAGCTGTTGCAGCGCGTCGGCCTGCCTTCCGACAGCTTGACGCGGTATCCGCACGCCTTCAGCGGCGGCCAGCGTCAGCGCCTCGCCATCGCCAGAGCCTTGAGCACGACGCCGCGGCTGCTGATTTGCGATGAGCCGACCTCGGCGCTCGACGTCTCGGTACAGGCGCAAATCCTCAATCTGATGCGCGACCTCCAGGACCGTCTCGGGCTGGCGATGCTGTTCATCACCCATGATCTGTCGGTCGTGCATCACATGGCGGGAGAGATTGCCGTCATGCAGCAGGGCAGGATCGTGGAATATCGCGACAAGACCGCCCTCTTCGATGCGCCCGAACACCCCTATACCCGCAATCTGCTCGCCGCTTTGCCCGAATTACCGAGCCTTGCGGCGTGATTTCCGCGTTACGCGGATGACGCCGCAGCGCGGCGCAGGCGGTCATTGATCGCCGCCCCGATCCCTTCTTCCGGTATCGGCATCACCGCGATGGCCTCGTAGCCGCCGCCATCGAGCTCGTGCAGCATCGCAAACAGGTTTGCCGCGGCCTGGGCCAGGTCGCCCCCATCGCTGAGATTGAGCATTGCGGCTGCCCCCGAGTCGCCGAATAACGGGCCGAAAGCGAGCAGCGCTTCGCCCGGCGCGGCGTCGGTCGCATTGAGGCGCAACGGTGTTCGCGGCGCGTAATGGGCGCTGAGTTGACCGGGCGCCTTCGGCGCAGCGCCCGGCGCAGATGCCCTTTGCAGTGGACCGATAACCGCCTCCAGATCTTCGGCCGTGACACTGCCCGGCCGCAGCAGAACAGCCTCCTCACCGCTTAAATCGACGATCGTCGATTCGAGCCCCACGGCAGCCTTGCCGCCCGCCAGCACCCAGATATCGGCATCAGGCAGACCCGCCGCGACGTGCATCGGCGTGGTCGGGCTGAGCCGCCCCGAGAGATTGGCGCTGGGGGCAGCCACGGCGAAACCGCATTCGCCGAGCAAGGCTGTCGCAACCGGATGGGAAGGGCAGCGCAGCGCCACCGTTTCCAGCCCGGCGCGCGCCGGTGCACAGACCGCTGCCCCATCCCGCAAGGGAAGAACCAGCGTCAGGGGTCCGGGCCAGAACACCTCCATGAGGCTCATCGCCCGGTCGTCCGGCGCGGCGATCATGGCCGCCATCGCCGGGTCGGCAACATGGGCAATTAACGGATTCTCAGGCGGCCTGCCTTTCAATGAGTAGAGGTTTTCAACGGCCGCCGGGTCAGATGCACAGGCGCCGAGGCCGTAGACGGTCTCGGTCGGGAAAGCCACCGGCGCGCCGCCCCGCAGCCGCTCGGCGGCGCGGGCAATACCGGCGGCATCGGCCGGGACGATCTTCGGAGTAGCCATGGCATACGATTTGGGGCAGTACTCGGCAGGGCGTAAGGGGGCTGCAGCGTCACTGGCGGACACCCGAACGATCGATGCGGAGGCGCATGCAGTGATCGATCACGAGATCGAAACGGCACTGGCCGAGAAAACGGCGCAGCTGGATCAGCGCGGCGATGTTTTCACCGCCGGTTTTCTGCGCCGGGTGCCGAAAGAGGTCGGCGCCAGCTTCACCGACGAACAGTTACGGGCAATCAAGATGGCCTTTGGTGCCCGCGCCAGGGGTGCCCACCCGGTCGATATCAGGCTCAATCTCGACCTGCTGTTCTGGCGCGGCTATCTGGTGCTGCTCGCCGGCGGTGAGCAGCGATCGCGGGCACGGCTTGAAGCCGAAAAAGGGCTGCGCCCGCTCTTCACCTTTGCCAATGCCCTCTTCGCCCTGCTGATCCTCAGCCTGAGCGTCCTCGGCGGGCTGGTCTTTCTCTATATTCTGAAATCGGCGCTCGGCATCGATCTGATCAGCGGTGTCTCGCTCGGTCTCTGGAGTACCTTGCAAGAACAGTGGCGCGCCCTGACTTTCTGAAGGCAGTTGCTTTCGAGTCGGACGATCATGAGCGCGATTACCATTACCGTCGCCCAGCAGAAGGGCGGCGCCGGCAAGACGACCCTCGTGGCGCAACTCGCCGCACTCTGGCTGAGCCAGGGCAAAAGCGTCGCCACCGTCGATATCGACCCGCAGAAAAGCCTGTCCGGCTGGGTTGCCGCCCGTCGCACCGCCCTGGGCGAAAACGCACCGCCCAGCCATGTCACGGTCACCGGCTGGCGCACCCAAAAGGAGGTCGAAAGCCTCGCCGCTGAGCACGATATCGTGCTGATCGACAGCCCGCCGCATGCCGATACCGAGGCCAAGATCGCCGTACGCGCGGCGGATCTGGTATTGGCGCCGGTGCAGCTCAGCCCGATGGATGTCTGGGCGACCGGCAGCACGCTGGCACTGGCACAGTCGGAAAAACGACCGCTGCTGGTCGTGCTGAACCGCGTCCCGGCCCGCGCCAAACTGGCCGATGGGCTGATCGCCGAGGTCAAGAAGCTCGGCGCCGGTACCGCCAAGGCCCGTCTCGGCAATCGCGTCGCCTTTGCCGCCTCGATGCTCCAGGGGCTCGGTGTTGTCGAGCTGCCGCGTAATGAAAAAGCCAAGGCCGAGCTGGCGGCACTCGGCCGCGAGGTGCTGCGGCGCGCGGCAAAGGGGTGAACGGATGACGGCAGCGAAAGCACTGGACGGGCTGCTCGTCCTCGATCTCAGCCGCATCCTCGCCGGTCCCTGGGCAAGCCAGCTGCTGGCCGATCTCGGCGCCCGGGTGATCAAGGTCGAGCGCCCCGGCGTCGGCGACGACACCCGCGGCTGGGGCCCGCCCTTCGACGCCGAAACCGGCGATGCCGTCTACTACCACGCCGCCAACCGCAACAAGGAATCAATCGCCCTCGATATTGCCGATCCGCGCGGCCAGGCGATCGTCAAGCGCATTGCCGAGCAGGCCGATGTCCTGATCGAAAACTTCAAGGTCGGCGGGCTCGCCAAATACGGCCTCGACTATGCCAGCCTGTCGGCGCTCAATCCGCGGCTGGTCTATTGCTCGATCACAGGCTTCGGACAAACCGGCCCCTATGCGGCCCGGCCCGGCTATGATGCGCTGTTGCAGGCGATGGGCGGGTTGATGAGCATCACCGGAGAGCGGGACGATCTGCCCGGCGGCGGCCCGCAGAAAGTCGGGGTCGCGATCTGCGATCTGCTGACCGGGCTTTATGCGGCAAACGGCATTCAGGCGGCCTTGTTGCACCGGGAGCGGAGCGGGCGCGGCCAGCATATCGATCTGGCACTGCTGGAAACCCAGATCGCCTGCCTCGCCAACCAGAACATGAACTATCTGATGGGCGGCGAGGTGCCGCGACGGCTGGGCACGGCGCATCCCAATATCGTGCCCTATCAGACGTTCAGGACCGCCGACGGCTTTGTCGTCGTCGCCGTCGGCAATGACGAGCAATTCGCCCGTTTCGCCGATCTCTGCGAACGGCCCGCCTGGCGCGACAATGAGCGCTGGCGGCGCAATCGCGGCCGCGTCGAGGACCGCGACGCCCTGCTGGCCGAAATCGAACCGGTGCTGGCGGCGCGGCCGACGGCGCATTGGGTTGCGGCCATGGCGGCGCATAACGTGCCCGGCGGCCCGGTCAACACGATTGCCGACCTGTTTGACGATCCGCATGTCAAGGCCCGCGGGCTGAAGCACGATATCCCCGCCGATGACGGCACCGCGCGGCCGACCGTGGTCAACCCGCTGAGGCTGAGCGAGACACCGGCAGTTTACGAACGCCAGCCGCCGCGCCTCGGTGCCGACACCGACAGCGTGCTGCAGGATTTCGGCATCGACGATGCGGAACGCGCCGCGCTGCGCGATGCCGGCATTATCGGCTAAAGCAATTTTCGTGTTCGTTTGATCCGGTCCGCGCCGGCAGACAGGCCGAAAGACAGGGCGAAAGACAGGCCGCCTCAGAAATCGGCGATCACCGGAACGTGATCACTGGCCGGCTTCCAGTCACGCGCGTCTTTCAGGACCTCGGCGCCGCGCAAGGCAGGGCTCATCACCTCGCTGACCCAGATATGGTCAAGCCGCCGACCGCGATCCGATGCCCGCCAGTCGCGCGCCCGATAGCTCCACCAAGTATACAGCTTTTCCTCGGGCGGAATGAAGTGGCGAACCGCATCGGTCCATTGTCCGGCCCGCTGCATCCTTGTCAGCTTCTCGACTTCAACCGGCGTATGGGAAACGACCTTGAGCAGCTGTTTATGGGACCAGACATCGGTTTCGAGCGGCGCAATATTGAAATCGCCACAGGCGATGAGCTGCGCGTCGGCGCCGAAGCGCGCAGGGAACCAGTCGCTCAGCGTGTCGACGAAATCGAGCTTGTGACCGAATTTCTCATTCTCATGCCGGTCCGGGATGTCGCCGCCGGCCGGCACATAAAGGCAATGAATGTCGACCCCCTCGACCGTGCCCGAGACATGGCGCGCATCTTCACGGCCGACATGATTGTGTATGGCACCACCGGTGATCGGCGCGCGCGACAGAATGGCGACACCGTTATAGCCCTTGAAGCCGGCGAATTGCTGATAAGGCAGACCGGCCTCCGCAATCGGCGCGGACGGGAACTTTTCCGCAGGGCACTTCGTTTCCTGGAGGCAGACAATGTCGGGCTTTGCGGTCTCGATAAGCTGCAGCAACAAGGGCAGGCGCAGGCGCACGGAGTTAATGTTCCAGGTGATGAGTCGCATTATTTTACAATGTGGGAAGCGAGGCAGGAGCCGCGCAATTAGCAGGATTCTGCGGAAAAGCACCAGATTTCAGTTGCACACACTGTCATTAGGCTTTACAATGTTTCGTAAAATTTTAAGCCACTGAAATCTCTGGCCTTTTTGTTTTGGCATGATGTTTGCAGAGACGAGGGGGATAGTCCTTTGGGAGTGCACTCCATGGTCAAGTTTGACCTCCATAAAATTTTAAGAAGCGCGATTGGCGCCGTTATGCTCGGCTCATCTGGGTTTGCGTCTGCTTCGCCGCTACTGATTATCGACGACTTCAAATCGGAATGGCAGGTTTTGACATCGTCAGCCGGGGTCAACCTAACCAGCACCGGACAGGAAGCTGGCGCCACCATCATTGGGGGCGAACGTGATGTGGTCTTCACCTATCACGGTACGAACGCACAGGCATCCGGTTTCAGTCTTGCCGGTCTAGAGTTCTCGCGGGCGAGCAACCCTGACGGTATTTTGACCTACATGAATGGCCCGGGCGTCATTAGTTCGGCGCGGTTACAATACGATGGCTCCACCGATTCAGCGCTGGATGACATCAATTCATCAGGCCCCGGCTTTAACGGTGCGGACCTTATAGACTTCACTGGCTTAGGTGGGGTCGATTTGACAGTTGGCGGCTCCCTTAATGCAATGCTTGTCGATGTTTTCAGCGTCGACGTGGACAGCGTCATTGCGTTTAACGTGTGGTCCGATGACAACAACGTTTCACACGGCGTCGTATATCTATCGCAAGGCACCAACCAAGAGTTTTACCTCGAATACACAGATTTTGAGCAGGGGCGATATGATTTCACGTACAACTCAACCGACTTCATGCTCGAAGAATGGGTTGACCTTACCGGCGTCACGGGTGGTGCTGACTTTGCCAATGTAGGCGCGATCGAAATGATCATATTCGGTGATGCTGCTTTTGATATGCAGCTGGATTTGATCGGCGCGTCATCGACGATCGTTCCCGCTCCGGGCGCTTTGGTGCTGCTCGGCGGCGGCTTGCTGGGCGTCGGCCTGCTTCGGCGCCGTCAGGCTGCATAAGCGGTCGACAAATTGCGATTTGAACGGCGCCTTTGGGCGCCGTTTTGCTTTTGGGTTTACCTCTAGCGACTCAGAAAGATGGCAAGCCTGAGCATCGTCACTGTTGTCAAGGACGATAGCGCGGCTCTGAACGCCACTGCGACGTCCATAACGGCCCAGACTTCGGCTCCCTTTGACTAGCACATTGCGAATGGAGGCAACACGCAGCTGTGCGCCGCCCCCTCTCCTGGCGCGACGATCCACCATACCGCCGATAGCGGGCCTTATGACGGCATGAACTATGCGCTTGAGCGGGTGGGCGGCGATTACGTGTTGTTCCTCAATGCCGGCGATCGGCTTGCCGCGCCGCGTTCGCTTGAGGTGATTGAGGATACACTATCAGCCTCACCGGATTGCGATCTCCTGCTCGGCGCGGCGTTTGAATCGCCCTCACCCGGCAGCGAACCGGCCATCAAGCAACCGCGCCCGCCCACGTCCTGGCGCTGGGGGATGCCGACCCATCATCAGGCCATGGTCTTTCGCACTGAGGCGCTCCGTGCCCTCGGCGGCTATGATCTGGGATTCGAGATTGCCGCCGACTACGACGTCTTCCTCAAGCTCTACCGTCAGGGCGCTGTCATCCGGCGCGTCAGCTATCCGATCTGCATCTTCGCCCCGCCCGGTTTGTCAGCGCGCAGGGCGGCCCAAGGCCGCCGTGAACAGGCTCTGATCCGCAGGCAGGTGATGGGCACCGGCGATCTGACGAATGCGGGGATCGGCGCGCTGCAGATCCTGGCACTCACTCTGCGGCGATGGTTTCCGCTCGGTTATCAGGCGCTTCGTTATCGCGCTTCCGGGCCCGGAAATAACGGCTGAGCAGGCCGACCTGCCAATAATAATGCGCCCGGGCGAGCGCAAAGCTGAAGCCCGCCCGCCCGTCGAGAAAGCCGAGCCGCCAGAGATAGCTGTGGCAGAACACCCAAAACGGCCGACCGGGCAGGCGCGCCAGAAGCTGCTTGGCCCAGCGGCGCGGCGCCCGCTCCCCTGACCACAGGGCCGCGTCGCGGCCATCGGCCCGCAAACGGGCTTCCCATTCGGCATAACGGCGATGCCGGTCAAGCCAGTCCAGCGGGCCCTTGCAGTCTTCATGGACCATGCCGGCCCGCAAGCGGCCGACGCTGCCTTGAACATTCGGCTGATAATGCCCCTCGACCTCTCCCATCCGCGGACAGTCGAGATCATCGATGATGGGAAATCGGGTGTAATGCCGATTGAACAGCGACAGCTTGCAATTCCTCAAGCCGAAGCGCATCCGTTTTCCGGCGAAGCTGTTGGCGGCAACAATGAAATAGCCGGCATGGAGCGGCTCATGGCTCGGCTCACCGGCGATCAGCGCCGCTATCTCCTCCTGCAACGCCGTGGTCAGCCGTTCATCGGCATCAAGCAGCAAAACCCAATCATGGCGCGGCGCGGCGTTATCGAGTGCCCATTGCTTCTTTTTCGGATAGGCGCCGTTCCAGAGAAAGTCGACGATGCGGGCGCCTCGCGACCGAGCAATTGCCTGGGTGCCGTCCGTACTGTGCGAATCGACAACGATGATGTCGTCAAAGGGCGCAACGGATTGTAAGCAGGCCTCAATATTGGCCGCTTCATTGCGGGTGATGATGATGACGCTGAGCGGCACCGCCGGCATTACAGAGCGCCCCCCTGCCGGTCTGACGCCGCTTCGGGCACCGCGCGCAAGGGAATCGGCTCGACCGCTGTCTTCGGCTCCTGATCCTGTGCCGGCTGTGAGGGCGGCGAGGCGCGCGCGAACAGGATCATTGCCGCGATCAGCATGCCGATCAGAAGGGCGGCGGCATAAACCACCAGAGGATTCGGCCAGTCCGGTATGGCGGCGCTGTTCGGTGCTTCGATGATGTCGGCGGCGACGGGCAGGTCGAGCGCGATCATCATCGCCATGGTCTGCTCATCGGATAACAGCTCGACCAGAGCCGCGCGACGATCCTGACGCGTCACACCGGCAAGCTGCGCTTCGAGAAAGGCGATCTCGGCTTCGGTACGGCGTTGCGCTTCGGACCGCAATGCCCCCTCCGCAGTCGCGTGCAGCCGCGTCAGCAGCGCTTCGGCGAATTCACGATCGTGATGTCGATAAACAAGCCGCCGCATCGGGGTTTCAGCGACCCGTTTGATGCTCAATGCCGAGCGCAGGCGTTGCGCGAGGCGATGAGCGTCCGGCGGCTCCCAGGGCGTTCGGCCGATCACCGCGAGGGCAAACCGTTGAAGGCGCGCACCCATATTCGGGGAGGGGCGCCAGCCGCCATCGGCTTCATCCCATTCATCAGCGAAGATCACCCGCATCAGATTGTCGTCTGCTGTCAGCGCACGCGCCAGATCCGGCGTGGTCAGCAAATGCAGAAAGCGGCTGAAATCCGACAGGACCTCGCCATCCGCGGTTTCCGCGATACTGCGCGCCGGTCCATTGTCGGGCACCTGCCGCACGCCGCGCCCTGCCATGCCGATCCGGGCGGTCGGCCCGACAACCATGCTTGCCGAATATTTCGCCGGTACCAGAGACAGCGACACCGTTGCCGCGCTGAGCGAAAGGATGATGATCAGCGCCAGCAGCCACCAATCCCTGAGCGCCTGACGCAGCAGATCGGCCGGGGAGATGCTGTCTTCCTCGGTCATGACAGAGCCTCGGCTGTGACCGGCCCCGGCAGCGGCGCTTGGGCATGAGCAATCGGCAAAGCCGAACCGATGAGCGCCGTGAATTGCTGCATCAGCCGGTCACGATCGAACTGCGGCGCCGCCTGCGCCGCTGCGGCGCAAGCGGCCTTCCAGCGATCGCTATTGCGGGCAAGGCTATCGATACGGTCCGCAATGGCGTTGCCGTCCTCCGGATCGGCAAACAGCACGGCATCGCCGAGCGCGAAGCCGTCGGCGTCCATCATCGGGCGCGGTCCGAGAAACAGCACCGGGCGTCCGCTCGCCAGCGCCAAATTGAATTTCAGCGGCAGCAGCAAGCCGTCGGCGCGGGCATTGACGGCGCAAAGATGAAGATCGCCCGCAGCCAGCAGATCGCTGAGCTGGTCTGACGGCTGCCAGCTGAGGAGATGAACATTGCGCAGTCGCCGCGCGGCAACCTCGGCATCGAGCCTGGCGCGGCACCGGCCGCCGCCGACAACGATGAAGGCTATCTTCGCGCCGCTCTGCTGAAGCCGCGCCGCGGCATCGAGCCACCCCTGCATCGGATGACACAGCCCCAAGGTTCCGCCGTACAAAACGGTGAAATGGTCGCGCAGACCGAGACGGTCCCTCAGCGCGGAAACTGCCGAGGCAGGCTGGCATTCAATATCTGCATGGCGCCAATTCGGGAGATAGCGCAGTCGATGCGGCGGGACGCCGTCGGCCTTGAGCCGCTCAATCATCGACCGGCTGATCGCGACGACGAAATCATGCCGCGCCGACCATCCGCGCGTCAGCCGGACCAGAAACGGCGCCAGAAAGGAGAGTGCGCGACCGCCATTGATCGCCAGCAAATGCGGATAAAGGTCCTGAGACCATTGGATCGAGGCGGCACCGAACCGCTTTGCCAGCAGCAGGCCGACAAGCCCGAGAAAAGGCGGATCGGTCATCGTCACGACGACATCCTGCCGCGGCAGGCTGAAGCCGCGCCGCAACAACCGCAAGAGCGAGGCGAGATAGCTCAATGCGCTGGGCACCGGTCGCTGACGCTGCGGCGACGGCTTTGCCCCGCGCCGACCGACCATCGTCAGCCGGTCCGCGAGCTGAGAAGGAACCGCTGGCGGCGGACCGTCATCGGCGATCACCGTGACTTGCCAGCCGCAGGCCGCAAGGTATCGGGCCAGATCGACAAGACATAAGGCGCTGGCGCCATTCGCGGCGCGACTAACGCGGTTGATCAAAACGACCTTTGGTCGTTCCGGCTTTGCTGCTGTGCCGGCCTTTGCTGGCATGGGCCCCTCCTGACTGTGGAAGGCCCCGGTACTATGGTATGAAACAGTTTCACCGATCAAGAAATTGTTTAGCGATTGAATGATCGTGGCGACGATATCGGCGCCTGAGCTGCTGCGGCAAGCACCGTGACGGCGAGGCCGAATGTGAGAAATTTGTAACTCGTATAGATGGTCAGCCCCAGCAGCGCCGATGCCAATGCCGCCAGCACGGCCGGCGACGACCAGCGAACCCGGGCGATCACCATCCGGCCCAGTGCCGCGACAAAGAGCGCGGTGAAGAAGACGCCGACAATCCCGGCTTTCAGCAACAAATAGCTGATCAGGCTGTGTGTATAGCCGACCCGATAGCCGCCGACCGCAGGCGATATGAAATCGGCCCCCCAACCGGCGCCCACCATGAAGTGCCAGGGATCATCGCCCAGCCTGTCCAGCACCGCGGCAATTTCGGCGAACCGGCTGTTGACCCCGACGAGGCGCGTTTTGGCCTCAATCAGGCCGATCAGCATCTGCAATTCCGCAGCAAAAACCAGCGCCAGCAAAGCGGCAATCGCGAAACTCCAAAGGCTCAGCACAGCCGATCGGCGCAACCGGCTGAGCGCGAGGACCGCGAAAGCCAGCACAGCCAGCGCCAATGCGCCGCGCTGTAGCGTGATCGCGAGCGCCGCCAATGAGAGCATGCCGCCGGCCAAAGCCGACGCTGCGAGAACGAGCCCGGCAATGCTCGGGCGCTGCAACAAGCGGTCGGCCGCCCACACGGGCAGGGCAATCGCAGCGAACAGCACGGCCGGACTTGATGCGAGATAGAGCAGCCCATCGCTGCCGCCGTCGCCGATTGCCAACCCGGCAAGCAGGAAATAGCGCAGCGCGAAGAGGCATCCGACAACGGCTAGCGCGGTCGCCAGCGGCGGCAGCAATCGTGCAGCCGCGTGGTGATCGGGCGGCAGCAGAAACAGAGGCAGGAAGAAGAACAGCAGCGGGATCAGATCCCGCGCAATCGACGCCGCCGAATGTCCGGCGATGACGCCTTGCAGCGACGGCACGATCAGCAGCCAGCTGAGCGCCAGCGATGCCCAGAACCGCCAGCCATGTCCCCGCGATGCCCCCGTCGCGCGGAACAACTCCGCGCCGATCACGGTCCGGAAGCCGCGCCACAGACCGATGGCGGCAATCAGGCAAAGCCCGACAACGGCTTCCGCCGGCCCCAAACCATCAGGCGTCGGCGAGCTGAACAGACCATAGACAGAAAGCGCCGCGGCCAGCCAGAACGCCGACGCGGGCAGCGAAGCAACATGCTTTACCAGACCAGCGATCACATCGCCTGATACAGCATTTTCAGCCCGACTCCGACCAGAAAAAGGCCGAAGCCGCGCTGCAGGAGATCGACCGGCAGGCCATGCGCCAGGCGCGCGCCCACGGGCGCGGTGAACCAGCTGGCAGCAACGATGCCGATCAGGGCCGGCAGGCTGACATAGCCAAGGCTGGAGGGCGGCAAACCAACTTCATCGCTGCCGGTGATGATAAATCCCGCGGTACCGACGACCGCGATCACCGACCCGATCGCCGCAGCCGTGGCCACCGCCCGGCGAATTTTCTGCCCGTAGATCGTCATGATCGGCACGGTCAGCGAGCCCCCGCCGATTCCCACCAAAGCCGAGACGGTGCCGACAAACCAGCCGAGTGCGCCGAGGCCGAGCGGCCCGGGCAGCGCGTCGGCCAGCCTGGCAGGGCCGAAAGCGGTTGCCATTTTCAACCCGACCAGCGCCGCCACAGCGCCGAAAATCGCTTGCAGCAGCGCGCCGTCGAGGCGGTCCGCAAGCCACGACCCCATGGCAACCCCGAGGACCACCCCCGGAGCCCAGCGCCGAACCAGAATCCAGTCGACCGCACCGCGTCCGTGATGGGCCCGAACCGAGGACAGCGATGTGGGAATGATTGTTGCGAGGGATGTCCCGACAGCCAGCTTGATGGCGAGCCCCGCATCGACGCCTTGGGCGATAAAAAGGGCGAACAGCACAGGCACAATGACGATGCCGCCGCCGACGCCGAACAAGCCGGCCATCAGGCCGGCGACCGCGCCGACGGCCAGCAGCGCCGCAAGCCACGGCGCAAATGCGGCCAATTCCGTCAAGGATACAGCTTTTCGCAGCTCCAGCCGGCAGCGGTGCGATAATAGGCAAGCCGCTCATGCAGACGATAGGGTCTCTCCTCCCAGAACTCGATCCGGTCCGGCACGACGCGGTAGCCGAGCCAGTGCGGCGGCCTGGGCACTTCCTTATCCATGAATCGCTGCTCAAACTCTGCGATACGGGCCTCCAGTTCCGAGCGGTCGGAAAGCGGACGCGATTGCGTCGATGCCCAGGCGCCGATCCGGCTGTCACGATGACGGCTGGCGAAATAGGCATCGGCCTCCTCCTCGGACACCGGCGCACATTGACCCTCAATCCGCACCTGCCGCGACAGGCTCTTCCAGTAAAAGCACAGCGCCGCCTGCCCATTCTCGGCGAGGTCCTCGCCCTTGCGGCTTTCCGAGTTCGTGTAAAAGACAAAACCGCGCTCATCGAGGCCCTTGAGCAGCACCACCCGCACCGCCGGCCTGCCGGCGGCATCGGCGGTCGCGAGGCTCATGGCATTGGCATCGCGAGGCTCGCTGCCTTCGGCCGCCTCAAACCAATCCCGAAATCTTTGCATCGGATCGTCTTGCTCAATCGGTTCGGCGGTCATGGTCAGTCCCGAATATCGTGATGGCTGTGGGCCGGAATGTGGTACGCGAGAGGTCTTAGCCGTTTGACCGCGCGGGACAAACCGTTCGGCGGCAATAAGGCGCATGGCATGGCAAGAGCCGCCGCCATCAGGTGTCAGAGCAATAAAGCCCCTCAGAGCCGGGCCGCGATATGATCGCGCAGGACTGGCAGCAGCTCCTCCTCGAACCACGGGTTGCGCTTCAGCCAGCCGGTATTGCGCCAGCTCGGATGCGGCAATGGCAGGCTTTCGGGCAGGAAATCGCGCCAGCGCCTGACCGTCTCGGTCAGACTGCCGGCCCAGCGAGGCCCGAGATAGCGCCTTTGTGCATATTGCCCGACTAGCAGACGCAGGTGATCGGCCGGCAGATGTGCCATGACCCGGTCATGCCATAGCGGCGCGCATTCGCGGCGCGGCGGCAGGTCACCGCCCTTGCCGTCATAGCCGGGAAAGCAGAAGCCCATCGGCACCAGCGCGAAAAGACGCGGGTCATAAAACTGCCTGTCATCCACGGCCAGCCATTGCCGCAGGCGTTTGCCGCTGGGGTCGTTCCACGGAATTCCGGTCCGGTGCACGAGATTGCCCGGCGCCTGGCCGATCACGACGATACGTGCCGATCCCGCCACCGCAAGCACCGGTCGCGGCTCATGGGGCATTTCAGGCGCGCAGACCCTGCAGCCGCGGATGTCGGCAAGCAGGCCGTCAAGCGATTGCCGCTCAGCCATCCTCGAGCAATCGCCTGCAGAAGCGCGGCACGATTTGCGATGCAGGGCCGTAGGCGCTCTCGTCGAACAGCCCGGCCCCGGCGGACGGCTCAAGGTTCAGCTCGACGGTATGGGCGCCCGCCTCTTTCGCTGCGGCGACAAATTGTGCGGCCGGGTAAACCACACCGGATGTGCCGATCGATATGAACAGCGTTGCAGAGCTGAGAGCCGCGTAAATCTCGTCCATCTGCATCGGCATTTCACCGAACCAGACGATATGCGGCCGCAACCGGCCCGTCGCCGAGCAATGCGGGCAAGCCGTGCCCGCGTCGGCATCGCTGTCCCAATAATTGACCGTGCCGCAGGCGAGGCAGCGCAGCTTGCGCAGCTCGCCATGCATGTGAATCAGCGCGCGACTGCCCGCCCGCTCATGCAGATCATCGACATTTTGCGTGATCAGCAGAAACTCGCCGGGCCAGGACGCTTCCAGCTCGGCCAGCGCCTTATGCGCTGCATTGGGCGCAATCACCGGTTCGGCAAGCTGCCGCCGCCGATGGTTGTAAAAGTCATAAACCAGCGCCGGATCGCGCGCGAAGGCTTCCGGAGTCGCGACCTCATCGATGGAATAGCGTTGCCAGATGCCGCCCGGATCGCGAAATGTCGCAAGGCCGGATTCGGCCGAGATGCCTGAGCCCGTCAAAATGACCAAACGCTGAACCATGCCTTGGGAGATACCGATTTGACCGCCGACGTGAAAGCCCGGGTTCTGTTTGTCTGCTCGGGTAATATCTGCCGCTCGCCGACCGCCGAGGGAGTCTTCCGGCATCAGATCGCGCAAGCCGGGCTGGACGGCATTTTCATCGCCGATTCCTGCGGCACGCACGGCTATCATGAAGGCGAGCCGCCGGATCCGCGTGCGCTGGACACAGCGCGCGAGCGAGGCATCGATCTCGGCGATTTGCGGGCAAGACCGCTAAGGCTTGATGACTTCGAACGCTTCGATCTGTTGCTGGCAATGGATGGCGGCCATTATGCCCATCTTGAGCGCGTCGCTCCGCGCCCCTCGCCGGAGAAGATCAGACTTTTCCTCGACTTCACCGACCGCACTCAAATGCGTGAGGTCGTCGACCCCTATTACGGCCCACGCAGCGGTTTCGACATGATGTTCGACCTGATCGAAACCGGCGTCGAGGGGCTGATCGAAACGCTCAGAAAACAGCATGCTTAGTGAGCGTTATGCGTTGATTTGCGTTTGTTCCGGTTTACCCCGCACTCCCGCCCCACCTCCCGCGAAAGGATACTTCCACGGGAGGCTGGACGGGGGTGCAGGGGTGGGCCGGGATAATCTGAAAATGCTCTGGGCTCGGCATGGGCCGGCACGATCAATATCCTTGACGACCTCGTTCAGCCGCCGCCAAGGCGGTCGAGAAATCTGCCGATACGACCGAACAGCCCGCCGCGATCCGACTCCTCCTGCGGGCTGTCATTGTTTCCGATGACCGGCCCCTCAGGCGCGGTATCGCCCACAATCACGGGCGGCGGCGATACCTGTCTGCCGAGCAAGGCAATCTGCCCGACGGGCTGGTCGATATGCGCCGCCTGCATGGTCTCGCGCCAGATCCGCGCCGGCAGCGTGCCGCCGGTAACCCGCCGCATCGGCGTATTGTCGTCATTGCCGAGCCAGACCGTCGCCACAAGCGCCGATGTGAAACCGACAAACCAGGCATCGCGGTAATCCTGGCTGGTCCCGGTCTTGCCCGCCGCCGGACGGTCGAGCCCGGCGGCGCGGCCGGTACCGCTCTCGACCACGCCGACCAGCATCGAATTCAGCTGTGCCTGATGCCGCGGATCGATGACGGGCGGCAGGCCGCTGCCTTGGCGTGCGAACAGGACCCGCCCATTGCGATCCTCAATGCGCCGGATCGCAAAGGGCAGCACCGGCGTACCGCCATTGGCAAAAACGGCATAGGCGGTCGTCAGCTCCAGCGGCGTGACGGCGCTGCTGCCCAGCGCGAGGCTGAGATCGGCGGCGAGCGGCGAGTCGATGCCAAGCAGGCGAGCCAGATTGACGGTGCGGGCAACCCCCGCGCGCTCCAGGGTGCGCACGGCCACGGTATTGACCGACAACGCCAGCGCCTCGCTCAGCGTCATCGCACCGCGAAACTCACCGTCGAAATTACCCGGCTGCCAGCCGTCGATATTGATCGGCGCGTCGGGCAGTTGCGATTGCGCGGTCAGCCCGGCCTGCAGCGCCGCAAGATAGACGATCGGCTTGAAGGCCGAACCCGGCTGTCGCCGCGCCTGGGTCGCCCGGTTGAACTGGCTTGCGGCATAGTTCGGGCCGCCGACAATGGCGCGGATTGCGCCGCGGCGGCTCATCACCACCACCGCGCCCTGGCTCGCGCCCAGACGCCGTCCCTCGCCGCTGATACCGCGGTCGAGCGCGGTTTCCGCCGCGCGCTGAACGGCCTCGTCCAGCGTCGTGTAGACAATGAGATCCTGCGCCTCACGCGCGCCCAGCAATGCCCGCGCCTCTGCGCGTACCATATCGGCGAAATAGTGCACGCTGTCGCCGCGGCCCGGCTTGCGCGGCGGCGGCGGCACGTCGAGCACGGCAATGGCGCGTTCGGCCTGATCCGCTTCGAGATAGCCGGCATCGCGCATGGCGCCGATGACGACCTTCGCGCGGTCCCGTGCCGCTACCGGATTTCGATTCGGCGCCAGCCGCGAAGGCGCCTTGAGCAGCCCGGCGATGATGGCGGCTTCGGGCAGGCTGAGCGCCGAGGCGGATTTGCCGAAATAGGTTCGCGCGGCGGCATCGACGCCATAGGTGCCGGCGCCGAGATAGACCCGATTGAGATAGGCGCTGAGGATTTCATTCTTGGAAAAACGCCATTCGAGACGCAGAGCGAGAAGCGCTTCCTGCACTTTGCGTTTCAGCGTGCGTTCGGGCGTCAGAAACAGAATTTTGGCAAGCTGCTGGGTAATGGTCGAGCCGCCCTGCACGACCCCGCCGGCCATAAGATTGGTCCATGCAGCGCGGCCGAGCCCGATCGGATCGATCCCGTAATGCAGGAAAAAGCGTCGATCCTCGATCGCCAGCACGGCTTCGATGAGACGCGGCGGCAATGCCTCAACGGGCAGGATATCGCCGACATAATCGCCGGTCCGCGCCGCCGGGCGGTCATCGGCATCAAGGATGATCACCGCCGGGCGACGTTCCATCGCCAGATCGCCCGAAAGCGACGGCAGATCGTGGAGGAAATAGAGCAAGACCAGAGCGCCGAAGAGCGTCGTCAGGATCCCGCCGGCGAACAGATATTGCAGAAGATTGCCCCGCTTCGCCGACTTTTCCGACTTTTGCGGCTTTTGCGGCTTTTTCGGCTTTTTCGGTCTTTTCGACTTTTTTCCGGCCATCAGAACCCGCGCAGAGGTTTCAGCAGGACGAGTTGCAGCAGCCAAGCTGCCGCCAGCCCACCTGGTGTCAGCCGGAAACCGTGATCAGTATCCGCCAGCGGCACACCGCCGACATGCATATTCGGCGCAACAGGGATCGCCCCGGCTCGCGCGTCGATCTGCCCCCCGGTCATCGCCGTCCGGATATCGGCAATGGTGGGGTCAGATCTGTCCTCTGTTGCCGACAGCCGGGCGGACCCGCCGGAGACATCACGACGCGGCCAGCGGAAACCGCCGTTATCGCCCATGTTGACGGTTTCGTCGAACAAGCTCATCGCCGACTCTGGTAGCGGTGCCCCCGTGACCGGATCAAGACTCTTCGCGGCCGCCGCCGATGCCGTGCTTTTTCAGCAAATGGCGAAGCTGATGGTATTCGAGCCCGAGCGCCGCGGCTGCCTGTTTCTGATGATAGCGATGCTCGGTCAGCGCCTGTTCGACGAGCCCTTTCTCATAGGCATCGACGACCGCCCGCAAATCATCGACCGGCGGCGATGGCGATGGCGATGGCGATGGCGGTGACGCCGGCACCAATGCGGGCGGGGACTCAGCCTGCGATGATGGTTCCGTCGGGCGATAGGGGGAGGCAAAGGGATCAAGGATGATGATGTCGACAGGCTCTTCCGGCGCGGCGTTACGCGCCACCGAGCGTTCGACGGCATTGCGCAATTCCCGGACATTACCGGGCCATGAATGACGCTGCAGGGTGTCGAGCGCTCTTTCAGTGAACCCGGCAAAGAAGCCGTGACCGAGATCACGGGCCATGCCGATGGCAAAATGTTCAGCCAGGGCCGGAATGTCTTCGCTGCGCGCCCTGAGCGGCGGCACGGTGATGACGTCAAAGGCGAGGCGGTCGAGCAGATCGGCCCGGAAAGTGCCTTCGGCGGCGCGAGCGGTCAGGTCGACATTGGTGGCGGCGACGATGCGCGCATCGGTCCGGCGGCTGCGCGAGCTTCCGAGAGGCTCGTAAACACCGTATTCGATCACCCGCAGCAGCGCTTCCTGCAGCGAGGGCCGCGCGGTGGCGATCTCATCGAGGAAAAGCGTGCCGCCATCAGCCTGCGCAAAACGACCCTCGCGCGCCCGGGCGGCACCGGTGAAGGCGCCGGCCTCATGCCCGAACAGCTCGCTTTCCAACAGATCGGGGCTCAGCGCGGCACAGTTGACTGTTACCAGCGGGCCGTCCCAGCGCGGCGACAGGAAATGCAGGCGTTGCGCAAAGAGCTCCTTGCCGACGCCGCGTTCGCCGACGATCAGAACAGGCCGGTCGATCTGCGCCAGGCGCGAGGCGCTCTCAACAGCCGCCAGAAAAACCGGCGCTGAGCCGATCAGGGACGCGGGCGAGCGTGCGGCGCTATCCGCGCTCACTGCATGACATAGGCGATCTTGGTGATGACATCGGGCACATGCGTGTCATCCGGGCTTTCGACCAGCGGGATTTCCTCACGCGCCTGAAGCGCCCGACGCACGGCGGGACGGAAGCCCTGATAAGTGCCGATTTCGTCATCGCCGGCCAGCAGGGTAAACCCGTCATCGACCAGACGAAGATTGATCGGCAGATCATCGGGCAGCAGACCGGTGATGAAGATTACCGGAATACCGCGAATGCCGATGACGACTTCGAGCGAAGGCGGCGGCGCAGGCTTGGCCGCAGGTTCCGGATTGGAAGAAGCACCGGCGATACTCATGCTCGCCTGTTATGACGGAGCGCGCAGAAAGGCAAGCGCCCGGCGCGCGCGGGCCGGTCTATCAGCTTTTGAGCCCATTGCCGAATGCCGAGCGGGCCGGGTTCTTTTGAGCCGGCATCGCCGTTTTGGTCGGCATCACCGGCGCCCTGGAATGGCCCGAGGCGTGGACATCACTCGGACGATGACGCTGCCATTGCGATTCGGGGCCGAGCACATCGCTGACAGCGCTGCCGACCTCGGCACCGGCTTTGTCGAGGGCGGCATCATTGACCGTCTCGCCATTAACGCGGGTCGGCTGGAATTTCTGCCTCTGCCCGACCGGACCGAGGATGTCCTCAAGCTTCATGCCCGGCTCAAGCACAACGGAGGTGCCGGTTGATTTGTCAAAGCCGCTCATCGGGTTTTGCATTCTGCCTCTGCCTTTCCGCGCCGTCCGTTACAAGCCATTCTCTCACGGATTACGGCGCCCAAGCCGGTTATGTTTCGGTTTTGTGACGTACCAGCACCTCGCCGGGTCGTCAAGCACAAATCCAGGCGCTGATCATATCTCATCTTGTGCAATTTTTTATCACTTCGTGATATTTTTTCTTTTCCGTTTTTTCCCATGATTGCGCCCAGCCTTTTGAATTTGCTCGGATTTCTGTGTTTGGCACGGCTTTCGCTAGGTATCGGCCGAACTGTTTTTTCCAAAAGGAGCGCCTGATCATGGGGCTGTTTTCCCGGATGACCGACATCATCCACTCCAATCTCAACGCCATGCTCGACCATGCCGAAGACCCCGCCAAGATCGTCAATCTGATGATCCAGGAAATGGAGGATACCCTGGTCGAGGTCCGCTCGGCAGCCGTCAAGACCATTGCCGAGCGCAAGGAAATGGCGCGGATGGTAGACCGGCTCGAAAGCGCCATCGCCGATTGGACGCGAAAGGCTGAGCTGGCCGTCAGCAAGGATCGCGAAGACCTCGCCCGTGCCGCCTTGGCCGCCAAGCAGCGGGCCGAGCGTGATTTGACCGATCTTACCGGGCAACTTGCCCAGATTGACGAGTCGCTGGCCAAGCAGAATGACGACATCAGCCGCCTTCAGGCCAAGCTGGACGAAGCCAAGGCGAAGCGGCAGGCGATCATCATGCGGGCGGAAACGGCCCAGAACCGCATGAAAATGCGCAGCCGCGCCGATGACGACCGCCTGGCCGATGCCTTCGCCCGCTTCGAACAGGTCGAGCGCCGCATCGACATGATGGAAGGCAAGGTCGAGGCGTACGATCTCGGCCGCGATCAAGGCGGCAAATCCGAGGCCGACACGCTCGACGAAGCCTTTGCCGATCTTGAATATGAAAGCGGCGTGGAAGAAGAACTCGCCGGCATCAAGGCGCGGGTCAAAGGCGAAACAGTGCCGGCGGACAAGAAACAGGCAGGCGCGGCATGACGACAACGCTGATCCTGTTCATCCTCGGCTTTGTCGGGCTGGTCATCGTCGCCCCGGTCTGGATCGTCTTCCACTACATCACCCGCTGGAAAGAGATGAAGACATTGAGCCCCGAGGACGAAGAAATGCTCGCCGGGTTATGGGAAAGCGCGCGCAAGATGGAAACACGGATCGAATCGCTTGAGCGGCTGATGGATCTTGACCGCGCGGCGCCCCAGCCCCGCAGCGACACTCACGGTAAGGACTTGAATTGATGAACAACGATATCCGCCCGGGCCGCAATCAGCGCCTGTCGCAATCGCGTAACCCGCATCGGCTGTATCGCGACAACCGCAACGGCGTGATTTTCGGCGTCTGCGCCGGGGTCGCCGATTATCTCGGTTTCAGCACCGGTTTGGTGAGGCTGTTGACCTTTCTCGCGCTGATTTTCTTTTTTCCGGCGACCGTGATCGGCTATCTTATCCTGGCGGTGTTTCTGCCGCGCCGACCGCCGGCGGTGTTCCGTGACGCCGATGAAGAAGTGTTCTGGCGTTCGGTAACCGACGCCCCTGACAAGACCTTCGGCGCGGTGCGGCAAAAATTCCGCGATCTGGACACAAGGCTGCAACGCATGGAGCAGCGGATCACCAATGAGGAATTCGATTTACGGCGTCGGTTCAGGGACCTTGAGGGATAAACCCCTTTACGGCTAGGTTCGCGGCGTCGTTATCAGCCAGCGGACCTCGCCTCCCATGCGCCTGCCCGGTATTCTCAGTCTTCTCGCCGCGCTGCTGCTCGCCGCCTGCGGTTCGCCGAATTTCGGTTCGATGCAAACCATCAGGGTGGATACCCAGCCGCCTGCCGTCGCCACCTGCACGGTGGCCAATGCCGAAATGGAGGCAAGTCAGAGCAGCCCGCCGGGCGTCTCCGCCGCGTTTCTTTTCGATGTGCCGAAATCACCCTCGCCCCTGACGGTAAGCTGTTTGTCGACTGACGGTCGCAGCGGCAGCGGCGTTGTGCCGGCCGAGGAATTGGAGCCCTTCACCGGCAGCCCGACGCTGGCCTCGGTCTTCGGCACCGATGTCGATGAAAACACCGGCAAGACCTATCGCTATCCGGCCTCGGTCCGCGTGCTGCTGTCGGCCCCGACACGGTTCATCGAGCGTGAAACCGCCTCGCGGCTGGCGCTGAGCCCGATGCTGGCCTCGCGAATCACGGGCGTCCCGGTTGCCCCGCGCAGCAGCCCGGGCGCCGTGACCCCGCCGCCGACGCCGGAGCAGCCGGTCGAAACGGTCAGGCTGCAGACAATGGACGGGGAGGACACGTTGCCGCCCTTCATGACCCCCGAAGAGCCGGGCGAGATCATGGCGGCGACCAATGCCGCCCCGGACGGTCCGCCCTCGCCGGGCCCGGTCCTTGATGCGCCGCTCAACGACGCGGCTGAGATCCCGGACGGCCCCACGGCCCTGCTTCCCGGCGAAACCGATGCGCTGCCGCAAGGCGGCCTGGTGCAGCCGATCTCCCCGGCAGCCGAATCCGAGTTACGCGCGGCGTCGGCACGCGATGCCGCGGGGTTGCCGCCGCTGGCGCCTTTGCAGCCTGCCGAGCCTGTCGAGATGCCGCCGATCGCCGCACCGGTCGAAATGCCGACCACCGATGTGCTGCCGCGCTGCGCATTCGGTCAGGTCGTGGTCCCCGCCGAAGCCGATACCTGTCTGAGATCCGGCGGCCGCCTCCTCGACTGATCGCCTGATGCTTTCACGCCTGATGCCCGGCGTCCCGCTGCCCGCTGCGGCGCTGGGGGCCGGCGGCCTCATCCCCTTCATCGCCGGCGCGGTCGTCGTCTGGCTGCCCTTCCCCGCACTGGCGCCCTATGCGATCCAGGGTCAGCTCTGGTATGCGGCAACAATCCTGTCTTTTCTCGGCGCGGTTCATTGAGGGCTTGCCATCGGCCATGTCGGCGGCGGCGGCATCACCTGGCGGCGGCTCGGCTGGGGGGTGACCCCGGCGCTGATTGCCTGGCTCGGACTACTGAGCAATGTTGCCATTTGCCTGCCGCTCTACATCGCCGCATTTATCCTTGCCTATTGGGTCGACCGGCGCACGGCCAAAGCCGGGCATGCACCCGATTGGTACCCGGCCTTGCGGCGACCATTGACCTTTGTCGCAACGCTCTGCCTGACATTGGTTTGGCTGAAACTGCGTTTGGCCATGGCCTAAGCGGCTTCGCCATAAAGATGCAGCGCCGCGCCATGGCGCTTAAGCCAGGCTTCCGCGCCCTTGCGGTCATCGGCCAGCTGCTCACACAACCGCCAGAAGGCCGGGCTGTGATCATGATGGCGCAAATGCGCGACCTCATGCGCGACGACGTAATCCAGAACCATCGGCGGGGCCATGATCAGTCGCCACGAAAAGGACAGCCGACCGCTGCTCGAACAGCTGCCCCAGCGGCTGTGCGGATCGCGCAAGCTGAACCCGGCCGGTCTCAGCCCGGAGGCAGCCGTCTTTTCAGACAGCCCGGCAGCAATATCGGCCTTGGCCTCCTGTTGCAGAAATGCGCGCATCCGGCGCGCCAGATGCGGCGGTGAACCGGGGAGGCGGATGGTCCGGCCGACCACTTCGACATGACCGCGCGTCCGCCCGGTGGCGTTCACGATGTGCGGCACGCCGCGCAAGGGAATTTCGGCACCATCGGCGAATGGGGTGCGACTCGGCAGGCGGCTGAGTTGTCGCTGCGCCCAGCCGCGATGCCGGTCGATGAAGGCGTCGATGACCCCTTTCGGCGTGCCGGGCGGCACCGTCAGCCGCAATTGCGGCGGTACCGGATGCACCCGCAGGCGGAGATGCTTGGCACGCCGGTTGACCCGCACCGCGACAGGCGGTGTGTCAGCCGTGATCTGACCCGGTTGATGCGGCATTCTTCATCCTATTCGGCGGACCGACTCGCGGCACGTTCCGGCATGACGATGAGGCTAAAGAAAGGAATCGCTCCGAGAAACAGCATCGCGGTAAACATCACCGCCACCGGCTCCAACCCGGCGGAAACAAAGGGCGAGACCGCCGCACCGACCAGCGCGCCGCCCGCCATCTGGCAGAAGCCGTAAAGCGCGGAGGCGGCACCGGCCCGGTCGGGAAATGGTTGCAGCGCACCGGCGGTCGCCGAGGCGATCAGGATCCCGTTGCCGAAGGACCAGACGGCCATCGGCAGCAGCACGATCACCGGCACGTCGATCTTGAGCGCCGTAACCAGCCAGGCGCCGATGACGGCAAGAAACAATGCCGGCAATGACCACAGAATCGTGCGAACGAGGCCGAGACGCCCTGAGAAAAAGCGGCTGATCAGGCTGCCGCCGATAAAGCCGCCGACGATGAACAGCCCGTAAAAGCCGTAATCGAGCGGCGAAACGCCGAGCTGCAGGATCAGCAGCTTGGGGCCGACCGTTTGCCAGGCGAAACCCCCGGCCATCACCGCTGCGCCGATAGCAAGAAAGCCGAGAAATCGGGGGTGCCTGCCGATGGCTCGGAATGTATCGGCCATGCGCCGCAGATCGGTCGCATGCGGGTTGAGATAGCGATTGGTCTCCGGCAGCAGAAAGCTGGCGGCGGTGAGCAGCGCCACCCCGCACAGCGCCAGCCAGCCGAAGATCCAGCGCCAGTCGGCAAGCTCCATGGTCAAGCCACCGAGAATCGGGGCCAGCGCGGGCGAGGCCGAGAGCACGATCATGACGATCGCCATTTCCTTGGCCGCCTCCCGCTCGTCGAAAAGATCGCGGACGATGGCGCGAGCCAGGATCGACCCCGCCGACACCCCCAGCCCTTCGACAAAGCGCGTCACGATCAGTTGTTCCAGTGTCTGGGCAAACATGCAGCCGATCGTCGCGACCAGATAGAGCAGCAGACCGCCGAGCATCACCGGGCGGCGTCCCACACGGTCGGAAAGCGGGCCGAGCCAGAGCTGGCCGACCGCATATCCGGCGAGAAAGAGGCTTAACGAGATTTGTACCGCCGCCAGCGGCGCGTTGAGGGATTCCGCGATAGCCGGCATGGCCGGCGTGTATCCGGTCATCGACAACGGGCCGAGCGCGATCGCGCCGGTTGCGATCCAGACAATCAGCCGCGGCGAACTCTGGGCCGGTATTACCACGCGGCGGGTCGCAAGATCAGGCCGTCAGCCGATAGCCGAACCGCTCAAGCTCCTCGGGCGGCGCAGGGAACAGATCCTCACCGACGGCCTCGCGCAGGCTGGGCGCCGGGCTATAGCGGTTGCCCTGGGCGCGGATGAAGGCGCGCACCCGCGGCATGATGCTGGTGCGCCAGCGACGACCATTAAAAATCCCGTAATGACCGACGCTGCCCTGGAGGAAGTGATAATGCATTTCCGGCGCCAGTCCCGAGCACAGCCGGTGCGCCGCGATGGTCTGGCCGGGCGCGGAAATATCATCGCGCTCGCCTTCAATGGTCATCAGCGCGGTTTTCCGGATAGCACCGGGATCGACCAGGGCGCCGTCATGTTCGAGCGTGCCATTGGCAAGCGACCGCTTCTGAAAGACATGCTCGACCGTATCGAGGTAAAACTCGGCCGGCAAATCCATCACTGCGAGATATTCATCGTAAAAGCGGCGATGTTCCTCGGCGGAATCCTCATCGCCCTGGACCAGATGCGAGAACAGCCGAACATGGGCGCCGAAATGCCGATCGAGGTTCATCTGCATGAAACCGGTGAGCTGAATGAAACCCGGATAAACCCGGCGCATCGCACCCGGATAATAGAGCGGCACCGTGGCGGTTACGGTGCGCTCGAACCAGCTAAGCGGCCTCCGCTCTGCCAACTGCGTCACCTGGGTCGGCTCGGCGGCGGTATCGACCGGCCCGCCCATCAGCGTCATGCTCAGCGGCTGTGCCGGATCATCCCGCTGCGCCATCACCGACACCGCAGCAAGCACCGGCACCGCCGGCTGGCAGACCGCAATGACATGCAGGCGCGGCGCCAGCATCTGCATGTAGTCGATGACATAGTCGATATAGCTGTCGAGATCGAAGCGTCCTGCCGCCAGCGGAATCTGACGCGCGTCGATCCAGTCGGTGATATACACGTCGTGATGCGGCAGCAGCGCTTCGACCGTGCCGCGCAGCAATGTCGCGTGGTGACCTGACATCGGCGCCACCACCAGAACCTTGGGATCACGGCGCTTGCTGTGGCGACGAAAGCGGCGCAGCACGCAGAACGGCTTTACATCGACGATTTCCTCGCTGATGCGAACGCTCTTGCCGTCGATCCGGGTTCGTTTGAGATTGAAGGCCGGCTTGGCAAAGCGGCGCGTCGTGCGCTCGAACAGCTCCGCCGTCGCGGCGATGGTGCGCCCCATTCTGGTGTAGGCCATGGGAACCAAAGGGTGCTGCAGGCCGATATGGGCAAGCTCTGCCGCTGCTCTAAGCGGCGCGATTGAGGCTCGCTGGAAGTCGTGAATGTGGTACCACATACAAACGCGCTCCGATTCCACCCGGTCGTTAAGACCGCAATTTTTTCCACCGGATCCGGACGCTGTCCAGGTCCGGCGTTTTCGTTGCATTGCAACATGCATACGCCTAAGGAGGCCTAAAGGCTATCCACTGATGCCTTTTTTCTCGGCGCTGCTGCTTAGGCGGCGGTGCACCTTGCCCCGGCGGCGGGAAACGGCATGTTAGAGCGATGGGACAAAAGCAGCCGATAATAGAATGAGCATGATACTCGACGGATCCGACAACCCCGCCGGTGACGGTGCCGCAGATGTCGTGCGCGACACCGGCATGGCCGATTTCGAGGCGCAGGTTCTGCAGGAATCGATGCAGCGCCCCGTATTGGTCGATTTCTGGGCGCCCTGGTGCGGCCCATGCCGGCAACTGACCCCCGCGCTGGAAAAGGCCGTCAGGGCGCAGCGCGGCAAGATTGTGCTGAGCAAGGTCAATGCGGATGAAAATCCGGAGCTGACGCAAGCCCTGCGTATCCAGTCGCTGCCGACGGTCATCGCCTTTTTTCAGGGCCGGCCGCTGACCGCGTTTCAGGGGGCCCAGCCGGAATCGGCGATCAATCAGTTTATCGAACAGGTATTGGCGCAAGCGGGCGGCGGCGAGGTCGACGAGATCGATATCGCCCTCGAACGCGCCGAGGAAGCGCTGAAGGGGGGCGATCCTGCTACCGCCGCAGCAATTTATCAAAGCGTCGTGCAGGCCTCACCCGATCAGGCGGCGGCACATGGCGGCCTTGTCCGGTCGCTTCTTGCCGCCGGTGATGTGACCCAGGCCAAGACGGTTCTGGGCCAGGTGCCGCCCGAACTGCGCAGCAAACCGGAGATCGCGGCCGCGCAAAGCGCCGTCGAGCTGGCGGATAAAGCCAGCGATACCGGACCGATTACCGAGTTGAAGGCCAAGGTCGAGGCCGATCCCGATGATCACGGCGCGCGCTTCGACCTCGCGATGGCGCATTACGCCGCCGGCCAGGCAGATGAGGCGGTCGATCACTTGCTGGAAATCGTCGCACGCGACCGCGACTGGGAAGAGGATAAGGCGCGCAAGGAGCTGCTGACCCTGTTCGAAGCCATGGGCATGATGGACCCTGTGACGCAGCGCGGGCGGCGTAAACTGTCCTCGATCCTGTTTTCCTGATCGGCTAGGCTCGTCGATATGTCCGGTTTTGCTCAACGTTTCAGTGACCTGCCCGAAACGCTGCCGATCTTTCCGCTCGGCGGCGCCCTGCTGCTGCCCGGCGGTCGGCTATCGCTCAATATTTTCGAGCCGCGCTATCTCAACATGATCGACGATGCGCTGCGCAGCGACCGGCTGATCGGCATGATTCAGCCTACAGACAGCGGCGATCCGCCGGATCTGTTTCCGGTCGGCTGTGCCGGCCGTCTGGTTCAGTTTGCGGAAACCGATGACGGCCGATATCTCATCGGGCTGGGCGGTTTGTTTCGCTTCCGCGTCGGTCAGGAGCTTGAAACCATGCGCGGCTATCGCCGCATTCAGCCGGATTGGACCGGTTTCGAGAACGATCTCGACGATGCCGAAGAGTTGGAGGTCGATCGCGAGCGTCTGACGGCGTTGTTGCAGCGTTATTTCGACCAACAGGGGCTCGGCGTCGATTGGGAGTCTCTGCAACAGGCCGATGACGATGCGCTGATCACCGTACTGGCCATGAACTGCCCGTTTGAGGTGCCGGAAAAGCAAGCGCTTCTGGAGGCTGATAACCTGCAGCAACGCGCGGAGATCGTCATCGCCCTGCTCGAAATGGCCCTGGCCGATGCTGCCGGTAACGGCGACGGGGCAAGCCACTGATTAGGAGCAGGATGTGAGCCCGGATCAACGCGACACAGCACAGCCCGACGGACAGGCAGAAAGCCCCAAAAAGCGCGAAGTCGACCCGTTGCTGCTGGATTTGCTCGTCTGCCCGCTGACCAAGACCACGCTGCGCTATGACGCCGAGGCGCAGGAGCTGGTCAGCGATGCGGCCGGGCTTGCTTATCCGATCCGCGACGGCATCCCGATCATGCTGATCGATGAGGCCCGCACCATTGATCCCGACACGGCGCACCCGACCAAGGGATAGGTGAAATCCCGCCTCTCCGAAATCATCGTCATCGCGAGGAGGCCACAGGCCGACGCGGCGATCCGGAAATGACTTCCGAGCGGAGATATGCCTGGATTGCCGCGCGGTCTTCGACCGCTAGCAATAACGGGGAAACCATGGTTTCTCGTCAGACATGACTAAGAATGAACCTATGTCCGCCGATCCCTGGCCCGTCGAATTACGCTATGACCGTGCCGCCCGGACATTGCGGGTCAGCTTCGATGATGGCTCGGCGTTTGATCTGGGCGCGGAATATCTGCGGGTCGAAAGCCCGTCCGCCGAGCTCAAAGGCCATGGCGGTCCGGTCATGATCCCCGGCGGCAAGCGCGATGTCGGCATTGAGGCGATCGAGCCGGTCGGGCGCTATGCCGTGCGTATCGTCTTCGACGATGGCCACCGCACCGGCCTGTATTCCTGGCGCCTGCTGCATCAGCTCGGTCGCGAATTCGACACGCGCTGGGCGACCTATCTGCAAGAGCTGGAAAAGCGCGGCCTGAGCCGCGAGGGCTGATCTGCTCACAATCGTCATTGCGAAGACGCAACGCGTCCGTGGCAATTCAGGAACCTATCCCCTTGGCACGCACGCCTCGATTGCCGCGTCGCCGCATTTCCGACGCCGCTCCTCGCCATGACGATAGGGGTGTCAGCGCCAAAACAAAAAGCCCGCCGAGGCGGCGGGCTTTCACGCGAGAGACGGCCGGCGAGAGGGACGCCGACCGTAAACTCTGCTTTACAGCTTACTTGCTGCGGCGACGAACTGCACCGAGAGCGAGCATACCGGCACCAATGAAAGCGAGCGCTGCCGGAGCCGGGACCACCTCGGGAGGCGGACCATTCGGGGTATAATCATACGTCACGGTCACAAGGCCACTAGATTCGAACCCGGCCACGCCAAGCGAAGAGTCGGTGACGCCCGAAATGTTGAAACCGCCATCATTAGAGACTGTAACGTCAAAACTCCCGGTGCCGATAAATGGCGTGAAACCACTCGAGAGAAAACCACTGTCCGCCCCGGTATCGCTCAAAATGCCAAAGTCAACGAAATCACCGCCACTATCTGGGGTGCCGTCTGTTGCATCGACTGGGATCGGCCCTTCTGAGTCGCTGAAGATTACCGCTAGGTTGATACCGCCCGGTCCCGCAACCTGCAGGTTGCCGGTCAATGATGCCGTTAAATTACCCGCGACTGCCGAATCGTTCTCACCCGTGACACCGGCCGAGATACCGCCACTTACCTCAAGAACAACAGATGTCAACGTACCCAGGGAGGGGTCGAACTGCGACAAACTGTAGACAGTGCCCGGCGTGTTGTTAGGGACCGGATCGGTGAAGCTAACATTATAGGAAATGGTCGCTGCACTAGCCGTCCCGACAAAAAGACCAAGCGCGACAACCGCTCCAAGACTTTGTTTAAACATATCTACTCTCTTTTTTCCCTCTAAGCGTTTT
>CAZRBL010000003.1:0-46724 GCA_964598335.1 uncultured Rhodospirillales bacterium
CGCGACAGCCCGCAAGGCTGCGCCAAATCCGCTCGATCAGCGGCTCACCCGCCCCCCAATCAACCCGAGCACCACGGCCCGCAACAAGCATCGAAGACGACGCAGAACCGTCGGTCAGAGGCAATTCGCCGATTGACGCATGATGGTGCGCCGGATCAGACACGGTGCGCAGCATGTGCCGCAGCTGGGCGGCGAGATCATCCGCCTCGCCCATGTTGAAGGCGGCGGCGGACAGGTCGAGATCGAGCTCGATTCGCTCCTCATCGCCATAATCGCGCACGAACAATTCGACCGGTGTACGCTCAACGCCGTTGAGCAAGACTTGCGGCACGGCTGCCGCTGCTTCGCCGAAGCGCGTGATGCCGTAATCGACCCGCTCGTAGGAGATATTGACGTCGAAAAGCTGTCCGAGCCCCTGCGCCCCGAGGCTGAGCCGTCGATTGATCTCACTGAGCGGAACTCGTGCGTGTCGCAGCGCGCCGACGATCGACCGGTCGAGTGCGGTCAGCAGGTCGCCGATTCCGCCGGCGGTGTCGATTGTCAGACGCGGTGCGACGGTCAGGGCGAACAACCCGAAGGTCGCCTTCTCCCGAGCTCGGGGCCGATTCAGGACGGGCAGGCCGAAGGTGATGTCCCGCGCGCCGGATCGACGATGCAGCAGGATCAGAAGGGCTGTCATGACAAGCCGGGCCGTTGTGGTCCCGGCATTCCGGGCTGCTTCTTGCAGCGCAGTCAGCTCATGCCCGTCGATGGCGAGCCGCCTTAACCATGTCGGCGGAGCCGCCTCGCCGCGCAGAACACTCGAACCACCATCCACCAGGCGTTCCGGCAAGGTGTCGAAGCGCTCGAACCACCAGTCGAGATTCTTCTCGTAGCGGGCGCTTTGCATGAAGGCATGATCGGCTTCGACGGCCTCGCGATAATGCGGCGCTTCATCGAGATCGGCTTCGACGCTGCCTTCGATGGACGAATACAGCCGGCCGAGATCGGCAAGCAGTATCCCGTTGGCGTAAGCGTCCATGTTGATGTGATGATAGGACATCACCAGCATGTGACGCCTTGCCGTCAGGCGGATCAGGTCGAAACGAAAGGTCGGGCCGTCACCGAGCGGGATGGCGCGGCGCCCGAGCGCATCGCGTAACGCTATCGCGGCTTTTTCGACGTCTTCCTGCTCGCTGAGGTCATGTCGGGTAATAAATTGTGTCGGCGGATCGACTTCGACCTGAAGCGGCTCTTGCCCGTCAAGAGCGGGCAGCGGTGTCAGTCTAAGCGCCTGATGCCTGTCAAAAAGTGCCGCAGCAGCACGTTCCAGAATGTCAGGATCAAGCGGCCCGTCAATCTCCGTGCAGGCGCTGACGGTATGAACGGCCGACCCGGGGGAAAGCATCGCTTCACGCCAGATTTCCCGCTGTGCCATCGACAACGGAAAGGCTGAGCGGCCATCGACTGTAGTCGCCTTAATGTTGAGCGGCACATCGTCCATGTGATCTCCCGCTTCGGATTGCGTCGAGCATCAACGTGATCCGTCGCCCAGCGCGGGGCGACCTGAACGCGCAGCTCTTTGTGATTGGGCAGCGGCATGGAATGCGATCCATGGTCGCGCATCCCCACCATAGTCTCGACAGTTATTGGTCGTTGTCACGCATCCTGCAATATGCGTCAATCTCATTGATAGCGTGAGCACATGTGAACTGCATGCATCCCCCCTTTTTGTTCGGGGCGATATCTGTCTTGAAAGCTGAACCGCACCTGCCATTGTGATGGGCGATGAATGAGAGGATCCCAGATGCCGGGCGCTCTGCTGCTGAAGACGATATTGTTCACGACATGGCTGATCGGCAATGTCAGGCGCACGCGCGGGATGCTTGAAATGCGCGATCGGCGACGGCCGCGACGGCGCTATCGTCGCGCCCACAAACGGACAAGAGGAAACGATGAACGACATTGAAAAAGCTCTTGAAGAGCCGACACATTGCGTTCTGGTTAATGATGAGGAGCAATACTCGCTGTGGCCGATCGGCAAGGAGGTGCCGGCAGGCTGGCGGCGGGTGTTTGATGGTACGGAGGAAGCCTGCGTGGCTTATGTCGATGAATTCTGGACCGATATGCGCCCCAAGAGCGTACGCGAACGGCAAGGGTGACCGTGGCTGCCGCTCTTTCCGGCGACACAGCTCTCTGGCTGCCCCGCAGGATTGCGGGGTGCCAGGCTTCCGCCGTCATTTGCCTGCCGCCCGCCGGCGCCGGTGCCGGGTTCTTCCGCGACTGGTCTGATCGCCTGCCCGGCGTCGATCTGCTGCCGGTGCGCCTGCCGGGCCGCGAGGGACGTTTTGCTGAACCGGCGCTCGGAGATGCGGAGGCGCTCGGAACGCTGCTCGCTGATGCCCTGTGTGCCTCAGGCGCTGAGAAAGTCACATTGCTCGGCTACAGCTATGGCGCCTTGCTGGCGTTTGAAACCGCCTATCTTCTGGAACAGCGGGGCGTGAGGGTTGACCATCTTATCGCATGTGCACGCGCCGTGCCGCAAAAGGCGCCACGTCCCTCCGTCGCCGACTGGCCGGATCGCGACCTGATCGACTATGTCACCTCGCTCGGCGGTTTGCCGGCTGAAGCTGCGGCTCATCCCGAGTTGATGGAGCTGATGCTGCCGACATTGCGGGCCGATTTCCGCGCCAATGATGGCTATGCAGCGCCGGCTGAAAAGCGCATCGCCGCCGACATCACCGCCATCATCGGGTCGGACGACAGGGCGACGGCGGCAGGGCTCGGCGCGGCTTGGGAATATCGTACATCGGGCCGCTTCGATCTTGATGTCGTTGACGGCGGTCATTTCTTTATCCTGGAAAGCCCGGATCGCGGCTTTGCCGCAATTGCCAACGCTCTGGGCCGGGCCTATAGACAATCAGCCGGAGGCGAGCGTGCTCTTGCCGATTAAGGGAATTGCGATGGCTTCCATGTTGCGACGGATCGGCTGCCTCGTCGGCCGCGATGAGGCCCGGGGGGCCTGGATGGCGACCCCTGCCGCGCTGATCACATTCTTCATCCTTGTTCTCGCCGTGCCGGAATGGGCGCTGGCCGATGGCGAGGAAGTGGGCGCCACAACCGTCGGCGCGCGGATCCTTTTGCTGCCGGATGGAAGCTGGATTCTCGAAGAGCCGGATATGGTCGACGTCGTTGAAGCCATCGCCGATGACGGCCGCCGGGTAATGCTTAGGGAGCAGGAGGATCCGGAAACCGGCCGGACCAAGCGGGTCTGGCGGGATCTGGGATCGGCGGGCGGGCTGATCCAGGTGGTGATCGCGCGGACCATTCAGACCGACCCGAGCATGCATAATGACACCGCACACTGTATTCCCGTGATCACTGCACGGAATCTGAGCGAAGCGCCGATTGACCGACTGGTGACCGATGTCGAGTTCACCACCCCGGAGGAAGAAAGAGATGCTGCCAGCGTGATGTTCGGTCCCCTGGATCCCGGTGAGGAGCAGACGATAACCGGGCCGCCCCTGCTGCTGGAGCGATGCGTGGGCCTGACCGGCGATCTGGCGGTCCCGTACTGCATGTTTCAGAACAATATCGATTGTGAAAGGCTGGTTGTCGCCGGCGGTCGCGGTGTCATTCCGTTAAGCATGAGCGCTATTGACGCCTCGGACGACCCGGCCGCGCGCGGCAACGATCCTGCCGGAGAATAACCCCGTGACTCGTTTGCTCTTCCTGCCGCTGCTGTCAGCGCTCTGTTTGCTTGCGGGCGCGGGCTCGGCACAGCCGGTACCGCTCGCAACGCCGCCGGCGTTCAACACCGATGCGGGGGTGAAGATCGGAGACTTTGCCCTGCGCGGGCAGGCCGATGCCGGGATGAAGGCAACGTCCAATATCCGTCAGGACCCAAGCGAAGAAAGCGATTTCGAATATCAGCTGCTGGCGATGGCGGCGCTTCGGTCGACATGGCAGGAGCACGCCCTCGCCCTGGCCGGAACCTATGTCCGGCATCGCGGGTTGAAAGTCGAAGATCAGCTGAGTGAAGCGCTCTCCGGCTCGGTCAGCGGTCGTTATGATTTCTCGCCGGCGTGGAATTTGACTCTCGGGGTCAAGCAGGATGAGACCATTGTCGGCCGCAGCAACCCGCTGCAATTCATCGGCAATCTCAATGGTACGACCTCCATCCGGACGGCAGAGGCGGCGCTCGGCTGGCGCGGCCAGAAGCATTTCGTGAATGTTCTCTCGCGCATTTACGAGGTTGAGAACGAGACAAAGATCGACGTCACGGATGCATCCCTGCTTCAGGCGCAGAACACCGAGGAGATCGACGTCACCGTCGAAGTCGGTCAGAACTTCTCCTGGGGTAAGGCGCAGGCCTTTGGAGGGATCACCGATATCGAATACACCGGCAGCGAGAGCATTCTGCCGTTCAATCGTGACTCCTTCGGTTTCAGGATCGGCCTGAGCGTCGAAGGCATGCGCGGCAAATGGAGCGGCCAGGCCCGTATCATCGGGATTTTCCAGGATTTCAACAATCCGATGATCGGCAAGAACAACAATGTCGCCGGGCGCGTGCTTGCGATGTATCAGGCAACGCAGAAGCTGGGTCTGGGCATTGCAGCACAGCGGCAATTCGACGACATCAACATCCTGCCGACCTCGGCCGGGCTGTTCACCAATACCGCCTCGGTCGCGCTTCAGTACAGCATTCGCGACGATCTCTATGTGAAGCTGGGGCCGAGCGTAAATTTCTATCAGATCCACAATACGGCGCTGCAGGCCCTGAGCTGGACCGGCGATGCAAGCGTCAACTGGCAAGTGCATCCAAGAGCGCGGCTCACCCTTGCCGGCAGTCTGTTCACGCAAAGCGCCAATGACGATCTTCTGAGTAACGTCGAATATGACGAAAACGACATAACCCTTACTGCGACTTTCAGCTTCTAGTTTCGTTCTTGAGCGAAAGAGACCAGCGATGAAGCTTCTGAAAATCAGTCTGGCAGCGCTGCTTCTCGGTGCGCCTGCATCGGCCCAGCAGCCCTATCTGTTCTTTGGCGATAGCCTGGTCGACAGCAGTAACAGCTTCTCCTTCACCGAGCGTATTTTCGGCGCCGAAAATGCGATACCGGCCTCGCCGCCTTACTTCAACGGAAGGTTTTCCAACGGGCCCAATTGGACCGATGTGCTGGCGCCGGGCCAGAGCAGCTATTTCGCCTATTTCTTCAGCGATCCGGCATGTGACGGCGGCGGCATTTTTCCGGACAGTCTATGCGATCCGGCGCTCGATCCCGGGCCGCAACAGGGCAACAGCGTGAATTTCGCCTTCGGCGGCGCACGCAGCGAGGCCGATGTTCTGCCGTCCGCTCCGGGCTTTTTGACCATTGTCGGGGATGTCGAGGGCTATGTCGCGGCGGGCCGACTGGCGCGACCCGAGGACCACACCCTCGCCTTGTGGGTCGGCGGCAATGATGCCTCAGCCTATACCGTTGCGGTAATCGGCGGCACGACGGAACAAAGCATCGCGGATTTCGCAGCCGGGGTTGTCGACAATATCGAGCAGGGCCTCGGCCGTTTGGCAGCGTTGGGCCCGAACAGGGCGCTGGTTTTCACCCTGGAAGACCTGTCGCGCGTGCCTACCTTCGTCGACGTTTTCGGCGCCGAGAACGCGGCGCTGGCCGGGCGGGCGGGGCAGGCAATCAACACTGAGCTGCTCGCGCGCCTGTCGGCGATTGAGGCGTCGTCGGGACTCGAGATCATCCCGATTGATACCGCCCAGCTTTATGAAGAGATATTCGCCGAGCCCGCGCTGTTCGGTTTCACGAACCTGACCCAGGGCTGCATTACCCAGGGTGACAACACGCCGACCGGGGCCTGTCCCGATGCCGCCGCCGAAGCCGCAACGGTTTACTGGGACGGCACCCATCCGACCACGGCAATGCACAGCTATGTCGCCGAGTTGGTCGACAGCACAGTGCAGATCGTGGATCAGGATGCCGCGCGTCTGGCCGCTGCACCGGACAGCAATCTGGTGCAGGCCGGTTTGGTGACTGCCGCACTGCGTGAGCATATCGCGTCGCGCCGTGCTTTCGGCGGGGAGGGTAATGCAGGGTTCGCCGTCGCCTTCAATCAATTCGGCGAGCGCGGCAGCCGGACCGGTTTCAGCGGCTATGATTTTCACGCGGTCGGCGTCATCGCCGGTCTGGATACGAGCATCGGCGGCGGCAGCGAGCCTGTTCTGGCCGGATTCTTCCTCGGCTATTCCGATCTCGATGCCGATATGAACGGCGGTGGTGATGTTGACAGTCGGGCGATCGCCTTCGGCGGCTATGCTGCGGGTCGTCTTGACCGGGCGCAGCTCAGCCTGTCCCTGACCGGGCTGCGTTTCGACCTCGACAATATCATCCGGCCGACCGGTTTTTCGGTGCTGCCCACTGCGCGTGGCGAGACGGATGGCTGGGGATTTGTCGGCGAGCTCGAGCTTGGCATGCCGCTGATCATTGATGGCCTGGAGCTGACGCCCTACGCAAGGCTCGCCGGGGCCGTCACGAGCCTGAATGCCTATAACGAGCAGGGCGCGCGTCTGCTCAACCTTGCGGTCGATGACAGCGATGTCTCGGGGCTCGATCTCGGCGCCGGCCTGCGGATAGCCGTCAGAGAACCGAGCGCCGGTCTCAGCCCGTATGTCACGCTCGGCTATACGCGCTCCGTGCTTGACGCCAGGCGCGAAATCAGCGCCGCGCTTTCCTCCGGCCTTACGGCGTCCACCAGCGCCGATGCGGACATTAGGAACCGGCTGGATATAAAGGCCGGACTCGGCTGGACGCCGACGGCTGATCTGGTGATCGGATTGAGCTTTGCTGCCGGCTTTGCACCGGGCGAGGACGACCGGTTTTACACCGCGCCGCGACTGTCGCTGATGACGCGATTCTAGCAGGCCGCGGTCAGTGCCTAAAGGACCGCGTCGGGCGCTCTACAGCATTGACCGGACATGCGCCATCAGCTAGATCACGACTACCCTACACTTTCGCGGCGCACGGTACCCGGGTTGCATGCTGCAGCCCTTTGAATGCAACAGGCGAGAACCGAGAGGAAACGCTTAAAATGGATGAGCAAGCGATTGAAGACCGGCGTCACGAGGCGCAAGGTATCGTCAACACCTATATGGGCTGGTCGACCGGCGCGGCCTTTCTGCCTGTCCCCTATGTCGATCTGGCGGCCGTTACGGCGATCCAGATCAAGATGGTTGCCGATCTGTCCGAGCTCTATGAGGTACCCTTCTCGAAAAACGTGGCCAAAGGCGTGATCGCCGGCCTGCTCGGTGCTGTACTGCCGGCGACGGCAGCGCGCGGTGTTGCCAGCTTCATCAAAGCAATCCCTGGCGTCGGTACCTTCCTCGGCGTGATTACGGCGCCTGCTTTTGCCAGCGCCTCGACCTATGCGGTCGGTCGCGTCTTCGTTCAGCACTTTGAAAGCGGCGGTACGCTCTTGACCTTTGATCCCGATGCGGTGCGAGAGCACTTCAAGGAAGAGTTCGAGAGCGGCAAGAAGGCGTCGGGCAGCAGCAAGGCCGCTGCGTAAGATTTTTTAAGCGGACGGGCGAGCGCTGGGCTCGCCCGCCTTTCCTGCGGCTTTAACGCGAAGTCCGAGTTGAACCATGGTCGGACCGCCGATCCTTATTGCAGTATACCTTCTGTTTTGCGCTTTGGTGGGCTTTTTCGGTCGGGGCACCAGGGTCGGCGCGCTGGGCATGTTCCTGTTGTCGGTTATTTTTACCCCGCTTCTGGTCGGTATCATCCTTGCTATTGTGCGCCCGCCGGCACGTGCACGTCGATCCGGCTGACCGGGCCGGTCCAAAGAGGCTTGGAGTCTTATGAGCGACGCCGAACAGCGTGCGGTTCCGCTGCGCTCGAATGATCTCTTCACCTTTCTGCGCAATGAAGCGAGCCTGTCGCCGCGCCGCGCGCTTATCGTGGCGGCCGTTTCGGGGCTTTCCAATGCGCTGATCCTCGCCATCATCAACGCCGCGGCAGAGCATGCCGAGCAATCGGAATCGCGGCCGCTTTATGCCGTCGCTTTCGCTGCGGTGATGATCCTTTACATTATCTCGCAGCGCTGGATCCTGACCCAGGCAGCGCGGGAGATCGAAGGCATCGTCCATGAAGTGCGCATGCGCATTGTCCGGACGCTCAAGGAGTGCGAGCTGCTCGATGTCGAAAGTCTTGGCCGCGCCGTCATCTATTCCGGCGTTGCGCGGCATAGCCAGACATTGTCGCAGGCGGCGTCGACGCTGACCATTGCGGTGCAGATGAGCATCCTGGTGATCTTCGCCTCGCTTTATATCGCCTGGATTTCACTGACATCTTTCATCGTGCTTGCCGTGTTCATGGCGATCGCGCTGACGATCTATTTCCGCAAATCCTTCTCGGTGAGGAACAACCTCCAGGAAACGCTGGAGATGGACAATGACGTCTATGGAGCGATTGACGATCTCCTGGACGGTTTCAAGGAAGCCAAGCTCAGCCGCCGCAAGACCGCTGCGATTCTGGAACGCGTCGAGACGATATCGACCAGGGCATGTGACTTGCGCAGCAACACACAGGTTTTGCTGGCCAAGAACTTCGTCTTCTCACAGACATCATTCTACCTCCTGCTCGGCGTCATGGTGTTCGTGGTTCCCTTGTTCACCTCGGGCTATTCGGATGTGGTCCAGAAATCGGCCACGGCGGTGCTGTTCATCATCGGCCCGATTTCGGGCATTATCGGATCGATCCCGATCTTTGAGAATGCGTCGGCCGCCGCGCGCGCGATCATGGATCTCGAAGCCCGGCTTAAAAAGCTGGTCGGCGACAGGCTCGATGATGCCGCGCTCAAGGACATTACACCCGGTCCGACGCTCGATGATGAAAAGCCGGCATTCGAGACGCTTGAACTCAAGGGCGTGCAATTCAACTTTCCGGCGCCGGCCGACGATCCGCGCGGCGGTTTTGTCATCGGCCCCTTCGATCTGACCGTCAATCGCGGCGACATCCTGTTCATCACCGGCGGCAACGGGTCGGGCAAGTCAACGCTGCTGCGCGTTCTCACCGGCCTTTACCCGCTGGCGAAGGGACGCATCGTCAAGGACGGCAAGACCGTCAGTCAGGCAAGGCTTCAGGATTACCGCGAGATGTTCTCGGCGGTTTTCTCGGATTTCCATCTCTTCCGCCATCTCGACGGTCTGCCTGAAGACGCGGTTGAGGAGGCGGATGACTGGCTGCGACTGCTTGAAATCGACTCAAAGGTCGAGTTGCGCAATGGTGCTTTCACGACGACAGATTTATCGACCGGCCAGCGAAAAAGGCTCGCCCTTGTGGGAGCGCTACTGGAAAAGCGTCCGATCCTAGTGCTTGATGAATGGGCGGCGGATCAGGATCCGATGTTCCGGCGCAAATTCTATCGCGAGATCGTGCCGATGATCCAGAAACGCGGCCAGACCCTGATTGCCGTAACTCATGACAGCCGCTTCTTCGACGCGGCCGACAGGCAGCTGCATATGGAAGACGGTCAAATCGGCGATTTCGATCCGGAGATGTTCCATGATTAGACGGGCGCTGCGTGGTATCCGGGATTGGACCGATGACCACTGGGTCGAGTTTCTCGGCATTGTGGCGCTGCTGCTGCTGCTGGTCCTGGTCATGTGGCGACTGATTATCCATACCGTGCCGCCGGGCAATGTCGGGGTGATGTGGTACCGTTTTCTCGGCGGTACCGTCACGGCACCCGAGCGCGTGCTGGGCGAAGGCTTTCACCTGATTTTCCCCTGGGACAAGATTTACATCTATAATGCGCGTCTGCAGCGGATAGACGAGACGGTGACTGGCCTCAGTGTCGACGGTTTGAACGTCTCGGTTACCGTCGTGGCCCGCTATGTCATTGAAAGCGAATTTGCGGGCTTCCTGCACAAGGCCGTCGGCCCGCAATATCAGGAAAAGCTGCTGCAGCCCGAACTGCGCGCTCTGGTGCTGGCCTTCATTGCCGAAAATGAGGCGGAAGATTTGTACTCAGCGCGCCGCGGCGAGGTGCAGGCGGTGATCCAGAGCCGATTGCAAGGTGCATTGTCGAACATAGCCAACAATACCGGTTTCGATGAAACCTTCATCCGCATAGAGGATGTGCTGATCGAAGAGATCCATCTGCCCCAGTTCGTGCGCATGGCGATTCAGGAAAAAGAGCGGGTCCGGCACATCAGCGAGGCCTATGAATTCCGACTGCAGATCGAAGAAAAGGAACGACAGCGCAAGCGGATCGAGGCAGAGGGCATCAGGGCGTTTCAGGAGATTATCGCGCCCGGTATCACCCCGAGCTATCTGCGGTGGCGCGGCATTGAAGCGACGCTTCAGCTTGCACAATCAACCAACAGCAAAGTCGTCATCATCGGCAGTAATGAGGACGGCCTGCCGCTGATCCTCAATACCGGCGATGCAGCGCTGGCAGCAGAACAGCAGATCGCCCCGGCGAGCGAAGAACAAGCCGCTGCGGAACCCGCTCGAACGCCGGAGCCTTTGCTTCGCGGCCTGCCAGAACCCCTCAACGGGTTGCAGGATCAGATTCGGGATATGCTGCCAGGCCGCAAGCCGGATTCTGGAACGCAGACTGCCGCCGGCGATCCGGAAAGCACCAGCGCCGATGATAATACGGGCGCTGCTGCGGAAAGCGCTGCCGAGAGCAATGACAGCGCAAGCAACCCATCAGTGCAATCGACGGCGCAGGGACCGAATTAGCGCCTTTTCCGCCGCTTGATGTCGAGCCGCAGGCCAAGAACCCCCATCAGGCCGATCGCCAGGATGACGGTGCCGCTGACGATGATGTTCTGCATATCACGGCCCAGCGGGCGCAGGAAATTCCACTTGTGCAGCATGGAAAAGCTGAAACGCTCGGGCTTGGTGCGGTGCGGCGCGATATCGGCGAGAACGCCGGTCGTGGTGTCGACGAAGTAATCGGCGTCAAGCGGCGCGCCATAGCTGAGCCGCCAGACCGGAAGCCGCTTGTTGCGAAAGTCATAGCCGGCGCCGAAACGCGTGATCAGCGCAGCATCGGTGATCGCCTCGCGGCTGACGCCGGTGAAGTTCTCGGCAAGCTGGATCGCCAGCTCACGGTCGCCATCCGGCCAGACCGCACCGCTTTCAGCGTCGAGATAGCGCGCCGGCCCTGTGCGTGGAACGCCGTCAAAGCGGGCATTGCGGATTTCCGCCGCTGTTACCGGTGCCGCCGCGTCTCGCGAACGGGCAAGGCCAAGCCGATAGAGATAGCGACCATCGGCCGGTGCCTGGACAATCGACAGGGTGCTGACCGTTAGCCCGGCGGTAATCATCGGCCATTGTTCATGGATCGGGAATTGCGCCGTCCGTAGATCCATCGGTTCGGCGAGCCGCAGGGTCTTGCCCGGCTCGAAGAGCGAAAACTCGATCAAGTGAAAAATGCCGCTTGATGTGAACATCAGCAGGGGCAGCGCCAGCGCATAGCCGGCGATACGGTGCCAGCCGCGGCTGCCCGGCGCGCGGCGCTTGCGGCGGATCAGCAACAGCATGGCCAGCCCGGTCGCCGCCAGCGCGAACAGCGAGCCGACGAACAGGGTGATCAGGATGACCCGACCCCATTCGGCCTGATGCGGAAACCAGCTCCAGGTATGGAACCAGCGAAAGCCGGTCTGCAGGATTGTCTTGGTCGTGTTATTGACCCCGGCCGCCGCATTGGTCTCGGTATAGATGTAGATCGACAGATTATCCGGCCGCTCGAACTGCACATGATAGACGGGCAGCAACCGGTTGACCCAGGGATAGTCCGGGGTGAAGTCCGTCAGCTTCTCGACCGCCCTTATCGGTGCGTCCTCCCGCAAATAATGCCGCGCCAGAAACACCGCATGGGCGCGGTCATGATCGGGCCGTTCGGCGCCGGTCATCAGATCGAAATAGCGGCGCGGGGCGTCGGGGTCCCCGGTGACCTGAAGCAGCGGGCCGCCCTTTGACATCACCACCTTGACCGCTGTCGCCTCAGCGATTCCTGCCTCTGCCAGCGTCTGATGCACCGGCTTGATGCCCTGCAGATCGAGCGACTGGCCGGGCGGCAAACCGGGCGGGAAAAACACCGCCTGTTGCGGCCCGATGGCACTCATCAAGGGGTGCAACAGGCCGGAGCCGCCCCACAACAGCAGCGCCAACCCGCCGATAACGGCGAGCGTCCGGTGCCAGGTGATCGCCAACAGCCTCGCGGATCGCTTCGAGGGTGCTGATTTGGGTCGTGCGGTAACGATATCGCTGACGGTCATGATGCGCACCCCTGCCGGCTTGGGTGCATGCGCGGAAACGCGCGGCCAATGCGGCCGCATTGAGGAGCAAAATTCATGATAGCTGAGTCTCAGATGACAGAAGGTGCCGCTAGACGCCGATCAGGCGGACGGCAGGGAAACGAAAAGCGTGTCAGTCGAGGCTCAAAAGGGGTGGGGCACGGGCGCCGAGCGGCGGTCCCATGCTCTCGGTCATTGGCTGCAGGCACGCGCTGATCGCAGCTCGGTGCGATACCCCGGCAGCCGAAACCGGCAGCTCTGCCGCAATCGGCAAGGCGTGTGCAGTGGGACTGCCGGCGCAAGCATACCAGCAGTCATGGTCCGCCATCGGATCATGCGGCGGGTCACCCGGGTCGCCTGGAACGAGCAACAGCGTTACCTGCCGCAGGCCGTCGGCGGTACAGATCTCGATTGTCAGCGTGCCGCTATCCCGGTCGGCGGCCGGCATCGCGCCTGCCGGGATCACCGCCTGGCACAGCAGTGCGAGGATCAAAACCAGGTGAAGGAAGGGGCGCGGGCGGCGGGGCATCGTCAAACGGATGCATTCACGGCGTCGAAGAGACAATAGCGCCGGACCGGCTGCGACAAAAAAGGCAAAAGAAGTCATGCGACTATCGATTTGATAGCTAGTCTCGAGGCCACGCTGTTGCCATGGTCTGATAACACTATTGTCGTTGTGCCGAGCTGAATAACGCCGTTTCAGAGGAGTTCGTCCATGCGTCTTACCGGTCTTATAGCCGCGATCATCGGTAGCGCCGTGCTTGTCGCCTGCGCCACGCCCACCCCGTATCAAGCCAAGGTCGACCGCTATGGCTATGCCAATCAGCGGGTGGAGGATGACCGCTTCCGCGTCACCTTTGCCGGCAATTCGCTGACCGACCGGGAAACCGTCGAAACCTATCTGCTTTATCGCGCCGCCGAGATAACGCAGGAAACCGGTGGCACATGGTTCCAGGTCACCAGCGAAGATACCGAATCGCTGGTCAGCTTCCGGACCACCAGCACCGGCACCGGTTTTGGCCGTTTTTCCTATTACAGCGGCTTTCACAATCGTGGTTTCGGGGCTGGGTTCGACAGCGCGACCTCACGCCCGATCCCGCGCTACAGCGCGATGGCGATGATCCGTGTCGGCAGCGGTCCGGAACCGGAGGATGATGCACAGGTGTTCAATGCCGAACAGGTGCTCCGTAATCTCGGCCCGCTGATCGTCAGGCCGCCGCAACAAACCGCCGCTTTCTGAAGCCCGTCTCGCTTGTCATTGCGGGCCGCCGTCAGGCGATGCAGCAATCGGAAGATAGCGCCATGTGTGAACACTTCCGGATTGCCGCGCCTTCTGTCGCAGGCTCGCAATGACCGAGTACCAAGAAGAACAATACTTTAATCGAACAGCGCGTCGATATCGTCCTGGCTGATGCCTTCGCCTTCCAGCGCCGGGCCGTTGGTCAGGCGTTCCTGATCGCGGCTGTCGACCAATTCGGGCTCGGGCAATTCCTTGAAGGATTCCGGCCCCCAGATCTCGATCATGGCGACGATGCGTTCCTCGATGAAGCGCAGGGTGTTGATCACCTTGCTGATGCGTTGGCCGGTCAGATCCTGGAAATTGCAGGCCTCCATGATCAGGACGATCTGATTGCCGATCTGATCGGTCAGGGCCGTCATCTGGTCGTCATCGGCAAATGACTGAAACAGCTCGCGGTTCTTCTGTTCGATGGTTTCGACCGCCTCGAGGATGGTATTCGTCGCCGCTTCGGTAGCAAGGACGATGGCGTCAAGCTCGGAGCTGGCCCGTTTGACGCGGTCGTCTTCGGCCATCGGATGCTTGATCGATGCGATCTCGCTTTTCGCCTGCGCGATCGTCTTGACCATCTGTGCGATTTCGTGACGCACGTCGCGAGCAAAATCGTCCTGACCGGGATCGGCCTTTTTCAGCGCGCCGATCTCGTTTCTCAACGCCTGTATCGCTCCAAGGATGTCCCTGAAATCGTCAGGGTTTCCAGTGGAAAAATGATGAGCGGGGTTGGAAGCGTAACCGTTTGAGGTCTGAATCTCAGCGGTAAACGGCTGCTTTTGCTGACGTCCGGGCATAGCCTTCGCCTGTTTGTGGATACGGCGGTTCGGAGCAGGCTATGCGCAAATCGCTAAAATTCCGTCACTTTAATTGGGACATGACGAAATTCGCTAAAATTCACCCCTTACGCGTTTGCCACCAGAAAAAGACGACGATAAGCACGATGAAGATGATCCAGCCATATTGGTCGAGCATGGCACCAGTCCTTTGTATGCAGGTGTTCGATTGATGCTTCGAAAATGTAGACGCGGTGATGACAAAACAAGCTGAACAAGCCGTTATTCTGGACATTCAGGGGCCGGTCGCGCGGGTCAGGATGAACCGTCCGGAGGCTCTGAACGCACTTAACCGGTCGATGACCGATGGGTTGCTTGCGGCGTTTTCGGAGATCGCGGCACAGGACGGCGTGCGGGCGATCATCCTCGACGGTGCGGGCGATGCGTTCATGGCTGGGGGTGATCTGAAGTGGTTCGGCGAGATCACGCGAATGCCGGATGACGAGCGTCGCCGCACGGTGACCGAATTCTTCCCCAGCGCACACGGCGTGATCGAGGCGATAACGGATTTGCCGCTGCCGGTGATTGCCGGGGTGCACGGCGCCTGTGCCGGCTACGGGCTGAGCCTGATGTTGGCCTGCGATCTGGCGGTTGCTGCGGAAGGCACACGCTTTACCACGGCCTATAGCCTGATCGGCACCTCGCCCGATGGCGGCGCGACCCATGCGCTCCCGCGGCTGGTCGGGCGCAAAAAGGCTTTCGAATTGATGGCCTTTGCGGACCGCTTTGATGCTGAGGCTGCGCGCGACATGGGGCTGATCAACCGCATCGTGGCACCGGATGGGTTGGAGGACGCATGTAAGGCCCTTGCTGAGAGGCTGGCGGGGGGACCGCGGAAAGCGCTTGCGCGAACCAAGGCGCTTTTGAATGCCGGCCCCCAGATCAGCCTCGGCAATCAGCTCGATGCCGAACAGGCGGCCTTTATCGCCTGCGCAATGGAAGCGGATTTCGATGAAGGTATCGCGGCTTTTCTGGAGAAGCGTAAAGCTGATTTCGGCAGCGTTGGCTGATTGACTCCAAGAATTTGGAACACAACATGAACATTATCCATTCGGGTCGTGTTCATGAGCACCGCATCATCATCTGCCGATCAATCCGGCGATAAACTCGCGCTGCTGCGCCGTCATATCCAATCGCTTGAGCGCAGCGGTGCGTCCTTGCAGGCCGGCAATCTGCCGCTGGACATTGCCGTGCTTGATGCTGCTTTGCCGGACGGCGGCCTGCCGCTCGGCGCGCTGCACAGCTTTGCTCCCGGCGATGATGCCGATCTGCCGCAGATTTTGCGACTTACGCCGGTGCTCGGTTTTACCGCTTGGCTGGCCGGGAAAATAATTCGGTCGCGGCAAAAGGCGGGCAGGGCGCTGTGGATTACGCCCGAGCGCATGTTGTATGCGCCGGCACTGGCCGGGCTCAACATGCCTTTCGAGCGTCTGACCGTGTTGCACAGCCGTGATGAACGGGACCGGCTCTGGGTCTGTGAGCAAGCCCTGCAAAGCGGCGCTCTCGCTGTGGTGATTGCTGAGATCGACCGGCTCAGCGCGGTATCGGCGCGACGGCTGCAATTGGCTGCTGAGAGCAGTGGCGCAACGGTGCTGGCGGTGCTGCGCAAGGAACAGCCCGGCCCGACCGGCGGCAGCACGTTCTGGCGGATCGCCCCGGCGGCGGATGAGGCTTGGCGGGTCGATCTCTGCCGCGCCCGGGCAGGGCGGCCTGCATCGGCGCTATGCGGCCCTCAATTTGTCGACAACGAGCCTTCCGATCCGTCCAGCTTCCAGCGGTAAACCGCGGCTCCTTCGATAATCCGCTGGACATAATTGCGGGTTTCGTAAATCGGGATCAATTCGATCCAGTCGATCAAATCGAGATCGCCGGCACGCGGGTCGCCGAATTCGCGCAGCCAACGGTTAACCCGTCCCGGCCCTGCATTATACCCCGCCGCCGCCATCGCCACCGAGCCGTCAAAACGGTTCAGCACATCGCGCATATACCGGCTGCCGAGCCGCAGATTAAAGGCGGGATCCTGAGTCAGCTTGCTGCGCGTATAACGCTCGCCCAGGCGCCGCGATACCTCGCGCGCTGTTGCCGGCATCAATTGCATCAAGCCACGGGCGCCGGCAGGGCTCACGGCCTGCATATCAAAACCGCTCTCCTGTCGGATCAGCGCATGCATCAGCGCCGGATCGATATCGCCGGGAATTGCGCCGTCTTCGCCACTAAGCACAGGGTATCCGATAGACAGCGTCGCAACGCCGCGCGAGGAACCGCGACGGCCGATCGACACCGCCCAGGCCGGACGCTGCATCTCCAGCGCCATGCGCACCGTGAGGAACAAATCTTCCGGCGTTTGCGCAATCCGGCCGAGCTGGTCGACAAAGGGCTCGGCCTCATCGGTTAGCCCGGCGAGATGCAGGTTACGGGCGATTCGTACCTTCTCGCGCGCTTCAAAGCTGCCTTGAACCGTGTCATCCAGTGTCGGCGGCACGCCCAGGCTACCGACCAATGCTTCCTCAACGCCAAGCCGCAGACGTGCCTGCTGGCCGTAAAAGGTACTGCCATGCGCGCCGGCGCTCTGAAACCAGCCTACCGCTGCCTCATTGTCGCCTGAGGCTTCCGCCGCGCGCCCGGCCCAGTAAGCGCCGCGGGCGAGGCTGATGGGCGAACTGACATTGTCGTGCAAAGCGACAAAATGCGCCAGCGCCTCCTGTGGCCGATCGAGAAAGCGCAAGGCCAGAAAACCGGCAAGAAATTCCGCCTGCGCATGCGATAGGCCGTCGCTTTGCCCATGCCTCGCGACAAGTTCATAAGCGCGGCCGTAAGCGCCCTGTTCCATCAGGCGCCGGGCGAGAATATGCCGCTCCAACCACCAGCCGCGCGGGGACCCGCTGACATCGGGGCTCGGCTTGTCTTCAATCAACTCCAGGGCACGTTCGGTAAAGCCTTTGCGGCGCCGCCAGCGCAGGCGTTCATAGACCAGACCGGGATCATTCCGCAGCGCCGCCGGAACCCGGGCGATGGCGCCGTCAACGCCAGGTGACTGCGTTGCCAGAAGAATCCGTGCGTCGGCCAGTGCGCTGTGGCCGCTGTCGACCCAGCGTCGTGCATGCCGCGCGCTGGAAAATGCACCGATCCAGATCATCCGGTCAAGGCGGGCAATATGATCCTCGCGGGTCAAAAAGCGCCCGAATCGTCGTTCGATATCGTTGCTGTTACCGCGTGACATCGGCTGCATCCGCCAAAACTCGCGGATCAGGGCGCTTGCCTCTGCCTCGCGGCCCAGCGCGATCAATGCCTCGGCATGGTATATGGCGCCGCGGGGCGTGCGCGCCGGAAATTGTTCGAAATAGGCGACGGTCTCCTGCGGCGGCAGGTCAGGCGGCATTACCTCCTCTGCACGGGTGCGGATCGAACGCGTTTCGGGCCAGTCCGGTACCGCGCTCAGAAAGGCAGCGATCTGCTCGAACGTAAAATCGCCTTCTCGTGATCGGTACAATCGCCATAATATGTAGCGACCGAGGCTAGGGTCGGCCCGGCGACGGTCATAGGCGAGTCGCGTCGCTTCCTGCCAGCGTCCCGCCTGGATCAGGCGGTCTGCGGCGGCGTAATCGCCAGGCGAAGCCTGCGCCGAAGGATCGCCGAACGCATATGCGGCGAGCAGCAGGATAATCGCGGTGATCAGTCGGCAGTTGCCCGGATGTCTGGCGCTCATTAGCCTATGCAACTTGAATTGAAGTGGATTTTATTGTGACAGCTTTTTCCGGCTCTTTCACGGCACTGATAACCCCTTTTTCGGGTGAGGATGCCGGCACGGTCGATGCCGAGTCCTTCCAGGAACTTGTCGATTGGCAGATCAGCGAGGGGAGCCATGGCCTTGTGCCTTGCGGAACGACAGGCGAGTCGCCGACCCTGAGCCATGCCGAACACCGTCAGGTCATCGAACTCTGTGTCGAGGCTGCCGCCGGCCGGGTGCCGGTGATGGCCGGGACCGGATCCAATTCCACGGCCGAGGCGGTGGAGTTGACCCGGCATGCCGAACGCGCCGGTGCCGATGCCGTGCTGGTGGTCACACCCTATTATAACAAGCCGACGCAAGAGGGTCTTTATCGCCATTTTGAGGCCATTCATGACGTCACCGGCCTGCCGATCTTCATATACAACATTCCCGGTCGCAGCATCGTCGATATGTCGGTTGAGACCATGGCGCGTCTTGCCGCGCTGCCGAATATTGCCGGCGTGAAAGACGCCAGTAACGATCTTGCCCGCCCGACTCAGACACGGCTCGCCATCAATGGGGATTTTGCACAGTTTTCCGGCGAGGACGGCACGGCTGCCGCGTTCTTGGCGCAGGGCGGTCATGGCTGTATCTCGGTGACGGCAAATGTCGCTCCGGGGCTGTGTGCCAGGATGCAGGATGCGTGGCGATCCCGGGACTTGGACGTTTTCAACGAAACACGTGACCGCCTGATGCCGTTGCATGACGCCTTGTTTGTCGAAACCAGCCCGACGCCGGTCAAATATGCCGCCGCGCGCCTCGGCCTCTCGCGGGAGACCGTAAGATTGCCCCTGGCGCCGCTTTCGGAGGCCGGGCGCCGAAGCGTTGATAAGGCGCTTGCCGGTCTCGGGCTCGTTTAGGCGGACCGATGCCGAGAACCATCGTCGCCAGTAACCGGCGCGCCCGTCACGATTATCACATAGAGGATACGCTCGAAGTCGGGCTCGTGCTGCAGGGAACCGAGGTGAAAGCCTTGCGCGAAGGTCGCGCCAGCATCGGCGAGAGCTATGCCGGTGAAGGCGAGGGCGAGCTGTGGCTGTTCAACGCCTATATTCCCGAGTACTCGGCAGGCGGTAAGGCCTTTCAGCACGAGACCCGAAGACCGCGCAAACTGTTGCTCAAGCGCCGCGAGCGCGAGCGACTGTTGGCCGAGATTGAGAAGAAGGGCATGACGCTTGTGCCTCTCTCGGTCTATTTCACACCCAAGGGGCTGGCCAAGGCGGAGATCGGCCTGGCGCGGGGCAAACAGGCGATCGACAAACGCGAAACCGAAAAAAAGCGCGATTGGCAGCGACAGAAGCAGCGTCTGCTGCGGGAAATGGGCTGATCCCGGTCAGCCTAGCAGTGCCCGCGCCCGCAGAAAGATTGCGGCGAACATGGCGCGGGTCAGGCGACCCGTATTGGTGTTGTATCTGGAGCAGTGATAGCTGTCGATCAGTGTTACCGACTGCCCCAGCGCATGCTCGGCGCCGTGGCCGAAACGGTGTGCCGACAATGTGAGCTCGAACACCTTCAGCACGCTGTTATGCGCAATGGTGCCGAGGGCAACGATAATTCTCAGCGATGGGCGCAGGGAGGCGATTTCATCGGCGAGAAAACTGCGGCAATTGCTGATCTCCGAGCTTTCCGGCTTATTCGCCGGCGGTACGCATCGCACGGCATTGGTGATCCGGCACTTGATCAGCTGCAGCCCGTCATCCGCACCGCGGCCATAGACACCATCGGCAAAACCGAAACGCAGCAATGTCGGATACAGCAAATCGCCCGCATAATCGCCGGTAAAGGGCCGCCCGGTCTGATTGGCGCCGTGCAGTCCCGGTGCCAGCCCGACGATCAGCAATTCGGGTGCGTCACTCCCGAAGGCGGCGACCGGCGCATTGTGATAACCCGGTAAAGCGTTCTGGTTTTCAGCACGAAACGTCGCCAGCCGCGGGCAAAGACCGCAATCAGGCGCCGGTTCCTGCATCGCGGCCCCGTCAGCCGCCGAGCGCCGAAGTCAGCTCGGCGTCGTCATAGTCGTCATCATTGTGGCGATAATCGCTGCCGCTATTGCTGCGCTGGATGTGCTTGGCGAGCGATTTCAGCTCCAGGAAATGATCGGCCTGACGCCGCAGATCGTCGGCGACCATCGGCGGTTGCGTCGCCGTGGTGCTGACGACGCTGACACGAACGCCGCGCCGCTGGACCGCTTCGACCAGGCGGCGGAAATCACCGTCGCCTGAAAACAGGATGGCATGGTCGAGCCGGTCTGAAAGCTCCATCAGATCGACCGCGAGCTCGATATCCATCTTGCCCTTGATCTTGCGCCTTCCCGTGCCGTCGGTGAATTCCTTGGTCGGCTTGGTCACCATGGTGTAACCGTTATAGTCTAGCCAATCGACCAGAGGGCGGATCGGCGAATAATCCTGATCTTCGACCAGCGAGGTGTAATAATAGGCCCTGATCAGGCGGCCCTGTTGCTGGGCCCAGCGCAAAAGCTTTTTGTAATCGATATCGAAGTCGAGCGCTCTTGCAGCGCCGTAAAGATTGACGCCGTCAATAAACAGCGCGAGTTTTTCACTATTATAAGGTGTGGACATGCTTTCCGGTGGCTATGCTGCATTTTGATAATTAACGTCGAGCGGCGAAGACATCGCACGACGCGGTCGATGTCGGTTCTCTCAACCGCTTAGGCAAGTCCGCGGAAACATTGACATCGCGCGGAAACAGCCATATCCGTAAGTATTGGTACACGCAAGCGACATGAGCGGGATGCCCTGCGGATCCGGGCCGAGCGGCTTGCGATCGTACCGTTTGGAAAACGATCAATCATTGAGATCACGGGGCAATAGGCCATGGCGCGCGTTACCGCTGAAGACTGCGTTGAAAAAGTACCAAACCGCTTCGAGCTGGTGATGTTGGCGGCTCAGCGCGCCCGCAGCATTACCGAGGGCGCGCCGCTGACGGTTGACCGCGATAACGACAAATTCCCGGTCGTCGCGCTGCGCGAGATCGCGGGCGAGACAATGACGCCGGAAGTGCTGCGCGAGGATTTGATCCGCGGCTATCAGCGCGTACGCGTCAGCGACGATTACGAAGACGACATGGTCGAATTGATGGATGGTGAGGAAAGCTTCGCCATGCCGAGTCCGGAGGACCGCAGCGGCGCCACTGAGGCGGAAGAGCTGCGCGCCGACCAGCTTTCGGTCGCTGAAGACGATGAGTCGGATGCCGGCGAACCGGAAAAAAGCGAGGAGGGCTGAGCGGCGCTGCGGCGACATCGCATCAGTCCAACCGGGCTCACCGGGGAAGGTGCTCCTGACCGGAGTGGGGGCGCTTCATGATTCGTGCTTATGAACTTGTTGATCTGGTCCGCGCCTATGCGCCGGCTGCTGACGAGGATCTGCTCGATCGCGCCTATGTTTTCGCGATGAAAAAACATGGCTCGCAGCAGCGGGCCAATGGTGCACCTTACTTTACCCATCCACTGGAAGTCGCCCAATTGCTGGCCGGAATGAAGCTCGATGAGGGCTCGATCATCACCGGTCTGTTGCACGACACCATAGAAGATACCGACGCCACCTATGAGGAAATCGCCGAGCTGTTCGGCGAGGATATCGCTCGGCTGGTCGACGGCGTGACCAAGCTCTCGCGGATGGAGCTGCAGAACCCGGACAGCAAGCAGGCGGAGAATTTCCGTAAGCTGATCGTCGCAATGTCCGAGGACATCCGTGTCCTTTTGGTCAAGCTGGCGGACCGGCTGCATAACATGCAGACCCTGCACTATATCGAACAACCGGAACGGCGCCAGCGGATCGCGCGCGAAACACTCGAAATCTATGCGCCGCTGGCTGAGCGCATGGGCATCAACCAGGTCAAGGAGCAGCTTGAGGATCTCGCCTTTACCGAGCTTTACCCGGAGGGTCGCCAAAGTATTCTGAACCGCCTTGATTTTCTGCGTGACAAGGATGGGGCCCTGGTCGCGAAAATCAGTCAGGAGCTGGGCGCTTTGTGCGCTGAGCACGGGCTCAGTGCCGAGATTACCGGGCGGGAAAAGCGCCCCTATTCGATCTGGCGCAAGATGGAGCGGAAGCAGGTTTCGTTCGAGGAACTCTCTGACGTGGTCGCCTTTCGCATCGTCGTCGATGATGTCGCGGATTGCTATGCCGCGCTGGGCTATGTCCACGGCGCCTATCCGGTGATCTTCGACCGGTTCAAGGATTACATTTCGATGCCCAAGACGAACGGGTATCGTAGCCTGCATACAACCGTGCTCGGCCCCGAGAACCGCCGGATCGAAATTCAGATTCGGACGCGGGAAATGCATGAAGAAGCCGAGTTAGGCGTCGCTGCGCATTGGGCTTATAAACAAGGCGAGCCAAAGGATGGGCGCTATTACAGGTGGTTGCAGCATGTTCTTGATATTTTAGATCAGGACCATCGGCCCGATGAATTCCTCGAGCACACAAAACTCGAGCTGTTCCGAGATGAGGTTTTCTGCTTCACCCCGCGCGGCGATCTGATCGCTCTGCCGCGCGGCGCCACCACGGTCGATTTCGCCTATGCGGTCCATAGCGAAGTCGGCGACCGGACCGTCGGCGCCAAAGTCAACGGCCGTTTGGTGCCGCTGAACACGGAGTTGGAGAACGGCGATCAGGTCGAGATCATGACCGCGGACAATCAAACGCCGTCACCGACCTGGGAACGTTTCGTCGTCACCGGTAAGGCGCGCGCCTGTCTGCGCCGTTTCATCCGCCTGAAGCAGCGCGACGAGTATCGGGCGCTGGGCAAGGCGATGCTGCAAAAGCGCTACAAGCAGGAAGGGCAGCGATTTTCCGAGAAACAGCTTGTTGCGGTCCTTGAGGCGTTCAAAGCCGCAGATATGGACGATCTCTATGCGGGTATCGGCTTCGGCGATTTCACCGCGCAGGAGGTGTTGCAGACGGCGGTGCCCGATGCGCGCAAGAAGAGGGCGGCCGACGGCGAGATTCTTGAGCAGGCGGATGGCGAGGACGGCCGCAAGGCCCGGCCTGGAAAGAAGCAGAAGAAGGGCACCGCCGTACCGATCCGTGGTCTGATCCCCGGCATGGCGGTGCATTATGCGGGCTGTTGTCACCCGGTGCCCGGAGACCGCATTGTCGGCATCGTCACCACCGGAAAGGGCGTGACGATCCATACCGCCGATTGCGAGGCGCTGAGTCACTTTCAGGCGACGCCGGAGCGCTGGCTGCCGGTCACCTGGGACAATGACCGGGAAAACGCGCAGTTCATCGCCCGGATCTACACCATCCTGCTCAATGACAAGGGAAGTCTGGGCACGCTGTCCAGCGTCATCGGGCAATATGGCGGTAACATCACCAATCTGAAAATCGTCAAACGCAGCATCGATTTTTGGGATATGCTCGTCGACATTCATGTCGAGGATGAGCGACAGCTATCCACCATCATCGCTGCGCTGCGCGCGACCACGGAAATCAGCTCGGTCTGGCGCGACGGCACAGGTCGGGGCGGCATGGGACGCGGAGGTCGCGGTGCTGATGACGCGTCCGGTGGTGCTTCCGGAAGCGCTTCGGCCGGCGGCGGCGCCTTATCGGCTTCGGAGCGGATCAGCGGCCCGCATTGACTGGCGGCGACCGCTTGCCCTGTTTCCGCGCAGTCACCGCGCTATATGGGCAATCTTCTTGGTATCATGGAATAAGTCAGGTCGATGAGCATGCCTCTCCGCCTCGGCGTCAATATTGATCACGTGGCCACCATCCGGAATGCACGCGGCGGTACGCATCCCGATCCGCTGCGCGCGGCCCAGATTGCCGCCGAGGCCGGCGCTGACGGCATTACGGCGCATCTTCGCGAGGATCGCCGCCACATCTCGGATGTCGATATCGCGCGGCTCAGCCGCGAAATCTCGTTGCCGCTGAATCTCGAAATGGCGGCGACGGAGGAAATGCTGGACATCGCGCTGCGTCACCAGCCGCACGCCGCCTGTATCGTCCCCGAAAAGCGCAATGAGGTCACCACCGAGGGTGGGCTGAATGTCGTCGCGCAACAGGAAACCCTGCGGCCGTTTGTCGACCGCCTTACCGCGGCGGATATCCGTGTTTCGCTTTTCGTCGACCCCGACAGCGCCCAGATCGCCACCTGTGCCGAGCTCGGCGTGCCGGTGATCGAGCTGCACACCGGCGGCTATTGCAATGCCGGGGATGCCGTGACCCGCGATTTCGAACTGGACGGGATCAAGCATGCGGCTGCCCAGGCCGAGGCGCTCGGTCTTGAATGCCATGCCGGTCACGGTCTGAGTTATGAGACGGTGGGGCCGATTGCGGCGATCCCGACCCTGGCCGAGTTGAATATCGGCCATTTTCTGATCGGCGAGGCGATCTTCATCGGTCTTGATCGCGCCGTGCGGAAGATGCGCGTTCTGATGGATGAGGCGCGGCAGGCCCCTGCCGTCCGCATGGCCTGATCCGCAATGATACTCGGTATCGGCAATGACACGGTGCGGATAGACCGCGTCGAACGGACGCTTGAGCGCTTCGGCGAGCGCTTTCTCAAGCGCTGTTTCACCGATATCGAGCGTCGCAAATCGGACCGGCGCCGGGCCCGCGCAGCCAGCTATGCAAAGCGCTTTGCAGCCAAGGAAGCCTGTTCCAAGGCGCTCGGCACCGGCTTGCGTCAGGGCGTGTTCTGGCGCGATATGGGCGTTGTCAATGAACCCAGCGGCCGGCCGACGATGGTCTTGACAGGCGGCGCGCTGAGGCGTCTTCAAGACATGGTGCCGACGGAATACGAGGCCGTGATCCATCTGACGATCACCGATGACGACCCCTGGGCACAGGCAATTGTGATGATCGAAGCAATTAAGATCGAAACGGCCCCGAAGGCATGAATCGGTAATGGCGAAAACGAAAAGCGAGAAAAAGGGCGGGCTTGGGGAATCCCTGCGTACGGTGGTTTATGCCGTGCTGATCGCGCTGATGGTGCGGACCTTCCTGTTTGAACCGTTCAATATTCCCTCGGGCTCGATGGAGCCGACCTTGCTGGTCGGCGACTATCTCTTCGTGTCAAAATATTCCTATGGTTACAGCGATCTGTCGATCTTCGGCGGCCTGCTGGATTTTGATGGGCGCTTCCTCGGCAGCAGGCCGCAGCGCGGCGATGTGGCGGTATTCAAACTGCCGACGGATGATCGTACCGATTACATAAAACGTCTGGTCGGCTTGCCCGGTGATCGCATTCAGATGCGTCAGGGCGTGCTCTACATAAACGATCAACCGGCGCCGATGCGACAGATCGAGGATTACACCGTCGTCGATCCGCTCGGCCGCCTGCGCAGCGCGCCGCAATTCATCGAGACGATCCCGCTCGATATGGCTTCCGGCGGCGCGATGGCGTCGGAGAACCCGGAAGTGGTTCAACAGCTTGCCGAAGATTTGGCGACAGGCGCAGAAAACCCGGCCGTCCCCGGGCGCGAGCATGCTATTGTCCATCAATTGCTGAGCGGCCCTTTCGATAACACGCCCGTTTTCACGGTGCCGGAGGGGCATTATTTCGCGATGGGCGATAATCGTGACAATTCTGAAGACAGTCGCAGTCACCGGGTCGGCTTCATTCCCGAGGAAAACCTTGTCGGCCGGGCCGAATTCATCTGGTTCTCAATCGGCGGCGGGACCCGTTTCTGGGAGCTTTGGCGCTGGCCGACCGAAATTCGCTATGGCCGCCTGTTCAGCGGAATCCGCTAGCGGTTTCGAGTTCCGTGTCCGCTCTGCCGCCCTCCCTGCAAAAGGCTCTGTTCCATGATTTCACCGATCCGGAACTGCTGACCATAGCGCTGACCCATAGCAGCCTTGCCGATCCGGGGCCGCAGGGGAAGCTGATCACCTATCAGCGTCTCGAGTTCCTTGGCGACCGGGTGCTCTCGCTGGTTGTCGCCGACATGCTCTATCACCGTTTCGGCAAGGAACGCGAAGGCGATCTCGCCAAGCGGCATACCGGCCTGGTGCGCATGGAAACCCTCGCCGATATCGCCCGCACCATCGGGCTGGGCCAGGCGGTGCGCCTGTCCGACTCCGAATCCGCAGCCGGTGGCGCGGCCAAGCCCAACATCCTTGCCGATGTCTGCGAGGCGGTGATCGGTGCGCTCTATATCGATGGCGGGCTCGACGCAGCCAAGCGCTTTATCGAAACCCATTGGAAGGACCGGCTGGAAACGACCGCCGGCCCGCCGCAGGATCCGAAGTCACGGCTCCAGGAATGGGCCCAGCGCCGCGGCCTGCCGGTCCCCGAATATCGGATAAAGGAACAGGAAGGGCCGCCGCACGATCCGGTCTTCACCGTAGAGGTGACGGTAGCGGGCAAGGATCCCGTAAGCGCCACCGGCTCGTCCAAGCGCGCCGCGGAAAAGGCCGCCGCGACGCAACTCCTGACCCAGATCGGCAATGGTTGAAACCGCGCCGGGTGCGGGTCCCCAACCGACGGCTGAGGCGCCGCCGCGCTGCGGCTTTGTCGCTGTGCTCGGCGCGCCGAATGCCGGTAAGTCGACCCTGGTCAATGCGCTGGTCGGCGGCAAGGTCAGCATCGTCAGCCCCAAAGTCCAAACCACGCGCAGCCGTGTGCTGGGGATCACCGTGGAAAAGGACGCTCAGATCATTCTGATCGATACGCCGGGTCTGTTCGAGCCGCAAAAGCGGCTGGACAGGGCGATGGTATCCGCTGCCTGGGACGGCGCCCGGGACGCCGATGCGGTCATCTTCATGGTCGATGCGCGGGCAAAAAAGCTTGCGGATGTCCCGGAGCGTATCGTCAAGCGTTGCCGCGGCGAACGGCCGGTTTTCCTCGCTCTGAACAAGGTCGACGGGATCGACGCCGAGATCTTGCTGCCGCTCTCCGCGGCGCTGAATGAACAGGCGGATTTCACGGCCACCTTTATGATCTCGGCGCTCAATGGAGATGGTTTGACCGAGCTCCGCGAAGCCTGTGCCGGGGCGATGCCGGAAGGGCCCTGGCTCTATGACGCCGAGCAGATGGCGGAGATGCCTGTCCGCCTGCTGGCTGCCGAAATCACCCGTGAAAAGCTGTTCCTGCGCCTGCATCGCGAATTGCCCTATGCGCTGACGGTCGAAACCGAGCACTGGCAGGAGCGCGACAATGGCAGCATCGCGATTGAACAGGTGATCTATGTCGAGCGCGACAGCCAAAAGGCGATCGTGCTGGGCAAGCACGGCCAGCAGATCAAGCGCATCGGCACCGAAGCGCGGCTCGAGCTGGAAGAGATCCTCGGCTGCCGTGCGCATCTGCGGCTGTTCGTCAAAGTCGCCCCAAACTGGAAAGACGACCGCGAACGCTATACGGCGTGGAATCTGGATTTCGATGCGTAAGAATCGTCATTGCGAGGCGCGGCGAAGCCGCAACGCGGCAATCCAGGAATCGTGCCGCTGGCGGCATTCCTGGATTGCCGCGCCGACTGCGTCGGCTCGCAATGACGACGTACTCTAGTCTTTATGGCCGTTGAATGGACCGATGACGCCATTGTCCTGAGCGCGCGGCCGCATGGCGAGAGCGCGGCGGTGGTAAGCCTTTTGACCGAGTATCATGGCCGCCATGCCGGGCTGCTGCGCTTGCGCAAGGGCAATCAGGCCGGTGTGCAGGCCGGTAATGCGGTCAGCGCCAGCTGGCGGGCGCGACTGTCCGATCAGCTTGGCAATTACACGCTTGAGCCGCAGCGCAGCTATGCCGCCGAATGGCTCGATGAGCCGGTCAAGCTGGCGGCGCTGCAGGCGGCCTGTGCCGTCGCCGAGGCCGCCATGCCCGAACGGGAAGTGCACGCGGCAGTGTATCGCGGCTTCTGTGTACTGGCCGAGGCGCTGGCCGGCCCGCATTGGCCGGCGATCTATATCCGCTGGGAACTCGGGCTGCTGGCCGAGCTGGGCTATGGCCTGGATCTGACGCGCTGCGCCGCGACCGGCGCCAATGATCAGCTGGCCTATGTCAGCCCGCGCACCGGCCGCGCTGTCTCGCTGTCGGCGGGCGAGCCCTATCGTGACCGGCTGCTGAAGCTACCGGGCTTTATGATCGGGCAGGGCGATGACAGCGATGCGGCGATTGCCGACGGCTTGGCGCTGACCGGCTATTTCATCGAGCGGGTCGCCTTGGGCGCGATGCATAAACCGATGCCGCCGGCGCGGCTGCGATTTGTTGAGCGGCTCACTGGCAGCGCTGCGACAGGCGGCGTATCTTCGGTGCCATGACTGATTCCGAACCGGACGACGCCGGCGATATCCTTGAACGGCCGCTGGGGACGCTGCTGAGCGACCGCTATCTTGCCTATGCGCTGTCGACGATCATGGCGCGCTCGCTGCCCGACGTGCGCGACGGGCTGAAGCCGGTGCATCGCCGGCTGCTGTTCGCGATGCGCAATCTCAACCTGTCGCCCAGCACCATGCCGAAGAAATCGGCGCGCGTGGTCGGCGATGTCATCGGCCGCTATCACCCGCATGGCGACACAGCGGTCTATGACGCGATGGTGCGTCTGGCGCAGGATTTCGCGGTGCGTTACCCGCTGGTCGAAGGCCAGGGCAATTTCGGCAATATCGATGGCGATAACGCCGCCGCCATGCGCTATACCGAGGCGCGGCTGACGGCGGTTGCCGAGGCGCTGCTGGACGGGATTGACGAGGATTCGGTCGATTTCCGCGAGACCTATGACGGCGACGGCGCCGAGCCGGTGGTGCTGCCGGCGGCCTTTCCCAATCTGCTGGCCAATGGTGCGACCGGCATCGCGGTCGGCATGGCAACGTCGATCCCGCCGCATAATGTCGGCGAGCTGTGCGCCGCGCTGCGCCATCTGATCGCCCATCGCGATGCCGTGACGAGCGATCTGCTGCCCTTCATCAAGGGCCCGGATTTCCCGACCGGCGGCGTGCTGGTCGAGAGCCCCGAGGCGATCCGCGAGGCCTATGAGACCGGCCGCGGCGGCTTTCGCGTCCGGGCGAGCTGGCAGCGCGAGGAGCTGAAACAGGGCCAGTATCAGATCGTCGTCACCGAAATCCCCTATCAGGTTCAGAAGGCCAAGCTGAAGGAGCGGCTGGAAGATCTGCTGGTTCAGCGCAAGCTGCCGCTGCTGGAAGATGTCCGCGATGAATCGGCCGAAGATGTCCGGCTGGTCCTGGTGCCCAAATCACGGAAGGTCGATCCGGCGCTGCTGATGGAATCGCTGTTCAAGGTCAGCGATCTCGAATCCCGGTTCCCGCTGAACATGAATGTGCTGGACAAGGGCGTTGTGCCGCGCGTCATGCCGCTGGCCGATGTGCTGCGCGCCTTTCTCGACCACCGGCATGAGGTGCTGGTCCGGCGGACCGAGCATCGGCTGGGCAAGATCGCCCGGCGGCTGGAAATCCTCGGCGGCTATCTCATCGCCTATCTCAATCTTGATGAGGTGATCCGCATCATCCGCGAGGAGGATGAGCCCAAGACCGAGCTGATGAAGGCCTTCGAGCTCACCGAGGTGCAGGCGGATGCGGTGCTGAATATGCGTCTGCGGGCCTTGCGCAAGCTCGAAGAGATCGAAATCCGCAAGGAACATGGTGCCCTGAGTGAAGAGCAGGCTGATCTGACCGATCTGCTGGCCAAGGAGGACCGCCGCTGGAAAGCGATTGACTGGGAAATCCAGCAAATCGACGAGAAGTTCGGCGCTGATAGCGAAGGCGGCGCGCGCCGCACGGTCATCGGCGATGTCCCGGTTGCACTGGAAATTCCGACCGAAGCGCTGGTCGAAAAGGAACCCGTCACCGTGCTGCTGTCCGAGATGGGCTGGGTGCGGGCGTTGAAGGGCCATACCGACGATGTGTCCGATGTCCGGCACAAGGAAGGCGACAGCGGCCGTTTTGCGCTCAAATGCTGGACCACGGACCGCCTGCTGATGTTCAGCTCGACCGGGCGCTGTTACACGCTTCCGGTCGACCGGCTGCCCGGGGGGCGCGGCTTTGGCGAGCCGATCCGGCTGATGGTGGATATCGATCAGGACGCCGAAATCGCGGCGATTTCGCTGTTTGCCGCCGATGGCAAGCTGGTGCTGGGCTCATCCGATGGCCGCGGCTTCATCACCGCCTGCGCCGATATCGCGGCCCAGACCAAGGGCGGCAAACAGGTCATGAACCCCGCCGGCGGGGCGTCTTTGACGCATGTCACGCCGCTGGAGGCAGGCCATGATCACATCGCCGTTGCCGGGACGCATCACAAATTGCTGGTCTTTCCGCTGTCCGAACTGCCGCAAATGGGCCGCGGCCGCGGCGTCATCCTGCAGAAATTCAAGGATAAAACGAAACTGCATTTCCTGCGCAGCTTCGCCATGACGGACGGTCTGAGCTGGACCATCGGCAACCGCCAGCGCCATGAAACCGACATGGGCCCCTGGCTCGGTAAACGAGGCCATGCCGGACGCCAGCCGCCGCATGGATTCCCGCGACCCTAGCGGCAGCGGCTTGCAAGACCCCATAATGTCTAGCTATCTGTGCTCCTCAAGGTGCTGATCGCATCCGCTCACAATCAGTCCTTCGCCTAAGGAAACGCTTATGCTCGCGACCCATCGCCCGCTTGCCCTTCGCCTCTTCAACGCTGCCGCGCTACCGCAGCAGGTGTTTCTTGCCGTTCTCGGCGTTGCGCTGATTACGGCGGGGGCCAAGATCAATGTGCCGATGTGGCCGGTGCCGATGACGCTGGCGACATTGGCGGTGCTGTTGATCGGCGCGAGTTACGGCTTGCGCCTCGGCGCCGCTACCGTGGCGGCTTATCTGGCGCTGGGCGCTGCCGGTGCGCCGGTCTTTACCAGCCCCGGGGCCGGGCCGCTCTATTTCGCCGGTCCGACCGGCGGGTACCTTCTGGGCTATCTCGTTGCCGCCATCGCCATGGGCTTGCTGGCGCATTTCTGGCGCGCTGAGCGCGGCACCAGATTGGCCGCGAGCCTGGCGCTCGGCTCGGTGGTCATCTTCATCCTCGGAACCACGCATCTCGCCTGGTTCCTTGGTCTAGAGCAGGGCGCGTTGCTGTGGACTGAAGCCATTGTGACCGGTGTCCTGCCATTCCTGCCGGGCGCCATTGTCAAAGCCGCACTGGCCTTTGCGCTGCTTACCCTGATGCGTCGCCGGGTCGACCAGCAAAGCCGTTAAGCAGCGACGGCCTTGGGCGTCCTTATTGCCTTTGTACGGACCGTCGATGCGTTAAACGAAGCGATCGGCAGGATCGTCGCCTGGTTTGCGCTGGCGATGATTGCGCTGTGTTTTGCCGTCGTCATTCTCCGCTATGGGTTCAGCATCGGCCAGATCTGGATGCAGGAGCTGTATGTCTGGCTGCATGCGTCCTTGTTCATGCTCGGTGCCGGCTATACGCTGAAGCATGCGGGTCATGTGCGGGTCGACGCGGTTTACGGGCGCCTGTCGCCCAGGCGCCGCGCGCTGATCGATATTGCCGGCACATTGTTCTTTCTCCTGCCCTGGGTCGTGCTGATGGGCTGGTTCGGCTGGCAATTCGCGATCGATTCCTTTGTCATCGACGAAAGCTCGAGTCAGCCCGGCGGCATGGCGCATGTTTGGGTTTTGAAGGCCGCGATCCCCGCCTTTGCGGTGCTGCTGGCATTGCAGGGACTTAGCCTTGCGGCGCGCCGCGTGCTCGGTTTGGCGGGAGTAAGCGGCTTCGAGCTTGATGAGGGCCGGTCGGCTCAGGGCCATGGATAAGGTTCTGCTCGGCGAAATCCTGGCTCTACTGATGTTCGCCTTGACCATCGGCGCGGTACTGCTTGGCTATCCCGTGGCCTTCACGCTTGCCGGCATCGCGCTGGGTTTCGCCGGGCTCGGCATCGGGTTGACGATTTTCGATCCGGTGCTGCTGGTCAGCCTGCCGCAGCGCGTCTTCGGCATCATGACCAATGAGGTGCTGGTCGCGGTGCCGCTCTTCGTCTTCATGGGGGTGATGCTGGAACGTTCCCGCATTGCCGAGGCGCTGCTGGAGACCATGGGCCAGCTTTTCGGCCCTCTGCGCGGCGGTTTGGGGATCTCGGTGATCCTTGTCGGCGCGCTGCTCGCCGCGTCGACCGGTATTGTCGGGGCGACCGTCGTGACGATGGGATTGCTCAGTCTCCCCGCGATGATCCGCGCCGGTTACGACCCCAAGCTGGCGGGCGGCGCAATCTGTGCCTCGGGAACCCTTGGCCAGATCATCCCGCCCTCGATCGTCCTCGTATTCGTTGCGGATTCGCTCAGCAATGCGCTGCTGGTGGCGCAGGACGGTGCGCGGCGCGAGGCGGCCGAGGCCATGGCGCAGGGGGATTTCAGCCTGCAGGCGCGCGTCGATGAACTGGCGATGCAGACGGTATCGGTCGGGGATCTGTTTCTCGGTGCGTTGATCCCGGGGCTTATCCTGGTGCTGCTTTATGTCGGCTGGATTGTGCTGCAAGCGATCCTGAACCCGGAGAAGGCGCCTGCAATCCCGATACCGCCGGAAGTGCGCGCGACGCTATGGGCCAAGGTCCTGAAGGTGCTGGTGCCGCCGCTGCTGCTGATCATGGCGGTGCTCGGTTCGATCCTTCTGGGCCTGGCAACACCGACCGAGGCCGCATCCGTCGGGGCGGTCGGGGCGATGCTTCTGGCGGCAGCGAATAGGCGGCTGAATTTTGCAATCCTGCGCGACGTTCTGGAGAATACGGTCCGCATCAGCAGCATGGTATTTGTCATCCTGCTCGGGGCCTCGGCCTTCGCGCTGGTGTTCCGGGGGCTGGGCGGAGAACAGCTGGTTCATGAGGTGCTGGCCGCATTGCCGGGCGGTCAGGTCGGCGCGGTGCTGGCCGTCATGGCGTTGATGTTCTTTCTCGGCTTTTTCCTCGATACCTTTGAAATCATTTTCATTGTGATCCCGATCACCGCACCGGCCCTGCTGATGCTGGGGGTGGATCCGGTGTGGCTTGGGGTCATCATCGGGGTCAATCTGCAGACCAGTTTTCTGACACCGCCATTCGGCTTTGCACTGTTCTATCTGCGCGGCGTCGGCGCCAAGCTGATCAGCACCATGCAGATTTATCGCGGCGCGATCCCTTTCGTCGGGCTGCAATTGCTGATGATTGCCGGGTTGTGGGCTTTTCCGGGCCTCGCGACCTGGCTGCCGGAACAGGTTTTCGGGCCCGAAATCGCCGAGCCGGGCGACCTTCCGCCGGCCTCTCTTGATGATGCGCTGTTCGGGAATGACGACGACCTGATGCCCGGCGGCGACGGGGATCTGTTCGGCGACGAGTTCTTCCCTGAATGATCAGCCTGTGGGTGCCGATCACCCTGTGTGCGGCGTTCATGCAAAATCTGCGCACGGCGATGCAGCGCCAATTGGCGGCGTCGGTGGATGCGAGCGGCGCCACCTTGGCGCGCTATCTGTTCGGTTTCCCCTTTGCCATCGCCTATGTGCTGCTGCTGAACCGCCTGCTCGGCTGGGAGTTTCCGGCGCTCAATGCGGTTTTTTTGATCAATTGTCTGATCGGCGGGGTCGCTCAGATTATTGCCACAGTGCTGCTGGTCGCCAGCTTTTCGCTGCGCAATTTCGCCGCTGCGACGACCTACTCCAAGACCGAAGTCATCTTTACGGCGGTCGGGTCCGCCATTGTCCTGGGCGAATTGGTCAGCCCCGTTGCCGCAGTCGGCATCCTGATCAGCTTTATCGGCGTTGTCACGCTCTCAAATCAGGATGGGGCGAGGTTGCGTCAGGCCCTGACCACCGCCTGGCGGCAACGCGCTGCGGGCTATGCTGTCGGCGCGGGCGCGCTATTCGGAGTCTCAAGCATCTGTTTCCGGGGCGCGGCTCAGGCGCTTGATCCTTCTCATGACGTTTTCATGCGCGCCGGCATGGTGCTGGCGATCACCTATACCGGACAGGCTTTGCTGATCGCGGGATATGTCCTGGCGCGGCATCCGGGGCGCTACAGCCTTGTGCTCAGCCACTGGCGGCCTTCTCTGATGATCGGCGTGACGGCGATCATCGGCTCTTGGGGATGGTTCACGGCGGTCGCCATGGCCAATGCGGCCTATGTGCGGGCGGTCGGGCAGATCGAGGTGCTGTTTTCGCTGCTCACCGCGGTGCTGGTTTTCCGAGAAAAAGTCACCCGCATCGAGGTCATCGGCATGATTTTCACCATTGCAGGGATCGTCGTTGTTCTGATCGGCGCTTGAGCATGCGGCAACCATGCATTGACCGTCGCCCGGACGCGGCCTATCAGCGGCGCAGGGAAGTCTTGCCATGTCCAAATTCACCATCGCGCGCCGTAATATGGTCGACGGTCAACTCCGGCCGAACAGGGTCGCCGATCCGGCGGTTCTGCATGCTTTCGCGAGCGTTCCGCGGGAGCGTTTTGTGCCCAAGAGCGCGCAAAGCTACGCGTATATCGATGAGGATCTGCCGCTTGGTGAGGGGCGCTATCTCGAAGAACCGATCGTGCTTGCGCGCCTGCTGCAGGCGGCGGAGATCACCGGCGACGAAACGGTGTTGTGCATCGGCTGCGCGACCGGTTACGCGATCGCCGTATGCGGGTCGATTGCGGCAACGGTGGTCGGCGTCGACGCGAATCCGGAATTCGTCGAACAGGCCAAGCGCAACCTTTTGGAGCTCGATATAGACAACGGCATTTGCTTCACCGGAGAACACCAGCTCGGCCGAGCGGAACAGGCACCATATGACGTGATCCTGATCCACGGCTCGGTTTTCGACATACCAGCTGTGATCACTGGACAATTGGCCGAGGGCGGTCGGTTGGTCACTGTGCGGCGCGACGACGAAGGTGTGGGCCGTGCCATATTGATGAAAAAGTTTGGTCACAGCCTCTCTTCACGTATCCTGTTCGACGCTAACTGCCCGGTGCTTCCCGGGTTCGACCGAAAAACTGCCTTTTCCTTCTGATCCGGTTACCGATCCATGCGCCTCTTCACTTCAATTTTTCTCGCTGCCGGTCTGGTTGCGGTGTCGGCGTCAACAAAGGCACAGGATTTGTTGGAAGCTTTGGCACTCGCCTACAGCACCAATCCGCAGCTGGCATCGGCACAGGCGCAGCTGCGCGCAGTGGATGAGCAGGTGCCGCTGGCCAAATCCGGCTTTCTGCCGAATGTCAGTGCGAACGCGTCTGTCGATCAGACCTGGAGTTCGACCAATCCCGGCGTGGCCGAACAACGCAACGGCAAGAATCTCAGCGTTTCGATCACCCAGCCGCTGTACCGCGGCGGCCGCACGCTGGCTGCCATGCGCCAGGCAAGGGCGCAGGTCGATGCCCAGCGGGCTTTGTTGCGGTCTGCGGAACAAAGCCTGCTGCTGCAGGCAACGACGGCCTATGTCGACGTGGTTCGGGATCAGGCCATCCTCGCGCTCAATATCAACAATGAGAGCGTTTTGGAGCGCCAGCTCGAGGCGGCGCAGGACCGGTTCCGCGTCGGCGAGGTTACCCGGACCGATGTGAGCCAGGCGGAATCGCGCCGCGCCGGTGCGCTCGCGGGGCGGGTGCAGGCCGCCGGCGACCTTCAGGCCAGTATTGCGACGTTTCAGGCGGTAATGGGTGTCGCACCGGCCGAGCTGAGCCAACCCGAATTGGCGGTTGCGCTGCCGGCGAGCCGCGAGCAGGCGATTGAAATTGCGCGCGATCTCAATCCCGACCTGATGGCAGCTCGGGCGCAGGAAGATGCGGCGCGCGAGGGCATCGACCTTGTCTTCGGCGAGTTTTTGCCGACCGTCAATCTCGTCGGCACCATCTCGCGCAGCTTTGACGGTTCAACCTTTTTCAATCGGCAGCGCACGGATCAGGTCGTGGCGCAATTGACCGTACCCCTGTATCAGTCGGGCGGCGTTTCGGCGCGGGTGCGCTCGGCCAAGCAGTCCGCGAGCCAGGCGCTTGCCGATGTTGAGAGCACACAGCGGGCGGTCGAAGAAACCGTGATCGCCGCCTGGGAGGATCTGATTGCGTCGCGCGCCTCCATTGAAGCGTTCGAGGCACAGGTTCTGGCCTCGGAAATCGCGCTGGAAGGTGTCCGGCAGGAGGCGCAGGTGGGTTCGCGGACAACGCTCGATATCCTTGACGCCGAACAGGAATTCCTCAATGCGCAGGTCGATCTCGTGACCGCACAGCGTAATGAGGTCATCGCCGTGTTCAGCCTGCTGGCAGCGACCGGCCAGCTCTCGCCGCAGACGCTGAATCTCGATGTCAGGGTTTACGATCCCACCGCCTATCAGGAACGGATCGATAACCGCTTCTTCGGCACATCGATCGACTGAATATCGAGTAATCGGCGTGCCGGCGTTCTGTCCGCCAAGCGCGGATTGCGCCGCGGCCGCTGCCTGCCTAAGGTGTGCGCGTTTGAGTCCCTAAGGAATGCGCGGGCATGAGCGACACGTCCAATCAGGATGAACCGTCCATTGAGGAAATTCTGGCCTCGATCCGGAAAATCATCAACGAAGATGACGAAGGCGGAGACGGCAAAGGCGTGAAGGTTGAGGAAGGCAGGCCCGAGCAGGTCACCGCCGAGCCGGAAACCGGCGATGAAACGGTTGCTGCTATCGAGCCTGATGACGGCGACGGCGGGGATGGCGGCGACATCGCTGCCGATGACGGTGACAGCGATAACGATAACGATAACGATAACGATGATGACATTCTCGAATTGACCGAAGTGGTCGACGATACGGCCGATGCGGAAGCCGAAGAGGCGCCGGATGCGGAAATCGATGACGGAGAGGGGGACGACGACGAAGCTGCCGCCGATGAAGCGGCCGAGAGTAACCCTCAAGTTGAAGAGGATCCATTGCCCGATAATGACGAAAAAGACGAAGAATCCGACCAAGCCGATGAGGTGATCCTGGCCGGCGACGAAACCGGAGCCGAGGCGCCGGAACGAGACACCGAGGATCTCGTCGCGGGCGCGACGGCCGCTGCGGCGTCGAGTGCAATGGCAAGGCTGGCGATGTCCGGCCGGGGCCGCAGCGACGATCTCGGCTCGATGCCGGTTGGTAATCAGACGCTTGAAGGACTGGTTCGCGAGATGCTGCGGCCGATGCTGAAAGAGTGGCTTGATACCCATCTGCCGCCGCTTGTCGAGCGGCTGGTCGAACGCGAATTGGAAAAGCTTGGGCGCGACGCTGAGCGTTACTGAGATTAAGCCGGGCTGCTGTTCCACCGCGGTGAGCCCGTCGCTATATCAGCCTGATGCTTGCGAAGACTTTTGATCCCGCCGCCGTTGAGGCGCGGCGTTATGAGCAATGGGAAGCGTCCGGTGCTTTCCGTCCGGGCTCTGACAATGCGCAGCCCTTTTGCGTGATGATGCCGCCGCCCAATGTCACAGGCAGCCTGCATATGGGTCATGCGCTCAATCATACACTGCAGGACATCCTGACCCGTTTCCGCCGCATGCGCGGATATGACAGCCTGTGGCAGCCTGGTACGGATCATGCCGGTATCGCGACCCAGATGGTGGTCGAGCGCCAATTGGCGGAGGAGGGCAAAAGCCGCCACGATCTCGGTCGAGAGAAATTCATCGAGCGGGTGTGGGACTGGAAGGCCGTTTCCGGCGACCGGATCACCACCCAGCTTCGCCGTCTGGGCACGACCCCGGATTGGTCGCGCGAACGCTTTACCCTCGATGACGGGCTGTCGGCTGCGGTGCGGAAAACCTTTGTCCGGCTCTATCGTGACGGGCTGATCTATCGCGATAAACGTCTGGTCAATTGGGATCCCAAGCTGGGTACCGCGATTTCCGATATCGAGGTCGAGCAGCGCGAGACGAACAGCCATCTTTGGCATTTCCGTTATCCGCTGGAAGACGATCCCGACCGTCATATCGTCGTGGCCACGACTCGTCCGGAAACGATGCTGGGCGATGTGGCGGTTGCCGTGCATCCGGAAGATGAGCGCTATCAGGACCTGATCGGCAAACATGCGGTCCTGCCGCTGGTCGGGCGCCGTCTGATCATTGTCGGCGACGATTATGCCGATCCTGAAACCGGAAGCGGTGCGGTGAAAATTACGCCCGCCCATGATTTCAACGATTTCGAGGTCGGCAAGCGTCACGATCTGGAGATGATCAACATCTTCGATGCCGAGGCACGCATTAACGAGAATGCGCCCGAGCCCTATCGCGGCCTGGACCGCTATGAGGCGCGCAAGAAGATTGTCGCCGATCTCGACACGCTGGGTTTGCTCGACCGGATCGAAGATCGGGTCAATTCAATGCCTTACGGTGACCGGTCCGGCGTTGTCGTCGAACCTTGGCTGACCGAGCAATGGTATGTCGACGCGGCGAGGCTCGCCGGTCCCGCGCTTGCGGCCGTGAAGGACGGACGGACGAAATTCGTCCCCGAAAGCTGGCAGAACACCTATTTCGAGTGGCTCAACAATATTCAGCCCTGGTGCATCAGCCGTCAGCTTTGGTGGGGGCATCGTATTCCTGCCTGGTTCGGTCCCGATGAGACCGTGTTCGTTGCCGAGACCGAGGAGGAAGCGCTTGCCCAGTCGGAGGCACATTACGGCAAAGCCGTTGCGTTGCGCCGTGATGAGGATGTGCTCGATACCTGGTTCTCCTCCGCGCTCTGGCCTTTTTCGACGCTCGGCTGGCCGGATCAGACGCCGGAGCTGGAGCGCTATTATCCGACCTCGACGCTGGTAACCGGTTTCGACATCATCTTTTTCTGGGTCGCCCGAATGATGATGATGGGGCTTCACATCATGGACGATGTGCCGTTTCGGACGGTATATATCCACGCGCTGGTCCGTGACGAGCACGGCAAGAAGATGTCGAAATCGCTCGGCAATGTGATCGATCCGCTCGATATGGTGGAACGCTACGGCGCTGATGCGCTGCGCCTGACCTTGGCCGCCATGGCGGCGCAGGGACGGGATATCAAGCTGTCCGAGGACCGTATCGGCGGCTATCGCAATTTCGGTACCAAGCTGTGGAACGCGGCGCGTTATACGCAGCTCAATGACTGCCGACCCGATCCGGATTTCGATCCGGCGACGGTCGAAAATGTCCTCAATCGCTGGATCATCGGGGCGCTGGCGGAGGCAGGGGGTGCCTGTACCGCAGCGCTGGAGGCCTATCGTTTCAACGACGCGGTCAGCGCACTGTACCAGTTTACCTGGCACAGCTTTTGCGACTGGTATCTCGAATTCACCAAACCGATTCTGACCGGCGAGGATGAGGCGGCAAAGGCGGAGGTGCGGGCGACCACGGCCTATGTGCTCGACCGGCTGTTGCATTTGCTGAACCCGGTCATTCCATTCCTCACCGAAGAACTCTATGAACAGCTCGCTCTCGCCCCCGGCAAGGATCTGATCACCTCCGATTGGCCGCGTTTCGATGATGCGGTGAGCGACCCTGAGGCCGTTGAAGAGATCGACTGGCTGATCCGGCTGATCTCCGAAATTCGTCGACTGCGTGCCGATATGAACGTCCCCGCCGGCGCGCGAGTGCCGCTCCGTTTGCTCGATGCGAAGGCGGAGACCATGCAGCGCGCTGAGCGCTATGCCGAGCTGATCGGGCGTCTGGCGCGGGTCGAGGATATCGCCCCGATCGCCGGCGAACCGCCGCAGGGCAGCATTCAGGCGGTGCTTGATGAAGCGCGCATAGCGCTACCGCTCGCCGGGGTGATCGATCTGGATCAGGAACGCGCCCGGCTGCGCAAGGAAATCGACAAGCTCGACAAGGATATCGGCCAGATCGACCGCAAACTCGCCAATGAGAATTTCATCGCCAAGGCGCCGGTCGAGGTGGTTTCGGAGCAGCGTACCCGCCGAGCCGATGCGGTCGCCGCCAAAGACAAGCTGCAGGCGGCCCTGAGCGCCTTGGCGGCGTCCTGATGACTGAGGCCCAACTCACCGCTTCCGGCTATCTCGCCCGCAATCTGCTCGACGGCGAACGGATCGTTCGGGTCGCGCGATTCCACTGGCTTTATACCGTGTCGGCGGTTGCCTGGCTGGTGATGTCGGCGGCTTTCAGCATCTGGATATTCTATTTTCCGCCGTCAGCGCTGGCGACCGTTCTGTCGATGCAGCTGGTGCCGAGCGCAGGCGATCTGCTGAGGCTTGACCGGATTTTATCGATCGGTGTCTTCCTCATCGGGCTGTATCGTTATGCCGCAATGATGATTTTCAAGATTTCGACCGAAATCGTCATCACCGATCTGCGTCTGGTATTCAAGCGCGGGCTGATCTCGCGGACGGTGAATAGCGTCAATGTCGACCGGATTGAGGGCGCTGATATCTATCAGGGTGTTATCGGCCGGATTCTCGGTTATGGCCGGATCGCGGTCCGCGGTACGGGCATGGGAGATATCATGCTGCCGCCGATCGACGATCCGCTTGCATTCCGCAAAGCTGTACTGGAAGTTGCGCGGCCGCAAAGGCCGTATCAGGGAAACTGAGAGACGATAAGGACATCTGCCATGCCATTGGATGAAGCCACAGGCGGCAAGAAGTGGGACAAGTCGAAACTGCCCAGCCGCCACGTCACTGAAGGGCCGGAGCGCGCGCCGCACCGCTCCTATTATTACGCCATGGGCATGACGGAGGAGGAAATCCATCAGCCTCTGGTCGGGGTCGCGACCTGCTGGAATGAAGCGGCGCCGTGCAATATCTCGCTGGCCCGGCAAGCCAAATCGGTCAAGAAAGGCGTCGCCGCGGCACATGGCAGCCCGCGCGAATTCACCACGATTACCGTCACCGACGGCATCGCCATGGGGCATGCCGGCATGTTTTCATCGCTGCCCTCGCGCGATGCGATTGCCGACACGGTGGAGCTGACCATGCGCGGTCACTGCTATGACGCGCTGGTCGGGCTCGCCGGCTGCGACAAATCCCTGCCCGGTATGATGATGGCGATGGTCAGGCTGAACGTGCCCAGCGTCTTCATGTATGGCGGATCGATATTGCCGGGCCAGTTCAAGGGTCAGGATGTTACCGTCGCCGATGTCTTCGAGGCGGTCGGTAAGCACGCAGCCGGCGGTATGGATGATGAGGAGCTGTTCGAGCTCGAATGCGTCGCCTGTCCCAGCGCCGGTTCCTGCGGCGGCCAGTTCACGGCCAACACCATGGCCTGCGTCTCCGAGGCGATGGGCCTGGCCTTGCCCGGCTCGGCCGGGGCGCCGGCCCCCTATGAGAACCGCGACGAGTATGCCTATGCCTCGGGCGAGGCGGTGATGAGACTGATCAAGAGCGGCCTGCGCCCGCGCGACATCGTCACCCGTAAATCGCTGGAGAATGCGGCGGCGGTCGTCGCTGCGACCGGCGGATCCACCAATGCCGCGCTGCACCTGCCGGCGATCGCGCATGAGGCGGGCATTGATTTCGACCTCTTCGACGTCGCCGAGATTTTCAAGAAGACACCCTATATCGCCGATCTCAAACCCGGCGGGCGTTACGTCGCCAAGGACATGTATGAGATCGGCGGCGTCGGCATCGTCATCGGCGAATTGCTTGCGGGCGGCTATCTGCATGGTGACTGCATCACCGTGACCGGCAAGACCCTCGCCGAAAATTTCGGCGATTATCGCGCCAAGCCGGATCAGGACGTCGTCCGCCCGATCGACAAGCCGATCACACAGACCGGCGGCGTTGTCGGCCTTAAAGGGAACCTTGCCCCTGACGGCGCGATCGTGAAGGTGGCCGGCATGAAGAACCTTCTGTTCAAGGGACCGGCGAGGGTCTTTGAGTGTGAAGAGGATGCCTTCGCGGCGGTTGAAAAGGGCGCATTCAAGGAAGGTGAAGTCATCGTCATCCGCAATGAGGGCCCCAAGGGCGGTCCCGGCATGCGCGAGATGCTGGCGACCACCGCTGCCCTGTATGGGCAGGGTATGGGCGACAAGGTAGCGTTGATCACCGATGGCCGCTTTTCGGGCGCCACGCGAGGCTTCTGCATCGGCCATGTCGGTCCCGAGGCGGCAGTCGGCGGTCCGATAGGGCTGCTCAGGGACGGCGATATCATCACCATAGACGCCGAAGCCGGTACCCTCGATGTCGATCTGTCCGATGCGGAACTGGCCGAGCGGCGCAAGAGCTGGCAGCCGAAGGCTCATAACTACCAGTCCGGTGCGCTATGGAAATTCGCGCAACTGGTCGGCCCGGCTGTCAAAGGTGCCGTCACCCATCCGGGCGCCAACGCCGAGACGCATGTTTACGCGGATATTTAGCTGTGTTGCGATAGCTTTGCTGCTAACCGCCTGCGGTCAGTCTAACGACCCACTCGCGCCCTATCAGGGGTTCTGGGATTTCGACGGCGAGGATTGTTCGCCGCGCTTTATCCATGTCGATGACGACCGGGTTGTCTATCAAGGTGTCGGGCAGGGGAGCGCCGGGGAGATTACCGCGCTGGAGGATGGCGGTCTGCGGATTGACGGTCGCTGGCTGGGTCGCGGTGGGCGAGGCGCCTCCGGTACGGTCGAGGTTTCGATGCCGGCTGTCGATACCATCGACATTACGCGCCGCGCCTATCGTCTGTCGCCGATCCAGGAAATCGAGATGGGCGCTTTCGGGCCGCTCAAGCGCTGCGATCCGACTGAATTGGCAAAAACACAAAATTGAAGATGCCGGCGCGTGCTGCCCGTTCTTGCGCGGCAGCGTCCGGCAGCTCCGTCAGCACACCGTCGAGCAGGGCCCGGCAGCGATAGCCGTAACCGCAGACGGCGGCAACGCTCTCGGCAATCGGCCTTTTGCTGTGCTTTTCCTCGATTTCGATGAGCATCACCGGGCGGTCGCGGGCAATGGTGTCGGCGGCACCCGTCAGCACCGCCAGCTCGAAGCCCTCGACGTCGATCTTCATGAACCCGACCGGGCCGAGACCCAGATCGTCGAGGCGCATGGTTTCAACCGTGACGGCGAAATACTCCGCCTCGACTTTCACGGTGCTGAGCGAGGCGCCCTGATTGGAGTAGCCGTTCTTCCAGCGCGGTATCCGCAATTCCGCCCTGCCGTTGCGGTCAGAAAGGGCGAAGCCATGTACGCTCGCCCAGTCACCGATATTGCGGCGCAGAAATCGCAGCATTTTTGGATGCGGTTCAAAGGCATGGACGCCGGCCGAAAGGCCGCGCATGAGATAGCTGTAAACGCCCTTATTGGCGCCGATATCGAGGGCCAGCCGTGCCTTGTCGACAAGATCGGGCAGGATGTGCAGTTCGGCTTCGCCCTTGCGCCTTTCCCGGCGCGCGACATTGGCCAGATGCAGGCCGCCCGGCAGCAGCAGCTTGAGCCGGTCGGAGAAAGTAAGATCCAGCGGGTTTTCTAGCTGAGCCGACACAGGATCGGGGTATGATCGGACGCCTTTTCCCGGCCCCGCGGCTGACGGTCGATCCAGCAGCGGTCCAGCCGGTCGGCGAGCGTCGGCGAAAGCAGAATGTGGTCGATCCGGATGCCCTCATCGCGTTGCCAGCGTCCGGCCTGGTAATCCCAAAAGGTGAACGCGCCTTCCTCGGTCGGCTGCAGGGCGCGAAAAGCGTCGGTCAGGCCAAGATTGACGAGGCCCTGAAACTCAAGCCGCGTATCGAGGCGGAATAACGCATCATCCTGCCAGTCGGCGGGATCATAGCAGTCCTCGGGTTCCGGAATGACGTTGTAATCGCCGATCAGGGCAAAATCGATATCGGCTTCCGACAGCTCGGCCGCGTGATCACGCAACCGCTTCATCCAGGTGATCTTCTTGGTGTATTTCTCGGTGCCGCCATTGCCGTTCGGCAGATAGAGATTGCCGACCCGGAACGGTCGGTCCGACCCTTCTATTTCAATCTCGATATAGCGCGCCTCTGCATCATCCGGATCGCCGGGCAGGGCACGAGCGGTGACCTCGAAGGGCCGCCTGGAAAGGATCGCAACGCCGTTATAGGATTTCTGACCGACCGCCTCGACCCGGTAATCAAGCGATTGGAATTCGAGCGCCGGGAAATTCTCCTCAACGCATTTGATTTCCTGAAAGCCGACAATATCCGGCTGGTTTTCAGCCACCCAATCCTGAACGATCGGCAAGCGCGCCTTGATCGAGTTGACGTTCCAACTGGCGAGGGTGATCGCCATTCAGATCGAAAATGACGTACCGCAGCCGCAGGAAGAGCTGGCGAGCGGGTTTTCGACCTCAAAATAGGCACCCATCAGCTCGGTCTTGAACGTCACCGTCGAGCCGGTGACCAAATCCAGCGAGACATCGTCGATCAGCAATTTCACACCGTCGGTTTCAAAGACGTGATCGTCTTCGCGAATCTCGGTGTCGAAATCAAAACCGTATTGAAAACCCGAACAGCCGCCGCCTGAGACCGTCAGGCGCAGCATCAGATCGCTGTTGCCTTCCTTCTCACGCAGCACCTTTACCCGCGCCGCAGCACTTTCGGACAGGAAGACCTGCCTTACATCGCCGGTGGGTGGCGTCTCCGAAGAACCTGTTTGAAGCTGTGTCGTCATAAGGTGAATATGGTACCGGAAAGCCTGTTTCGTCAATTGCTGCAGCCGCTAATCCAAGTGATTGCACCGGACTCGGCGCGGGCGGTATGGTTCTGACATGTCATCCCTTGCCCTGAACAGCTCCGGGACCACCCGGGAAACCGGCGCCGAGCGGTCCGGCGCGTGGCCGTGGATCAACCGTCGAGCGCCCTTTGCCTGTGATGCCTCCGCATCGCGGGGGCGCCTTTTTCCGGAGCCCGAAAGCGGCACGCGCTCGCCCTTTCAGCGCGACCGGGACCGGATCATCCACAGCGCCGCCTTCCGTCGGTTGAAACACAAGACCCAGGTGTTTGTGCATCATGAGGGCGATTTCTTTCGCACTCGGCTGAGCCACACGCTTGAAGTGGCGCAGATCACCGAATCGATCTGCCGTCAGCTCGGGCTTGATGAAGACCTCGCCGAGGCTGTCGCGCTGGCGCATGATCTCGGACACACGCCCTTCGGCCATGCCGGGGAGGATGCCCTGATCCCCCTGATGGCGCCGCATGGCGGTTTCAGCCACAATGATCAAACAGTCCGTATTCTCACGCGGCTCGAGCGTAAATATGCCGATTTCGATGGGCTCAATCTGAGCTGGGAAGCGCTGGAAGGCGTCGCCAAGCATAACGGTCCGCTGCTGCCGCTGAAGCCGGGCGGAAAGCTCGATCACACCATCGCCGCCTTTCGCAGCGAATGGGACCTCGAGCTCGACAGCTGGCCGTCGGCCGAGGCACAGGTGGCTGCGCTTGCCGACGATATCGCCTATAACAATCACGATCTTGATGACGGCCTCGGCGCCCGGCTCTTCGGGCTCGACGAGTTGCGCGAATTGCCGCTGATCGGGCCGATTCTGGCGGAAGTCGAAAAACGTCACCCCGGACTGGAAAGGCCGCGTCTGGTTCATGAGACGATAAGGCGGCTGATCAACGCCATGGTCACGGATCTGATCGAGGAGAGTCGCCGTCGCCTGAGCGAGGCGGCGCCGCAAAGCGCCGATGAGGTGCGCGCGGCGGGCAGGCCGCTGATCGGGTTTTCCGACGAGATGCAACAGGCGGACAAGGCGCTGCGGCGCTTTCTGTGGGACCGTGTCTATCGTCACTACACGGTGAACCGGATGACCAGTAAAGCGCGGCGTATCGTGACGGAGCTGTTCGAGCTGCTGATGGCCGAGCCCGAATGCCTGTCGCCCGAATGGCAGGCGCAGCTGACCGCAGCGGCCGCGCTCGACGGCGAGAGCGGCAAGGCGCGGACGATCACTGATTTCATTGCCGGCTTGACCGATGCGGCGGCGATGGATGAATACCGGCAGCTTTTCGATCTTACCTCCCGGACCTGGGGCACCCCCTAAGCTTATGAATTTGTTCGATACTGTGCGCGGCGACGTGCTGGCGGCGCTGGATTCCCTGACTGCGCGGCGCGTGTTGCCCGGCGGGGTAGATACCGCTCGCGTGACCGTCGAAACGCCGCGCGATCCGAGCCATGGCGATATGGCCACCAATGCCGCCATGCTGCTGGCCAAACCGGCCGGAATGAAGCCGCGCGAGCTTGGCGAGAAAATTGTCGAGGCGCTGTCCGCCGCGCCATCGCTTGAAAGTGCCGAGGTCGCCGGGCCCGGATTTATCAATTTGCGCTTGAAAATCGATTGCTGGCGCAGCTTGCTCGCGGCCGTGCTCGAATTGGGGGATGATTATGGTGCAAGCCGGGTAGGCGAGGGCAAACGGATTAATATCGAATATGTGTCGGCAAACCCGACCGGGCCGCTTCATGCCGGCCATGTCCGCGGTGCCGTGGTCGGCGACGCGCTGGCGGGATTGCTGGAAAAGACCGGCCATGAGGTGGTGCGCGAGTATTACATCAACGACGCCGGCGGCCAGGTCGATATCCTCGCGAAATCCGCCTTTCTCCGCTATCGAGAGGCGCTGGGCGAGGACATCGGCGACATACCCGAGGGTTATTATCCGGGCGATTATCTGAAACCGGTCGGCGCCGCATTGGCGGCGGAACACGGCGCGGCGCTCATCGACATGGCTGAAGAGCGGCGACTGCCGCTTGTGCGAAGCTTCGCGATCCGCGCGATGATGGATGAAATTCGGACCGACCTC
>CAZRBL010000003.1:46734-106169 GCA_964598335.1 uncultured Rhodospirillales bacterium
GATTGGGAGCCGCGCGAGCAGACGCTGTTCAAAGCGAGCGAATTCGGTGACGATGTCGATAGGCCGTTGCAGAAATCGGACGGATCATGGACCTATTTCGCCTCGGATATTGCCTATCATCAGGCCAAGGCGGCGGGGCCTGACGGCCGACCGGCGGATGTCCTCATTGATGTCATGGGCGCTGATCATGGCGGCTATATCAAACGGATGCAGGCGGCTGTTAAAGCAATTACTGAAGACCGGGCCAGGCTGCATATCCTGATTTGCCAGCTGGTCCATCTGATGGACCAGGGCAAGCCGGTGAAGCTGTCCAAACGGGCCGGCAACATCGTCACGGCGCGCGATGTTATCGACGCCGTCGGCAAGGACGTTTTGCGCTTCATCATGCTGACCAGGCGGCACGACCAGACACTCGATTTCGATTTCGCCAAGGTCAAGGAGCAATCCAGGGACAACCCGGTTTTCTATGTGCAATATGCGCATGCCCGGTGCTGCTCGGTGTTGCGCCATGCGGCGGAGGAATTCCCGGACATCGCGCTATCGCCGGAGATGCTCGCCGCAGGACCGCTGGAACGGCTGACGGCGGCCGAAGATTTGGAACTTATCGCCGCGATTGCCGGTTGGCCGCGGCTGGTCGAAGCGGCGGCGCTGGCCTATGAGCCGCACCGAATAGCATTCTATCTCAATGATTTAGCCGCTGCCTTTCACGGTTTCTGGACCAAGGGCAGGGATGATGCCGCTCTGCGCGTGCTGCTCAGCGACGACCCGGAGTTGACGCGGGCGCGGCTGGCTCTGATTCAGGGCGTCCGGGTGACGATTGCCGGCGGGCTGAGGCTGCTCGGCGTGACGCCGGTGCAGGAAATGTAGGATGATCGGCGGATGAGCGATACTGACTCGGGGTCTCTGTCGACCGGCACCATTGTTCTGGCGATAGCGCTGATTGCTGCGCTCGCTGCCGGCGCATGGTATCTTTTGGGCCGCGGCCCGTCGCCCGGCGCCGATGGGGAGGTGCCGCTGATTGCCGCTGCCGAAGGGCCGGTGCGTGAACGCCCGGACGATCCCGGCGGCCGGGAGATTCCGAATGAGGACAGCACCGTCTTTTCGCTGATCGAGCCGCCGGAGGAAGACGGCGCTGTACCTCCGGAACCCGAAGTACCGATTTCGGATCGGGAAACAGGTGATCAGCCGGTGGCGGAAATGCCGCTCGATAAACCACTCGCCGAGCCGGATGCGCCGGCGCCTGCCGACGGAACCGTCGAGCAGTTGCTGCCCCAGGTCAGGGTGCAGAATCCGGAAATCCCAATCAGTGAGGATGCGCGGCCGGATCGCGATCAATCCGCTGATCCCGGCGAGGCGACCGAAAACGAAACCCGCGATGACCAACCGCCGGGAGAGCCGGCTCCCGCAGCGACGCCGCCGCCCGACCTCGACGCGGCGGAAAGCGTGATCCCCGAGCCGGTCTCCTATCGCGTGCAGCTGGGCTCGCTTGGAACAAGAGAAGCCGCAGAGCAGGAGTGGGAGCGCCTGCAGGATCGTTACAGATCCGAGCTCGGAGACTTGATACTTGACGTGCAGCAGGCCGATCTCGGCGATCGCGGCGTCTTCTTCCGGATCCAGGCGGGCCCGCTCGATGAGGAGGGCGCGCGCGAAGTCTGCGATGTGGTGCGGTCGACCAACCCGGGAGGGTGTCTGATTGTCGAGCCCTGACCATGCCTATAGCCCGGTGGTCGTCGGTATGGATGGCCTCACCCCCTCGGCGGAAGAACGCGCATTATTCGCTGAAATGCGGCCGTTCGGCTTCATCCTCTTCGCCCGCAATATCGCGACACCCGAGCAGGTGAGCAGCCTGTGCGCCGAATTGCGCGATATCATCGCCAACCCGGATGCACCGGTCCTGATCGATCAGGAAGGCGGCCGCGTGGCGCGGCTCCAGCCGCCATATTGGCCGCAATTGCCGCCCGCCGCGGAGCTCGGAAAGCTGTATCTGCGCGATCCCGATGCGGCGCTCGACGCAGCCTATGATCACGGGCGATCCCTTAGCGATATGCTGGCGCCGCTCGGCATCAACGTCGATTGCGCGCCGGTGCTCGATTTGCCCGGCGCCGATTCCGATCCGGTCATCGGCGACCGTGCCTTCGCGACCGACCCCGAAATTGTCGGCAAGCTGGGCGTCAAACTGTGCCTGGGTCTGCTCGACGGCGGCGTGCTCCCGATTCTCAAGCATATTCCCGGCCATGGTCGCGCGCAGGTGGACAGCCATGTGGCATTGCCCCGCGTCGATGCAGCGCTCGAGGATCTGCAGGCCCATGATTTCGTGCCCTTTCGGCATCTCGCGGGCCAGGCCTTCGGCACGCAGCTTTGGGCAATGAGCGCGCATGTGGCTTACAGCGCGATCGATCCCGAGCTGCCGGCCTCGCTGTCGGCAAAGGTGATTGATCGGGTCATTCGCGGCGATATCGGTTTTCGCGGGCCGCTGATCGTCGATGATATCGGCATGGGTGCGCTCAGCGGCGATATCGGTGCGCGCGCCGTGGCGGCGCTGAATGCGGGCAATGATCTTGCCTTGCATTGCAGCGGCGATTTTGCCGAATTGCAGGCGGTTTTCGCCTCCTTGAAGGGCCGCGTGCTGCCGGAAAGCCTGATCGCTGAATGGCAAGGCGTGGCGCGTTTTCTCCGTGCCGCAAGGGCTGCCTCATGATCTGGCCGCAGGGTGAAGACGCCGAATTTCGGCAGCCCCTGCAGGAGCCGAGCGGACAGCTTGTCCTCGATCTTGACGGCTTTGACGGGCCGATTGATCTGCTGCTGCAATTGGCGCGTGATCAGAAGGTCGATCTGACCCGCATTTCGATCCTGCAACTGGCCGATCAATATCTCGCTTATGTCGAGCAAATCCGGCGTATTCGCCTTGAACTCGCGGCCGATTACCTGGTCATGGCGGCGTGGCTCGCCTACCTCAAATCTCGACTGCTGCTGCCGCCCGAGCCCGATACGGAAGAACCGAGCGGCGAGGTGCTGGCCGAGGCGCTGGCCTTTCAACTGCGCCGGCTGGAAGGTTATCGCGGTGTTGCACAGCGCCTGTTCGACCGCCCGCAGCTTGGCGTCAATGTCGCCGCGCGAGGCGATCCGGAGCCGATCGAGATTGACGTCACGACGACCTTTGAGGCCAGTTTCTTCGCGCTGATCCAAAGCTATGCCCAAATCCAGCTGCGCAGCGCCGACCAGACCTATCGCCCGGTGCCCGAGAGGCTGCATAGCGTGGAAGAAGCCATCGAGCGGATGACCGCGATGCTCGGCGCGATTCCGGGATGGGCGATGCTCAGCCAGCTGATGCAGGGCCCGGATCAGGATCAGGCAACGCCGCTTGAACGCCGTTCGGTGATCGCGGCAACCTTCGGCGCAACCCTGGAATTGGCCAAGCGCGGGCTGATCGATCTGCGTCAGGACGGCGCCTTCGCGCCGATTTATCTGCGCCCGCGCGAGGCAGAAGAATCATGACGCCGGAAACGCTCGAGCATTTGCGGATGATCGAGGCGCTGCTGTTCGCCGCCGCAGAGCCGGTCAGCCTGACCGATTTGCAGCGGCGCCTGCCGCCGGATTGCGATATCGCAGCGCGCCTGGCCGATTTGCAGCAGGTCTATGAGACGCGCGGCATCAATCTGGTCAAACGCGGTGAAGCTTGGGCGTTTCGGACGGCGCCTGATCTCGGTCACCTGCTGACCGACCGCCGTGAAGCGCCGAAACGCCTTTCCCGGGCGGCGATGGAGACGCTTGCAATCATTGCCTATAATCAGCCGGTCTCGCGGGGGGAAATCGAGGCGGTGCGCGGCGTGGCGATCAGCCGCGGTACACTCGATCAGCTTGTCGAGGCCGGATGGGTCAAGCCGGGGCGCCGCCGTGAATCACCCGGCCGGCCGCTGACCTGGGTGACGACAGCGCATTTCCTCGATCATTTCGGCCTTGAGAGCCTCTCTGATCTCCCCGGGCTCGAAGAGTTGCGCGTGTCGGGTCTGCTTGATACGCGGCCCGCCGTGGCGGCCTTGCCCGAGACCGATGAGCTGCCCTTTGACGCGGATGAGGAGGAGCAGGATTCAGAGGACCCTATCGTTGAATAGCCAGTTTGCGCTATCTGATAGAAAGGCTCGGTGTATTTCCGGCATGAAGGAGTAGAATCATGAGCATTGGACCGTGGCAGGTCATCCTTATCCTTGCGGTCATTGTCCTGCTGTTCGGCGCGGGCAAGATTCCGCGGTTGATGGGCGATGTTGCCAAGGGAATCAAGGCGTTCCGATCTAATATGAAGGATGAGGATACAGCCGAAGAGAAGCCGCCGGCAGCGCTTGAGAACAAATCCGCGCCGCCGGCCGACGGGCAAACCGATTCGGTCGGTACCCGGGACGGCGCCAAAACCTGAGATAGAGAGCGCCGGTGTTCAATATCGGCCTGCCTGAGCTGATCATCATTTCGGTCGTGGCGCTGCTTGTCGTCGGCCCGAAGGAATTGCCGCGCGCGATTGCCGGGGTCAGCAAGGCCGTGCGCAAGGTACGCGGCATGGCCCGCGAATTTCAGTCAGGGATCGACAGCATCGTTCGGGAAACCGAACTGCAGGACGTCACGCGCGATGTGAACCGCATTGCCCGTTTTGACGCGAAGAAAGAGCTTGAACGCCATGTCGAGCAGATCATCGAAGCGCAGCCCGAAATCGATCACCAGGGCAAAACCAAACGGACCGCGCCGCCTGCCGAAATTGCCGATGAAGTCCCCGAACAGTCATCTGACAGCGTTCCAGCCAAATCCACATGACCGCGGCACCCGAGGAGGACGGCAAGGTGATGCCGCTGCTCGACCATCTCGTCGAGCTGCGCCAGAGGCTTCTATATTCGGCGGTCGGCTTCGTGCTGGTTTTTGCCGTCTGTCTGTATTTCTCGCAGGAATTGTTCAACTTTCTGATCCAGCCCCTGGCAGCGTTGTGGGAAGACCAGCCGGACCGCAAAATCATCTTCACCGCACTGCATGAGCAATTCTTTACGCAGATCCGTATCGCCTTCTTCGTCGCCCTGTTCTTCGCCTTTCCGGTGGTGGCATCGCAGATCTGGATGTTCGTCGCGCCCGGCCTCTACCGTGATGAGAAAAAGGCGTTTCTGCCGTTCCTGATCGCCACGCCGGTGCTTTTCTTTCTCGGCGCCGCTCTGCTGTACTACATCGTCTTGCCTGTCGCCTGGCAGTTTTTCGTCAGCTTCGAGCAAAGCGGCATCGACAGCGGCCTTGCCGTTGAATCGCTGCCATCGGCGAAGGAATATCTGAACCTTTCCCTGCAACTCATCTTCGCGTTCGGTCTCGCCTTTGAATTGCCGGTGGTCCTGATACTCCTGACGCGCTCGGGGCTGGTCTCGATCGAGGCGCTGCGGCGACAGCGCCGGTACGCCGTCGTGCTTGCCTTTGTCGCCGCCGCAATCCTGACGCCGCCCGATCCGGTCAGCCAAATCGGCCTCGCGCTGCCGATTATCCTGCTTTATGAGCTGTCCATCATTCTTGCCGCCGCGTGGGAAAGAAAGCGCGAACGCGAGGCAGCGGTGGACGCGTAGAATCCCCGTCGCTACAAGCGCGGTTGACAGCCCGTCTTTAGACAGAATCCATGTTCGATCTACGTTTCATTCGCGAGCGGCCCGATGCCTTCGATGCCGGCCTAAAGCGTCGGGGGCTTGAGCCGATGGCGCAGGCCATTCTTGCGCTGGACGCCCGACACCGGGCTGTGCTGACTGCGCTGCAGGAGATGCAGTCGCAGCGCAATGCGCTTTCCAAGGAAATCGGGGTCGCCAAGCGCGAGGGTCGTGACGCCCAGCCGGTAATGGATCAGGTTGCGGGGCTAAAGGCGAAAATCGCCGAGAGCGAAGAGCAGGACCGCGCCATGGCGGCTGAGATCACCGAGCTTCTTGCCGGGATTCCCAATTTGCCGGCCGAAGACGTTCCCGATGGCGCTGATGAGGAAGATAATGTCGAAATTCGTCGCTTCGGCGAGCCGCAGACGCGCAATGATGTGAAAGATCATGCGGATCTCGGCGACGCGCTCGGCATGATGGATTTCGAGGCGGCCGCATCGCTGTCGGGCTCGCGTTTCGTGTTGCTGCGCGGCGGGCTGGCACGGCTCGAACGGGCGTTGGGGCAGTTCATGATCGATCTGCACACCGAACAGCATGGCTATACCGAAATCGCGCCGCCCTTGCTGGTGCGCGATCATTGTCTGTTCGGCACCGGACAATTGCCGAAATTCGCCGACGATCAGTTTCAGACCAATTCCGATCACTGGATCATTCCGACGGCTGAGGTGCCGCTGACCAATCTGGTGCGGGAACAGATTTTGGACGCTGACGATTTGCCGCTGCGTTTTACCGCTCTGACCCCGAATTTCCGGTTGGAAGCGGGTGCGGCCGGCAAGGATACCCGCGGCATGATCCGCCAGCACCAGTTCACCAAAGTCGAGCTGGTCAGTGTCGTCAGGCCCGAGGATTCCGAGGCGGAGCATGAGCGAATGACCGGCGCTGCCGAGGCGGTACTGAAAGCGCTTGAGCTGCCCTTCCGCACCGTCACTCTATGCACCGGCGATCTTGGTTTCGCGGCGCACAAGACCTATGACCTCGAGGTCTGGCTGCCGGGGCAGGGGCGTTATCGCGAGATTTCGAGCTGCTCGAATTGCGGTGCCTTTCAGGCGCGTCGCATGAAAGCGCGCTATCGCCTGGGTGAAAAGGCGGTTGAGCCGGTGCACACGCTGAACGGCTCGGGCGTTGCTGTCGGCCGTGCCTTGATTGCCGTGATCGAGAATTACCAGCAGGAAGACGGCAGCATCGCGGTGCCGGATGTGCTGCGCCGCTATATGGGCGGGATCGAAACAATCGCCGCCGCGTGAGGGGAAAGAGATGAAAGCGCCGCCCGAAGATTTGAGTCAGGCCCGCATCCTGGTGACCAATGATGACGGTATCCGATCGCCCGGACTTGCCAAGCTGGTCGAGGTCGCGCAATCGCTGACCGATGATGTCTGGGTCTGCGCACCCGAACGCGAACAATCGGCGACCAGCCACTCGCTGACCATCACCCGACCGCTGCGCATTCGCCATATTGATGAGAAGCACTTTGCCGTTGACGGCACCCCGACCGATTGCGTGCTGCTCGCGATCAACAGCATCTTCAAGGACCGAAAGCCGGATCTGGTGCTTTCCGGCATCAATATCGGTGCCAATCTCGGCGATGACGTAACCTATTCCGGCACCATAGCGGCAGCGATGGAAGCAACGCTGCTGGGCGTGCCGGCCATCGCCTTCAGCCAGCATAGCGGCGATTGGGAAGTCATCGATTGGAGCACGGCCGGTCATTATGCCGCCGATATCATCCGCAATGCCGTTGTCGTGCCTTGGGACGAGGATGTGCTGATCAACGTAAACTTCCCGCCGGTGCTGCCCGATCAGGTGACCGGTATTCATGTCGTGCCGCATGGCCGCTACAAAATCGGCGACAGCTTGGTCGAGCGGACAGACCCGCGCGGCAAGCTGTATTACTGGATCGGTGTTGCGCGCACCCGCGCAGAGATCGATCATGACAGCGATATCGCCGTGATCGACCGGCGCGGTATCAGCGTGACGCCGTTGTCGCTGAACCTGAATCACCCGCCGATGCTGACCAGTATGGAGAAGGCCTTCGGTGAGTCTTGACGCGGACAAGATCAGGCTGATCATGCATTTAAGGCGGGTCGGCATTACCGATCAGGCGGTCCTCGGCGCGATCGAGCGGATCCCGCGCGAAGCCTTTGTGCCGCCCTCTTTTCGGGACCGGGCCTATGACGATACCGCGCTGCCGCTGAGCCATGGCCAGACCATCAGCCAGCCGCAGATCGTCGCCATGATGACCGCCGCGCTGAATGTCGGCGACCGTGACAAGGTGCTCGAGATCGGCACCGGGTCGGGCTATCAGACGGCAATACTGTCTCAATTCTGCCGCCGGGTTTATACCGTCGAACGCGAAGCGGAGTTGCAGAAGACTGCCATGACGCGGCTAGCCGAACTGCGCATACGCAATGTTTCGGCGCGGGTTGCCGACGGCACTGCGGGCTGGCCGGAGGTCGCGCCCTTTGAACGGATACTGGTTGCCGCCGCCTGGGATGCAGACCGGCCGCCGCCTGCCTTGTTGGAGCAACTTGCAGAAGACGGTGTCATGGTGATCCCGCTGACTCTCGGCGCCGCAGCGGATTATCGTGAACAATGGCTTTGCCGCATTACCAAAAGCGGTGGCGAGATTGCCAGCAAACCGCTCTCACCGGTGCGTTTCGTGCCGTTGATCGCCGATAGCGATGATGGAGCGGAACGGGCGAAGACCGGCTGATGCGACGTCTCGTGATTGTCGTGATGGCGCTGGCGGTGCTTTCGGCCTGCGGGCCATCGGTGCGGCAAGGAGCGGGCTTCACGCAGGGCGATGCGGTTTTCGTCACCGTGCGCAGAGGCGACAGCGTTTGGGATATTGCACGGCGGCACGGAGTGCCGATGGACGACATCATTGCGCTGAATGACCTCTCGCCGCCCTATCTGCTGCAAATCGGCCAGCGCCTGGCAATTCGCGGCCGACTGCCGGACGCCCCGCAGCCTGGCGAGGCCAATACCTATACAGTGCGCAGCGGCGACAGCCTGTCGGTGATCGCCGAGCGCACCGGCACCCGTACCGCCGATCTGGCGCGGCTGAACCGCATTGGTTCACCCTATATCATCTATCCCGGCCAAACCCTTCGGCTGCCGCCCCGCCGCATGGCTTCGCGGTCGAGCGGAAGTCGACCGCCCTCAACAAACAATGCGTCGCCCGCCCGACCTGCACCGGTGGAACCCGTGCAACGGGTATCAACGGCGCGCGAGGGCACCTTCCGTTGGCCGGTTTCAGGGCCGGTGCTGTCCACCTTCGGGCCGAAGCAGGGCGGGCTGTATAATGACGGGATCAACATCGGTGCGGCGCGCGGTACGCCGGTGCTGGCGGCGCGCAACGGGCGGGTCGTCTATGCCGGCAATGAGCTCCGCGGTTACGGCAATCTGATCCTGGTCCGTCATGATGACGGGTTGGTTACCGCTTACGCCCATCTCGACAGCTTTCTGGTCAGGAGAGACCAGCAGCTTCGACAGGGTGAGGCGCTCGGCACCGTCGGCAATACCGGCATCGCGGGGCCGCCGCAATTGCACTTTGAAATCCGGCGCGGCAGCGATCCCCTCGACCCGATGCTGTTTCTGGCGGTGGAGGGTAGCTGAGACTCGTCAATTCTCAGCCAGCTGTTCCATTCGGCTGCTGTGAGAGCTTGGTCGGGGGAGGGTGTTGGCCGGCTAAATCCTGCATGAACTGCCAGGCGACGCGCCCGGATCGGGCGCCTCGGGTGACGGACCATTCCAGCGCCGCGCGGTGAATCTCCTCACGCGGCAGCGTGATGCCGAAGCTGTCGGCATAGGCGTCGATCATGCCGAGAAAGGTGTCCTGATCGCAGGGGTGGAAGCCGAGCCAGAGACCGAAACGATCGGACAAGGAAACCTTTTCCTCAACGGCTTCACTGGGGTGAATCGCGTCCTGATCGACATTCTCAGCCATGTGCCGGGGCATCAGATGCCGGCGGTTGGAAGTGGCATAGAACAGGACATTCTGCGGCCGTCCCTCAATGCCGCCTTCCAGCACCGCCTTGAGTGACTTGTAGCCGGCCTCCTGTTCCTCAAACGACAGGTCGTCGCAAAACAGCAGACAGCGCCGTTTGACATCGCGCAGAAGTTTCAGCAGCGCGGGCAGCGTGGCGATGTCCTCGCGGTGAATCTCTATCAGCGCGAGCCTCGCTTGATGTTTTTGATTCACATCGTCATGGACAGCCTTGACAAGGCTGCTTTTTCCCATGCCGCGCGCACCCCATAGCAACGCGTTATTGGCCGGGCGGCCTTGCGCAAACTGGCTTGTGTTGGCGAGCAGCATGCCAGCCTGCCGGTCGATGCCCTTGAGGACGTTCAAGGGCACGCGGCTGACCTCTCTGACCGGGCTGAGACAGCGTTCCGCCGCCAGCCAAAGATAGGCGTCGGGGGCATCGGTTGCGTCCAGATCAGGCGGCTCGGGGGGGCGCGGTGAATTCCGCTCCGCCGCGTCGGCGATCCTTTCGAGCGCGCGCGCTATGCGCTGGACATCCTGTTGCATCATGAGCGCGACACTGCGTCAGCCGCCTGTTCGGTGCAATCCCGCGCAATCATCCTTCCGATCAGGGCGGATAGCCCTTATCTGTCCTGCGAGGCCGTGAGAAATCGGCGCGCCGTATTGTGCGTGCGCCGGGCCTGTCCTGCAGTGCTCACCCCGGAGTAGTTTATGTTGATCGATCCCGCCTTTGCCCAAGACGTCGGCGGCGCTGCAGCGCCCAGCCTGTTCGTGCAACTGGTCCCCTTTATCCTGATCTTCGTGATTTTCTATTTCTTGCTGATACGCCCTCAGCAGAAAAAGATGAAAGAGCATCAGAACATGCTCGCCGCGATCCGGCGCGGGGATCAGGTGGTCACCGGCGGTGGTCTGATCGGCACAGTCAAGAAGCTGATCGGCGATGAGGATTTGCAGATCGAAATCGCTGAGGGTGTTCAGGTACGTGCCAAGCGCGGAACCATCGCCCAAGTACTGGCCAAGACCGAACCGGCATCGAATGGCGGCAAATCGAAGAAAAAAGCCAAAGATGAGCCGGATGATGATGGTGAGCCGGATGATGATGACAGGAAAGCGGCGGATTAAGGCCACCGATTATGGTTAGTTTTCCGCCCTGGAAACTCGCACTCGTCCTGATCGTCTCATTGCTCGGCTTTCTCTATGCCGGGCCGAACCTGCTGCCGTCTGAGCAGGTTGAGCAATGGCGCCAGCAGGATCTGCCGGGCTGGCTGCCGACCAAGCAGGTCAATCTCGGCCTCGATCTACGGGGCGGCGCCTATGTGCTGCTCGGCGTCGATGTTGACGTCGTCATCAACGAGCGGCTGGACAATCTGGTCTCCTCGGTGCGTCGCGAATTGCGCGGCGCGCGGGCGCGCTATACCGGACTCGGCGTTGAGGGTGATGCTGCGGCCTTCACCTTGCGCGACCCGTCCGATTATGAGGATCTCCGCGAGACGCTGCAGCAGATCGAGCAGGGCACGCTGCTTACCTTCGACGATGACAGCGGCCGGGTTCGCCTGCGCTACAGCGAAGATGCGCTGGATCAGTTGCGCCAGGATGTGTTGGCCCAGAGTATTGAGGTCGTGCGCCGTAGGGTGGATGCCAGCGGCCTCCGGGAGCCGGTGATCCAGCGCCAGGGTGATGATCGCATTCTGCTGCAATTGCCCGGTGTCGAGGACACGGGGGATATTCTTGCGCTGATCCGAGAAACCGCCAAGCTGACCTTTCACCTCGTCGATGAAGCGGTCGCCAGCCAGGGCTTGCTTCAGCGCAGCCTGCCGGCGGGGACGATGATCCTGCCGATGATCGATCCCGATCCAAATGAGCCTGAAGAAATTCCGGTGCGTCGGCAAATCGTGGTCGGCGGCGAAAGCCTGACCAATGCACAATCGAGCTTCAATCAGCAGGGGCAGGCGGTCGTCGTCTTTCAGTTTGACGGTTCAGGGGCGCGCCGGTTCTGTCGTGCCAGCACCGACAATGTCGGTCGGCGTTTGGCCATCGTCCTGGATGAGGCGGTGGTCAGCGCGCCTGTCTTGAGAGAACCGATCTGCGGCGGGCGCGGCGAGATTTCCGGCAATTTCAGCCCGGCCGGAGCCGAGCAGCTGGCGATTCAGCTGCGTTCCGGCGCTTTGCCTGCACCCATTTCCGTGCTGGAAGAGCGTACAGTCGGCCCCAGCCTCGGTCGCGATTCAATTGAAGCCGGGCAGGCGGCCAGCGTCGTTGCGCTCGGCTTGGTCGTGATCTTCATGCTGGTCACCTACAGCCTGTTCGGAATCTTCGCGACGATAGCGCTCGGCGTCAACATGGCGCTGATTTTCGGTGTGCTCTCGCTGCTGCAGGCGACGTTGACCTTGCCCGGTCTCGCCGGAATTGTGCTGACGGTCGGCATGGCGGTCGATGCCAATGTGCTGATCTTTGAGCGGATCAGGGAAGAAATCCGCAATGGAAGAACGATGATTTCGGCCGTGGATTCCGGTTACAGCCAGGCGATTTCGACCATCGTCGACAGCAATCTGACAACCCTGATCGCCGCGCTGTTTCTTTATGCATTCGGCTCCGGGCCGGTGAAGGGCTTTGCGGTGACATTGTCGGTAGGCATCGCCGCATCGATGTTTTGCGCCATTCTGGTAACGCGGGCGATGGTGGTCACCTGGCTGCGCAAGGCCCGTCCTTCGGAACTGCCTATTTAGGACAGCGACCATGATCAAAGGCATTCACATCATCCCGGAGGATACGAACGTACCGTTCGTTAAGTTCCGGACCGTCGCCTTCGTTTTCTCGGCGCTGCTGATGCTCGGTTCGCTGGGGCTGATATTCACCCAGGGACTGAATTTCGGCATCGATTTCCGCGGCGGCATCATGCTTGAGGTGCAGACCGACGGGCCTGCCGATCTCGGCGCCCTGCGTGAGGCGGTCGGCGCGCTGGATCTTGGCGATGCAACGATCCAGGAATTCGGCCAGCCCGATCAAGTGCTTGTCCGCCTGCCCCTGCAGGAGGGTGGGCCCGAGGTGCAGACGGCAGCCATCGACTCCTTGCGAGGCGCACTTGATCCCTATGTCATCGATTATCGCCGCACCGAGTTCGTCGGCCCGCAAGTGGGGCAGGAGCTGATCCGCGCCGGCATCCTCGCCGTCAGCCTCTCGCTCCTTGGGATCATGCTTTATGTCTGGTTTCGCTTTGAGTGGCAGTTCGGTGTCGCCGCACTGATCGCACTCGGCCATGACGTCCTCGCCACGCTCGGCCTTTTCGCGCTGACGCAAATGGAGTTCAACCTGTCCACCGTCGCCGCGGCGCTCATGATTGCGGGCTATTCGATCAACGATACCGTGGTTGTCTTCGATCGCGTCCGCGAGAAGCTGCGCAAATACAAATCCTATGAGCTGCCGGCGATTTTCAACCTTGCGATCAACAAGACGCTGAGCCGCACCATCATCACCTCGGGCACGACGCTGCTGGCGCTGATCGCGCTGTGGAGCTTTGGGGGAGAGGTGATCCGCAGCTTTGTCGTGGCGCTGATCTGGGGCGTGGTAATCGGCACCTATTCCTCGATTTTCATCGCCGCGCCGCTGCTGATCCTGTTCGGTGTCAAACGCGGCGATGGCGGCGAAAAGCAGAAAAGCGAGGCCGAGTTGCGGCGCGAAAAGGCCGAGATCATCGCCCCGAGCTCAAGCTGATGCCGCAGGCTATTTCCGCAACGGTTTCCGGTGATGCCAGCATCATCCAGGGCTATACGGCCGGGCATTTCCGGATTTCCGGAACGGTGTATCAGGGTGGTGTTTTCGTGATGCCCGAAACCGTCATATCCTGGTCGGAGACGGCGCTGGATACGCTCAAGGTGGACAGTTTCTCGCCGCTCGCCGAGCATGGTTCGGAAATCGATATCCTGCTGCTCGGGACAGGCAGCGATTTCGGCTTCGTCTCGGCGACCTTGCGCCGGGGCATCAAGGACCGCTTCGGACTCGGCGTCGATTTCATGGATACCGGCGCCGCCTGCCGCACCTTCAATATGCTGCAGGCGGAGAACCGGCGCGTCGCTGCGGCCCTGCTGCCGGTGACGTGAGCGGTCTCTCCTATTGCGGCGCGCAGGTCCGCGCGCAGGATCACGACCGTTTCCTTGCTTGCCTGTTTGCGCCGTCAGAAGTGCGGGAAGATCTTTTTGCGCTCTACGCGTTCAATCACGAAATCGCTAAGACACGGGAGATCGTCAGCGAACCGACCCTCGGTCTGATCCGCCTGCAATGGTGGCGTGACAGATTGGCCGAGATGCGGGAAGGCGTCATCGTCGATCATCAGGTGCTGAAGGCGCTGGCCGCGGCGCATGACCGTCGACCGCTTGACGCCGGTTACCTTGAGACGCTCATCGCCGCGCGGGAGCTTGATCTCGATGACGAGGCCTTCAGGACCGTCGAGGATCTCCTCGCCTATGCCGAAGCAACCAATGCACCGCTGTTTTATCTTGCGCTCGATATTCTGGGCCACGCATCCGACGAGGCATTGATGGCGGCGAAACAAGCGGGACGCGCCTATGGCCTCATCGGGCTGCTTCGCGCAATTCCGTTTCACGCCGCTGCCCAGCGGCATTTCCTGCCGCAGGCTGTGATCGAGCGCCATCAGCTCACGCTCAGCAATCTCTTTGCCGGGCGCCCTGACCCCGCACTCTTCGGCGCCGTCGGCGAGCTGGCGGCGCTCGCCGAGACCTCGCTGGATCAGGCGCGTGTCGCGACTCAGGCTCTGGCCAAACCGGCACGCCACGCGCTTTATCCGCTGGTGCCGGCACGTCTTGCGCTAGGCCGTCTACAGCGGGCGGGATTCAACCCGTTCGATGCGCGCTTTCAACTGCCGCATCCGGGACGGTTGCCTGCGCTTTGCTGGGCCGAGCTCGGCGGCCGGGTTTAGGGCAGGCGCAGCGTTCCCTCACTGATCAGCACCGCCTGACCGATCAGCGCCAGATCTTGCAGCTCGCGCTCCGCCGATATGCTCAGCTCCAAAGTCAGGAGACTTGGTCGCCCCATCTCACTGCCCTGGGAGATCCTGATCCGACCGTCAAAAGGCAGGGTGCCGAATTCGGCAAGCCATGCGCCGAATGCGACCGCGGCGCCGCCAGTTGCGGCGTCTTCCGGGACACCGGCGGCGGGGGCGAACATGCGGGCATGATAGCCATGCTCGGCGCCAGACGGCGCCACACAATACAGTCCATCAATATCCGCGAGCCGAGCAATGCCCTCGGCGGTAAGCGCGGCGGCATTGATCGCGCTCAGCGTCGCGCTTTCGAGCAGGGGAATGATGCCGAAACGCAGGCCAGAAGTGACCAGCCGCGCTCGATCAAGATCCAGCGCCGTCGCCGGCACACCGAGCAGGTTTGCCGCCACATCCGGCTCAACCGGAAGCGCCGAGGCGATCGGCATTGCCTGGAGGCTAAGCCGCGCTTGCGGCGCCGCTTTCCGCGCGTCACTCACTGCGAGAGTCAGCGTGCCTGAGGCGATCTCCACATTTACCGGGCCGTCGCCGAAGATTTTCGCCAGGTAAATCGCCGTGCCGATCAAGGGATGACCGGCAAAGGGCAATTCCCGGACCGGCGTGAAAATTCTCAGCCGGGCCCAGCGTTGCAGAGGGTCCAGAGCGGTGATGAAGACGGTCTCCGCATAGCCGAATTCACGGGCGATCTGCTGCATCGATACCGCCCTCAGAGTCTCGGCATCGAGCACTATGGCGAGCTGATTACCGGTCAGGGGTCGGTCGGTGAAAACATCCAGCGTCGCAAAGCGCAGCTCCGGCACGGCTATTCGGCGGCGTCGGGCAAAGTGCGCGACAGCCAGCCGGTTAGATCGCTCAAGGCACGGCGGCTGAGCGCCGCCTTGCGGTCTCGGCCCTTCAAGCGCCGCGGTTTCTTGCCGTCGGTCTTCGCAATCGGATCAGGCAGCGGGGGGAAGAGGCCGAAATTTATATTCATCGGCTGAAACGTCTCCGCCTCGGCGCCGCCGGTAATATGGCCAAGCAGAGCGCCCAGCGCTGTCGTTGACGGCGGCAGATCCGGTGTCTCGCCGAACAGGTCGGCACAGGCGAAGCGGCCGGCCAGCAGACCAATCGCAGCGCTTTCAACATAGCCTTCGCAGCCGGTGATTTGCCCGGCAAAGCGGATATTTCGGCGCGATGTCAGCCGCAATGCATGATCGAGGAGGGTGGGGCTGTTAATGAAGGTGTTGCGGTGAATGCCGCCAAGCCGCGCGAATTCGGCCTCCTGCAAACCGGGGATCATGCGAAAGACGCGCTTTTGTTCGCCATATTTCAGCTTCGTCTGAAAGCCGACGATATTATAGAGGCTGCCCAGCGCGTTATCCTGTCTGAGCTGAACGACGGCATGCGGGCGACTGCCGGTCGCCGGATCGGTCAGGCCGACCGGCTTCATCGGGCCGAAGCGCAAGGTTTCGCGGCCGCGCTCGGCCATCACTTCAATCGGCAGGCAGCCCTCGAAATAGGGCGTGTCAGCTTCCCAGTCCTTGAATTCGGTCTTCGGCGCTGCGATCAGCGCATCGATAAAGGCCTCGTACTGGGCCTCATCGAGCGGACAGTTGATGTAATCCGAGCCGCTTCCGGCCGGGCCGCTCTTGTCATAGCGCGACTGAAACCAGGCGCGGTCGAAATCGATGCTGTCCTTGTGCACAATCGGCGCGATGGCATCGAAAAACGCCAGCGCATCCTGACCGGTTTCAGCGGCGATCGCGTCGGCAAGGCGGGAGCCTGTCAGCGGCCCGGTGGCGATGATCCACTGGCCATCATCGGCGGCGGGCAGGGCGGTGATTTCCTGACGTTCGATGGTGATGTTCGGATGCCGGCTGACGGCGTCGCCGACCCGTGCTGAAAAGGCATCACGGTCGACCGCAAGGGCGCCGCCTGCGGGCACTGCGCTTTCATCGGCGGCGCGCATGATCAGCGAGCCGCAGCGCCGCATCTCCTCATGCAGCAGCCCGACGGCGTTACCCTCCGCATCATCGGAGCGAAATGAATTGGAACAGACCAACTCGGCAAGGCCGTCTGTCTGATGTGCGGCGGTCGTCACGAGCGGGCGCATTTCATGCAGAATGACGCGGGCGCCGGCTTCGGCGGCCTGCCAGGCGGCCTCGCAGCCGGCGAGGCCTCCGCCGATGATCTGGATTGGTTTTTGTGACATCCCGATGCTCGACTTGTTCGTAAGGTGCAAGTAAGTCATATTTGTTACGGTGCGGAAGCGTAAAGCGAATCATTTTTTGTCGATAAGGATAAATCGCCATGTCGGACTTTCCGACGCCTGACGATATTCAGAAATTTCCGGTTGTGAGCCTGACCGATGGTCGCTCGATGGTGCGGATGGATCTGTTGGCCGAGGCCGAAAAGCACGGCATTCCGCTGGATGATGAACCGTTATACCTGCATCTGAAATCGATGCTCAGCGGGCTCGATAAGGCCGTGCGCGTGCGCGGCGACGAGCCGACACAGGCGCGGCTTCACGAGATCAGGCTGCACCTGAACCTGAAGGGTATCGATGGCATGAAACTGCCCTATCTCAGCGGCGGCAGCGACGGCGGCTATATTGCCGAGATGCTCAGCGTCGATCCGGACATGCCCAAGGACTTTTTCGACATGCCTGCGGAAAAAGCCATTTTGCCCGCCGCCTGGGCGGAGCGTTTTCCGATGCCCTATAAAGAGCTGCGCATTGCCGGAAAGCCGGAAAGCGTGGTCCGTGTGATTGACCCTCAGACATTGGGCTGATCAGGCAGTAACCGGACGCATTTCGGCCATTTGCGGCTTGTAAAGCGGCCTCGTCGGCGCACCTTCGGGGCATCGACTTCTCGTCACCTTACGCGCCCCTCGCTGCTGATCCCGCTATGGACGCCTCTCTGCTTCCCGAATGGATGGCCGGCTTCATGGACCGGCCTTTATTGTTGCTCCTGGCGTTGTTCGCCATGACGTTCATTCTTGAAGACGCAGCGACCCTGGCGGCCGTTTTCCTGTCGCTCGAAGGCGCCCTCGACCCGCTTATCGCCTGGAGTGCGCTGGTAGCCGGAATCGCGCTCGGCGATGTTGCGCTTTATGTCGCCGGAAGGCTCGGGCGGCGTTCGCGGCGCGTCCTGCGCTGGCTGGAGGCGCATCGCTGGGTACGCAGGGGTGTCGATTGGGTTCATCACAATTTGATCGTGACGACGATGATGGCCCGCTGCATTCCCGGAACACGGCTGCCGACTTATGTCGGCATCGGCCTCGTCGGTGTCCGGGCCGTAAAATTCGCCACGGTGATCATTATCGCCGTGGTCCTGTGGACCAGCCTGGTGTTCGGCACGGCGTTTTATTTTTCCGCATGGATCGAGCAGGTGATGGGGCCGGCATGGCGTACGGGTTTCTTCATCGTGCTTTTCCTTGTGCTGTTTTTCGTGCCAAGGCTGATCGCCAGGATCATGGCAAGGCAGGCCGATGGCTGATGCCGGCGCGCCGATCATGCCGGTCATCGACGCCAATATGCCGCCGCTCAAGCCGGGGAGCCGCGTCGTCTCGCCCTTTGAATTCTGGCCCAGCGATTTCTTCTACATCCCGGTCATGGCCTATGCCGCTTATCTTTCCTTGCGGCATGGCGGTTTCGGCCTGCCATCGGCGGCCAATCCGGGCTTGCCCTATGGCGGGCTGATCGGGGAACGCAAATCGCTGATCCTGGGCGGCGCTACCGGGGAGGCGGCGGCCCGTATTCCCCCCTTCATCACGGTCGATGCCCCGCAAAACGGCGGGCCGGAATCGGTTGCCGATGATGCGCTCGAGCGGATGGCCGCGAACGGCATTGTGTTGCTGGCGGTGGCAAAACCGGATATCGGCTGCCGTGGTTTCGGCGTGCAGGTTATCCGTAGCCGCGAGGAGCTGCTCGGCTATATTTCCGACTTTCCCCGCGGCCTCACCTTCCTGTTGCAGGAGATGGCCGATCTGCCCGGTGAGGTCGGCGCCTACTACATACGTCGTCCCGGCGACCAGCGTGGCCGTATCCTCTCGCTCACCTTGAAATATTTCCCGTATGTCACCGGGACAGGGACGCATACGCTGCGGCAGCTGATCGAGGCCGACGCGCGCGCCGGCAAGCTGTTTCATCTGTATGAGGCGCGGCTCAGGGACAGGCTGGATGAGGTTCTGCCGAAGGGGCGCCGGCTGCGCCTCGCCTTTGCCGGCAGCCATAGCAAAGGCACGATCTTCAAGAACGGCACGGCCTATGTCACCCCGGCGATGGAGCGCATTGTCGACCGACTGGTCGATGGACTGCCGGGCTATCATATCGGCCGGCTGGATCTGCGCTTTGATGATTTCGAGGCACTGCAGCGCGGCGAGGGCGATTACCGTCTGATCGAAGCCAATGGTGCAGGCGGCGAGCCGACGGAAATCTGGGATGCGGAGACGACGCTGCCGCAGGCCTATCGCCTGCTGTTCACGGTCGTGCGCGAGCTGTGGGAAATCGGTGCTGCAAACCGCGCCCGCGGCGCCGAAATGACGGATGCCTGGACGCTGTTCAAGCTATACCAGCGAGAGAAAAAACTATGGCGTTCCTATCCGCCGACGCATTGATGGCGCTCAAAACCCCAGTTCTCGATTGAGCACCCGCTGGATGGCGCGCCAGGTTTGAGCCGCGACCGAAACCGGGCTGCCGAAGAGGGTGACGGTGCCGCGTGTTTCACGCGTGAAATCTGGCGCTTCAACAGGGCTTAATTCAACACGGAAAACCGCCTCAACCGGGACAGCGCCGCGCTCGCCGGATCGTACGGCTATGGGGCCGCCATAATCCGAGGTCATCACCGCCCGATCAAGTGTCGCCAGGGCGGTTGTGCCGATCTCGATGACGTGCACAGCATGCGGTGAGCCGCCGCCGACCGGCCAGAACTTCCCAGTGCCTTGTGGGTCGAGGCGCCTTACCTCGGCTTCGCTGACATAGGCGATGACCCGACCTTTGCCCGCTTCGGCGATGGCGAACAGCGCCTCATCCTCCTGCACCCAGTCACCAAGGCGAAGGGCAGGCCCAAGATCGACCACGATGCCCGAAATCGGTGCCGCCAGCACTGTGCGCGCAAGTTCGGATTCAAGCGCTGCCAGACGCCGTTCGGCGGTGCGCAGCTCCGTTTCAAGAATGGTTGATTGCGCCAGCAGACTTGCCTCAAAACCGGAAATAGACGCGCGGAAGCGCAACTCCTCGAGCTGCTGCGCCACTTTACGGCGCTCATTGCTGAGATCGGGCGCATTGAGCTGCGCCAGGATCGTGCCGGCCGTCACACGGTCGCCGGGAACGGCCTCGAGCCGATCCAGACGACCGGCGACCGGGGCGAAGACCGTGCGGTATTCATCGGCGACGTAAAGTGCCGGAACGCTGATACGGCTGGGCAGGGGCACGAAGGCGAGCCCGCAGATCAGTAGCAGAACGACAAGCGAAAGCCGGCCTCTGCCGGTCATGCCGTGTTTGCCGATCTGTGTTCGCCAGCGCCCGATTTCCTTGATCAGCGGCATCAGGACAAAATGGGTCAACATGATTGCCAGCAACAGCAGGCCCAGCGCCTTGAACACGAAGGCATAGGTGGCAAGGGCGATGGTTGTCAGGATGATCAGGCGGTAGAAATAGGCGGCAATGCCGAAGCTTATGATCCAGCCCTTGGGCGGTTCCGGAGGTGTCAGCCCGTGAGCGAAAAGCTTTTCGCGCAGCCACCAGCCGGCCAGCGCGGCGCTACGCGGGTGCAGATTGGGCTGGTTCAGCCAGTCCGACAGCACATAATAGCCGTCAAATCGCAGCAGCGGGTTGAGGTTGATCAGCAAGCTGAACAGCCATGTGGCGGTGGCGAGTGTGAAGAGCACGCTGCGAAACGGGCCGTCAGGCAGGAAAGACCAAAGCGCCAGCGCCAGGCTCGCCACGGCCAGCTCGCTCGCGACCCCGGCGATGCCGACACGCAGCCGCGCCTTTCGGTTCAGTCGCCAGCTGTCGGTCGCGTCGGTATAGAGCAGCGGCAGGAAAACCAGCAGCATGACGCCGATAGTCGGCACGCGGCAGCCATGCGCCTTGGCGGTATAGGCATGCGCCAATTCATGAACGGCCTTTGTCAGCGTGATCCCGACACCCAGGGCCAAAAGCCCTTCAAGGCTGAAAAAAAACGGAAAACTGCCGATGAATCCGTCCCATTGTCGCGAGATCAGCAGGCCGCCGGACAGCGCCAGAACCGCAAAGCCCAGCAAGGCGGGGCCGCTCGCCAGCCAGGCTACATAGGGCAGGGTGCGGGTTAGGAAACGGTCGGGGCGGAACAGCGGAATCCGCACGAACAGATAGCGCTGCACCAGCGTTGTCAGACGTCGCTGCCGCGCTGCCAGCAAGTGGCGCGCCAGTTGTTGCCGGGCCTGAGGGCCGGTCGCGCGCACCAGGTGATTTTGCAGCAGAAAGCGGCCGAGCGCATCGATCTGCTGTGCGGTGACGGTCCGGCCCAGATAGGCCAAGGCTCGTTCCGCAGCTTTTTCGCTGTCGTCACTGCCGGTGAAGCGCAGCAGCTCGGCGTCTTCGGCATCCAGTCTGAAAAACCGCTGGCTGAGCGGATCCTCGAGCAAGACGCCCTTTCGGCCCGTCGGATCGGTTTCCGCCGGCCTTAAGTGCAAGTCCTCACGCAGCACGAAGCTTGCTGTGCCTGCGGCGTCTATACTCCCAGCCATTGCCTAATCGCGGCCAAGGGGCGCCTGAGCAGGAGGTAGCCGAGCGCGACCGGTTCTCCGTAGAGTTTTGCCACCCCGCGCAAGCCGATCCGCGGCTTATCCGCGGTCTCGGTGAAACCGCCTTCCAGGCGGAAGGCCAGCGTGCCGGTCGGAGACGGGCTGGCGCGAAAGGCGGTACGGGTCAAGGTTGCCGGGATCGGCGCTTCCGGAGCCGTGTTGAGAAAGAAATCGATCGGGGCGCCGGTAGACAGGACCAAACCGTCACCGGCAGGCAGCCAGATTTCCAGTGACGGATCGTCCGGATCGGCAATCTCAAGGATGCGTGCTCCCAGATCGACGGGGCTGCCGATCAGTGCGCGGGCATCGGGCAATACGGCGATGCCGTCCCTCGGCGCGGTGACTGTCAGACGGTCTCTCAGGCTTTCAACATAGGCCAGTTCGGCCCGCGATTGGTCGATACGGCGGGCGAGAACCCCGACAAGGGCACGGGCGCTGGGATCGGCGAAGGCGGCTTGCGTCGCTTGGCGGTGTTCGGCTTCGGCAATCTCCAGCGACTGGCGCGCAACCTGAAGCCGGGTTTCGATTTCCGTCGGGTCGAGCGTGATCAGGGGCTGTCCTTGTTCGACCGCTTGATTGCCGGTGACCAGCACCCTGTCTATGACGCCGTTCAAGGGTGCGCGGACGACTGCCGCCTGGTTGCCGACGACTTCGGCAGGCGCCAGAACGGAAAGCCGGACCGGCAATGCCATTGCTGCAATCAGCGCAATCGCGATGACGGCGGCGGCGATTTTTCGTCGTCCGCTGTTCAACAGCCCGCCGATGCGCTTCCGGCGGCGCCGTTGCAGCGCATCAAGTGCATGGGCGGCGGCATCGCTCCATTGGCCGATCAGCCTTGCCTCGGCATCGCCGAAGCTGCGGTCTCGTGCCAGCAGCAGCCCGCCGAAATGTGTGTCGTTGAAGCGCAGCGGGGCCCAGAGGCCGTTGGCAGGAAGATAGGAAGGCCACTCGGCGGCGAGCGGGCCGTCGATATCGGCGGCCGTGACCGTGCCGGGGGCGATGCGCGTTGTATCCAGTGCCAGCTCACGCAGCACATTGTCGGCCCAGCGCGAGAAAGGGGCCTCGGCATTGGGTTCGGGAAGGCCGGAGATTGCGGCGATACGGCTGCCGCTTGGGCCCGTTCGCAACCATAAAACCGCGCTGCGGTAATCGATCATCGCCGCCGTATCATTGACCAGCAAATGGCCGAGTTCCTCAACGCTGCCGGCTTCGCGCGCCTGTTTTTGCAGCAGCAGCAGGTCCGCCATCGCCCGCACCTGGCGCTCGCGCGGATCGTCGGGCCGTGCCTCTTCCGGTTGCTGCACGCCCGCTTTGACGTCGTTCAAGGCGACAGGCTCTCGGAAAACCGAATGGTTCCGCTCATCCCGGGCAGCAGCTGTTCTGCTTCATCGGCGTCGCTCAGGGTGCCTCTTACCCTGACCGACTGGCTGACCGGGTCCACTTCTTCCAGCACCGCAACGACCTGCGCACGGTGTGTACTGCCGGTCTCATCCACGGTGATCGTGAATTCGCGACCGGTTGTCAGCCAGCGAAGCCAGATCGACGGCGCAACGAAATCGATCCACAATGTCGAGCGGTCCACCAGTCGCAGGACCGGCTGGCCGAGCTGAACGAATTCAAAGGGCTGCACCGGCTTGTCGACGATGGTGCCGGCAAAAGGCGCGCGAACGGTACATTTCGCCAATTGCGCATCAACGGCGCGAAGGTCGGCCTGGGCCGCGCGGAGATCGGCCCGTGTCAGATCGAGGTCGAGGCGGCTGACAGAGTTCAACTCTGCGAGGCGTTCATTGACTGCCAGCCTGGCGCGGGCGGCTTCGACGCGAGCGGCGGAAGTTTCGCGTGAGGCTCTCTCGGCAGAGCAGTCCAGGGCCAGCAATACTGTGCCTTCCTCGACTTCGGCGCCGAGGGCGGGAGGAATGCGGGCAATGGTGCCGCCGAGCCCGGCGGCGAGTGTCGCGGCGCGATCGGCAACAAGTTGGCCACGCGTGTTGGCGGGCCCGGTTTGCGCGGCGCTGATCTGGCACTGCAGGCAGGCCGCCAGGATGAGCGCGATGAAGGTCGTGCTCGGCCGACCGTTAACTCTCCGGCTCAGCCTCGGCATCCGGGATCTCCTCGGGGGCGCTGCCCGTCATCGTCTCATTATCGAAGAAGTTGGGAAGTCTGCCGATTTCCCAGGGCTCCATGTTGGCATCGAGTGAGGCGGCGAGCTGGTCGACATTCAGGTCATTGAAGTTATCCGGTACCGGATCGAGACCGAGGGATACCAGAATTGCGCCGAATGCCTCTTGCGCGTTTGCATAGGCGTCCAGCCGCTCGAGGTTGGCACGCAGGGCTTCGGCGTTGCTCCTTATGCGGTCGACCTGACTGGCGGCATCGCTCGACGCTGCCAGCGATGTGAGTTCAGCGATTGAGCGCTCGACCTGATCAAGCTGACCTGCAATCGCGAGCCGGCGCGTTGCGTTCTCATAGCGTTCCCAGGCCAGGTTCATCTGCGTGACGATAGCGATGGCGACAGCCTGACGTTGTACCTCGGCGAGGGCTTCCTGGGCCTTGCTGACTTCTCTGCGCTTCGGGTAGCTGACGACCTGCAAAAGGTTTGCCGTCAGCTGAATGCTTGCTTCGCGCCAGAAATTGTTCACCAGCAAATCATTGCTGTCGAAATTCTGTGCCGCGCCGAGTTCGAGACCCGGCAGCAGCCTGAGCAGGGCAATGCGGCTTTGGCGCTGGGCGATACGAAGATTATAGAGCTGTTCGCCGTAATCACTTGAATTGGCGAGGGCAAGCAATTCGAGCTGACGCAGATTGCCGTCCAACTCGGGGAGCGCCGGCAACTCGGCCGGAAATTCGAGCGGAATACGTTGGGTCGGCGGCAAATTGACGAGATTGGCGAGTCGAACGTGGATGATCGCCAAATCCTGGATCAACATCTCCAACTCGGCGACGATCTGCAGCAAGTCTCTCTTTAGTTGGAGCGTTTCGAGCGGCGGCTGCAACAACTCATCGAGGACACGTTCAACATCGGCGAGGCCGGAGCGCGCTGCTTCGAGGGTGTTTCGGACATCGGTTTCGACCGCCTGCGCGGCCGCGGCACGCCAGAAGGCGCCGCGGGTCTGCTGCAGCAGGTTCAGCATGATCCGGCGCCGCTGGCCCTGGGCAATCAGGAAACGGTCGGCCTCTTGCCGCGCCTGCAGATAGCTGACGCCGAAATCGAGCACGTTCCAGGAAAACCGCAAATCGGCTGTATAGCGCTGTTTTTCTTGTGAAAAAGACGGTTCCAGGGATTGCTGGCGGGTGATGATCGAGACGCTGCTTGAGGCATTGAAGTTGTCTCGGCTGACATAGCCGGCGCTGGCCGCCAGCGTCGGCAGCATGTCATAGCGAACCACTCGGCCTGCCCCTGAGCCAGCGCTTCCTGCATCATGGCAACGCGGTTTTCGAGATTGTATTTCAGCGCCCGCGCCATCGCATCATGCAGCGTAAGCGGCTCATCGAGCGCTTCCTGACCGCTGTAGACATCGAGAAGATCGGTCAGCGCCGCGCTTCTTATCGTCTCAGGAGGGATAGGGTCAGGCGATAACGAGCATCCGGCGAGGACAGCCGCGACCAAGCTCAAAAAAAGGCGCCTTCCGAGACGAGAATACATTAAAGCACAGGCGGTTAAGTGTAAGTCTTTGCTGTTTACATGAGATAACGCCAGCGTCAACGGCCGGCGTTAATCTTTCTTTATCTGCCGGATAAATGGTTAACGGTCGATTGCTGCAAGGTCGGCGAGCAAGGCGGCGCGCTCGGCAAGATGGGCTTGCCGGCCGAATTCCGCCAATTGCTGAGACAATGCCGGAGCGCCCGGTAGCATGGCACTGTCGTCGCTCTCGTCGTCTCTGCTCTCGGCGTCTTCGCTCTCGGCGTCGCCTTCTTCAGCCTCCTCATCGACGCCGTCAGTCTCCGACTCCTCGGCTTCGCCGCCGTCAGCGTCCGACGTTGGTGCCTTATTGTCATCCGGCGCTTCACCGTCATCGCTTGCGGGTAATGGCTGTTCCCCGTCAACCGGTGCTCCGCAAACCTGCTCACCGGCACTGTTCTCGGTGCAGATTTCGCCTTCTTCCTCGCCGGCGAAGGGCAGAGTGTCGATGAAAAAGAGGACGAAGGTGGTCGAGGCAGAATTGCCCGAGGTATCGCGCCCGGTGACGCGGATATCGACATTGTCGACACCGAGCTGTCCGGCGGCATTACGGTCGACCGTGAAGGTCTGCGTGTCCGGATCGAACTGGATAAACTCGGGCAAGGGATCGCCATTGCCGAGGGTCGCTTCGACATTGATCTGGGCATTCGGATCGCGATGCTGGAAGGCGTTTTGCGGCAGGCTGAAGGCGCTATCGGTTTCCTGTCCCAGAATACGGTCCTGCAAAGCCACACGCAGTTCAACCGGATTGAGTCCGTTTGGATTGTTGTCGCCGAAATTCGGCGTCAGCGTCGGCGTGTCGCCCGGTCCTATTGGATTGGGAACAACTCCACCGGTCGGACCGCTGATCGTGCCGGTCGGCGTGCTGCTGCCGTCAGGCGTCGGTCCGCCGGGATCGCCGAGTCCGGGCGGCGGGGCCGGGGGCTCAAGCTCAACGGTCGGTTCGGAAGGTTCCGGCTCCGGCTCAGGTTCATCATCGGGTTCAGGTTCCGGCGCAGGCTCGGGCTCCGGCGCGGGTTCAGGCTCGGGCTCCGGCGCGGGGGGCGGCGACGGGTCAGGCTCCGGGCCGGGTTCCGGCTCCGGCGCGGGCTCGGGGCTTGGCTCCGGCTCAGGAGCGGGTTCGGGCTCGGGACTCGGCTCCGGCTCAGGAGCGGGTTCCGGCTCAGGACTCGGCTCGGGCTCCGGGCTCGGCTCCGGTGAGGGTTCGGGCTCAGGACTCGGCTCGGGCTCCGGTGAGGGTTCGGGCTCAGGACTCGGCTCGGGCTCCGGAGCGGGTTCCGGCTCGGGACTCGGCTCAGGTTCAGGGCTCGGTTCCGGCGGCGGCGGCGTTGTCGGGACGGCGCTCTGCGTCATGACGATCGTGACCGTCGCCGTGTTGCTGGTCAGCGAGCCGTCATTAACGGTGTAGGTATATGTCGTTGTCGCCGTGGTCGGGGCATTCGGGGTGAAGATCAGGCTTGTCGCCTGGGTCGGGGTCAGGACCTGTCCGACGGTAACCGCCGTGCCGCTGAGGGCCAGCACTCCGTCGCCAGGCAGGCTGGTCACCGTATAGGTGAGCGGATCATTGTTCGGGTCCGATCCATCCAGCGGTGTACCGATCGGATTGATATTGTTGGTCGTCACCGAAAGGTCATTCGCGACCGGCGGCTGATTGTTCGGTACGATGCTCAGATTGATGTCGTGATCATCTGTCAGCGCGCCGGGATTGTTGCCGCCGTTCTTGTTGTCGTTGATGTCGATTTCAATGACGTCAGAGCCGGTGAAATTGCTGGTCGGGGAATAGGTCAGCGTCGCCAGGGCATCATTGATATCGGTGATCAGCCCGGTCAGCACCAGATTGGTCGAGCCCGAGCCGGTGCTGCCGCTATTGGTCAGATCGGCGACATCGGTGACGCTGAGCGTTCCATTCGTGACCTCGAGGAAAACCGTGCTGTCCGGCGGCGTCGAACCCTGGGTGCCGTTATCGTCGACATCCGCGACGGTCACCAGATTGGTGCCGGTCAGTGAAAGCGTATTGTTGACCGTGATCGTGATTGACGTCGGGCCCGTGATGACCGGCGGGTCATTGATCGGGTCGACATTGATGGTGACGGTTTCGCTGTCTTCTTCGTCATTGGGGCCGCCGCTGGTGCCGGGATCGCTGCCGGTATTGCCCTGGTCATTGACCGTGATCGTCAGCGTATCCGAGGCCAGCGAATTCACGGCCGGCGTGTAAACAAGACTATCAATGGCGTTGTTCAGATCGGTCTCTGTACCCGAAAGCTCTATGGTGGCGCTGCCGTTGGTGGTGCCGCTTTCAAAGGTGACATTCGCGGTCGAGCCCAATGTCAGGGTGCCGGTGTTGACCGACAGCGTCAGCCTCATCACGCCGTTATTGTCATCGACATCGGTGAAACTGATAGGGTTGCCGTTTGCCGCATTGAAGGTGAGGGTGGTGTCCTCGTCGATCGTCTGTGTCGCGGGCTGGCTGATCACCGGGGGATCGTTGACCGGGCTGATCGCGATATCGACGGTCTCGGTATCCTGCTCGTCATTCGGCCCGCCGCTGGTGCCGGGATCTGTGCCGGTATTGCCCAGATCGTTGATGTTGATGGTGAGCGTTTCGGTGGTCAGCGATTCGGCCGGTGGGGTGAAGACGAGGCCGTCAATGGCAGAGTTCAGCTCGCTCTCGTCGCCCTTGATGGTGATGGTGGCACTGTTGTCACTGGTGCCGTTCTCAAAGGTGATACCGGTCGTTGAACCCAGCGTTAATGTGCCGCCCGTTACCGACAGGGTGACGGTCATGTCGGCGCCGAAATCGTCCGGGTCGCTGACCGTGATCAGGTTGCCGTTGGCCGTGTTGAAGGTCAGCGCGGTATCTTCAGGCGTTGACTGCGCTGCGGGTTGATTGACCACCGGCGGGTCATTCTGGTCGGTCGCATTGATCGTCAGGGTGACGCTGTCTTCCTCGCTGCTCGTGTCGTTATTGGTGGTAATCGCGTCACCGCCGAGCACCGCGTCCTCGGGGTCGGTCCCGTTATTGCCCTTGTCGTTGACATTGATCGTCAGCTCGATCTCGGCATCCGGATTCATCGGCGGGGTGAAAGTGAGGCCATCAAGCGCCGTATTGAGATCGCCGATGACGCCGGTGAAGGTGAGACTGTCGCTGACGCCGTCAGTGCCGCTGGTGACGGTGATGCCGGCAAGGCTGCCGAGTGCGATGCTGCCGCCGCCATTGCTGGAGACCATTACCTGCATCGTGTCGGTGGCAAGTACGTCTTCATCGGTGAAGCTGATCAGGCCGAGATCGGCGGCGCTGAAGACGGCCGGATCGGCATTGCCGGCGACGAAAGGCCCGGTCGGGTTGGTGATGACCGGCGCGTCATTGATCGGCAGCACCGTAAAATTGATGCTGGTCTCGACGGTCTCGTTGCTGAGATCGCTGTTGGTCGTCTCTTGCAGGCCGAAGGGGGCCAGAACCGGGTCTTCCGGATCGGTGCCTCTCTTGCCTTCGTCATTGACCAGGATGTCGAGGGTATCGCTGCCGCTGAAGCCGTCATCGCTCGTATAGGTCAATGTCGCCAGCGAGCCGTTGACCCGGTCGAGCCTGCCGAACAGCGTCAGCGTATCCGTTCCGATCCCGGTTTCCGCGACGCCGCTGCGATTATTGACCTCGAGCGTCCCGTTGGAGACCGATAGCGTTACCGTGATTTTGCTGTTGCCGCTGTCGATGTCGCCGATTTCAATTGCGTTCGCCCCATCGAAGTCGAAGCTGATGTCTTCATAGGCGTTGAAGCTGCTGCTGGCAGGCTGTTCCTCGAAGGTGGGCGTATCATTGACCGGCAGCACCTCGATATCGACCGTGACCGTGCCTTCCTCATTGTCGCTGCCGCCGGTGCCGGTGCGACCGCTGATCGAGCCGGGATCAATGCCCGAGGTGCCGGCGTCATTATCGTTCAAAGTCACCGTCAACGGATCGTCGCCGTAGAAGTCGGCGTCGGGGACATAGGTGATCGAGCCGGCGGCACCGAGCAGCGAATTGATGTTCGCAATCGTGCCTTGGACCGTGACGCTATCGGAACCGTTATTCGACACCGTTGCCCCCGCAACCGTGCCGTTCACCGTGATGGTGCCGTCGTCAACGCTCAGCGTTGCCGTGTAGCTTTGGCCGAAGCCGTCATCGTCCGTGAAGGAAATATTGCCGAAGGTGACGCCGTTGGTGTCGTCCTCATAGACCTGCTGAGCGCCGGGCCCGGTGCCTTCCGGCGGGTCATTCACCGCATTCGCGGTGATTGCGATGGTTTCGCTGTCTTCCTCGTTATTCAGATCGCCATTGGTGACGATGGCAAGGCCGCCGAGCGCGCCGTCTTCGGGATCGGTGCCGGTATTGCCCCGGTCGTTGAAGTTGATGGTGAGCGTCGTGGTGCCGTCGCTTTCGGCGGTATAGGTGTAGGTCAGGGCGTCAACGGCATCCTGCAGCTGGTCGAGCGTGCCTAACAGGGTCATCGCGCCGCTGTTATTGCTGCCGGCGGTTATGCTCGCGCCTGATGAGGAGAGGTCGCCATTGGGAATCGACAGAACGCCGGTCGGCACGCTGAGCGAGACGGTCAGCGGATCGGTGTTCGGCGTTTCACCGGCATCGACATCGGCAAGCTCGATGCGGTTGCTGCCGGTAAAGGCGAAGGCGGTATCCTCGGTGACGGTGATCGGCGACTGTACGGTGACATCCGGCGTGTCGTTAATCGGGCCGATCACGACATCGATGGTGCCGGTGCCCGAGCGCGCGCCCCCGCTGCCGGTGTTGCCGTTGTCATTGGCGACAATCGTGATTGTCTGCGTGCCGTTAAGGTGCTCTTCAGGATCGTAAACCAGCCCGTCAAGCGCCGCTTCGACATCGGATTGCAGGCCTTCGACGGTGACGCTGTCCGTACCGTTGCCGCTGACCGTCACATTGCTGGTGCCGCCCAGTGTCAGCGTCGCATCGGAGACGCTCAGCGTCACCCGCAGCTGCGCATTGGCGGTGTCATTCAAATCCGGGTCGGTGAAGGTAATGGCGTTGCCGTTGGCGCTCGAGAAGGTAAGGGTCTGTTCCTCGAAAATGTTCTCGGTGCCGGCGGTGTTGACAACCGGAGGATCATTGATCGGCACCACGGTGATGGTGACCGTGTCGCTGACGATCTCGGCGGTCAGATCGCCGTCCTGATCGGTTTGGCGCAGCGCGGCGGGCAGGGTCGGGCTGGCCGGGTCGGTGCCTTCATTGCCCTGATCGTTATGGACGACCGTCAGCGTGTCACTACCGGAGAAGCCGTTATTGCCCTTGTAGCTCAGGGTATCGAGCGCGGCGTTGATGTTGTCGAGGCTGCCTTCGATCTTGAAGCTGGCATCGCCGTTGCTGCCGCTCTGGAAGTTCAGACCGGTTGTCGTGCCGAGGGTCAGTGTGCCGTTGGTGACCGTCAGCTCGACCGAGGTGACGAAGCTGCCGATCTTGTTACCATTGGCATCGCGCGCGTCGGGGTCGTCAATTTCGATGCCGTCAAGCGCGAAGGAAATGTCCTCTTCGGCTTTCTGATCTTCGGGAACATCGACGCTCGGCGTATCATTGATCGGATTGATGACGATGTTGAAGGTGTCCGATACCTCGGCAATGCCGTCGCTGACGATAAAGTCAAAGGAATCGCTGCTCGCCTCAAGACCGTTATGCTCATAGCTGACCCGGTCATTATCGAGGTCGTCCTGGGTGAACACGCTGCCGACGCCCAGCGCCTTGCCGTCCAGAAAAAGAGTACCGAAATCGACTCTATCGGTTATCCGGAACTGCCGCTGGATAACCGTATTGTCCGGATCCGCCGCGGCGAGATAGGCGGCGCTGGTGATCGTGTCCTTGCCGCCCTCGAACAGGGTCAGCGTGTTGTTGACCGTCACCGCCGGCGGATCGTTGACCGGCGCAATCTCAATATCCAGCGTGCCGCTGTCGCTCGCATTGCTGGGGTCCTTGACCGTGAAGTCGAAGCTTTCGGCGCTGCTGATATCGTTGCCGTCATGGACATATTTGAAGTTGCCGCTGTCGATATCACCGCCGCTGATCGTATCGCCGGCACTCAGCGTGCTTCCACTGAGCTGCAGTTCGCCATTCGCAGGCACGGTATCGAGGGTGATGACAAGGCTGTCCTCGGCGAGGCCGATATCGTCACCGACGCCGTCGGGGTCGGAAATCGTCAGGTCGGATAGCGAGAAGGTTTCGGTCGCCCCTTCCTTCATCAGGATGGTTTTCGGATTGCCGACATTGGGCGCATCGTTCTGCGGAACGACATCGATCTCAAAGCGACCGGTGAGAACGGTCTGGCCGCCATCGGTTACCTTGAAGTCGAAAAAGGCATCGAAATTCTCGCCGCCGCTGTGCTCGAAGGTTACGCGGTTGTTGTCGATGTCTTCCTGGGTAAAGCTCTCATAAGGATCGAGCGCTGTCCCATTGAGCAGAATGTCCCCGTTATCGGGCAGGTTCAGGATTGTGAAGACAATCTCATCCGTGCTGTTGTCGACGTCCTCATATTTCAGCATGGCATTGGTGATGGTGCCGCTGCCGTCCTCATTGACGGTGGTGAGGCCGGTATTGGTCGTCAGCGTCGGCGCGTCATTGATCGCGCGGACGATGATATCGACCGTGGCGCTGGCCTGCGTGCCGCCTGTGTCCTCAGCCGTATAGTCGAAGGACGCATCGCCGCTGAACTCGGCGGTGGGGTTGAACTCAGGGCTGCCGCCGGTGATCGTCACGGTGCCGTTCACGGGATTGGTGACGGAATCGAGGCTCAGCGGGCCTTTGCCGGTTTCAAAACTGTCATTGTCGAAAATTTCCGCCAGCGTAACCGTACGCGACTTATCTTCGTCGGCGACGATGATATCGTCATTGGCCGCGGTCGAGCCTGCCGCGCTGCCGCTGCCGCCGCCGCCTGACGGCGTACCGGACCCGCCGCCGCCGGCCGGGGTAACGGTAAAGTTGATAACGATGTCCTCGAGATTGCCGAGGCCGTCTCGCACGGCGCCCGGATTACCGGTCAGCTCATTGAAGGACGTGTCGCGAATATTGAAGGTGACACTGTCGGTGCCGCCGCCCGACAGGTTGTCATAGCTGATCAGCCCGTCATCGATATCCTTCTGGGTGAAGCTGGCGCCGCTTCCCAGCGGTACGCCGCTCAGGCGGATGACGCCGTGATCGGGCGCGTCATCGATCGAGTAGACGATCTGATTATCCTTGTTGTCATCGTCAGTCGCGTGCAGCGCGCTGTCGCTCAACGCCACTGACCCGCCTTCGGTGACGGTCAGGGCGCCGGGATTGGTCGTCGTCAGCACGGGATCGTCATTGAGCGGCTTGACGATGATCGTCTCGGTCCGCGTTACCGACAGGATGTCGCCCGCGCCGCCGCCGCCGCCGCTGTCGGTGATACGGACATCGAAGGTCGGATCGGCCGGATTGCCGTTCGTCCCGTCATTGCCATCATGGGTATAGACGAGATTGCCGATCTGATCAGCGGTGAAGGAGGTGCCGACAGTGACCGGGGTGCCGTTGAAGGTGAAGGCCGTACCGTCGGCCGGCAAGCTGAGGATCTCTATGGTGATGTCGGCGTCGGCATCGTCGCTGTCGGAGCGGCTGAAGCTGAAGCTGCCGGAATTGCCCTCAAAAACGGTCAGGCCGACGGTGCCTCCGGTGCCGTCATTTTTCGGGTTGATCGTGATCGGTATGGCGGTTGAGGCAACCGTACCGCCGGCGCCGTCATTCAATGTTACCGAGAAGCTGTCCGAGGTCGTGTCCGAGCCGTCATGCACGTAGGTGATGCTGCCGATCTGCGTTTCATTGAAGCTCGAACCGAGCAGCAGCGGCGATCCGCCGAGGCGCAGCGTACCGTGATCGGCCAGATCGCTGACCACATAGATGCGCTGAATATCCTGGTTATCCGGGTCGGTGGAGCTGAACACGCCGGTGTTCAGCGTTGCCGTCGCACCTTCATCGAGCGTCAGCCCGGGCGTGGAGAGAACCGGCGTATCATTGACCGGAGTCGGTTTGATCGTCAGCGTATCGTTCAGTGTCGTCGTGCCGTCGGTGACCGAATAGCTGATCGTTTCGTTGACGCTGTTCGAGATTTCGTTGCCGTTGTGCGTGTAAACGACATTGCCGGCGTTAATATCGGCCTGGCTGAAGGTGTCATTCACCGCCAGCGGCGTGCCGCTGAGGCTGAGAGTGCCTTCCGCCAGCGTCGAGCCGGTAATGGTGTAGATGATGTCGCCCGCCGCCGTATCGGCATCGGAAAAGGAGAGGTTGGCATTGCTGATCGTGCCCGCGGTGCCCTCGGGAACCTCAGGGTCGAGAAGAATGTCGGCCGGTCGCAATACGTCGTTGATCGGCGTGACCGTTATTGACAGGCTGCCGGTGCTGGTGCCGCCGTCGCTGTCCTCGACCGACAGGCCTATGCTGTCGGTCGGCACCTCGCCGCCGAGATGGGTATAGGTCACGCTGCCATTATCGATGTCCTGCTGCGTAAACTCGGCGCCGGTGGCGGTAATCCGCTGGCCGAAAAGGCGCAACTCGCCGCCGCTGGGCAGGCTTGTCACCGTGAAGGTCAGATCGCCGGCGCCGTCCTCTATGTCGGTGGCCTGAAGGTCGGCACTGGTGATGGTAACGGCGGTCAGCGATGCCGGATTGCCTTCGGTGACGGTAATGTCGTCATTCGCAAAGACCGGATCGTCATTGACCGAGGTGACGGTGATGCCGATGGAGCCTGAAACGACCCCTCCGGCGCCGTCATCGACATTCACGCCAAGGCTGTCGCTGCCGTTGTAATCGGCGGTCGGCTCATAGACGAGGCTGCCAAGTGAGCTGTTGAGATCGGCGGGCACGCCGTTGAGCACCAGGCTTGCGGTGTTGTTGCCGCTTTGCAGCGCGGTCACATTGCTGACCGACAGCGTGCCGTTGGTGACGGTCAGGGTTACCGTGGCCGGATCATTATCGACGTCAGCGACGGTGATGTTGGAAAACGACAATGTGCCGTCTTCAATGACGCTCTGCGCGCCGGGGACATTGAGGGTAGGCGCGGCGGTTCCGGCATTCAGAACGCCGGAGGCGATGATGACATCGCTGCTCGCCGCACCATCGACGCTGCTGCTCTCTTCCGCCAGACTGGTTAACAGCGCATCGATGTCGCCCTTGCTCCCATCATCGGTCGTCGGTTCTGCGACGTCGGCCGCCGGCATGTCCGCTGGGGACAATGAGTCGGCGACGGTGGCCACGGCGGCGGCATCGAGGAGGAAGCGTTTTTCCAGGCTGAGCGGCGGAAGTCGATACATATCAAGGCCTAACGGAATCGTAGGTTTACGCGTTAGGAGTCAATTAACGCTTCCGTAAGGTGATAGCTTCGCCTTTTCTAAAATATGAGGTGCATCACACGAAGTGAGAAGTCGCAGAGTTAGCCGATCTGGTTAATTCATATACGTTTTTTAAAATTTTATCGTGCCTCTAGCGAATGTTGCCTTGTTCTCCTTCTGAACCTCTATTCGCTCCTCGATCACCTTATTTGAAACCATTGTGGAGGCGCCGGTAAGGTGAGTTTGTTGCTTACTTTGACGACGCCGACAGCGCCGCCATCAGCGATTCCGCGCCCTGCTTGCCGGCAATCATATCTTTGACCAGTTCGGCGAGCCCGTTGCCCGATACAGCTATCGGCGTTCCGGCGAATAGGCCGTCGGCTTTGCCGATGACATCATCGAGCGGCATCGGGAAGGTCGGCGTGCCCAGGCTGTCGAGGCGGACGATCTTTTCCGTCCGGCCATCGCTGAATTCTACCTCGACCGAGCTTCCGAAATGATCGGGGAAGGCGTCCTGAATTTCCGCGTCCGCAAAACCTTCTACCTTATCGACGATCGCATGGCGGCGCGGTTCATTGAGATTGGCTTCCTCATAGACCGCAGCGTCATATGCGCCCTGATCGATCACAGCGGCCATGACATAGGGCAGGCTATATTGTGCCGACATCATCGAGGTCGGGCGCCGTTCCATATGCTGCGTCGGCACCACATTCGGTCCGCCGACACGGATCGCTTTGATGTGATCATGGCTCGCTAGCGGAAGCTCGCCGACGATATCCCGCAAGGCATCGATCGTCGAATGGAACAGGCGGCAGCAGGGGTAAGGTTTCAGGCTGATGCGGTGAATGGCCAATGCGGCGCCGTCATTGGGGTTGAGCTTGGCCGGCAAACGGTCTTCTTCGCCGAACAGATTGATCAGGCCATAGGTGCCGTCGAGCGCGCGAGCGGGCCCCGAAATCTGGTGCTTGGCGAATTGCGCGGCCATGATCCCGTTTTTGGCGCCGAAGCCGCCATGCAGGCGTTTGACGACGGTGCCTTCGGGATCCTGGCTGAACTGGCACGAGCCGCCGATCATCGACAGCAGCAGGCCCCACGCGGCCTCCAGCCCCCGCGCGTCAAGGCCGTACAGTTTTGCCGCCGTGGTCGCCGCGCCGAAGCCGCCGAACAGCGCTGTCGGATGGAAACCGCGCTCAAGGATCGAATGGCCGGTCGCCATTCCGGCTCGGGCGGTCGCTTCATAGCCCATCGCCATGGCGGCAAGCATATCATCGGCTGCGGCGCCGGTTTCCGCGCCGACGGCAAAGGCGGTCGCAACAACGGCAGCGCCGGGATGGGTCAGCGACGGGTCATGGGTATCATCGAGCTCCATGCCGTGCCCGGCCGTTGCGTTGACGAAGGCCGCAATCGGCGCGCTCAGCGCGGTGCCGTCACCGATCAGCCGTGCCTTGCCGGAACCCTCATAGGGTGCGGCCCAGGCGGCGAGGTTGCGGCCCCAGGGAAGATAGGCCCCTCCCGCCGCACAGGCGAGATGATCAATGACCAGGATTTCGAGCTGGTGCCGGTCCTCATCCGTCAGGTCATTCGACCCGAAATCAATCAGATATTCTGCAAGGGGGCGGGTCAGGTCATTGCTCATTGATCGGGTCCTTCTATCGGCAATTCGGGGTCGGCGCCCCAGGCACACCACGAGCCATCATAGAGCGACGCCGTCAATCCAAGCTCATCGAGCAGCAGGACCAGCCCACTGGCGGCGATCCCTGAACCGCAGCTGGCGACCAGCGGTTTCGATAGGTCGACACCGATGTTCTGCAGAATACCGCGCCAGTCTTGTTGCGGCCGCAGACGACCGGTACCGGGATCGACAAAGCGGCTGAGCGGCGCGCAATGGCTGCCGGGAATGTGCCCGGCCCGCAGCCCGGGCCAGGGTTCAGGCGCGGTGCCGTCAAAACGATCCTGCGGCCGACCGTCGAGAATGACGGTCGGCCCGCTGCCAAGCTGCTCAAGCAGCTGTGCGGTCGAGATATGTGGCATCTGACCGGCTTCAGCATTGAGCGGCGTTGCCGCGCTGCTGCGGTCGTGGAGCCCGGTTTCGAGCGGCAGGCCGGCAGCGATCCAGGCGGGCAGGCCGCCATCGAGCACCGCGACCTTGTCATGGCCAAGCCAGCGCAGTAGCCACCACAGCCGCGGTGCGGTCCGGAAACCGGCGCTGTCATAGCAGACCACGAAGCTGTCGCTGGATATGCCCAGGCGCGTCAAAGACGCCGCCAGCCGGCCCGCCTCGGGGATCGTATGGGGCAGGGCGGCGTCGGGGTCGGACAGCAGGTCGAGACCGACAAAGACAGCGCCAGGCAGATGCTGTGCCTCGAATTCCTCGCCGGCATCTCGCCCTTCCTGCGGGTGATGCCAGGAGACGTCAGCGATGATCAGCCCGGGTTCGCCGAGCCGCGCGGCGACGGCTTCGGGCGAAATCAACGCGGACATGAGCCGCGGATCAATCGGCTGCGAGGCCGAGGGCGCCGGGGTTGATCAGGCCTTTGGGATCGACCGCCTTTTTCAGCGTGCACAAGAGCTCCCAATTGATCGGGTCGAGCGCGTCGCGATAGCGGTAGAATTTGCCAAGCTGCTGATGCACGGCGCCCAGCTCGAGATAGATATCGGTCAGATCGCGCATGATGCCCTGCACCGCCTCATAGGCCGCGGGGCCGGCGGCGTTGTCCTTGTATTTTCGGACATCCTCCGGCTTCATCATGCCGAGATGGAACTCGGTGATCTGGTCGGGCCAGAAGAATTGCGGCTCGAAGATCATGTCGGTGCCGGCAATCGAGGTCGAAAAGCCGGTTTCGATCTGATGTTCCTTCAGCAGCGCCTCATGCTCCATGAAGTAATGGCTGGTGCGCTCATAGGCGGCGGGGATTTTCGAGATCGGCAGATTGGCGTGGATCGGCACCCAGCGCTTGCCGCCATGGCCGAGCAGATACTGCCCGACATGCTGGAACGGGTTGGCGCGCAGGATTTGCGGTATCGACGGTTCGATGCGGCCGCCCTTTTGCAGGCAGATGCCGTCAATCAGCGCGAGCCGTTTCTTGCAATCCTCATCATCGATCCCTTCGACGGTGATATGCATCGAATAGGCAAAGTCTTCGAGGAAATCCGTGCCGCCCTTGATGACGCCGGCCACCGCCTTGATGCCGCCGGATTTGGCGACATTCTTGATGATGTTCAGCCCCTCGGTCCAGCTCTTGAGATTGGTCCGCTTGCCGCCGAGAAAGGGGTCGAGCGCGAAACATTCGGCGGCCAGCCGATGGCGCGCCAACTCGGCCTGCGCCTCATACAGATCGACAAAATTGTCAAAGCCATAGGAGGCGACGGCATAGGCCTCATTGCGCCGGATCAGCCGCAGCGTCGCTTCGGTCTTGAGGCCCAGCGCGCCCGTGTCGGTAAGGAAAAAGCCGGTGAAATCAGGGCCGAAATGGCGGTGAAAGGGGATTTTGCCGCGATTGGATTTGGAGCCCGTCGCGACCATACGGCCCTCGCCGATGACGCTGGTGACGCTCAGCACGCTGTCGGCGACCGGGCCATGCGTGGCGGAGCCGAAAAACATGCTGCCCTGACTCAGCGCGCCGCCGACCGTCGCATGCACGCCCGAAACCGGCCCCCAATAGGGCGTGCGCAGCGGCGTATCCTTCAGCGCTTCGTAAACCTGTTCCCAGGTCGCGCCGGCCTCGACGGTGATATAGAGGTCCTCGTGATTGACCTCGACGATGCGGTTGACGCGCCGCATGTCGACGATGATCGACCGTTCGCTGGTCGGCACATAGCCGCGTGTATAGGACATGCCGCCGCCGCGCGGCACGATGGCGATATCGCGGTCATAGGCGGCCTTGACGACCGCGCTCACCTCTTCCTGCGTGCCGGGGTCGACAATCGCCATGGCGACCTGATCGATGAACATCAGGTCCATCGAGAAGAAACGGCGGGTGGCCTCGTCGGCCTGGACATGCTGATCGCCGACAATGGCGGCGAAGGCGTCGAGCGCGTTTTCGGAAGGGACGGGTTTCAGGGCTGTATCAGGCATCAAACTCACTTCACCGCGGCGATGACGAAATAGGCGGCGGCAGTTTTGCCTTCATTGGCCTTCTGGTTGTGCAGGCTGGGCATAAAGTCCTCGATAATCTGGCCGCTGAAACCGGCCTCTTTGCTGATCTCCACGAAATCCTGCTCCTGCACGGCGCCGATAAAGGGCTCGTTGTTGAAGTGGGCCATCCACTCGGAGTAGTATTTGTCGAAGGGCGTTTTGCGTTCGATAACCTCGACATGCGCCATGACGCCGCCGGGTTTCAGCAGCCGGAAGCTTTCCTTGAAGACATTGCGCAGCGCCTTGTAGGAGGTTTCGTGCATCATGATCTGGCTGACCACCAGATCGAAGCTCTCGTCTTCGAAATTGGTGTGCTCGGCGTTTTGCTGGCTGTAATGCACGGCATAGCCCATATCGACGGCGCGGGCGTGGGCATAGCGCAATAGCGGCGCGGCGACATCGATGCCGTGGAGCTCGGCCTCAGGCCACATGCGCTGGAAGGGCAGGGTCGAATGGCCCAGCGTGCAGCCCATGTCCAAGATGCGCTCCGGCATCAGGTCCGGGAAATTCCGCTTCACCCAGTCGCTGGTCGTATTGCCGCAATCGTCCAAATCGGGCCCGAGCCCGCCCATGGAATACAGCCGCAGCGTCCGGTCGAATTCGGCGCCGGCAAAGACGCAATCCTCGGTCAGTTCGGTGTGATAGCCACCGGGCTTGCAATGAATATCGACCGCCGAATGGTATTTCGGCAGCGGCAAATCGGGATCGAGGGTCAGCGAGCCGAGCTTGCCTTCCCGCTCGCGGAATTTGTCGACCAGTTCGGGCAGTTGCCGTTCGATCGACGGGCCGACATTCTGATACAGCATTTCCTGCGTCGTCCGCAGCATCGAGCCCCACCATTGATTATGCGGCTCGGTCAGCAGCAATTCGCGGATTTCCTTGCGTGTTTCAGGCGCACGGCCGTGTTCGGCCTCGAATTGCGGTGCCAGCTTGTTTTCGAACAGCTTGCGGTTGCCGCCATGGAATTGGCCGGTAACCTGAATACGCAGGCTTTTCAGATAGTTCTGCAGCGCCTGTTCATCCTGCGTCGCTTCCGGGAACATCCCGTGCATATCGTCATTGGCCCACATTAGCCGCTCCTTTCGGTCCAGGTTTTGATCGGGGGGCTTTTGACCTCGATCTGAATTGAGTCTTCCAGTGCCTCACTGGTGTGATCGACGCCGATCGGGTGAAACCAGCTATCCCCCGGCTCGGCGGTAAACTCTTCATCGCCAATGGTCAGGCGCAGTCTGCCGCTGATCAGATGGCAGCTGGTTTCGTGATCGTCATGGCGGTGCACCGGGTCCTTGACCCCCTTGGCGCGAAACACCCGCAGCATCAGCATGCTGTCGGATTTCATCACCGTCTTGATCCAGACGCCGGACAGATCATGCCCCTCGACGCCGCCCGGATAGATCTTGGGCAGATCGGCATCGGCGGTGAAGACGCTCGCCGTATTCGGCAGAGACCTGCTCACAGTTTTACGCCTGTGGCTGCGTCGACCAGGGCCGCGCCGCGCGGGCCGAGCTCCAGCGTCGGATGCATGAAATTCGGCGAATAGCCGAAGCTGAGCCTGGTTTCCGGATCGCAGAAGCCGAAACAGCCGCCGGCGCCCCAATAACCAAAGGCGTTTGGATTCGGCCCCATCGGGTGGATCGGCGGGTTGTTCATCTCATAGCCGGTCGAAAACCGGATCGGCACGCCGAGGATTTCGTCATTGCCACGCGCGGTTTCGACAGCGCCCAGCGCCGCGATTTCCGGGCTGACCATGCGTTTTCCGTCCAGCTCGCCGCCGCGTCCCAGCGCGCCCCACATGCGCGCAAGCGAACGGGCATTGCCGTGCATAGTGCCGCTGCCGACCTCGGCCTTGCGCCAGGCGAGGGTGTTGAAATCCTCATTTTCGGCAAAGCCCTTCATCGATTTGGCAAAGGGCGTGTCCGGCATCTCCCGGACCATTTCCATGATGCCGGCCGGGCGCTCCTGAATGGCGCGGGCGATGCGCGGCAGATCCTCGTCACGGACCGCGAAATGCCAGTCGAGATCGAAGGGGTCCGAGAGGTCCTCGCGCATGAACTGCGCCAGGCGGCGGCCGCCATTGACGCGGGCATATAGCTCACCGAGCAGATAGCCCATCGTCATGTTGAGATACATTTCCTTCGAGCCAGGCTCGAAATTCGGCGCCGTCTCCTCAATCGCGGCGACCATGATATCCCAATCATAGAGATCGCCCGGCTTGAGATCGCGATCGACCCAGGACACCGCCGCGCGATGGTCGAAGAGATAGCGCACGGGTATGTCCTGCTTGCCGTTCTGGCCGAATTCCGGCCAATAGCGCGCAATCGGCGCGTCAAGATCGAGCTTGCCCTGATCGACCAGCATCAGCCCCAGCGTGGTGCAGGCCCCCTTGGCAACCGACCAGGTGCAGACCAGCGTATCGTCATCCCAGCGCTGGTCCTTGTCAGGGTCGGCGTAACCGCCCCAAAGGTCGACAACCGTCTCGCCATCGACCAGAACCGTACAGCGCGCACCAACTTCGCCTTGGTCGCCCCGATGGAAAAAGTTTTGCTCGAAGGCATCGGCGACGGCTTGAAACAAGGGGTCGCATTTGCTGTCAATATCGGGTTTTTTACCATGCAGGGCGGGGTTCATGGCGGCAACATTCCTCACTTGCTCTGTGCCTGTCAAGGAAATAGCATAGAACTAAGAGATTTCGACAAAGCTGATGGAAAAGACGATTGAAATGAGCCAGAAACCCCGCCTTACGGTCGCCAAGGGCCGCCGCCCCTACTTCTTTGAGGACCCGAACACCGACAAGTTGCTGGCGATGATCCTGGCGCTGGCCGGCGAAGTCTCGGTTTTGCGAGACCGCCTCGATTTGCACGAGAGGCTGGCGAAACAAGGCAAGCCGGGCACGACGGAGAATATCGAGGCTTACCGCCTCACCGAAGCCGAGGAGGACGAGCGCGCGGCCGCTCGCAGCAAATCGCTTGACCGTGTGTTGCGGGCGATCAAGGTCGATTCCGCCGAGGACATCGCGGCGGCGGAGGCGGATTACAGCCGGCGCATCGCTGAGATCTCCAATGAATGAGCCGGCGCAGAAAGCCGGCTCGGAGCCGCGCGCCAATGAGGGGGACGAAAACAGCCAGCTCGCCGATCTGATCGCCGCCTGGCAGCGTGAGCGTCCGGACGCCGATACCAGCGCCAAGGGCATCGTTTACGCCATCTATCTGCTCGAACGCGGGATCAGGCGGCAGACTGAGCGCAATCTGCGGGCCTTCGGTCTGCGCTATGGCGAGTATCAGGTATTGAGCTCTCTGCGGCGACAGGGGGCGCCATTTGAGATGAGCCCCGGCATGCTGACAGAGCTCCTGGAGCTGACCTCCGGCGCAATATCGCAAACGCTGCAGAAACTGGAGACGCGCAGCCTTGTCAGCCGTCGCCGCAGCCCTGCCGACAACCGGCAGGTGACGGTGACCTTGACCGAAGAGGGCAAGCGCCTCGTCGACGCCGCCTTCGACCGCAATACAGCTTATGAAAACGCGCTCCTGCGCGACATGTCTCAAGCGGATCGAGAGTGGCTGCAATCGGGGCTCGAGCAACTCCTCAGCCGCTTTCGCGTCGGCTGAAAGCAGAGTCCTGAACGCACCGTTCAAGGTTCAGCGAAAAGTCGCGTCTTGTCATCCTAGCGTCTTCTTCAAGCCATTGAGAAACAAGGCGTCTCTGCATTGGTTTTGCCGAAGCGTCAGGCGATGTGACGGCGTAGAGTCGCTACTGGGTGGAAATTTAGAAAATATATAAGATCATTAGATATCTGCTCCGGGAAGCAGGGCAGTCTCGATCAAAAAGCCGATCCGAGCCGCTCTTATCGGTGACCAACCTTACGGCAAACGGAGTGTGCTATGCGCAGCCTCGACAATATTAGCATTGCGTTCAAATTCATCATTATCATTTCCTTTGTTTCATTGATCGGTGTCATTATTGCATTGATTTCTATCAATAATTTGAAGAGTTTGTCTGTTGCAACGAACCAGATCGAATTGTCCGGTTCTGAAATGAAACTGGCGTCGCGGCTTAATCAGGATGCGCTTGAGCTGAACCGGGCTGAATATCGGGTCGCGTTGAACCCCGACTCAATCGATGAAGTGACCGATGTCATCTCCGGGACGCTCCGCGACATGGATCGGCGACTGACCGATGCCATGGAGACGGCCGGTCCCGAACAAAAACAGATGCTGGCAAGGATTGAATCAGCGAGACAGGATTATGTCCGTCAGCTTGAGCACACGACGGAAATAGCCGCAGAGATGGCCGGCTCGATCGAGCTGTCGGCGGCGCAGATGAAGCTGCTGAACAGCGTCCGTGAGAATCGTGATAACGTCGCGGCCCTGCGGGATGCGGTAAGTGACTATGTCAATTACACCGACGAGAAGGGCGCGTCGATTTCGCAAAGCGCCTCGGTGACGGCCGAGCAGGGAATTGCCTTCGTGTCGATTGTCGCCGTCCTCGGGATCCTTACCGGTCTGGGGCTGAGCATTGTACTCTCGCGCAGTGCCATTGTTGCGCCGCTGCGCCGTGTCCTTTCCTCGATCAAACAGCTTTCCGCCGGCAAGCTCGATGTCGATGTCGGCGAAACTGCGCGCCGGGACGAAATCGGCGACATCGCCCGCGCGACACTTGACTTCAAGAAGAGCCTTCAGCGTTCGCGGGAGCTTGAGGAAGAGAATGAGCGCAAGGAGGCGCAAGCGGAAGAGAGGCGTAAAAGGGAAATGCAGGAACTGGCCGATTCCTTCGAGGCGTCGGTCGGCGAAGTTGTTGAATTCGTCTCCTCCGCCGCGACGGAATTGCAAGCGAGTGCGGAGCAGCTCTCTGCTGTTGCCGAAGAAACCAATGCACAATGTGGTGCGGTGGCGGCTGCCGGTGCGCAGTTTGAGGCCAATGTGCAGAATGTTTCAAGCGCGGCCGAACAGCTTTCCAGCTCGATCTCCGAGATCAACCGCCAGATCAACACGGCCAATGATCAGACGAGAACGGCCGCGGGCGCCGCTGCCGACACCCGGAAGACAATGTCGCATCTTCGCGATCATGTCGAAAAAATCGGCGCTGTCGTCGATCTGATCCAGGATATCTCGGCACAAACCAACCTTCTGGCGCTCAATGCGACGATCGAGGCGGCGCGTGCGGGCGAGGCGGGCAAGGGATTTGCCGTCGTTGCATCAGAGGTGAAGACGCTGGCAACGCAGACCGGCAGCGCGACCGAGGATATCTCCGGCAAGATCGAACAGATCGAAGAGGCGGCGAAACAGGCAATCACCGCGGTCGAGGAAATTGCCTCGATGATCGAGAGCATTGACGAAAACACCACCGGCATTGCCGGTGCCGTTGAGGAGCAGGGCGCTGCAACTGATGAAATCGCCCGCAACTCTCAACAAGCCTCGACAGGCACAGGTGAAGTCACGAGCCAGGTTCAGTCGATCAATGATGCGGCCTCTGAGACCGGCACCATGTCTCAACAGGTGCTGTCAGCCTCTGCCGAGCTCAATCAGAAGGCCGATATGCTGAAAAGCGAGGTCAAGAGCTTCGTTGCGCGCGTCAGGGCCGCCTGACGACCGAACCCTCTGCGACGGTGGCCACGCCGTGCGGGGCGCTGCCGTCGACGGCAGGAATGTGGAGAGCTGCTGCCGATTCAGCTCTCCACCTCATTTCGCTCAGAACAGCCCCTCGATCTGGCCGTCGGCAGTCAAATGAATTTCTTCCGCCGCCGGATGGTGGGGCAGGCCGGGCATGGTCATGATGTTGCCACAGAGCGCGACGACGAAGCCGGCGCCGGCGCTGAGCCGGACATCGGTGATCGGCAGAGTGAAGCCCTCTGGCGCACCCCGCTTGGCAGGATCGGCGGTGAAGCTGTACTGGGTTTTGGCCATGCAGATTTGCAGCCCGCCGAAACCGGCATCCTGCCAGTTGGCCAGCTTCCGTTCGGCGAGAGCGCTGAACTCGATATGGTCGGCGCGGTAAATTTCATGCGCAACCGTTTTGATTTTCTCTCGCAGCGGCACCGGATCCTGATAGAGCGGCCGATAGGCTGCGGTGCCGCTTTCGGCCAGCTCCGCCACGGTTCGCGCCAGCGGTTCAATCCCGGCTGACCCCTCCGCCCAATGGCGGCATATTTCCGCCGGCACGCTGCGTTCAGCGGCAAAATCGAGCACCGTTTTCAGCTCTTCCTCAGCATCTGCGGTGAAATGGTTCACCGCGATCACGGCGGGGATGCCGAATTTTGCGATGTTTTCGAGATGGCGGGCGAGAGCAGGCAAGCCACGTTTCACGGCATCGGGATCGGGCTTGGCGAGATCCTCCTTGGCGACCCCACCGGTCATCTTCAGCGCCCGTATCGTTGCGACAATGACCGCTGCATCGGGTTTCAGGCCGGCTTGTCGGCATTTGATGTTGAGAAACTTTTCGGCCCCGAGATCGGCGCCGAAACCTGCCTCGGTAACAACGAAATCGGCAAGCGCCAGCCCGGCGCGCGTCGCCAGTACGGAGTTGCAGCCATGCGCGATATTGGCAAATGGGCCGCCGTGAATGAGCACCGGATTATGCTCCAGCGTCTGCACCAGATTGGGTTTCAGCGCGTCCTTCAGCAGCACGGTCATGGAGCCGACGACATTGAGTTCCGCCGCCGTCACCACGCTGCCGTCACGGCGCTGGGCCAGGACCATCCGGCTAAGCCGGTCGGCGAGGTCGGCCGGTCCTTCGCTGAGGCACAGGACCGCCATCACTTCTGACGCGACGGTGATGTCGAAACCGCTTTCGCGCGGCAGCCCGTGTCCGGGTCCGCCCAGGCCGATGGTGGTATTGCGCAGGCTGCGGTCATTCATGTCCATCACGCGCCGCCAATAAATCCGCCGCGGATCGATATCGAGGGCATTGCCCCAATGCAGATGATTGTCGAGGGCCGCGCTCAGCAAATTATGCGCCGCGGTGATGGCGTGGAAATCGCCGGTGAAGTGAAGGTTGATGTCTTCCATCGGGATCACCTGCGCCCGGCCGCCGCCCGTTGCGCCGCCCTTCATGCCGAAACAGGGGCCGAGCGAGGGTTCGCGCAGGCAGATCATGGTCCGTTTGCCGATCCGGTTCAGGCCGTCGCCGAGGCCGATGGTCGTGGTCGTCTTGCCCTCCCCGGCCGGGGTCGGGTTGATCGCGGTGACGAGGATGAGCTTCGGGTCATGGTCGGAGGGCGCCTCCGGCATCACCGCCAGCTTGGCCTTATCGTGTCCATGGGGCAAAACTTGATCAGCCTTGAGCCCGGTATGTTCCGCAATGGCGGCAATCGGTTTCGGCGTGATGCTGCGCGCGATTTTGAGATCGGTCGACAAGGCTGGGCTCCGGCTGGGCATATTCGGTCTGGGAGAAGGCGGCGACAGGTGAGAGATCGCCGAAACGGAAGATCAAGAGATAGACGTAAGGTGATGGGATGGAAAAGGTCAGAGGTATCGGAGGTCTGTTTCTCAGAGCGCGCGATCCGCAGGCGCTTGCCGGCTGGTGTCGCGATGTCCTCGGTATCGATATGACCTCCGGTATCTGGTTTCAGGAACAGGGGCCCACCGTTTTTGCGCCGTTCAGTGAGAGCGACGATTATTTCGATACTGATCGTCGCTGGATGCTGAACTTTCGCGTTGCCGATCTGGACAAGATGACGGCGCAGCTGAGCGCGGCCGGTATTGAGATCATCACCAGACCGGAATGGGATTCGGAAATCGGCCGCTTCGCGCGCATTCACGATCCCGAGGGCAACCCGGTCGAGCTATGGCAGCCGCCGGAGATTCCGAGTGCCGGATGATGTAAAGCATCATCACGCCCCGTCTTGTTCAGGATCGTCGAGGAAATCGCGCAGCAGTCGGCCGACCTTTGCCGTTTCCAGATCGAGAAATCCGTGGTTCCACCCCGGCAGGTCAAGCATCGTGCCGTTCGGGATCAGGCCCGCTGCGCGCCTGGTCTGTTCATGCAGGTCGTCTTCGGGGTTCAGCACCAATACCGGTTGCGTCAGGCTGCCGAGCGCTGCTTTCAGATCATAGGCGAAAACCGCTTCATAAGCCCAATTCGAGATTTCCGGATTTCTCAGCGCGTCGGGGAAGATCGCGGCGACGTGCTCAACCGGACGACCGGTCATCGACCAGTAGAGGAAGGATCGCCAGCGCTCGGCAACATGTGAGCCGTCTTGGCTCAGCGTCAGCGGTCTGGCGAATTTCTCGCGAAACGCGCTGACCTCGGCATCGGAGAACAGCGGCGCCGAGATCATGACCAATTTGCGCACGCGTCGGGGCAGGGCGAGCGCCAGATCCACCGCGATGAAACTACCTGTATGGTAACCGATCAGGTCTACTTCGGCGAGGCCGAGTTCATCCATCAAGTCGGTCATCGCACCGGACAGATCGGCCATGGCCGGCGATGCCGGTGGCGGGTCAGACAGACCATAGCCGGGATTGTCAGGCGCCAGCGTCAGGCGGTCGCGACCCATCTCCTGAAGCAAAGAGCCGTAGACGAGCCCGGAGAGAGGTGTGAGATGCAGGCACAGCAGCGGCGGATGGCGGCTTTCCTTGCCGGCTTGACGCAGATGTATCTGACCGAAGCGACCGTCGACATAGCTGCGGCGGACATTGCGGTCGAGGCGGGTCACCACGACAGCAAACGCTCCCCCAGCATGCGCCCGAAGGTCAGCGCCGGTGTCAGGGACAGGCCGCCGACAAAAGCATCGCCCGAAGTGCGTCCGAAGCCGAATATCTCACCGGCGCTGTAAAGGTTGGGGATCGGCACCCCGTCGCTTCGGATGATACGAAGCTGTTCGTCATGTTTCAGACCGGCCGGGCTGAGCACCGTGATGCCCATCGCGCGGATCGCATAGAAGGGCGGTTTTTCGATCTTTCGGACCATGAAGAGGCGACCGAAGGCCGGGTCGTTCTTGTCATCGACGGCTTGATTGAAGGCATCGACCGTTTGCTGCAATGCCGCGGTCGGGACATCGAGCTGCTGCGCCAGCTCCTCGAGACTGTCCGCTTTCAAGAAATTCTGATGATTACCGTCGAACCGTGAATCTTCTTCTTCGCGGCTCAACAAGGTCAGCGGATCGGCATTATCGCGGATTCCCTGATCATAGATTATGTTCATTCGCATCCCCGGCTGAGCGAGCAGCTTGCGCTCTCGATAATCGATGCTGGGGTGATCCTCCTGCATGAAGCGCCTGCCGTTATCATCGACAAAGATTTCCCAGACGGCACGCGCCTTGGGCGCAAGGACAAGAAACTGGCCCGATGTCGGGTCGTCAGGGTCGTCTTGATAGCCGGCAAAGGTACAGAGAAATTTATCGCTGCCGTCGATGACCGCGTCGAGATCCTGTGCCGCCCGGATGCCGTCGCCGCGTGAATAGGGATTGCCGTGTGAGCAAAGCGGGATGCCCGGAGACAACTCTTCCCACAATTCCGGATGGGAAATATAGCCACCTGAGGCAAGGACGATATTCTTGCCGAAGAATGTCTCTTCCCCTCGGTCGTTCTCGGCGGCAATGCCGGTGACACTTCCCGCGCCGTCGGTGAGCAGGCGGGTCATGCGGTGTTCGAGGCGCAGATCGATGCGTCCTTCGGCGACATGCGCCTCGTGCAGCGGACGCAGAACGTCGAGGATCGAAATCGCCTTGTCGGTGCCCCAGAGATAGCGGCGCGTGCCATAAGCTTCATGCGCGTCGCCGACCACCGGCGTGCCCGGGGCGGGCTCGAAACCGTGATCCATCAGCCAGTCGATTGTGGCGCCTGCATTGTCGACGAACAGGCGCAGCGTTACGGGATCGATCCGGCCGTTTGCGATGCGTTGTGCTTCTTCGTAATGAGCATCGGGGCTGTCCTCGATGCCGAGCTGCTTCTGCTGCCTCGTGCCGGCGGCGCTGATCTGGCCGGTGGACCAGTGCATTGTCCCGCCGATCCGGCTGTCCGCCTCGATCTGCAGTACGCGCGCGCCGCGATCCGCGGCCCTGATCGCCGCCGGCAAGCCGGCAGAGCCGGCCCCGACAATAAGCACATCATATTCCCCGGTCATTTTCGGCTCCTTTCAGGGCGAGAGATCGAGTGCAGAGGCTAGAGCCGTGCCGGCCTGCTGTCCAGAAAGCCCAAAGCGATGTTCAGAGACCGGTCTCGATGTCCCCTCACCGCACGATCCATGTCGACGCAGCAATAACGGTCCAATAGATCGCTATCCGCCGGGCAGTTCCGTCAAGCTGACCGCTCATGTGAACAGTGATCTGAAAAGGATTTGAGCCGGGGTCTTATCGCATCGGTCATTTGGCTCTCGGAAACCGCGCTCCTTGCCGCCGATAAGCCCGATCAACAGAAGCTGCTCCTCAGCACTGTTTTTTGAGATCGCCAAATTGTGGAGCCGAAAGTGTGAACTGCTTCACCAACAGAGCCATTGAAATCAACTATTTGCTTGTTTAGCGTTCGGTAAAAAGACAGTTTTGTTCATTTCGATGATCAAGGCGGCAATGCTCGTGATGGTGTAGCACCATACAAGGCAAAATTTGAAGCGTTCTGAGATGCCGGGTGAACATTACGCCGCGGACTTCAGAAATTTGACGAAATCGACTCAAGGTACCTGCAATGACTTCCCCCGTAACCGGCAGCACAATTGAATTCGGCACCACTGACAGCGGCGCCCCGCTGGCAAGCGCGTCAAATGCCGGCTCGGCTGACCTGCCGACCGATGGCGCCGACGGGGGCGGCCCGGCATCAGGGCTCGATATTTCAACCGCGACAACGGGATCGATCGATCTCCAGTTCCTGACGGGGGATACGACCGGTGCGAACATTGCGATGCCGGGATTTCCGGGCGACGCGGCGCTGTTCTTGTCCGGCACCGGGAATGTCATCAACAGCTTTGAATTCGATTCCAATGACGGCACTGACTTTGCGCTGACCAGTTTCGAATTCTCATTCAGCGGCGCAGGTCCGCAGAATGTGACCATCACCGCGCTGGACGATGGCGGCAGCGTCGGCACAGCGACGATCGCCAATGCGGCGACCGGTACCATACACACCGTCCAGTCGGGTGACTTCACAACCGCCCCCAACAGCATTGATGAATTCCGCGTCACTTTCACCAGCGCCGTCGAAGCAGTCGGCATCGACGACATCCTGCTCGGTGCGGCAGTCGGGGGAAACACGGCCCCGGCGCTGGGCGGCACGCCTGCAGACGATACCGTTACCGAGGATGTCGCCACGGCCATCGATCTGTCTGCCTACAACATCGCGGATGTCGATGGCGATACGATTACGCTGACCCTGGCGGTCGATCGCGGAACCATCGCCTCGGCCGATGGCAATGGCACCTTCGGCGGTGTCACCATCGCGCAATCGGGCACGACCAGCATGACGCTGCAAGGCACGGTCGCCAATCTGAACACCTATCTCGACGACACCTCGCACATAACCTTCACCACCGACGCGAATGATACCACCGCAGCGACGCTGACGGTGACCCCGAATGACGGCACGGTGGACGGGACGGCGGACACCGTCACCCTGAATGTCACAGCGGTAAATGATGCGCCGACCGTCACCGGCGCGCCGTCGGATATCACGGTCACGCAAGACACCTCCAGCAATGTCGATTTATCAAACATAGATTTTGCCGATGTCGACAGTGCCACGGTCACCGTCACGCTTGAGGTCGATGCCGGCAGTTTTGCCACCCCGGCTGACGGTGCAGGCGTTGGCGGCGGCGTCACGGAAACCAAGGTCAGCGCCACCAAGATCACCTTGCAAGGCGCGCCGGATGACATCGACACCTATCTCGATACGGCCAGCAACATCAAATATACCGGCGCCAATGGCGTCTCCGGAGATGACGCTGCGACCCTGACCATCAGCGCCAGCGACGGCGCGCTCTCACTTGCCGCTGATCCCACCGTCAATATCGATATTACCGCGCTTGTGAATGCCGCGCCGGTTCTCGCGAATCTTGACGCTACCCCTTCTTTCACCGAAGGCGGCAGCGCGGTTGTTCTCGACGCCGATGTTGTCGTGTCTGACACGGAACTGGATGCGCTGAACGGGGCTGCCGGCAACTATAACGGTGCCAGCCTGACCATCGCCCGCAATGGCGGCGCCAATAGCGATGACGACTTCGGGTTCAACAATGCGGGCGGCGTTACCCTGGCGGGCAGTAATCTGCAATCCGGCGGGCAGACCTTTGCGACCTTCAATGATGACGGCAACGGCACGCTGACGATCAATTTCACCAGCGCCGGCACAAACGCGACCTCCGCGCTGGTCGACACCGTCCTCCAGAACATCACCTACAGCAATGGGAACGACAGCGCTGCCCCGGCCAATGTCCAGCTCGATTGGACCTTCAGCGACGGCACAGACACCGACACCGGCAATGTGACCGTCAGCATCAGCGAACCCGCGCCGCCACCCACACCGCCGGCCGCACCGTCACTGCCGCCGCCCATCGCGACGCAATTCTCGGTACCGTCATTCGAGCCTTTGGAGCCGGGGGATACCGCAACCGGCCGCTTGCTTCTTGGGTCTGGCGCGACCGGGGCTGTCGAGGTCACGCCGGTTGCAACGAATCTGGTCTTTGAAGCGACGGGCAGCTCTGAACAGGTTGTGACCTTCAACACCGGTGACTCGCTGAAGACTTTTACAGTGCGAGCGCTGGATTCTGCTGTGGGAGAGGCGGCAAGCGTCCGCGTATCCGGTATCTCCGTTCTCAGCCCCGATGATCGCGTTTCGCTACCGAATGGAAACGCCAATTTCGGCACTATTCAGGAATCCCAATCGGAACCGCAGCCTGCATTCAGCATCAGCCTGGGTGATGCTGCCTTATCTTTTGTCGAGGGAGAAGTCGGCAGCTTTACGATTGCCCCTAACCAGGCGCCATCCCAGCCGGTCACAGTCGAGCTTGCGGCCCCCGACGGGGTCGTTCTGTCACCGGCCAGCCTTGAATTCCTTGCGACAAACGGAACCGAATCACAGAGTGTGGAGGTTTTCATCGCCAATGCGGCGCGGTTTCGCGATCAAGCTTTGCCTGCCCTGCCGACCGGCGAGATTACCGTTTCTTTTCAGACATCCGACGCAGATTTCGCAGCGTTAACGGGGCCGGATCCCATCCCCTTGAGTGTTCAGCGCGACACCGTCGCGCCGCTGATCGGCAATCTCGATGGCGACAGCGTGACAGAGGCAGTCGACAATATCGCGACGGTGGATCAGGGAACGCCGGTCACGATCAACGATCTGGGGCTTGGCTTGGGCCCATTCTCCGATGTCGGCGGCGATGCCCCGCGCCTGATCGTCACCAACAGCGGATCCACCAGCATCGCCCAGCCGGTCGACTTCGGGACCACCTCATTTTTCTCGGGCGACGAAGTCACCGTTGACGGTGTCACAATCGGGACAGTGGTCGAAGACGGGCAAGGGGGTGACGACCTGGTCATAGAATTGGCCGCAACAGCCACCGAGGAGAACGTTGCGGCGTTCATAAATCAGCTACGGCTATTCGGGGAACTCGACCCCGGGGAAGTGACGCTGACGATTACCGTCGAGGATGGAAACTTTAATGCATCCGATCCGGCAACCGTCACGATCAATTTCGTGGAACCGACGCGCCTGATCGTCGAGTCGGCAAATGACGGCCTGTCATTTTTCGAGCAACGCGACCTCTTCGGAGATCAAATCGCAAGTTTCCGAGTATCGCTGAGCGGGCCGCCGACGGAGGATGTCGAGGTTCAGTTCCCGACATCGCTCGGAAGCGGTTTCTTTCTGATCCTCGATGAACCGCTCTTTTTCACCTCGGAAAATGCCACAGCACCGCAATTTGTTGCCATCGGTGCAGGATCGAGCGCTGATGTGGAAGAGGATACCGAATTTGTCATCACACCGACGGTAACGGGCAGCGACGGCACGCCGGCCAGTATCATTGTCGATCCCGTCATATTGACGATCAAGGATGACGATATTCCGCCCAGCATCTAAAACCTGGATGGTGACACTGCGCAGGGCATGATCGGCGAGGCGGTCGCGCTGGATCAGGGCGAGACGGTATCCGTAACCGAAAACGAACGCGGCTTCCTGGGACCGGGACTGAGCACGGGTTTCCTGACCGTTAAGAATCCGGGCTCGGGCAGCATTTCCCTGAGCCCGGAAGGTGATCAGTTAAGATTTGTAAGCATCACGGAAGAAGAAGCCTTTGAAGACGACCCGGACCCGTTGACGTTCGAGGTCGATGATATCCTCAGCTTTGCCGTTCCGAACCCTTTGGCGCAGGGGAGGGTCCAGTCGACTTGGAGTGACGGCGGGGATCTGGTTATCGCGCTCACAGGCTTCGCCGCACCGCTCTCGGTTAGCAACTTGATCGGTGATCTGGTCTTCACCCCGGACAAGGCCGGCGAGACTGAAATCGCAATCACGATTACCGATGGCGACGGCAACACATCCGAGCCGGCCACTGTTTCGGTCATTGTCGAGGAACCCGGCCCAAGCCTGATCATCGATGAGGGCGACGGGCTGGCCTTTCTGCCGCGTGGCTCGGACAGCTTTACAGTCGCCTTGAGCGAGGCGCCGACTGAAGATGTGACCGTCGAGTTTGTTGTCGATGATGCCATTATCTCGGCTGACCGTGGTTTTGAATTGACGGAGACGCTTGTCTTCACACCGGAAAACGGCACCGAGCCGCAAACGGTGACGATCACGCACCGCGAAGCTCTCGTGAGCTCTCAGACGATCGAGGGCAATATCCTTTACGAAATCGTCTCTGAGGATCCGCGTTTTTCAGCCATCGACAGCACCGGCTCGATCGGCTTCGATCTGCTTCCGGACGGCGTGCCGCCGGTTGTCGAGAACTTCAATGCTCCCAGCGGCGCCCAGCCCCTCGGTGAAGCGATAGGCCTTGATGCAGAGGGCGACGCTGTCTTCAGCGATATCGGTGCCGGTGTCTCTGGTGGCCGCCTTTTGATCGCACTGCGCGATGATGGCGGTAATTTACCGTCCGAGCCGATCCAGTTTTCATTGGCCGAGGACAGCCCGGACTATTCGATTGGAGAGACCGGTCGTATATTCCCGACTAACACTGTCACTGAGCAGGATTTAACTTTCGGCGATCGGCTTATTGCTCAAGTAACAGCCATCAGAGACTCCAGCCTTGCCGCGCTGGACATCCGTTTCTTGGCCGGGTCCACCTTCATCGAGGATCAGGTTGTCACGGGCCTGCTCAACGCGCTCGAGGTGAGGTCAACGGTTCCGGTAGAGTTGACTGGGACGATCACGCTGAGAGACGGCAACACGAATGAGGCGGCGATCGACCCGTTCACCCTGTCCTTCGGGGGCCAGACCGCGCCGGTGATCGGCAATCTCGATGGCGATACGGCCAACGCCAAGATCGGCGAGGCGGTCAAACTGGATCAGGGTGAGACCGTCACCCTGACGGATTCGGGAAGCGGCTTTGTCAGCGACGGCAGCGACGAGGCAAGGCTTACCATCGGCAATCCGGGCGAAGGCACATTGACGCTGAGCCCCGATGGTCCCGACTTCTTTAGCGGCGATGATGTCGAAACGACACTCATCTTTGCCGATGGTGACCCGATCGGCGGCGGGTCGGGCGACCTCGGTTTCGTCGAATCAATCTGGGAGGATGGCGATGATCTCGTAATCACGCTGGGTAACGGGATTTCCGAGGATACGATTACCGACTTTATCGGCGATCTGGTCTTCACGCCCGACAGCGACGGCACGGTCGATATCCCGATCACGATCACCGATGCCGAGGGCAACACCTCCGAACCGGCAACGGTGACGATCACGACGGCGGGCGGGCCGCCGACCCTGATCGTCAATGGCGGGGAGCCGGTCAGCTTTGTCGAGGGCGAGACGACGGGCACCGTCACCTTCGCTCTGAGCGAAGCGCCCGAGAGCGACGTCACGATCTCAGTGCCGCCAACACAATTTTCGATCTTTTCCCCTGACGAATTTTTGATCTTTTCCCCTGAGGAATTCACCTTCACCCCTCAAAATGCGACGACGCCGCAATCAGCGAGCATCGACCTTGATTTGCGGGATGTTCGCGAAAGCGAGACCGTCGAAATCTCATTTACCGCAAGCGACAGCGACCTGATCGGTGTTCAGCCCTTTACCGTTACCATCGAACCCGATGTTTTCGCCCCGGAGATTGACGGATGGGAGGGAACCATCGAGGACGTTGCGCCCGGCACGCCGACCCAACTCATAGCGGCGGACACGCTTGAAATCACGGACATAGGCCGTGGCTTTCAAAGTTCTAATGATTTCCGCGCCAATCAGTTGATCATCAGTAATCCCGGCAGTGGCACGCTCCGAATCTCGCAAGACAGCGCCGATGTCACGATCACTCAGTTTTTACTGGGTGCCGAGCCAGGTGAATTGGCAATCGCGTCGCCAGTCTTTGTCGATGATCGGCGCCTTGGTGAGGTTACGACCCCTTGGGGCCCCGGCGAAGATTTGAGTTTCCGCCTAACAGACAATCCGTCATTCGACGATGTCGAAACCTTTCTTGAGTCTCTGGTTTACACGCCCGAGACGACTGGCAGCTTCGATATCGGGCTGACCTTAACCGATGTCGAAGGCAATACATCAGACCTCGAAACCATCACGGTTAAAGCCGAACCGACGGTCGAGCCCGGCATTGTGATTACCGAGACCCAAGGGGCTACCTCGGCAACGACGTTCAGTGGCGAAGACCCCGATACGTTTACCGTCAGGCTGACCACCGAGCCGGATGAAAACGTCGCGGTCGAATTTGACGATCCATCAGGGAACGTGAACCTGCCCTCATTGACCTTCACGCCGGACAACGCGCTGGAGCCGCAGACGGTCACCGTCTTTCCGCTCTCTACTCCGGCGTCAAGTGACATTGCGACAATGATTGTCAGGGCGTCGGGGACTGAGGACTACACACTCGAAGACAACAATTCGCTACAAATCTTCAACCTCAACCAATTGCTGTTGGTTCCGGGAGACCGGGATCGGGTTACAACCATCACAGCGCCCGGAACAGCCCGGACGACAACCAGCGAGACCTCGGACGGCACGGTTCGAACAGAAGTTGACTTATCGGTTTCAGGTTCCGGAGGGACCGTTTCTTCTACGGCGAGTCTTGGCGTATTTACTACAAACTTTTCTCTACAGACCGCTACCGGCAGCAGCGGCGGCAATGCCGCCGTCAGTGTCGATTTCGAAGTCGGCGCCCGGGTCCGTGGTGTCTTGGATGGAGCTTTCGGGCGCGCACTTCGCGGCGAATCCTTCGTTGCCGACCCGATTGACGGTTCGCCGGTTGCGGTCGCGCTGGCGGCCGGTGTGCTGAACGAAACGGCGGAAGACGGCGGGGACGGCTCGCGCCTGATCGATTTCGGCGAACAGGCCGACGCCACCGATGATTTCATCACCGAGGCCGAACAGCGCGCCGACAGCGATCTTTTCAATATCTCGGCGATCTCGACCACTCAGGATGAGGGCAGCGCCCTGACCCTCAATTTTGCTGCCGACACCCCCAACCCTGAAGATGTTCTGATCTTTGAGCGCGGCACAGAACAGGCCGATGATGCGTCCTCAACCATGACGCTGTCGCTGGCCAATGTCGTCAGCTTCGCGCTGGTCGATGATGGTGTGCAGCAATCCCAGACATCGATCATCGGCGGCCAAGGCGACAACAGCTTCATTCACGTCGTCAACAACCTGCCTGACGGCCAGACCGAATTCACCGGCATCAATGTTCAGCTGGGGCCCGGCAATGACACGCTGCGCGGCGGTCCGGGCAATGACACCATCGGCTCGACCACCGGCGATGATCTGGTCATGGGCGGCGCCGGCAGCGACAGCGTGTTCGGCGGTTCGGGTGCCGACACCGTAATGGGCGGCACCGGCAATGACACGGTCAACGGCAATAGCGGCGCCGACATGCTGGATGGCGGCACCGGCGACGATATGCTGATCGGCGGCGGCGGGTTCGATATCGCGATGCTGCCCGGTTCGCTGGACGATTACATGCTTGATGGCGGCGATACCAATGGCAACGCCTTTACCCTGACCCGGCTGTATCAGGCGATCCTTGGCCGCGCGCCCGAAGCTGGCGAGTTACGCGCCGATCTGGCGAGGCTCGAGGCCGGCGAGGGCCTCAGCGTGGTCACGCAAAGCATTGCGGAACAGGTCAATTTCTTTGCCGCACGCACGCCGGAGGAGATTGTCACATCACTGTATCAGACCGCGCTGGGTCGTGATCCGGACGCCGAGGGCCTGGAATTCTGGACCGGGCGGCTTGAGGCCGGCGCGCTCGAAGGCAGCATCGCGACCGCCCTTGTCAGGTCTGTGGAGGGGCAGGAAAACCTCAGCTTCATCGCAGTGACCGAGGCCAGCGAGATCATAGGCGCGCGCGGTGCCGGTCTGTATCGTCCGGATTTCGCGGATGCCGATTTTGCCATCGCAACCGATGAAACCGATGGCGAGATTGGTCTGATGTCCGATGGGACGGGACAGGACAGGGTCCAGACGGTCGAAGTGCTGGATTTTGAAACAGGCGAGGACGTTTTCTTTGTCGGCAACGCATTTCAGGCAACGGCGCTGCGGTTGTTTTCGACGCTCGAAGGACGGCAGGCGACTGCGGCCGAAATTCCGGAACTTCTGGACGATATCGACAGCCTTGCGGATCTGACGGATCTGGCGATCGATCTGATCGTCGGCAGCGGAGACATGCCGGGGACCTCTGTCAGCAATGCCGATTTCATTGCCGACCTGTATGCCAATGCGTTCGGTCGAGAGGGGGATTCCGACGGGCAGGCGTTCTGGACCGGAGTACTGGATGCCGGACGCGAGCGCGCGGACGTTGCGCTGGCATTCGCCAGCAGCGAAGAGGCGGCGCAGACGCTCGATTTTATCATCCGCAACGCTGCCGCCGACTTCGATCTCGCTTAGCATAAGGACTGAACCTGGCCCGATCAGGCGGCTGGCCACATCGATCTCCAAAACAGTGATGCCGCGCCTCGTCGCTTTGCAGCGAAGGAAGGACGAACCGGGGCACTGGTTCGCTCGCTGAGCTTGTGCTATCACGCAAATGATATTTGTGTCTGTTGTATAGGAAAGGGAGGAAATACTATGCGCCGGTATCTGTTCGGGCCCCGTCCGTCCGCGTTCATGATCGTGATATGCGGCCTGTTTTTTGCCGCGTCCGCCAAGGCAACGCTGGTCGGCGATCAGGTCGACTGCGCCATCAGCAACCCGAACATGACAACGATGTGCTCGCCCTCCGCGGCAATCGTAACCGATCCCGGCAGCGAGTTTCTCCTGACGGGCGCGTTGGGCGACGCTGTTGTCGATGTGGGTGCCGGCGGTTTCTCGGTCAGTGTCGGCATACCGACAATCATTAATCAGCGAGTTACGCTGTCGGATATCGACTGGAACGGGCAGCCGTCACGTATTGTCAGTGCTTCGCTCACCAATAACGGCGTCAACGACTATTTCGGTCTCCTTCCACAGATTGAGAGCTTCGAAGATAGCGCGATCACGATTGCGCTTGCCGGGAATTGGGTCACCGGCGCTTCAATCGATATCGCGCTTGAGTTCGAGCAGCTCGCCATACCGCTGCCTACCCTGTTACCAGTGTTCGGGCTGGGCATCATCGCGGTATCCCGCTTTGTCGGCGCTTGGCCCTAAGCCCTTCAGATCATGGTCGGCGTCTCAGGGCGGCAACCGGGGACTTAATGACCATGGGAAAACATTAGGGATCTTATTCTGATCGGCGCGCTTGCGCGATCGGGAAACATTTTCATGCATCATCCGTGTGCGTATGACCTCACGCCGTTTGAGCCGTGACCCATGCTTGCGACTCGGTCGTGACAGCATCACGATGCGAGGGCCTGATCGGCTTCAGGCAATCGCTCTTGTCGCGCCGCCATCGGCGGTCAGGGACACGCCGGTTGCCATCTCCGCATGCTCGGACATCAGCATGACGGCAAGCCGGCCGATCTCCTCCGGGGTGCAGGCGCGTTTCTTGGGGATCGGCGCCACCAGCTCGGCCTCGATATCGGCTTCATCGCGCCGCGACTGTTTTGCGAGGCCCGAGATGAGACCGGTCCATCGATGGGTTCGCGTCGGGCCGGGGTTGAGCGCGTTGATGGTCACACCATGGGGCGCCAGTTGTTCGGCAACGCCGCGAATGACCGCAAGACAGGCGGCATTGGCGGCCGAGCCGGGCAGATTACGGGCGCTGGGCTGCCGCCCGTTATTACCGACAATGACGACGATGCGGCCCGAGCCCCGCTCCTTCATCGGCCCGCAAACGGCGCGCAGGCAACGGATCATGCCCATGAATTTGAGATCGAAAGCTTCGTCCCAGACCTCGTCGGCAAGCTCCCAGAGCAGGCCTCCCTGGGCGGTGCCGGCGCTGTACAGCATCAGATCAGGCACGCCATGCCGCGCTATCGCGGCCGCAATCGCCTTGTCAGTTGCGGCGCCGTCGGTCAGGTCAACGGCGGTCCAGTCGACCGCGCCGCCGTCAGCTGAAATCGCGTCCGCTGTCTGCCTGAGACTTTCCTCTGTGCGCGCAAAAAGGACCTGTTTGGCGCCTTCTTCTGCCAGTGTCCGGGCGGTTGCTGCACCGATGCCGCGCCCGGCGCCGAACAGAAAGGCGGTCTTGCCGCGAATGCCTAAATCCATCGATAAAGCCCCTTTGGATCGTTGCCGGGTGTGGTCAGACGGTCATGCGGGTTTTGCCGCCTGAGCGTCAGTCAATCCATGTCCTTGACCAGCATCACGACCTTGCCGAAATGGCCGCGGTCGCTGACCATCTGATGCGCCTTGGGCAGCTCGGTGATCGGCAACACCGTA
>CAZRBL010000004.1:0-8169 GCA_964598335.1 uncultured Rhodospirillales bacterium
TGCGGTTCGGTGTCCGGCACAATCGCCTCGACCGGGCATTCCGGCTCGCACACCCCGCAATCGATGCATTCATCGGGGTGGATGACCAGAAAATTCTTGCCTTCATAAAAGCAATCGACCGGGCAAACCTCCACGCAATCGGTGTATTTGCATTTGATGCAGGGTTCGCAGACCACATAGGTCATCGGATTTCTCTATACTCTCAAGCGTCTCTAGGGATGCCGTTGACGGCAATCATTGGCGATCAAGCTAAAGATTCCCGGCCTGAATGCAAGACCGCGGGGCTGTAAAGCGATGTGCTGTTTTAGCATTCTATCAACCTCGATTGGCTATGCAGATGGATCGCTGATCTCGCCATTAGAGAATTCATGAACGCCGATGTCGACGACATTGACCCCGCCCGATAGTCGCCCCGAAGCCACGGCTCCGTTCTGCCAGTCACCGGACGATCTTTACGGCTTCGAGGCGCGTTATGTGATCGGCAGGCTGCTGCGCAAATTCTGCGATGAATACCAGCTCACCCCGTTTGAACTGCTTCATAGCTGGGGCGGCATCAAAAAACTTGAGGATGAATACGGCCAGATGGCCGCGGCGGTACATCGCGTCGGTCTTTTTCAGGCGAAGAATGAGGGCATCGAGGTCAATGAGCGCGTGCGGTCGCTGCAGCGTGTCGTTGATGTCACCATGGCCCGAATTCGTGATTACAGCGAGATTCGGCGCCGCTTGCCGCGTCTCGATCCCGACGATCTCGATCGTAGCGTCATGCGGCTGAAAAAAGCCCTCCGTGACGGCGACGTTCACTATGCCTTTGCCGTTCAGCTTGCCTACGGCATGACCGGGACCGGATCGGTGCTGCAAAAGCTGCACACCGTGCTGGGCTTCCTGAAATCGCAGAATGTTCTCCAATATATTCGCCAGATCGACCGTTTCATCGCCGATGCGGTCGGCTTTCCCGATGTGCTGATCGAACTGGTGGGGCCGCAGCGCCATCGCGCCGGGATGATCAGGACATTGGCGAAGACGGTATCGGATCAGCAATTGGCGGCGGCCGCCCCCAACCCGATGCTGGCCCAGATCGGCATGCTGGTGCACGGCGATGCGCTGCCGGAAACGCGGAAGATGTTATTGCGCTGGATGATCCGCGAGCTGAACCACGAGGGGCCGCTCAACCCGCATGATGAAAGTCAGGAGCAGGAACTGCTCGATCAGCTGATCCCGGTGCTGCGCGATGCCCGGGGCGGGGTGATCGGCGGTGAGGAGACGGATATCGCGGTCAATATGCGCAAGATGCGGGCGCGGCAGCGGCAATTGCGGTCGATGGGCCTGCATGATGTGGCGCAGGACCTGCCCGATAGCTGGCAGTTCACCTCGATTGCCAGGGCGCCGTCAGCCGCCGTCCATGCCTGACGCGGCAGGCCGCTTTCGGCTGACTTCGCGATAGGTGATGTAAAGGCCGCAGGCGATAACGATGGTCGCGCCGCCGATGACCGCGAGTCCCGGCAGATGACCGAAGATGAGAAAGCCGAACAGCGTCGCCCAGATGATGGCGCTGTAATTGAAGGTGCCGATCAGCGCCGCCGGGGCGAAACGATAGGACAGTGTCAGGAAATACTGAGCGACGCCGCCGGTCAAACCGACCGCCAGGAACAGGCCGAGATCGCCCCAGCCGGGGGTCACCCAGCCGAAGATGAAACAGCCCAGAAAGCTCATGACCAGGCAAAACAGGGTGAAATAGGCGAAAACCGTCGCCGCCGGCTCGGTGCGGCTGAGATAGCGGATATTGATCATTGCCAGCGCTTGAAACAGCGCCCCGGATAGCGCCACGGCAACGCCAAGGCTTGAAACATCGCCGGTCGGCTGCGCCATGATGGCAACCCCGGCAAAGCCGATGATCACCGCCGTCCAGCGATGAATGCCGACTTTCTCGCCCAGCAGCGGCACCGATAGGGCGGTAATGAACAGCGGCCCGGCAAAATTCAGGGCCGTGGCATCGGCAAGCGGCAACAGGGTCAGGGCGCCCATCAACATCGACATGCCGGAGAGGCCGAGAATGCCGCGGCTAAGGTGACCTGCGGGATTGCGGGTCTGCAATAGCGCCCAACCGCCGCTTTGCATCACCACCAAAGCGACGATCGGCAGCGCGCCGAGATTGCGGAAAAACAGCAACTGACTCAGCGGATAGCCGGTCTCGGACAGCCATTTTACCAGCACTGCCATGACACTGAACAAGAACACGGACGCGACGGCAAAGCCGATGCCGACAGCGAGATTATCGCGACGGGCCTGGTCTTCGGCGGCGGCGGTGCGGATGGATTTCATGCGCTCTTATATGGCTGCTTGTATGGCTGCGTGCGCGTGCGCGAAGCCTTGATCCATGGCGATGCGGTGCGGCAGGCGGTCAATCCACCGCCGAGGCGGCTGCGTAACCGGGATATCAAACATAGCTCCCTCAATCTTTCGGATTCTTCTTCATGACCGCTCCGATATGGATACTCGGCGCCCATGGCGGCGTCGGCGAAGCACTGGCCCGGACCCTGCACAAACGCGGCAATGCGTTGTTCCTGACCGCGCGCGACGCCGGCACAATTGCCGATCTGGCGTCAGAAACCGGCGCGGAAACGGCGTCCTGTGATGTTCTGGTCGACGATCAGCTCGATGCCGCCGCCGAGGCCGTCGCGAGCGAGGATGGCCTGGCCGGGCTGGCCTATTGCGTCGGTTCGATCGTCATCAAATCGCTGCGGCAGGCACAGGATCAGGATTTCATCGACGCCTTCAGCCTCAATGCGCTTGGCGCAGCGAAGGCGATTGCGCGCACCGCGCCTGCCTTGCGAAAGGCGAAGGGGTCGGTAGTGCTGTTTTCAACCGTTGCGGTGCAACAGGGCTTCGGCAATCACGCGGTCATCGCTGCGGCCAAGGGGGCGGTGGAAGGGCTCACGCGGTCCCTGGCCGCCGAGCTGGCGCCGCATGTTCGCGTCAATGCGCTGGCGGCGAGCCTGACCGATACACCGCTTGCCGCGCCGATGTTGAACAATGAGCAAATGGCCCAGAGCATCGCGCAGATGCATCCGATCCCGCGCCTCGGCACGCCCGAGGATCTGGCCGAGGCAGCGGCCTTCCTGCTTAGTCAAGAGAGCAGCTGGATCACGGGGCAGATCCTGAATGTCGACGGAGGCCGCGGCGCGCTGCGCACCAAAGGCTGAATCATGCGTAGCCTCAGGCTTGTTCTCGGCGATCAGCTGACACGCTCGATCGCGGCCCTGAAAGATGCCGATCCCGAGCGTGATCTCGTGGTCATGGCGGAGGTTCGCGAGGAAGCGACCTATGTCCGTCATCATCCGAAGAAGATCGCCTTCATTTTCGCGGCGATGCGGCATTTCGCCAAGGCACTGGAGGATGACGGTTTCACCCTTTGCTACACGCGGATTGACGACAAGGCGAATGGCGGCAGCATCGCAGCGGAGATGCGGCGTGCCATCGAGGCTCATGATCCCGAGCGCATCGTTTGTACCCAGCCCGGCGAATACCGGCTTGCTCAGGAAATCGACGGATGGGCGGAGAAATTCGGTCTCAATGTCGAAATTCGCGAGGACGACCGGTTCATCTGCACAATCGACCGTTTCAAGGAATGGATCGAGGGCCGCAAAGAGCCGCGCATGGAATATTTCTATCGCGAGATGCGGCGCGAAACCGGACTGTTGATGACCGATGACGGTGAGCCGGAAGGCAGGCAGTGGAATTATGACAAGGATAATCGGGAAAGCCTTCCCGATACGGTTTTCCCGCCCGAGCCATGGCGCACCCAGCCCGATAGTGTGACCCGGGACGCGCTCGACGATGTCGAAGCGCATTTCCATGATCATTTCGGCGATTTGCGACCGTTTCATTACGGCGTGACGCGTGAGGATGCGCTGGCCGCGCTGGATGACTTTGTCACTGAAAGGCTGCCGCAATTCGGGGCTTATCAGGATGCCATGGCCTGCGGCGAGGACACGCTGTTTCACTCTGTGCTGTCGCTGTATCTGAATGCCGGCCTGCTGTTGCCGCTGGAAATGTGCGAGGCGGCGGAAAAAGCCTATCGTGAGGACAAGGCGCCGCTGAATGCGGTCGAAGGGTTTATCCGGCAGATTATCGGCTGGCGCGAATATGTCCGCGGCATCTACTGGACATTCATGCCTGATTACGCGCAGCGCAATGCGCTCGAGGCGAAGCGCGATTTACCGTCATTCTATTGGACCGGCGACACCGATCTGCGCTGCATGGCCGAGGTCATCGGCCAGACCAGGCGCACCGCCTATGCGCATCACATTCAACGGCTGATGGTGACCGGCAATTTTGCGCTGCTGACCGGTATCGACCCGGCTCAGGTGAATGAGTGGTATCTGATTGTCTATGCCGATGCCTATGAATGGGTCGAAATGCCGAATGTCAGCGGCATGGCGCTTTATGCCGATGGCGGGCTGATGGCGTCCAAACCCTATGCGGCCAGCGGCAAATATATTGACCGAATGTCGGATTACTGCCGCAACTGTCGCTATGATGTCGGCGATGCGACCGGCGAGAATGCCTGTCCATTCAATTATCTGTACTGGCACTTCATCGCCGAAAATCGGGAAAAACTGAAAGGCAACCGCCGAATGGGTCCGATCCTTGCCAATCTCAAACGCATGAACAGCGACCGTGTTGACGCGATGCAGGATCGGGCGCGCGCCTTTCTTGACGGGCTGGCATGACGGCAATTGATACAGCGAGGCGCTATGGCGAGGCCTGGGCGGCGCTGACGCCGGGCTCGATCGACGCATTACTGGCGCTGACGGTGCCGGAGGTCCGGTTCAAGGACCCCTTCAACGATGTCCGTGGCCGCGATGGCTTCCGTCGTGTTCTGGAGAACATGTTCGAGGATGCGCCGGAGGTAAAGGCCGAGGTCCTCGATGTTGCCTCAGGTGACAGCGAGGCCGCCGCCTATCTGCGCTGGCGGGTCACTGTTCCGGGTAAGGAGGGATCAAAGGCTCTGATTCTCACTGGCATGACCCATCTCATCCTCGCCCCGGACGGCGCCATCGCCGAGCATATCGACCATTGGGACGCAGCCGAGCAGCTTTATGAACGCCTGCCGGTCCTGGGCACGCTGTTGCGGTTCGTCAAAAAGCGGATTGCCGCCTGAATTTACTCGGCCGCTTGAAGAAGTCTGGTTTCCGCCTGTGTTTCGATTCGGCGGAAGGTTCCGTAGATCTGACCGATCGGCAGCCCGAATTTGCTCAGCTTGGCGCGGTTGATGATCACGCCTTGCTCGCGCAGCAAATAGCGATCCTTGAGATCAAAGGTTATGCTGCGGCCGTTCATCGGAAAACGCATGGTATACCGCATGGTGAACAGACGGCCATCTGTCTCGCCCTGCGCTTCGCCGATAATGTCGGGTGCTTTGGCGATGATGCCGCGCTCGGCGCGGCGGGCCAGTGTCCATTGCCGCTCAACATCGCTGCCGTCATCATAACGGATGGTTTCATCGAGGATCAGGTCGCCGCCCTCAAGCCGTCCGAACATCTCGATCGAAAATTCACGCCGCAGCTTGCCGGTAACATCCTCGAAAATGCCCCAGCCCTCTGTCGGACCTTCAAAAAACTGCAGCGGATCGATAGAAAAGTCATTAACAGACATAACCGTTTGGGCTCCCGAATTGTCGTGCGCGTTGATATGTAAGTGTTACGCATACCGCGCCGATAAGGATCAAGCCGCTTTCTTGATTTCTTCAAACGCCTCGAGCGCGATCTGGCGGGCCTTGCTGTGATCGACCATCGGTTCGGGGTAGGTGCTGCCCAATTCGACACCGGCGGCGTCCAAGACTTCAGCCGGCGCCTCCCATGGCGCGTGGATATGTTCGTCGGGCAGCTTGGTCAGCTCCGGAACGAAGCGGCGGATATAATTGCCGTTGGGATCGAATTTTTGCGATTGCTTGACCGGGTTGAAAATCCGGAAATACGGCGCCGCATCAGCACCGCTTCCGGCGACCCATTGCCAGCTCGCGGAATTGTTGGCGAGATCGGCATCGCACAGGGTGTCCCAGAACCAATCCTCCCCGCACCGCCAGTGAAGTCGGAGATCCTTGACCAGGAACGAGCCGACGACCATGCGCACCCGATTGTGCATGTATCCGGTCTGCCATAGCTGGCGCATGCCGGCGTCGACGAGCGGATAGCCGGTCTTGCCGCGCTGCCAACGCTTCAGGGCTTCCTCGTCATGTTCCCAGGGGAAGTCGTCAAAACGCGCATTGAAATTATCGTGCGGTAGCGTCGGGAAGTGATAGAGCAGATAGTATGAGAATTCACGCCAGGCGATTTCGGAGAGGAATTTGAAGGCGCTCTTGTCCTTGGCTTTGTCGTTCTCCATGCGGCCGCGGACAATGTGCCAGATCTGGCGCGGTCCGATTTCGCCCCAATGCAGATGCGGTGACAGCCCCGAAACGCTGTCGAGATCCGGCCGGTCTCGCTCCTTGCCGTAATCGTCGATCGCCGTGTCGAGAAAATTCTGCAGGCGTTGCCTGGCGCCCTCCTCGCCCGGTGTCCAGCTCTCGCGCAGACCGCCGGCCCAATCCGGCTCGGTCGGAAGCAGGGCCCAATCGTCAAGCGCGTCACTTTCCGGCAGGTTTTTCGGCGTTTCGATCTCACGCGGCTTGTTCAAGGCCGGCTCGGGATCGCCCCTGGCCTGCAGGGCGCGCCAATAGGGGCTGTAGACCCGGTAGGGATCGCCATCATCCTTGAGAATCTCCCAGGGCTCAGCCAGCAGCCCGGCATTGAAGCTTTCGACCTCGATCCCTTTGTCCTTGAGCGTCGTCTTCAGCGCCTTATCGCGTTCAATGGCAAAGGGCTCATAGCAACGGTTCCAGGCGACCGCGCCTGCGCCCACCTCGTCGACCAGCTTTTCGATCTCCGCGGCGGCTTCGCCGCGCCTCAGGATCAATGTCAGCCCTTTTTCCTCAAGTGACGTCGTCAGCGCGCTGAGACTGTGATGCAGCCACCAGCGCCCGGCGCCGCCGATCCGCCAGTCGCCGGGCGTGTCGTCATCGAGGACATAGACCGGCACAACCGGGCCCTGTCTCGCAGCCCAGGAAAGCGCCGGGTTATCCGAAAGGCGCAAGTCTTGCCTGAACCACAAAATCACGGCTGCGCTGGACATTGAAACCCCGAGTTTCGGTTGGAAGGTAAATAACGGATCACACGTCTTCCGGGCTTACGCGGGCTTGGCGGGCGCAGATCAGGGCTGCGCCCTCGTGCCATAATTCCCGTCTTGAATTGGTGTTGCTTCAATAGCGATCTAGGAGCTGCGCACCTTGCGTATACCGTAATGGACGCGCCATTCCGGCGCGCCGTTCCACAGAATCTGGAGATCATAATGAAGACTTCCGTATTTGCTCTCGTCGCCGCCCTTTTCCTGGCGCCGGTCCTGGACAGCCGACCCGTACAGGCGGCCGACATCGTCGAAACCGCGATCGCGGCGGACGATTTCAATACGCTTGTTGCCGCAGTACAGGCCGCCGGTCTGGTCGAAACGCTGCAAGGCGAAGGCCCGTTCACCGTTTTTGCCCCGACCGATGCGGCCTTCGCGGCCCTGCCGGCTGGCACGGTTGAAAGCCTGCTGCAGCCCGAAAACAAGGATCAGCTGGTTGCGATCCTGACCTATCACGTCCTCAGCGGCGCGGTCATGTCGGCTGACATCGCCGGTAAGACGCTTGAGCCTGCCACCGTAAATGGCGCAACCGTCACCGTCGACGGCACCGGTGAAGGTGTTACGGTCAACGGTGCTACCGTGACGGCGGCTGACATCGAAACCGAAAACGGCGTCATCCACGTCATCGATCAAGTCATCCTGCCGCCCAGCGAGTAAGATGGTGTGATTGGCCGGAGCAAGTTCTCGCTCCGGCAGCCGGTCCGCCCCTCACCCCCGCCCCGCCTCCCCTGCAAGTATCCTGTCGAGGGGAGGCGGGGCGGGGGTGAGGGGCGGACCGGCCAGCCGCGCGAGCGGCAGACTTTACAACGACCCGGCCCCGGCATAGCGCCGTGCCGGGTCTTTTCGTATCAATGACCTGTTGGGCACACGCACCAGCCTTTTCCGGCCGATCACATCGACGGTAAAATCGCGCCTCAGCAGGCCGGCAATGGCCGGGATCAAGAAATA
>CAZRBL010000004.1:8179-94973 GCA_964598335.1 uncultured Rhodospirillales bacterium
GCTTGGCCCGGGTCCGTACCCGCGCCTTGGGGTGATAATGGCCGGAGATTTCGCCGACAGCGCCGGGCTCGGCCTGGTGCCGAAAGGTCAGCGGCCCGTCGGTCAGTACGTCGAGGCAGCGGCCGCCCCAACATTCCGGCGGCACCGGATCGTGATTGCCGGCGATCCAGATCCAATCCATGGCACGGGTCAGCGCCTGCATGACAGCCGCGTCGTCCGGATCGATCCGGCGGATAGCGCCGCCATCATGGATGCTGTCACCCAGGCTGATCACCCGTTGCGGCGATACCCGGTCGACCAGTGCCCGCAGCCGCGCCAGCGTCGCCCGCGTGTCATAGGGCGGCAACAGGCTGCCCGCGGCCGCAAAGGCCGATCCCTTCTCGAAATGCAGATCCGAGACAACCAATGTCCGCCGCTCGTCCCACCACAGCGCGGCGTCATGCAGCGGCGTCAGCGCGGCGCCGTTGATCTGAATCGTATCGGTCATAGCCGCAGGTTAGATCAGCATGCTGTCCCTGCGAAGCGCTATTGCTGTGACTTTCGGGTTTCCAGGATGAGGGCGTCGCAAGAACCCGTCATTGCGAGCGGCCGCCAGGCCGCGCCGCAATCCAGGAATCTGCCGGCCGGCCCAATTTCTGGATTGCCGCGTCAGGCCTACGGCCTTCCTCGCAATGACGAGTTTTTCGGAAACCGGCGGCTGACGCTTACGCTGGGTCATCCCGGCGCAGCGTCCGGGGCGTTGGAAGAGCCGGGATTTATGCGGACTTTGTCGTTGGCCATGTCGATGCCCTTCATCGCATAAGCAGCGGTGATCAGCTCGCCGACGGTCCGCATTTTCTCCTCCGGCGATGCTTTGCGCCAATAGGCGACCGCCTCGCAATCAGATTTTCCCCCGCATACCACGAACGCCATGCCCTTGGCTCAGCCCTGCCGGATGCCGTTGACGCTTGGCCTTCGCAAAGTCATAATCATGCAGTTGAAAATAATGGAGTGGGGTCATGCGCCTGTTCACGTTATTCGTTGCCGTCAAAGCGGTTCTGGGCAGCGTTGTTTTTTTCAATGAGGTCGGCGCCGCACCTGTTTCGCTTGGCACCGAACAGGCGGTCATCGGGCCGAATACCTCATTCCATTTTGACGCATCCACATTTGTGCCGGTGCCGTCAGGGGCGGATTATTTTCAGATTTCGTCCATCGCCGGCCCTATCCGGTTCTCAGGATCGGCTTTGATCAGCTTCGGCGAATTCACCCACCCCACGGGTCAGCTGACCGCTCTGTATGGATTGTTTGATGCGGCGGGCGTCCAATCCGACCCCGCCACGCCCATCTCCGGCGCGCTGGTCACTGACGCTGAATTGTTCCCGGCAATCGGCACGCTTTTCGGCATCGGGGATGGGCGAACCGGCTTTCAGGATCCGAGTGCGCCCATTCAGAGCTTCTTCGTCCCAAATGGCGCTTCTGTTCTGCGCCTCGGCCATCAGGATGCAATCGTAAGTGACAATTCGGGTTCCCTGACCGTTGTGGTCGAGTTCTTTCGCGATGGCGCTCAGGTTCCGGCCCCCGCGTTATGGCTGCCGATGGTCGCCATGGTATTGGCGCTTCGCCTAAAGCGGCAGCCCCGCCTGTTTGCCGTCTGAGCCGGTCGCTTCGGCAATCAGCTCCTCGGCTGTTTCGTCGAGCAGATCGTCAATCGCGCTGCCATAGACCTGTTCCCGGCCGACCTCCAGCATCACCGGTACCGCCAGCGGGGAGATGCGGTCTAGATCGCGGTGCTCGATCTTGCCCTGCACCCGCACCAGCATATCAGCCAGGCGCCGCACATCGGTCAGCCCGCCGGCGGCATCGGCGCGGGTGGCGCGCAGCAGGATATGGTTCGGCTCGTGCTCGCGCAGGACATCATAGATCAGATCGGTGTTGATCGTGAGCTGACGGCCGCTCTTTTCCTGGCCGGGGTTCTTGCGCTGGATCAGGCCGGAAACGACCGCGACATTGCGGAAGGTGCGGCGCAGCAGGCTGCTCTCGGCCATCCATTCTTCGAGATCATCGCCCAGCATATCCTGATCGAACAGCGCCTCGATGCTGTGGGCGGGGCGCAGGCTCCACACCGCAATGACATAGTCTGTGGCGACAAAGCCGAGCGGCCGCATCCCCATGCGTTCCATGCGCCGGGTCAGCAGCATGCCCAGCGTCTGGTGCGCATTGCGCCCCTCAAAGCAATAAGCGACCAGGAAATGCCGCGGCCCGCGCGGAAAGGTCTCGACCAGCAGCCCGTCCGGCGGCGGCATCACGCTGCGCCAATCCTGAAAGCCCAGCCATTGCCGCACCGCCGGGGGCATGCCGGCCCAGCTCGCGCGGTCGGCCAGCATGGCGCGCACCCGGTCGGCCAGATTCGTGGACAGGGGCAGCTTGCCGCCGACATAGGCGGGAACCTTCGGTTCACCCTCGCCGCCCTTGCCGGCCATAACCGTGTTCTCGCGAATACCCTCAAAGCGCAGCAGCCGTCCGGCGAACAGAAAGGTGTCGCCGGGCGTCAGCATGTTCACGAAGTAATCCTCGACCTCACCCAGCATCGGCCCGCGATTGAGCCGGACCTTATAGGTCTGCGCCTCGACAATGGTGCCGACATTCATCCGGTATTGGCGGCTGACGACGGGCGCCGCGATGGTCCAAAGCCCGTCCTCATCCTGCTTCAGCCGCCGGAATCGGTCATAGCCGGCCAGGGCATAGCCGCCCGTTGCCGCGAAATTCAGAACATCGTCGAAATCGGCGCGGCTAAGCGCGGCATAGGGGCCGGCGCGTTGTGTCTCTTCGTATTGAGCATCGGCATCAAAGGGCCGGGCGCAGGCCATGCCGGTCAGATGCTGCGCCAATACATCCAGCGCGCCGGGGCGTGGCGCATCGCCGTCCAGCTCGCCGGCCATCACCGCATCCAGCGCGGCGCGGCATTCCATGAACTCAAACCGGTTGGCCGGCACCAGCAGCGCGCGCGAGGGGCAGTCCATGCGGTGATTGGCCCGGCCGATACGCTGGATCAGCCGCGAGGCGCCCTTGGGCGCGCCGATCTGCACCACCAGATCGACCTCGCCCCAATCGATGCCGAGATCGAGCGAGGAGGTCGCCACGACCGCGCGCAGTTTTCCCGCCGCCATCGCCGCCTCGACCTTGCGCCGCTGTTCCCGCGCCAGCGAGCCGTGATGCAGGCCGATCGCCAACCCGTCCTCATTCAGCCGCCACAGCTCCTGAAACACCAGCTCGGCCTGTGCCCGCGTATTCACAAAGACGATGCTCGTCTCGGCGTTTTTTATCCGTTCATAGACCTCGGCGATGGCGTGCATCGCCATATGCCCGGCCCAGGGCAGACGTTCCTCGGTGACCAGGATCTCGATCTGCGGTTCGACGGCTTCGGGGCCGATAACCGTCTCGACGCTGCCCGCATCCTGATCGGGTGATAAAAACAGACGAAGTCTGTCGGGCATGGCGGCGGTGGCGGACAGGCCGACGCGGCGGGCCTGCGGCGCCAGGCTGGCCAGCCGCGCCAGCCCCAGCGCCAGCAAATGCCCGCGCTTGGTTTCGGCAAAGGCGTGAATCTCATCAATGATGATGGTCTTCAGCGAGCCGAAAAAATCCGGTGAATCACCGTAGGAGAGCATGAGGGCGAGGCTTTCGGGCGTCGTCATCAGCATGGCCGGCGGGTTCTTGCGCTGACGGGTGCGCTTCACCTGCGGCGTGTCGCCGGTGCGGCTTTCGGCGCGGATCGGCAGCCGCATCTCGGCAATCGGCTTGTCGACATTGCGCTGAATATCGACCGCCAGCGCCTTGAGCGGGCTGATATACAAGGTATGAAGCCCGGCATGCGGCCGCTCGGCCAGATCGATCATCGAGGGCAGAAACCCGGCCAGCGTCTTGCCGCCGCCGGTCGGCGCCATCAGCAGCGTATGCGCGCCGCGCTGCGCTGCCTCGATCATCGCCAGCTGATGCGGATGCGGTGCCCAGCCCTTATGCGTAAACCAGTCGGCAAAGCGCTGCGGCAGTGCGGCGGCGCCGATCCCTGTTTCTATTGCATCCATCAGCGGTTAGCTTGCGCAGCCCCTCGCTTCAGACAAGGCCCATCTCCGCAATCCATGTCCGTCACCGATCTCTCAAAGCCGCGTTATCTTGACGCGAATGCGACGCCGCCGGGCGATCCGGCATTCTGGCGTGCCATGCTGGATCAGAGTGATAATTTCGCTTTCAAGACCGCGCGGGACGGGCAGGGCGGGCCGTTCGGCGCCCAGCTCTGGCTGGTCAATGAGCGGACGGATGAGTATCGGCTGGTCGGCACCGCTGAACAGCGCGAGGCGTCCAATGCGGTGCTGGCCAAGGGCATCGCCAGCGCCCATGCCGAGTCCGAAAATCTCTCGCCCGAAAATCGGGAGCAGGTAACCCGCTTTCTTCAGGCGCATCGCGGCGAGGGCTGGCAAGTTGTGCAGGTGTCGAGCGGCGAGAGCTGCCCCAGCTGCCGCGCCAAGCAGGTGCATTTTGCCTTTGAGCTGATCGATGCGGCCTTGATTGATCGCGGTGAATTCACCGTCGTATTCAAGGCGACCTATGAGCAGACGGCCAGCGATGCCGGGTTTGGCGACGCACCCTGTGACATGGCCTTTCGCGCTGTCCGCGCCTTGCAGTTGCTGGATGATACCGGCGGGTTGCTCCGTCTTCAGCAGAGCCTGAGTCGGGACTGCGCCCTGCAATCAACGCTCGAGGACAACGATCTGCGTCTGGTCGGGGTGGGTGAGGTCGATCTGTCTGGATTGTCGCCGGATATCGCTGCGTCATTCGGGCGTCATGCTGATATGCCGATGGCTGTGCTGCGCTGGGATGACGGCATTTTGGTCGACGCAGGCCATGGCCGCAGCATTGAGCGGGTGCTGCATCAGGCTGCACAACGCCAGCAACGCGCCGGGGTACGAATGCCTTGGAACCTGAACGGCGCCGAGATTTTTACAAATATCGCCGATATCGGCCCGCTCGCCTATGCTGAGTGCTTCTGGTTCAACGTCGCAGCCATCCGGATCATCACCGATGCGGGCGCGCGGGCCGGTTCGTCGGGCTCAAGAGAATGCCCGCCGGTCTCAAATCGTGATTTCTTTCGTGCCGTGGCCGCGCCCTATAACAGCGCCGACACGCCGCTGCGCACGGCGCATCTCGGTGATCCGGCGCAAGCGTCGATCGCGCATCTTTATTGGCGGGCGAACACGGCGCGCGAGGATCTGCTGAATCGGCAGGCAGCGCGGCTGCCGTCGCTTTCTCGGCATAATGTCCGCTATATCAACGATATGCCCTTGGCGCTTGAGGAAATGATCGAAGCGGATCAGGGCAGCAGCCATTACGACCGTCCGAAAGACTGATGCCCTTCCTTCCCGTCTATGATGTCAACCCGCTGAAGACCGTCACGGTCCCCTTCGTCACCTGGGGGCTGATCGCGTTCAATGTGCTCGTTTTCCTGCTGCTGGGTGTCTCGCAGGAAGTTGTCTTCGAATTCGGCTTTATTCCGGCGCAAATGCAGGGTCAGCCGCTGCCGCCCGAATTCGGTGCGCTTGGCTGGGTCGAGCGGTTGTTCACCTATCAGTTCATTCATGGCGGGTTGGGGCATATCTTCGGCAATATGCTGATGCTGTTCATCCTCGGCGATAATGTCGAGGATGCGCTGGGCCATGTGCGGTTTCTGGTCTTCTATCTGCTCAGCGGTGTGGCGGCGGCGCTGGCCGAGCTGATGATCGGGCTGGGGCCGGAGATCCCGCGCGTCGGCGCGTCCGGTGCAGTCTATGGCGTCATGGCGGCCTATCTGATCCTGTTTCCGCGCGCCAAGATCGCCGTGGTGCCGCCCTATGCGCTGATTTTCTGGATAGTGACGCAGCGCATCACCTGGCAGCTGCCGGCCTTTGTCGTGATTCTGATCTATATCGGCGTTGATCTGTTCGCCGGGATCGGCGCGCTGGAGTCCGAGCAGACCGGCGGCGTTGCCAATTGGGCGCATCTCGGCGGCGCGGCGGCCGGGGCGCTGCTGGTTCTCGTGCTGCGGCAGGCCGACCGGTTTCGCGAGCGGCCGGTTGTCACCGAACATGGCCAAAAGGTACTGAGCCGCACGACGCTCGATCGCTTCGACCAGCCGCGCAAAAGCGTTGTCCAGGATGGCCGCGGCGGCGGCGCGGCGCTGGTCAAGCAGATCGGCGGGCTGGGCTGGATGTTCATCGCGGCGGGGCTGCTATGGGCGTTGGCTCTGCTGGCCTCCTGGACATTTTGATGGAGTTTCCCTGATGCACCCGGACCCGATCGGCATCCTGTGCGCCATGGCTGAGGAGATTGAGCATCTCCGTCCGCTGCTCACCGAGACCGATACCCATCGGGTGGCGGATCTCGCGGTGCTCAGCGGCCTGCTGGATGATGTGCCGGTGGTGCTGGCCGAAAGCGGCATCGGCAAGGTCAATGCGGCTTTTGTCAGCACAATGTTGCTGCAGCAATTCGGCTGCGGCGCGCTGGTGCTGGCCGGGGTTGCGGGCGGCGTCGACCCGGCGACAAAGGTCGGCGATATCGTGATCGGCGAGGCGGCGGTACAGCATGATTACGGGTCGCTGATTGCGGGCCGCGTGAAAACCTACCCAGCCGGCGTGCCGCCGCTGCCCGGCTTTGAGGGCGATCCCTTGTTGCGGGTCGATCCGGCATTGCTGGTCGGGCTTAGGGCGCGGCTGTCTGAATATACGCCTGACGCGCTGGCCAAGGCCCTGGGCGGCGGCAAACCGACTGTTCACTACGGGTCCATTCTCGCGGGCGATCATTTTCTCAATTGCGCGGAAACGCGGGAGCGCCTGTATGCGGAGTTCGGCGCGATCGCGGTGGAGATGGAAAGCGGGCCGGTGGCCCAGATCGCGGCCCGCTTCGGCGCGCCCTGGCTGGTTGTGCGGGCGATCAGCGACCTCGCCGGCGATGACAGCCATCTGGATTTCGCCACCTTTCTGCCGGAGGCCGCCCGGCTGACCGCGCCGATTGTGCGCGAAATGGTTGCGCTGCTTGCCGAACGGGCGTGACAAGCGCCGCCCGGCTGCGTAAACCGATCTTGGAGATCGGGCGATGTTTTTGAGAATCCTTGTCATATCGGTGCTGATCGCACTGGCTGTTCCCGCCGCGGCGCAAATCCGCAGCTATGACATGCTGTATGAGGAAGGTCTGGCCGCCTATGAAGCCGGCGATTACCGCACCGCGCTGCGGCTCTGGCTGCGTACCGTCTATCTCGGCGATCCTGATGCGGCTTTTGCCATTGCCGTGCTCTATGAATACGGCCTTGGTGTCGCGCCCGATCTGAACGCAGCGCTGGAATGGTACCGCTACGCCGCCGATCACGGCAGCCCCGAGGCGATCCGCCGCCTGCAGGAAGGTCCTGATCCGGGCTGATCGCGCTATCTCGGCAGTATGACCACTATTCCCGCCCCGCGCGATTGGGTCGAGGTGACCGAGCGCGGTCTCTACGTCATTCCCGGCGATTTTTATGTCGATCCGGCGCGCCCCGTTGATCGGGCCGTCATTACCCATGGCCATGCCGATCATGCGCGGCCGAATAACCGGAATGTGCTGGCGACGCCGGAAACGCTGGGAATCATGCAAAGGCGTTATGGCGATCAGGCGGGCGGCGCGCTGCAGGCGCTCGCCTATGGCGAGACCATCATGATCGGGGAGGTCGGTGTATCCTTCGCCCCGGCCGGGCATGTCCTCGGCAGCGCCCAGGCGGTGCTGGACTATCGCGGCAGCCGTATCGTCGTCTCGGGCGATTACAAACGCCGCCGCGACCCGACCTGCGCCGCCTTCGAGCCCGTGCCTTGCGATGTTTTCATTACCGAGGCGACCTTCGGCCTGCCGGTGTTCCGCCATCCCGACGATGCCGGGGAGATCGCCAAGCTGCTCGACAATGTGGCGCTGTTCCCGGACCGGGCGCATCTGGTCGGTGTTTATGCCCTGGGCAAGGCGCAACGGGTGATCTGCCTGCTGCGAGAGGCCGGTTATGACGCGCCGCTCTTCATTCACGGTGCCCTGCAGGGCTTGTGCGATTTCTATACCGACCAGGGGGCGAAGCTGGGCGCGTTACTGCCCGCGACCGGTGTCGACAAAAAGGACTTCAGGGGCCGCATTGTGCTGGCGCCGCCCTCCGCCGCGGCTGACCGCTGGTCACGGCGGCTGCCGGATCCGGTGGTGGCGTCGGCCTCGGGCTGGATGCGGGTACGGCAGCGCGCCAAGCAGCGCGGTGCGGAGTTGCCGTTGATCATCTCCGACCATGCCGACTGGGATGAGCTGACCCAGACGCTCGACGATGTCGGCGCGCCCGAGGTGTGGGTCACGCATGGCCGAGAGGAGGCGCTGGTTCACTACGCGCGGTCTCATGGCTACCGCGCCGAGGCGCTGGCGCTGATCGGTCGCGAGGATGAGGACGAGCTGTGAAGCGCTTCGCCAGGCTGCTCGAAGGGCTGGTCTTCATGCCGTCCCGCAATGGCAAGCTGCGGCTGCTCGCCGATTACTTCGAGGCCGCGCCGGATCCCGAACGCGGCTGGGCACTGGCGGCGCTGACCGGCGAGTTGAGCCTGAAAACGGCCAAGCCGTCGATGATCCGCGAGCTGGTTACTGCGCGTGTCGATCCCGAGCTGTTCGGCTGGTCTTATGATTTCGTCGGCGATCTGGCGGAAACCGTCGCCCTGATCTGGCCGGAAACCGGTGACCACGGTATGCCGCCGGAGTTACCGGACGTGATTGCCGCGTTAAACACCGCCCCCCGCAAAGACGTGCCGGCGCTGCTGGCCGGTTGGCTTGACCGCTGCAATGCCGATGAGCGCTTTGCCCTGCTCAAGCTGATTACCGGCGGCCTGCGGGTCGGCGTGTCGGGGCGTCTGGCCAAGACGGCGCTGGCCGGGTGGTCTGGCAGGGATGTGGTCGATATCGAGGAAATTTGGCACGGGCTCAGCCCGCCCTATGCCGACCTGTTCGGTTGGCTGAGCGGCAAGGCGCCGCCGCCGCAAATCGACGCGCTGGCGGTGTTCCGGCCGATGATGCTGGCGCATCCGCTGGAGGAGGCGGATCGTGCCAGGATCGATTTCGCCGATTATGCTGCCGAGTGGAAATGGGATGGTATCCGTGTCCAGATCGCGCTGCGTGGCGACAGTGTGCGCCTTTATTCGCGTACGGGCGATGAAATTTCCGCGGTGTTTCCCGATCTTACCGAAGCGGTGCGCGGTGACGGTGTGCTGGATGGCGAATTGCTGGTGGTGCGCGACGGGGATGTCCGCCCCTTCAACGATCTGCAACAGCGGCTGAACCGCAAGACCGTGAGCAAGAAGATGCTGGCCGAGTATCCGGCCTGGCTGCGGGTCTATGACATTTTGTTCGACGGCGAGGAAGATGTGCGCCGGCTGCCTTTTCGTGACCGGCGGGGTCGTCTCGAAGCCTGGGTGGAGCGGGAAAGCCCTGAAAGGCTCGACCTCTCGTCGCTGGTCGCGTTTGAGAGCGAGGATCAGCTTGCCGCGCTGCGCGAAGGGCCACGGGATAGCGCGGTGGAAGGGCTGATGCTCAAGCGCTGGGATTCGACCTATGTCGCGGGCCGTCCCAAAGGGCCCTGGTTCAAATGGAAACGCGGGCCGCTGACCCTCGATTGTGTGTTGATGTACGCCCAGCGCGGCCACGGCAAACGCTCCAGCTTCTATTCCGATTTCACCTTCGGCGCCTGGCGCGAGGGGGAAGAGGGCGAGGAGCTGGTGCCGGTCGGCAAGGCCTATTTCGGCTTCACTGATGAGGAGTTGAAGCAGCTCGATAAATGGGTTCGCGCCAACACCGTGCAGCGCTACGGCCCGGTGCGGGAGGTGGCGCAGGGATTGGTTCTTGAAATCGCTTTTGACAGCGTGCACCCGTCGACGCGCCACAAATCGGGCCTCGCCATGCGTTTCCCGCGTATCTCCCGCATTCGTTGGGACAAGCCGCCGCCTGAGGCCGATCGCGTCGAAACGCTCTCCGCCATGATTGTCGAATGAGGTCGCCCTTCGTCATTGCGAGGAGGCAAAGCCGACGCGGCAATCCAGAAATGCTTTCGCGTGTCGACTTTCCCGGATTGCCGCACCGACGGCGTCGGCTCCCAATGACGGCGTCGGCCCGCCATGACGAAAGGGCGTTAACCCGACAGAATTCCCGCCGAGGCTTGCAGCATCGGCAGCACTGAAACGCCGAAGAGAACGACGCCTGACAATGTCACGGCGAGCGCGGCGGCGACCTGCAGGGTCGGGGCGAGGATCGAGACCCGCTGAATGTACAGCGCCTGCAATTGCTGGGCGACGTTTTCCAGATTCTGCGCGATCTGATCGCGGTCCGAGGCCAGAAGCAGCGCAGCGCGGTCGGTCGGGTGCAGCGAGCTCATCGCCGCAGCCCATTTCTTGCCCTTGCGGATATTGTCGAGCGCGTTGCGAAAATCTTCTTTCAGAGCGCCGGGCCGCGTCGCTTCAAAGGAGGCGCGAAGGGAATCTTCCATCCGCACCCCGGAGCGAACCAGCAGCTGAAGCCGGTGCAGCGCGATATAATTCTCCTGCGCCAGCACGATCTCGTTATAGAACGGGATCCGCATGATGATGAAATCGGCGATTTTCGGGAACATCAGGCGGCCCACGGTCGCAAGCCAGAACAGCAGCAGCAGCACCGCGATCATGGCGATCATGATCACCCCCGACCAGAAAGCGATGGCGTCGATCAGCGAGGTATCCACCGCATCGCCGGCCGCCTGCATCACCTGCATGCCCTGAATTTCAGGCCCCAGCCACATCGTGCTGCCGATCATCATCGCGCCGCCGAAAATGAAGCCGATAAAGGCCCCGACAATGCCCTTGCCGGCGCCTTTCCGGACATCGGCCAAAGCGCGCTCGAACTCCGCCGCCTCCTGCAGGGCGCGATAAGTCTGGCCGGTTGCGGCACCGACCTTGATGATCAGGCCGATGGCGCCGGGGAAATTCTTGCGGTCATCGGCAATAGCGATAGCCAGCTCGGTGCCGAGCTCGACTTTCTCCAGCAGGCCCGCCGCGCAACGCGAAATCGAGCCGGTGAAGGAATCACGCAACAGTTTGAGGGCTTCTGTCGCGCCGACTTTGGAAGCCAGCATGGTGGCGAGGCGGACAAGGAAGGTGTAGCGTTCGGACGCGCTGAGACCGACGCCCTTGAAGCCGCGCGATTTGGCGCGTTGCACCCCCATAACGGTGCCCATGCGCCGCGCTTGCCGCCGCGCCAATTCAGGATTGGCGGCGTTCAGCTCGACGGTGCGAAGCTTACCCTTTGATCGGACGCTGACCGCGTAGGCAGGCATCAGGAACCTCTCCCTGACTTTCGAACGAGGGGAAAATACGCGGGTCGGCAATGATTTACCAGCCTTGCATTGGCTCGCGGCTTGCTTTAGTGGCGGGAGCATCCGGGCCAATTCACTTGTGGGCGCATGCTAGGGTTTTTTACGGCACTTTTCCGCCGTTCCGCGGCGTTGGCGATGATGGCGGTGCTGCCATTGTCGGCGACGGCGCAACAGCCGCAGGCGCCGTTCGCGCCGCCGGCGCCGCCGCGCGTCGGAGCGGCCGAGGGCGGCGGCAATCCCTTTGTCGGCACACTCGGACCGGGACAGGATTTCTTCTTTCAGCTTATCAATCGGTTCGAAGGACTGCAGGGGCAGATCGTTCAGGTGAACCGTCAGGTGCTTCGCCTGCAGGAAAGCATCGGCGATCTGGACAGCCGAATGGACAGCATGTCCGGCGATCAGGTCGGCGGGACTGGCTCGCCCATTCTCGACAGTCTCGCCGATCTCGAACAGCAGGAAGAGCTCAGCGCGCAATTGCGCGATACGCTGCGCGATTCCGATTTCGTGATGTGCGTCAACGATCAGGCGATGTTCCGCAGCCCGGACGGCGCGCGTTTTATGATACCGGCGATCAATGCGACAGATAACGATACTTTCCGTTTGTACGGCGGCTGCGGCTAGTCTGGTACTGGCGGCCTGCGCGCCGGCCATGCCCGAAAGCGCCTTGCCGTCAACCGGTGAGGCGTTGGACCGGTCGGCGACCCGGTTTTCCGACCGCCCGCCGATGCAGCGCGTCAGGCTGCCGGGCAATTTCTTCGTCACCAACCCGCTCAAGCCGCCGCTGCCGACCGCGCTTGCGGAACGGCCGATCGATATTGCCATGCCGACCGGCGGCGCGACCTTTGATGATCTCGTATTCATCCTCGACGAGGCCGGCGTCACCACCGCCTTTTCCTGGCAGGGCGGGGAGGCGACAAGCGATCTGCTGGCCCGACCGCTGCCCTTCCGGCGTTATCGAGGAACGGTCGGCGGGCTTTTGTCCAAGCTGCGCAACACCGTCAATGTCGCCAGCTGGTATGAGGACGGCGCCGTCTTTTTCTCACCCTTCCGGCAATATGCCGTCAGCCTGCCGCCGGTAAGCGGTACCATCAATCTCGTTGCCGATGAGATTTCCCAGCTGGGTGCTGAGGAAGTGCAGCCTTCGCTGATCGGCGGCCAGCTTACTTACACCGCCAGCCCGGCGCTCAACGATCAGGTCATCGAGCCCTATCTGCGCCGCATCGCGCATAATCTCAGCGAGGTGACGGTACAGATCGCGATCGCGACGGTGACGATTTCGGAAGCGCAGAATCGCGGCTTCGACTGGGACACCTTCACCGCGGAAATAACCGAAAATGTCGGTGAAAACCCGCCTTTCCGCTTCGGCCGGCTCGATGCCGGATCATTGTCCGGGCGGATCGTCAATGATCAGTTTGAGCTGTTCGGCACCTCGCTGACGCTGAGTGTTGCCGGCGCCATCGATTTCCTGTCGACCTTCGGCAATACCACCATCGAGCAGAATATCGAATTGCGCTCGATCTCCGGCAATGCGGTGGAAATCCAGGACACCCAGAACATTCCCTTTGTCGAACAGATTCGCGAGACCACGACCGACAATTCCAACAGCGCCGAGGTGGATTTCGGCGAGGTCGAAACAGGGCTGACGGTGACCCTGGTGCCGCGTTTTCAGGCGCAGGAAAACATGGTGACGATGGAGATCACGCTCGATCTCGTCGAATTCATCGAATTCCTCACCATTGAGGTGCCGCTCGGTGATGCGACATCGGATGTTCAGCGGCCGATTACCGAAACCCGCGCGCTGACGGATATCGTGCGGGTGCCGGCCGGGCAGACGGTGATGATCGGCGGCCTGACCGAGGATTCGGTGTCCGATGACCGCAATGCGCCCTTTGCGCTTTGGGATATCGGCGGCAGCAGCCGCAGCATTTCGCGCAATGCCGTATTCATCATCATCCGGCCGATCGTGACCCTGTACGAATTCGCCGATAACCCCCTGCTGACGGCACAGAGCGTCACGCCTCGTTCCCTGCCGCTGGTGCCGCCGAACCCGGCGACGACGCCGGCGACACCGATGACGGCGCCCGCCCCCGCGCCCGCCCCGCCGGCGGCGAACGCAGCCGATCCTTTCGGCGCGATGCTCGACAGTATTCTGGAGCCCTGAGCCATGGCGGTTCGAGAACTCACCGCCTCGGATCGTGCGCCCTCGATGCCCAACCGGATCGTCATCGACTTTCTCGAGGGCACCACGCGGCGCAAGGATGCAATTGCCTTCGCCAAAGGCTTTATCGATCAGCATTTCGACTCGCCGCAGGCGTCGGGTTGGTTCGTCGCACGCTATGATGACGGTTTCGCGTTCGAGGCGCAGGAAGGCGGCAGCGGACGCGCCTATCTGCCCGATGTGCTCGACGCGCTGAACCGCGATCAGGATGTAACCGTGGCGATCCGCATGGCGCGGCGCATGATGGAGGTGAAACGCACCCATGCCGGCGCCTTCACGTCGATTATTCTGCCCGAGGGCATGCAGCCGACCGAGGAAAATGTGGTGTTCGCCGAGCCGGGCCCGCAGCTCACTCGCTATAAATCCGACGGCGTGCCGCTATTCGCGACCGGGCTGGCGGTGTTCTCGCTCGGCCTGCTGAGCTTTTTGGTGACATTGACGATCTATGCGATCGGCTGGCTCGGCCAGTTGACCAGCGGTTCAGGTATCGGCGATCCGGCCACCCTGCCGATCAGCAAATGGGAAGAGGTCATGCTCGGTGCCGAGCCGGATCAATATGTCAAAACCCTGCGCTTTGACGGGCGCCGCTGGGAAATCGACCGCGACCGGCGCCGCGTTGAAGGGCAGACCGTGAATGTTCCGCCGTTGCAGCCCTTGGAGACACAGCTGGTTCAGCGGCAAAACACCGGCGTCATCCAGACTGTGACTCCCAGCTCGACCCGTTCGCCTTATGAGCTGTATACCGCAATTCCGCGTCTCTACACACAGGACCAGAATTCGCCGGGTCTGCCGCTGCCGCCGGCCGACCTGCCGGGCGATGCTGACCGGAACTAAGCGCTGCCGATCAACTCCATCAGCTTTTCCGCCGGCGCCGGCTTGGCGTAGAAAAAGCCCTGGCCATAATCGCACCCCAGCGCCTTGATCATCTCTTCGGCGGCTTCGGTTTCGACACCTTCGGCGATGACGTCGAGGCCCAGCGCGTCGGCCAATTGCTTGATTGTATTGATGATCTTGCGGTTGTTCGGGTCCGTCTCAATCGTCCTGACGAAGACCTGATCGATTTTCACCGTATCGATCGGGAACCGGTGCAGATAGCTGAGGCTGGAATAGCCGGTGCCGAAATCGTCGAGTGCGATCAGCACGCCGAGCTTTTTGAGTTGGTGGAGCGTGTCGAGCGCGGTTTCCGGATCCTTGATCAGGATGCTCTCGGTCAACTCAAGTTTGAGCCTTTGCGGCGGGCAGCCGGTTCTCTCGAGAAAATCGGTGATCTCGCCGATGATCGCGCGGTCAACGAAATGCCGGCCTGACAGGTTTACACTGAGAAAGAGCGGCGATGCCGGCGCGCCGCGGGTTTCGGCGAGCCGTGTTTCCACATCGCACAGCACCTCCCAGGCGCGATACATGATCAGCTGGTCGATCCGGCGGATCAGGCCGGACTGCTCGGCGACCGGCACGAATTCGCCGGGGCTGATGAAGCCGCGCTCGGGGTGTTGCCAGCGCACCAGCGACTCAAAGCCGGCCAGACGCCGATCCGGCTTGAGCTGATAGATCGGCATGAAATAGGGCATCAGCTCGCCTGCATCGATGGCGCGCTTGAGGTCCTGCTCACGCTTCAAATCCTCGAAGGCGTCGGCGTGATCACCGGTCAGCTTCTGCGCTTCTTTCAGCATGTTCTGATGCGAAACCGCCGCATCCTCGTGGAGAAGGTCGCGCTGGGTCGTGCGGAAACGGTGCAGCAGAATTTTGATCAGGAGCACGATGACCGGTTCGGTGTCCTCGAGCCGGTTCAGGATTTGATCGCGGTCGATGACGACGACGCGGGTGTCTCCGGTGCTGCGGGCCGAGGCGGAACGCGGATCGTTATCGATCAGCGCCATTTCGCCGAAAATCTCGCCCGGACCGAGCTCCGCCAGCACTTTATCACCGCCCTCGCGCCGGCTGAAAATTTCAACCTTGCCCTGTTCGATGATATAGGCGGCCTGACCGCTGTCACCTTCCTCGAAAATCGGCATTCCCGCAGGAAAGGTCCGCCTGAAAACAGGATCCATCGCCGTCATCCCAGTGTGAATTAAAGGCCGAAGCCTGCTTCTATCACATCCTCCAGCGCATCGGCATCAAGAACGCGAACGCGGCTCCGGCCCAGTTCGATCCAGTCATTCTTGCGCCAAACTTGCAAATGTTTGTTAACGCTCTCGCGTGAGGTGCCGAGGAAGTTCGCCATTTCGGATTGGGAGATGACGATTTCGACGCTGCTGACATCGCCGTCCTCGCCCGCCTGATGCTGTGCCATTTGCAGCAATGTCTTGGCCAGCCGCGCTGACAGATCGAGAAAGGCGATATCTTCAATACGTTCGCTGGCGTCGCGCAGGCGACGGCAGACAATTGTAAGGAGGTGAATCGCCAGCTTCGGCTGTTGGGGAATATAGGGCAGGAAATCGCGCCGCTTGATCATGATCAGCTGGGTGCTGGCGGCGCCGACCGCGTCGGCGGTCCGCGCGAGGCCGTCGAGCAGGGCGATTTCGCCGAACACATCGCCGCGCTCCATCATCGACAGCACGACTTCTTTGCCGTTCGGCGCGGTGGTGCTGATTCTGACCCGCCCGTCGAGCACGCCGTAAAGCGCATCGCCTTCGTCGCCCTTGAAAAACAGCGCTTCGCCATTGCCCAGCTTGCGGGTAACGGCAAGGTTGGTCAGGCCGTCAATGATCTCACGGTCCAAATCGCGGAACAGATAGTTGGCGCCGAGCAGAGCGCGCGAGTCGAGCATGATCCGGTCGTCCTCAATCTCCAAACCACGCCGCACATGCGTGACACCCGAATGCATATTCCCTTAAATTGGGGAAGCTTGGCAAGCAAAGGAAGTGTTAGGGGGTTATCCTTTCAGGCGCCTTTGCGGCTGACACTACGCCGCCTTCGTTGCTGGGCTTCTGCCGGGGAGCGGCGGATCCGCTGTCAGGGTTCAACGCCTTGGGCGCGATACCGCCCTAATTCAGCTTCAGACCGCCTTTGCGGGACTTCGCTGCCAGCCCGTCGCCGACGAGGTTGGCCGTGACCACGCACAGCACAATCGCGGCGGCCGGGACGAACAGCATCCACGGAGCCTGAAACATGAATTGCCTGCTTTCCGCCAGCATGTTGCCCCAGGTGGGCACGCCCAGCGGGGCGCCGACGCCGAGGAAAGACAGCGCGCTCTCGGCAATCAGCATATCGGCGAAATGAAAGGCTATCATGACAAGCAGCACCGGCCTGACGCCGGGCAGAATATGCTTGAACAGGATCGCGCTGCGTCCGACGCCGATCAATTGCGCGGCGGTCACATAATCACGTTTCATCAGGCTCAGCGCCTCGGCATAGACAACGCGGGTGAAGACCGGCCAGCTCAATACCCCAAGGGTCAGGACAAGCGGCACGAAGCCTTGCCCGACGACGGCGATCACGACGATGGCGATCACCAGGCCGGGAAAGGACAGAACGGTATCCACCGCCTGCCGGACGATTGTGCGGACCAGCCCTTCGCTCTGGGCGGCGACGAGACCGAGCACGGTACCGATGGTCGCCGCGATCAAGGTGGCGGTAATGGCGGCGGCCATGGACCAGGGCAGGCCTTCGAGCACCCGTGACCAGAGATCGCGTCCGAGATTATCGGTGCCGAGCCAGTGTTCGCCGGTGCCGGGCGGGGCGAAGCGCTCCATCAGATTGCCCTGCATCGGGTCTGACGTCTGCAATTGGTCATGCGCCGCAATGAGGATCAGCAGCGTCAGTGCACACAAGATGCCGATCCAGAGCTCGATGCCGAGCCGCCGGGCCCAGCCGAAACCGATCACGGCGGGACGGTTGCTGACGCTGCTCGTTTCGGCGCCCGCAGAGCTGCTTGCAGTTTGGTCGGTCATCCGCTGCCCTTTTGCGTTCGAATGCGCGGATCCAGCACGCCGAACATGATGTCGGTCACCATATTGACCGCGAAAACCAGCACCGCGATCACGATGGCGGTCGCCTGAACAATCGGGAAATCCAGCGTCTGGGTCGATTTAAGCAGCAGCCAGCCCATGCCCGGCCAGCTGAACAGCATTTCTATAATCACCGTCCCGGACAGCAGAAAAGCGAATTGGGTACCGATCAGCGCGGTGGTCGCCAGCATCGCATTCGGCAGTGCGTGTTTCCACAGGATCGTGGTCTTGCCGGCACCATTGGCGCGCGCGGTGCGGATGTAATCCTGGCTCATCGCTTCAGCGACATTGGCCGCCACCACACGCGTCAGCTTCGGTGCGAGAAAGGCGGCGAGGGCGAGCGTCGGCAACAACCAGTGTTCATAGTCTATGGACCCTTCGGTCGCAAAGAATGGGAAGCTGCCGGTCCATTCAAATTCCATATTAAGCCCGTGGCCGATTGACGGCAGCCATCCCAGCGTGACGGCGAAGACCTGAATGAGCAGCAGACCGGCGACGAAACCCGGCGTGCCCTGCAGGATAAACACCAGCCAGGAGGCCGTTCGCTGCGCCGGAGCATAGGACCGGAAGCCGAGCCAGGCGCCGGCGGCAATCGACACCACGATCGTGAACGCCATCGCCAACAGCGTCATCAGCAGGGTCGCCGGCAGATGGGCCATGACCTCGCCGATCGCGGACTGGCCGCTCGCAAGGCTGGTGCCGAGATCGAACTGGACGACCTGGAACATGTAGGAGAAGTATTGAACGATCAGCGGCTGATCGAGGCCGTATTCGGCCTTGATCGCGGCGATCTGCTCGGGATCGGCGTCGGGACCGGCGAGGACCAGGGCGGGATCGCCGGCGACGCGTAACAGGAAGAAAAGCAGGGTGGTCAGCGCGAACAGCAGGATCAGCAGATCGATCAGCCGCTGCAGAGCAGGCGACAAGGCGACGAACAGCGCGCCGAGCTTTTCAGGCAATCCGATCTCGGCCGGGCGTGCCGGCTCATTGTCTAAACTTAGCGAACTCATGATGTATGGGCGTCATTAACGCGAATTGATGACGGTGGAAAGAGCGGACGCTGGCCGTTAAGCATAGCGACTCCGAATTGACCAAGAAGGCAGGATGAAAATGGCAGAAGCAGGGTGCATCGGCGGGCTCTACGAAGTCGGTGTCGGCGTGCCTGATCTCGCCGCATCGATCCGCTATTTCGAGGCGCATGGCTACCGGGTAGGCGATATCGGCGAGCTTTATGCTCCTGACGCGCTGGCGCTTTACGGTCATGATTCCGCGTTGCGCTCGGTCCGCCTGCTGCATCAGAATGCGGATCATGGCCTTGTGCGGCTGATGAGGTGGGAAAAGCCGCTGAATGACGGCATCGGCCTGGGCGATCTCGAAGCGCACGGCACGCGCTGGACCGGCCAGATGACATTGTCGATAGCCAATTATGCCAATCATTGCGCTGTGGCGGCGGAAAACGGCCAGGAGCTGCGCATGACCGATCCTATTTTTGTCGGTTTTCACGCGCCGGGCAGCGGACCGCGTGCCTTTGTCGATCCGGTGGTCGCGGTGCGCGAAATGGCAGTGCTTCAGCCGCTCTACCGCCAATTTATCCTTGAGCGCTTCAATTACAGAAATGAGGCCTATGGGCGGATCAACCGCAATTGCCTGATGGCGACCAGCCAGATGACGCATTGCGGCGCCATGGTTGTCAGCGATGATCACACCGTCGTCGACTTCTACGAGGAGGCGATGGGGCTTTTCCGCAGTACCGACAAGCATGTGGCCTATGAAGACGCCGTCTTGGCGGCGCGGACGGTATTCCGATTGCGTGAGGGCGAGCCGCATTGGATTATCGATTTCGATAATCCGGAAAACGCCGGCAAGGCATGGAACGAGCAGGCATCCGGCAGGCTGAAGATCGTCAGAAGGCCGCCGGGCTATGGGCTCGACGATATCCGTGATCGCGCAAGACCGGGCTGTTTGGGTTACAGCCTCTATACCTGGCGCCTGCGCGATGTCGAGGCCGTTTACCGCAAGGTAGAGGCCGCCGGGGCACAGAACATGTCGGATATCGTGAGCGATGAGTTCGGTCAGCGCGCCTTCGGGTTTACCGCGCCGGACGGCTATCCCTGGGTATTGATGGAGGCATGAAAAAAGGCGCCCGCGGGCGCCTTTGGAAAACGCCTGTGAAGATATCTTAAAGCGGCAGCGTCTCGCCGCGCAGAACCAGGCCGATGACGAGGCCGATCAGGAACATGATCGTGGCCAGCTGGATCGTCCGATAAATCTTCGGTGTCATATCCGTCGTCATCGCTTCGGTAATGGCAGTATCGCTTTTCATGCGTCGAACTTTCCGTGTCATCTGGCCCTCGCTCTTGAGGGTGTTGATAACGCCGTAGCGGATGAGTCGCTTGTCAGTTTTCCGAAGCGAGTGCGCGTGACGTTGTAAGCATCGCTTACTGCGAAATGCGGCTCCTCATTTTGTTATGAGAGGTCAAGAATCTCATTAAAATCAATTGCTAACGCTTTTCCTCTGTCACTGTCATAGAGGTGTCCGTCGAGCTCTGCCAGCGGCGTACAGCCGAGCGCATTGGTCAGAATCACCGCCTCCGCACGCGGCATCATTTCCGGATTGAGCAGTTCCTCGCGAACCTCGAGCCGCGTGAGCAGATGCGCGCGCGCCGTGCCGGGCAAAGCACCCTCGCCAAGCGGCGGCGTCGACCATATCCCGCTATGCCTGATGAAGAGATTGGCGGCAGTTGCGCAGCTGAGACGTCCGAACTCGTTGAGCATCAACGCGTCGTCAAAACCGTGCGCCATCGCTTCGCGGCGTGCCGCGATCTGGTCGAGATAGTTCAGGGTTTTCCAGCGGCTCGTCAGTGCCATGCTGCTGCGCACCGTGACCCGGCAGATCGTGGCGCGCACCGATCCTTTCGGCGCGGGCAGGGGGCCCAGGGTCATCATCACGGTAGGCGCCGTTTCGCTGTCCGGGACCAGGCCGCGACCGCCGGGACCGCGGCTGATTGTCAGGCGAAGCACGCCGTTTTCCGCCAGTCCGGCAGCGGACGCCTCGATCAGCCGCGCAATCTCGGCGGGCCAGTCGAGATCAGGCAAGGCAATTCCGAAGGCAGTGCAACCGCCGTCAAGCCGCGCTATGTGCTCACTCAGTCGAAGGGGTGTGCCGTCCTTGACGCGGATTGTTTCGAACAGCCCATCGCCGAGCAGGAAGCCGCGGTCATTGGGTGCAATCCGCGCCCGGTCAGCCGCGATCAACGCACCATTCAGCCAGATCATCGGATTCATGGCGTGAACCGGCGCGGTGCCTCCGGATCGGCAGCGGTGAGCAGCGGCATTACTTTCAGCAGACTTTCGGTATGTTCCGCCTTGGGATCGGAATCCGCGACGATACCGCCGCCGGCCTGGGCGATCAGCCTTTCGGGATCGGCGATCAGCGTTCTGATCAGGATGTTGGACTGCATTCGTCCGTCGCTGCTGAGGGTGATCAATGAGCCGCAATAGGGGCCGCGGCGTGCGGGTTCCAGCGCGTTGATGATCTGCATGGCCCGGATTTTCGGCGCACCGGTTACCGATCCGCCCGGAAAGGCCGCGCGCAACAGGTCTATCGCGGTCTGACCCGGTGCCAAATCGCCGGTAACGCGGGAAATCAGATGGTGCACGGTTTCAAAACTCTCCAGGCGGTAGAGATCGGGCACGGCGATGCTGCCGGCGCGGCAGACCCGTGCAAGATCGTTCCGCAGCAAATCCACAATCATCAGGTTCTCGGCGCGGTCCTTTTCGCTGCTCTGCAAGGCTTCGGCCGCGGCGCGGTCGGCCGCCGGATCGGCGTGACGGGCGGCCGTGCCCTTGATCGGCACCGTGGTGACGCGCCCCTCCGGCTCCAGGGTCAGAAAGCGCTCGGGCGAGGCGGAGAGCAGCGCCCGCTCCCGGTCAAGACGGATAAATCCGGCCATCGGCGCCGGCGACAGCCGGCGCAGCCGCAAATAGAGGGCGTAAAGATCGCCGCCCGCCGGACGGTCGGCGATAAAGCGCTGGGTGATATTGGCCTGATAGATGTCCCCGGCGCGAATATGGTCGATGGCGGCGGCAACGGCGGACCGGTGATCGGCGGGCGTCCTTTCGGCCTGCCATGCGGAGGCGATCCAGTCCTCTGTGCGGGCGAGGGGCGCGTGAAGCAGGCGGTCCAGACGATCAAGCGTTTCGTTGTTGCCGCCGCATTCGCGGCTGGCAACGACCAGCACGATGCGTCGCGCGTGATCGAAAATCAGTGCGCCGTCATAAAGCCCGGCCCATAGCTCCGGCATGTCGGCGCCGACGGCCTGCGGCGGCGGCAGTTTTTCGAGGCAGCCGCCCAGCTCATAGCCGAGCAAGGCAATTGTGCCGCCGACAAAGGGTAGCCCGGTGGCCCCGATCGGCGGCGGGAGCATTGCGGCCAGCTTCGAGAATGGATCGCCGCCGTCGGACAAGCGCCAGGTGAGCCGATCCGACGGCGAGAATGTAATGATGCTGGTACCGCGACCGTCGGCGCTGTCGAGGAAGACCGCGCCGGGCTCGGTGGCGATGGCGGCGAAGACGTTTTCCGGGTCGACCCAGGGACGTTGCCGCAGCAGCGGTGCCGCAGTTTCGAGACGCCCGCCGTCAGCCGGCACCGGCGCCGTCCCCGCCGCCTGCCTCGTCGACCGCCTCATCGCCGGCCTCAGCATGGGAAGCGGGGTCGCGCGGCGGCCGAACGCCGAGCATGTGACAGATCGAATAGGTCAGTTCGGCACGGTTCAGCGTATAGAAGTGAAACTCGTCGATACCCTGTCCGATAAGTTGCCGGCACTGCTCCAGGGCAATGGCGACGGCGACATTCCGGCGCGTGTCGGGGTCGTCTTCAAGACCGTCGAACTGATCGGCCAGCCATTGCGGAATGCTGGCCCCACAGGCTTTGGCGAATTGCGTGGTGCGTTCAAAATTCATCACCGGCATGATGCCCGGCACGATCGGGATATCGATGCCATGGTCGCGCGCGCGGTCGAGAAAGCGGAAAAAAACCTCATTATCGAAGAAAAACTGGGTTATCGCCCGCACCGCGCCGTTGTCGATCTTGCGCTTGAGGTGATCGAGGTCGAATGTCGCATCACGCGCTTCTGGGTGGATTTCGGGATAGGCGCCGACGGTGATCTCGAAGGGCGCGATGTCCCGCAGAGCTGCGGCCAGCGAGTCGGCATAGGGGTAGCCGCCTGGATGCGGCGTGTATTTTTCGCCGACGCCTTCCGGCGGGTCGCCGCGCAGGCAAACGATATGCTTGATCCCGGCGTCCCAGTAATCGCGCGCAACCGCATCGACGCTTTCTTTCGTCGCGCCGACACAGGTCAGATGTGCCGCCACGGGAATACCGGTCTCCTGCTGAATCTGCCGCACCGTTCTGTGCGTGCGCTCACGCGTCGAGCCGCCGGCGCCGTAGGTCACCGAGACAAAACGCGGATCGAGCGGCGCCAGTCGGTTCAGCACGGTCATCAGCTGCTTTTCCATCTTTTCCGTTTTCGGCGGAAAGAACTCGAAGCTGATCTTGAGCCTGTCCGGATCGTGAGACCCAAGCGCGGGCAGGGTCAGCTCACTTTCTGGTGCTTGTGTGTCAGGCAAAGTCATGGGCAAGGTAAATTGTCGTATTTCATGGTGTGATAGATATATGATCGATCGCCCTTCAGCGATAGCGGTGCTCAATGTCGCGTTTTGGCGGAGCGTTGATGCGGACTGTCCTGCTGACCGGTTTTTCCGTTTTTCCCGGGGTTGCGGATAACCCGACCGAGCGGATCGCAAGCGTGCTTGACGGCGAAACCCTTGCTGCGGCGACAGTCCACAGTGCGGTGCTCGAAACCACACTTGATGGGCTCGATGCGCGTTTTGCGTCACTGGTCGAGAAATCTGATCCGGCGGCGGTTCTGTTGACCGGCGTTGCCGAAGAACGCCGCGAAATCTGCCTTGAAACCCATGCCTGGAACCGGATCGATTTTCCCCGGCCGGATGCGAGCGGCGCTTTGCCTCAACCGGCACCGATCGATCCGCAGGGACCCGAGTTCCTGATGGGGCGTTTCAACCGATCTTTACTGGAAGCGGCGCTGAACGGCGATGGCGGCTCGTGGCGCTGGTCGGAGGATCCCGGGCGATATCTCTGCAACGCACTCTACTTTACGGCGCTGTCGCGGCTCTCGGTGCCCTGCGTCTTCATGCATGTGCCGCTGCATCGCGAGGCGGGCGGTGCACGACCGCTTGCGGAGATCAGGCGCGCCGTTGAAGCGGTGCTTTCGGCTATAGCAGCGCCTTGAGCTGTTCGCCCATACGTCGGTGGGTTTCAAGAATTTTCAGGCTGGCGGAATAGGCGTGCTCCGCCTTCATCCGCTCGACGATTTCGTTCTCCGGCGCGATGGTCGGGCTTTCGACGAGACCTTCTGCGTCGGCGAAGGGTGACTTGGGATCGTAGCGCAGCGCGGTACCGTTCTCGCGTTCGCGGGTTTCAGCGGTGACACCGCCCTCGGCGATAGTGCTTTGTACCGTATCACGGGGCACGAAAGCAGCCTGCTGTGCGGAGCCGGGCCGGCCGTCGCTCCGCATATTGGCCATATTGTCCGCAACGGCGCCGACCCGCGTGCCGGCGGCGCGCAAAGCAGAGGCGGCGGTGGATACAGGATCGCTCATGATCCTATCCTAACCGCCGCCGGTTAACATCTGATTAACCTTTGTTACAGCTTTGCTAAAATTTCCGCTAAGCTGTATCCGCCGTCAGGCAGCTTTGCTGTCTTCCGCCCTCATCGCTTCAAGGAAAGCAAGGACAGTCGAGCGCAGGCTTTCGGCATTGCTGGCCAGCTCGGAAGAAGCCGACAGGACTTCCTGCGAGGCGGAACCGGTTTCACCGGCAGCGCGGCTCACATCGCCGATCGACTCGGTGACGTCGGTCGTGCCGCGCGCTGCCTCATCGACATTCCGAGAGATTTCCCCGGTCGCCGCATTCTGCTCCTCAATCGCTGAGGCGATGCTGGAAGAAATGCTGTTCATCTTTTCGATGCTGCTGACGATCCGCTGGATGGCCGAGACGGCTTCCTTGGTCTGCCCCTGAATATCGCTGATACGATTGGCGATATCCTCGGTCGCGCGTTGGGTTTCGGTGGCAAGGCCCTTCACCTCCGAGGCGACGACGGCAAACCCCTTGCCGGCTTCACCGGCGCGGGCCGCTTCGATGGTCGCGTTGAGCGCCAGCAAATTGGTCTGCGCGGCGATATCGGTGATGATGTTGATGACATCGCCGATCTCATCCGCGGCTTGCGCCAGGGCGGTGACCTTTTCATTGCTCTCCTCGGCTTCGCGGACCGCTTCATGAGCGATCTGCGTCGAGTTGCTGACCTGCCCGCTGATTTCGGTGATCGAGGCGGTCAGCTCGGTCGCCGCTGACGCAACGGTTTCGACATTGGTCGACGCTTGAACGGCAGCGGCCGCGACAGCGGTCGCCCGCTCATTCGATTCACTGGCCAGAGAGGTCAGATTGTTCGACGTGGCTTCCAATTCAGTCGCCGCCGAGCTGACGAAATTCAGTGCTTCGGAGACATCGGCGTCAAAATTGCCGGCGAGTTCGGCCAGCCGCTCGGCCCGTTTGGCGGTGGCTTCGGCTTCGCGCTTCTGCGCTTCCACCATTCTCCGGTTTTCGATCATGTTCTCCCGGAAAACAGCGACGGTGAGGGCCATTTCGCCGATTTCGTCCTTGTGATCCTTGGCCGGGATTTCGACGTCCGTATCGCCCTTGGCAAGCGTGTCCATGGTTCGGGTCATCGCGACGATCGGCTGGGCAATGGCATTGCCGATCGAAATGGCGAGGAAAACGCCCAGCGCGATACCGATCACGGCGATCACGATGGCGGTCGTTTGAATCGTCGCAACAGACGATTGAACGATCGGCCCCAACTCGTCCTGTGCATTTTTCACATTGGTTCGGAAACCGTCGACCTGCGCCGTCATTTTCGGACCCAGCACGTCCAGTTCGCTGTTGATGATCGTGCTTCGCGCCGCAGATACGTCGCTTAGTTTCACCATTGTATCGACATAGATTTCGCTGAGTTGCTCAACCTCGCCGGCCAGTTGGCGGCGTGTCGGGTTTTGCAGCTCTGCCAGCATCGTGGCCGACTGCTCCTTCAGGCTGTTGATCTCGGTCAGTGCGCGGTCAAATGCCGCCCGGTCGCCGGAGGCGAGATAGCGATTGCTGTAGAGCCGGACGAGCAGAATGGTCCGCAGTTTAAGCGCGGTGGCATAGGAAGCCGCCGGGTCATTGTCCTGATAGGCTGACGTCATGATGGTGGTCAGACGCCTTTCGATCTCCGGACCCGTCTCGTTCAGGGTGTTGATCAGGCTGAGATAGTCTGCCTTGGTTGCTTCAAGTTGGCCGAAGGACGCTTCATAGCTGTCAACCTCAGCCGCGATTTCGTCAAGAAGTGCGAGGCGTTCCGGGCTGTTGATGACCCCTTCGACAGCGTCGAAATCGCTGCGGATCCCGGTAATGGCGCTTCGCACTGCATCAGCATGTGTCTGCTCCCCGTTGATCATGTAGTTTTTCGCGGCGATGCGGATGGTCATCAACTCGCTTTGCACGGCGCCAAGTTCGGCGGACTGGCGCGCCAGGCTGCGATAGTCGGTGAATGAGCCGCCGAGCTGCACCATCATCAGAACAGCGAAGACGGCAAAAACGGCGAACAGACCGACCACGAGGCCGAACCCGCCGAGAGACTTTGTCCGGATCGGAAAACGCTTGAGAAGGGATTGCATGGAAAACTCCGCACTGTGTTGTTCGTTGCCGCTGTGACTACAACGGTATGCAGGCGAACCTCAGCTGCGGCGGTTAACGCGCAGCTAATCTCCATTCTGTTTATGCGAATTCGCAGCGTTCTATACTTACGGTTAGATGCTTGTTCTAACACGTTATTTTATGGTCTAACGCAACTTGCTGGTGTCACGAGCCGTGATGCAAAGTCGTTAACATGTCGCGTTCCTTGTCCTTGAAACCGATCGCCGAAATGTCGCCGGCCAGGAAGATCGGCCGCTTGATTACGGTCGGGTCGCGCAACAGCAAATCGCGGCCGTTTCCGGCCTGAGCCTTTGCCCTCTCACTCTCGGAAAAACCGCGCCAGGTTTTCGAGCTCTTGTTGAACAGATTCTCGGCGCCGAAGCGGGCGATGAAATCGTCGATCAGTGCCGCGTCCGCGCCGTCTTTGCGGTAGTCGTGAAAGCGATGCGCGATGCCTTTTTCGTCAAGCCATTTCAGCGCCTTGCGACACGTATCGCAGGTCTTGATGCCGTACACAGTGATCATCATCGCTCCTTCAGTATCCATTTGCCATTTTCGGCGGTTTTGGAGATAACCCGATCCGGCACAGATGTGGAGGTGCGCCATGGAAGATCAGGACTTTGCCGTTATTGAATTCGCTACCGGGTTGTCATCGCCGCTGTTTCTGACCGGCGCGCCCGGACGTGACGATCTTTTCGTCGCCGAGCAGGGCGGCGCGATTCAGATTCTCGATCCGGAGACTGGCCTTGCCCGGAAGACGCCGCTGATCACGATCGATGATCTCTCCACCGGCGGCGAGCGGGGTCTGCTCGGCCTCGCTTTCGATCCGGCTTTCGAGACGAATGGCCATTTTTACGTCAATATCACGGACAGCGCGGGCGATACGGTGATCCGCCGCTACACGGTTGATCCCGCCGATCCCAATCGTGCCGATCCGGCGACCGCTTTCGACATTCTGAGCATCGATCAGCCGCGCAGCAATCATAATGGCGGTTGGATCGATTTCGGCCCGGACGGTTTTTTGTATATCGCTACCGGCGACGGCGGCGGTTCCGGCGATCCTGACAACAACGCCCAGACATTCACCGATAATTTGCTCGGCAAAATCCTGCGCATCGATCCGAGCCAGGATGCCTTTCCGGATGATGACGCACGCAATTATGCGATCCCCGCGGACAACCCCAATGCCGATGGGCCGGGCGATCCGGAAATCTGGTCCTATGGGCTGCGCAATCCGTTCCGCGCCGGCTTCGATGCCGAGACCGGCGACCTTTACATCGCCGATGTCGGTCAGGATGAGCGAGAGGAGATCAATTTCCTGCCTGCCGGCGATCCTGGCGATGATCTGCGCGGCGCCGGGGCGAATTTCGGCTGGCGGTTGCGCGAAGGCGATCTGCCCTTCAGCGACGATGTCACCACCCAGGACTTCATCGTCACCGACCCGGTTCATGTCTATGCCCACGGCACCGGCCCGGATGGCGGGTTCTCGGTGACCGGCGGAACGGTCTATCGCGGCGGCGCTGAAAGCCTGCAGGGTCAGTATCTGTTCGCCGATTTCATCACCGACAATATCTGGTCATTGACAGTGACGGACGGCGTGGCGAGCGAGGCGGTCAATCGCAATGACGCCTTCGCCGCCGCCGGGGCTGACGATATCGCCAGCATCGTCGCCTTCGGTGAGGACAATAACAACAAGCTGTTTCTGGTCAGTATCGGCGGCAGCATTTATGCCGTCGAGACCGCCGAAGACGGTGCCCTGGGCGTTTCGCGCAGCGGCACCGGCGCTGCCGAAACCATCACCGGCGGCGAGGGGCCGGATTTTCTGCGCGGCGGTGCCGGCGACGATTTTCTCGACGGGCTGGGCGGCAATGATCGCTTTGACGGCGGCGATGGGTTCGATACCGTCACCCTGCCGTGTATCAGCACCAACAGCACCATTCTCTACGACGCCGAGGGTGCGCTGACGGTTCGGTCGCGCTGCACCGGCGATGATTATGTTCTGATCAATGTCGAGCAGGTCGAATTCTTCGACGCGACGGTGTCACTCAGCCATGAAGATTTCGGCGATGTCGGCCAGCTTTATTTCACCGCCTTCGGTCGCGCGCCTGATGCCGGCGGTCTGCAATTCTGGCTCGATCGGCTCGAGGCCGGGGTAAGCCTCGAAACCATCGCGTTACGTTTCACGGAATCGGATGAGTTTCAGGATACCTATGGCGAGCTGTCCAACCGCGCCTTTATCGAGCAACTCTATCTCAATTCGCTTGACCGGGAGGGTGATGCGGGGGGCATCGACTTCTGGACCGGCGGGCTCGACAGCGGCAATCGCACCCGCAATGAACTGCTGGTCAGTTTTTCCCGCGCTGATGAGACCGAAGCGCGCGCGGACGCGGCGCTCGAAGCCGGGGAGTGGCTGGTTTAGCGTGATCCTGAGACGGACCGGCCATGTTCACAAGGTCGTCACGCTCACAAGGTCGTCACGTTCACAAGGTCGTATTGACGCTGATCGACGTCGCGCGTTTCTGCGCGGCCGGCTTTGCGGCTGAGGCGCCATAGCCGTGCTGCTCCTCCGTCGCCTGTCGTCGGGCGGCGGTGACGATCAGTTTGATCAGCCTTTCGCTGCCGGTGCGGGCATGATCAAGCGCGGCAACATTGCGCTCAAGGCTCTCAGCGAGGCTGCTCTCCATGCTGCGTAGACGGTCGCCGAGCGCCTGGGGCGGGCGGCCGTCGATGCGGATTTTCTCGATACTGGCGCGAAAGGCGGTGATATAGCGGCCCGACAGCGCCTGTTTGCGCGGCTGCATCGCCTGCACGGCTTTGGCGTCGAGCGCCTTCAAGGCTTCGGTTTCCTGATCGAGCAAGGCACGGAGATCCGAAGCCGTGGTCAGCAAGGCGTCGATCGGGTCGGCGCCCTCGATGCTGTCATGCACGGCCATTCCCGCGCCCGGATCGCTGACGGCGCCCGGATCGGTGATAGCGACCGCTTCATCTGCGGCATTGTCGCGATGTTTGGACATTACTGAGCCCTTTCCTGAATGCGGATCATTTCGGCGGCGATGTCGTCGGCGAGGCCGATGCCGCCCGAGCGCGCAACCTGCTTGCCCATTTCGCGAACCATCATGTCGCGAAACATCTCTTCCTGATGGCCGCCGCCGAACATCGGATCGACCTCGACCCCCGCCCACATTTCAGCGAACATCTGGCCAAGGAACACGGCTTCAAATTCGATTGCGGCGTCGCGGACCTGCTCAATCGTGCTGTCCTTGGCGATCGTCGGCAGGCGTGGATTTGCAGCCTGGCTGCGCGCCATGTCCATCTGGGCGGTGAGAGCGGCGTCCAGCATCAGATGACCTCGATCTCGGCCTGCAGCGCGCCGGCCGCCTTGATGGTCTGAAGAATGGCGATCATGTCGCGCGGCCCGACGCCGAGCGCGTTCAGGCTCTCGACCAGTTGTTGCAGGGTGACACCGCTGGGCAGTACCGCCAGACGGTTTTCGCCTTGTTCATCGACTTCGATTTCGGTGCGCGGCACGACCACTGCTTCGCCCTGTTCGGCGAAAGGAGCGGGCTGACTGACTTGGGGTGTTTCGGTGATGCGGATCGTCAGATTGCCCTGTGCGATGGCGACGGTGCTGATCCGTACCTTATCGCCCATCACGATGATGCCTGACGCCTCGTCGATGATGACCCTGGCGATCTGATCGGGCTCGATCAGCAATTGCTCGATATCTGTAATCAGATCGACCGGTCGCAGCGAGCCGTCCGCAGGCAGATCAAGAGTGATGGTCGACGGATCGAGCATTTTTGCCAAAGGCCGGCCGAGAAAGCTGTTGATCGCGCGTTCGACCCGGCGGGCCGTGGTGAAATCCGGGTTGTGCAGGGCCAAGCGGACGGTTTGCAGACCGTCGAGGGCAAAATTGACCTCGCGTTCGATGATGGCGCCGGCCGATACTCTGCCGCGCGTCGGCACGCCCTTGGTTACCGACGCGGCATCGCCACCGGCGCTGAAACCGTTGACGGCAACCGGGCCCTGGGCGACGGCATAGACTTCGCCGTCGGCACCCATCAGCGGGGTAACCAGCAATTCACCGCCGAGCAGGTTCTCGGCATCACCGAGCGCCGAAACCGTGACGTCAATCCGCGTGCCCTGCGTTGAAAAAGGCGGCAGCGTCGCGGTGACCATCACGGCGGCAACATTTTCCGTACGCAGATTGGAACCGCGCACATTGACGCCGAGCCGTTCGAGCATGGCCAGCAGGCTTTGCTCGGTGAAGGGTGAGTTGTTCAGACTGTCGCCGGTACCGTTGAGACCGACGACAAGGCCATAGCCGACCAGCATGTTCTCGCGAACGCCCTCGATATCGACTATGTCCTTGATCCGGGTGCTCGCCGCCTCGGCCGACGCGGTGATCAGGACCGCGAGTGCGGCAACGGCCAGAAGGTGAAAACGGAAAAGGCGCAGGATCTTTCTCATGGGACCGGCAAACTCTGTCGGGTAAGGCATCTCGCCAGATTGGTAAGCGAGAACCGTGCCAAATCGCGTCTTGTCTAAATTATACGCTATTACAATGCCTTAATGCTGGGACGCTGTTGCGCAGGATCGGTGCTGACCCGGCACAATTTGCCCTTAGGCGCTTTTTAACCGGCTATGGTTAACGCTCCGGGTCCATTTTCTCGAAAGACGAGCCCGCATGCGCATCAAGGAGACGAACCGGCCAGGCCCGGTCGGCAGCAAGAAGGCCGCGTCGAAGGCCGCTGATGACGGCCGGTTTGCCGCAATGCTGGATAGCGAGGGAACGGCCGAGACCGGCAGCGCCGCTACCGCTGCACCCGCCGGAGCCATGGGCGGCTTGCTGTCCTTGCAGGAAGTTGACGATCCCGCCGGCCGTGCTTCGCGCGGGCGGCAACGGGCCGAAACGATCCTGGACCGGCTCGATGCCCTGCGTCATGCGCTGCTGACCGGCGATGTGCCGGTCGCCGAGCTCGGCCGGATCAACGCGGCAATTCAGCGGCAGCGCGAGAGCATTGACGATCCGAAGCTGACCGCCATCCTCGATGAAATCGATCTGCGGGCACAGGTCGAAATGGCGAAATACGGTGTTGATCCAACCGCTTAAGCCCCGGCTGTAAATCGCTTGCGGGCACCGGGCCGCATTCGTATAGTCCGCGCGATTTTTGACGGGCCGGCAAGAGCCCGAAAAGAACAGCGTTTTACGAGGCTTGTCATGTCCGACGTCAAACTTCCGGAGGGCTATCGTCCGAGCGAGGACGAGGAGTTCATGAACCCCGTCATGCTCGCCTATTTCAAGGCCAAGCTGCTCGACTGGAAGGACGAGCTGTTACGCGAGTCGACCGAGACGCTGCGCGGGCTGCAGGATGACGGCGGGACGCAGGAACCTGACATCGCCGACCGCGCCTCGGTCGAAACCGACCGGGCGCTGGAATTGCGCACCCGCGACCGAGAGCGCAAGCTGATCGGCAAGATCGACGCGGCGCTGGCCAGGATCAGCGACCGCAGCTACGGCTATTGCGAGGAAACCGGTGAGCCTATCGGCCTCAAACGTCTCGAAGCCCGGCCCATCGCCACCCTCAGCCTGGAAGCGCAGGAACGCCACGAAAAGGAAGAACGCAGCCGGCGCGATGATTAGGGATCCGCGCCGGGTCTTGCGTCTGTCCTGCCCCTAGAACGGGAAGATGATGTCGTAGAGCTGCTGCCCGTAGCGGGGCTGCTGGACATCGGTGATCTGGCCGCGGCCGCCATAGCTGATGCGGGCTTCGGCGATCTGATCATAGCTGATCGTATTGCCGGAGCTGATATCCTCGGGCCGGATGACCCCGGTGATCAGCAATTCGCGCATCTCGAAATTGACCCGCACCTCCTGGCGCCCCTGGATGACGAAATTGCCGTTCGGCAAAACCTGGCTGATCAAGGCGGCAACGCGCAGTTCGATGGATTCTTGTCGCTGAATCGTGCCCGAACCGACATTATTGGTGGTGCTGCCGAAATCGATCAGCTCGTCCGGGCTGACCTCATCGGGCAGGAAGTTCTGCAAATTGCCTTGAAGGCCGAAAAACTGTGACAGATTGGCCTGATCGCTGGCCTGTCGCGAGCGACTCGAGGTGTTGTTGATCGTTGCATTATCCTCGATCTCGATCAGCACCGTCAGAATATCGCCGATCGCCTGCGCCCGCTGATCCTCGAAAAAGGATTTGGCGCCGGCCCGCCAAAGTGAATTGGCCTGGAAAACCTCCTGCGTCGGGCGCGGCATCGGCAGGGAGACCGGCCGATAACCTTCCGCCTCGATCGGGTTTTCGATCTGGCTGAGGTCGGGCGGCTTGCCGATATCGGCGATCCGGTCACCGACGCTGCAGCCCGCGGTCAACAAGCCGGCTGCAAGAGAAAGGGCGATACCGTGAAAGAGCTGGCGAGACATGAGACTTCCTAATTAATCAAACTCGACGGTGCCGCGACGCGGACGGTCTGGCTGCCGGCGACACGGGCATCGACAACACGCTTGCTGCCGACATTCATGACGCGCACCACATCGTTCATGGCGCCGTCATCGAGGGCGCGGCCTTGAGCGGTGACCGCAAGACCGCCCGCCTCGACAATCATGGTAACCAAATCTCCTTTACGAATGGCAAAGGGCGGTCGCAGATCGGTCTCCGCCACCGTGCTGCCGGGCATCAGCGTGCGCGTTGCGGCCTGACCGATAATGCCGTCCAGCCTATCGAGCGCGTCACGCTCGATCCGGTCGGCAGGAATTGCCCGCCACTCGACATCAGCGCTGGTCACGGTTTCGCCGCGGCGAACCCGATGCAGCATCACCGGCATGTCGATCAGTTTGACCGCGGACCCCGACACGCTGACGTCGGCGCTGTGTTCGCCCGCGCGCACCGACACCATGGCGATGAAGCCATTACTGCGCGGATCGATATCCAGAGCCGTCACGGTGATATCGGCGGGCGCGGAGGTCGGCAATGTCAACGCCCGCACCTGGCTCAAGGATATATCGGTGTCGGCGCCCATGGCGCGCTGCACGGCCTCTATCACCGGTACCCGCAGCGTCTCCGCATCAATCCGCTGGGAGGCGCGCTCGAGAACGGCATGGTCATGCTGACTTTGCGGTTGCCAATCGATGCCGAAACGCTGGGCGATATGGTTGAGCTGGCGAGCCGAGACGACGATACGGTCGCCGGGGGCGGGCGCGCTACCGATCGGCTGACCGGCCTTGGCGCCAATGCCGCTGAACAGATCGCCCAGTGTCACCTGATCGCTGCTGATTTCGCTGTGGCGGATCAGATGGGGGGTGGCGAGCAAGAGATCGCCGGCCATCGCGGTGTCGTTAGCGGCGGGCTGCTCCGCCAGCGCGGCGCCGGAGAGTATCAGAGCGGTCAATGCGGAAAGGGAGTGTTTGAGCATGGCGACAATCCAATTAGCGAAACCGGCCGATTAGCGAAGCTGGTTGACCGTGTTCATCATCTCATCGGCGGTGCGGATGATCTTGGAATTCATCTCATAGGCACGTTGCGCGGTGATCATGCGGGTGATCTCGCTGACGATGTCGACATTCGAGCTTTCCAGCGCCCCCTGCAGAATGCTGCCGAAACCCGGCGTATCCGGTACCCCGACCTGGGCATCGCCTGAGGCCGGTGTGGGCAGAAAAAGATTATCGCCCAGCGCCTCGAGGCCGGCGGGGTTGGCGAAGGTGTTCATGTCGATCTGCCCGACATTGACCAGCGCTTCCTGCCCTTCGATTTTGGCCAGTACCTCGCCGCTGTCATTGATTGTCAGATCGACCGTCTCGGGCGGTACGTTCAATCCCGGCTGCAACGGGAAGCCCTTCAGCGTCACGATCTCTCCATCGGCATTGAGCTGAAAGGAGCCGGTACGGGTGTAGGCAATCGTGTTATCGGGCATTTGCACGGCGAAATAGCCCTGGCCCTGGATCGCGATATCCAGCTCGTTTTCGGTGATCTGCATCGGACCCTGCTCATTGATCCGGTAGACGCCGGCGGCGGTGACGCCCGAGCCGATCTGGACGCCCGCCGGCAGGATCGTGTTGGCATCCGAGCTGGTCGCGCCGGGACGGGAAATGGTGTTGTAAAGCAGGTCGTGAAACTCGGCGCGCTGACGCTTGTATCCGGTGGTGCCTAGATTGGCGATATTGTTGGAGATGACCTCAACATTAAGCTGCTGGGCCATCATGCCGGTCGCGCCGATATCAAGTGCTCGCATCTGATTACTCCGTTATTCTAGGCCAAGGGCCCGTGGATTGATTAGGCGTTCAGGGTTCCGAGAGTCTGGATGCTGCTGCGCATCCGCTCATGTTCGGTTTCCAGCATGCGCTGGGTTGAGGCGTAGCTGCGGGAAATTTCCATCATCCGCGTCATCTCGACGATCGAGTTGACGTTCGACGCTTCGAGATAGCCCTGTTCGACAGTGGTCGCTTCGGGCTCGATCGGTTGTTGATCGGTGATCAACAAGCCGCCGGCAACCTGGGTCATCGCCTGATCGTCGGCGAAGGCGGCAAGCTGGATCTGCCCGATCTGTTCGGCTGCGCCTGCGGCCCCGGCACCCAAAGCGGTGACGATTCCATTACGATCAATACTGATGTCGATGGCGTTCTCCGGTACCGCCAACCGACCGCCGCCGGCGGCCAGAAGCGGCGCGCCGCTGGAATGAACGATTTCACGATCCTGATTGATGTGGAAGCTGCCGGCGCGGGTATAGCGATCGCCTGCCGGGCCCTCGAGGGTGAAATAGCCCTCCCCCTGCAGCGCCAGATCAAGCTCATTGCCGGTGCGGGTCATCGCGCCTTGCGTGATATCGCGAAAGGTCGCGGCATCGACGACCATCGACACCGGCTCGGCGCTTTGCGGATCGACGCCCTTCGGCTCAACCAGATATTCCTGGAACAGCATCTGCTGCGCCTTGAAACCGACCGTGTCCATATTGGCGATATTGTTGGCCACAACGGAGAGCTGGCGGCGCAACGCATCCTGGCGGGACAATCCGATATAGCTGGCGTTTTCCATGGCTCTTGCGTGTTCAGCGAATGGTGACGGCGTTCGGTGACGCCTCGCCCAAGCAGGTGCATGGAGCGTGCCAAAAGGCGTCCGACGCAGAATTCCGGGGTTTTTAGCCCGCCGTCGATATCCTCGGCAGCTGTCCTGCGACCGCTTCCTGCCGCCTTATCACAACCCGCTGGGCAAAATTTGCCGCTTCGGCGGAGGGCTCAACGGCTTGTTAACCGTCATTCTTGCATGCTCCGGGCATCGACGGAGCCGCGCGCCGCCGTCGAGCCGCTTTTTGTCATGCCCAGCCTCACCCGGAGTGACCCCGTGTCCGACATCAATGACGCTGACGATCTAGACGATCTTGATGAGGACGAGATTCCGCGAAAGAAATTCAGCGGCAAGAAACTCGTCCTGTTCATCTTCATCCCGCTGCTCTTGTTGCTCGGCGGTGGCGGTGCCGCTTATTTCCTCGGAGTCTTTGAAAAGGGCGGCGAGGAGGCCGAAACGGCAGAGCTTGAGGAGGCGATCGTCGAGCCTGAAGGACCGGGGCATTTCTACGATATGCCGGATATGCTGATCAATCTGAGCAGCACGGGGCGGCAGCCGCGTTTCCTCAAGATCAGCATCAGCCTCGAACTCGAAAGCGCCGAACAGGTGCCGCAGGTCGAGGCCAATCTGCCGCGCGTGACCGACCATTTTCAGACCTATCTGCGCGAACTTCGTTTTGACGATCTGCAGGGCTCCGCCGGGATTTACCGGCTGCGTCAGGAATTGCTCGCCCGCGTCGAAGCGTCGGTCGCCCCGGTTCCGGTGCGCGATGTGCTGTTCCGAGACATTCTTGTACAATAGGGGGCCCGCGTGATGCTGCCCGACGAAGAACTCAGCGAAGAAGAGCGCATGGCCGCCGAATGGGCGGAAATGTCCGAAGGCGAAGACGCGGATGGCGGCGAGAGTGAAACAGCCGCCGGCGGCGAGTCCAAGGTAGCCCCGCGCGTTCTCAATCAGGACGAAATCGACAGCCTTCTCGGCTTTGAAGATGACGGCAATGAGGGGGACAATTCGGGCATCATGGCGCTGGTGAACAGCGCCCTGGTCAGCTATGAGCGGCTGCCGATGCTTGACATCGTGTTCGACCGTCTGGTCCGCATGATGTCCACCTCTTTGCGCAATCTGACCTCCGACAATGTCGAGGCCAGCCTCGATCAGATCACCAATGTGCGCTTCGGCGATTATCTCAATTCGGTACCGCTGCCGGCCATGATGTCGGTCTGCAAGGCGGAGGAATGGGACAATTATGCCCTGCTGACCATCGATTCCGCGTTAATCTATTCGATTGTCGACGTTCTGCTCGGCGGTCGCCGGGGTACCGCTGCGATGCGGATTGAAGGCCGCCCCTATACCACCATTGAACGGACGCTGGTCGAACGTCTGGTCCAGGTCGTGCTCAGCGACATCTCCGCTGCCTTTGATCCGCTCTCGCCGGTCACTTTCCGCTTCGATCGGCTCGAGACCAATCCGCGCTTTGCCGCTATCACCCAGCCTGCCAATGCTGCCATTCTGGCGAAAATCCGCATCGACATGGAGGATCGCGGCGGCCGGATCGAATTGCTGCTGCCCTATTCGACGCTGGAGCCGATCCGAGAATTGCTGCTGCAAATGTTCATGGGGGAGAAATTCGGTCGCGACGCGATTTGGGAAAACCACCTGACGCAGGAAGTCTATCTGACCGATGTCGAGCTCAAATGCATGCTCGGCCAGGCCAGTATCTCGCTGAATGATGTGCTGAACTGGCAGGTCGGCAGTCAGGTGATCCTTGATGTCTCGCCCGAGGATCCGGTCGAACTGCGCTGTGGTGATACGCCGCTTTATTCCGGTCAGATGGGCCGCAAGGGAGAACGGATCGCCGTCCGCGTCAACGATCAGATCGACGCTTCATCCACGCAACAAGGATAATGCACAGCCATGGTACCGGCATTTCTCTCCACTGCGCTTGATATCGTCGTTTTGCTGGGTCTGCTCGGCACGGCGATATATGCCGGCTTGCTACATCGTTCGCTGAGCGCCTTGCGCACCGATCGCGGCGAGCTTGCGCAGCTGACGGCCGACCTGAATCTCGCGGTCAACCGGGCCGAAAGCGCCATTCAAGGCATGCGCGACACCGCCCGTGAAGTCGGCGGTGACTTCGATGCGAGTCGGGCAGCGGCGGCGCATACGATTGACGAGCTGAAACTGATTGTCGATGCCGGCGACCGTTTGGCCTCGCGCATTGAACGCGCGACGGGCGGGGTCGGCGCAGCGATAGAGCGGCGTGCGATCGAGGCTGCCGATGCGGCCATGGACCCGCCGCCGAGAATCGTCCGGGAAAAGCGTAAAGCGGCACCGGCAAATGCGTCTTCCGACAAGGCCGAGAGCCCCATCCTGTCTTTGTTGAATTCAGCGCGGCAAGCTGCGGAAGATGAGTTGGCCGCGCAGCCCAAAAAGGCGCCTGGCTTGCCGACCGGGCGCTGGGGCTTTTCGGCGGCGATCGGCGATGACAAGCCCGTGGCGCCCGTGCAAAGCGCGGCGGAGCCCCCCGCGCGCCGCCGCTCGAAAGCGGAACAGCAACTGCACGACGCCATGCAGGCCCTTGCCGCGCGGTCGCAGGAGCTGGGGAAAGCCTCGTGAAAGCGCTCGCCTCCCTCGCGGCGCTGCGCATCGTGCCGCTGACGATCTTGGTCATTTGTCTCGCGATCGGTGCCCGTGTGCTCAGCTTTGTCGACAGCTCCGGCGCAATATCGCCCGCCTGGGCGGCAACAGACAGCGCAAGCATTGCCGAAGAGACGGAAGCCGCTACCCTGGATGAGACATCCGAAGAAGCGCCGACTGACGCTGAAACGCCCGAGGCTGAAACGCCCGAAGCCCGGCGTGCCGCCCTGACGCCGCCGCGATTTCAGTCGCCGGTTGAACGCGAGCTTCTCGAAGAGCTGAAGCTGCGCCGCGAAGCTCTCGATGAACGCGCCGCGCAACTTGACGCCCAGGCGGCCCTGCTGGAAGCGACCGAGGCGCGCCTGCAGGATCAGGTCTCAGAGCTGGAGGCTCTTCGTACCGAGATCGAAGGCCTGCTGAAGGAGCATTCGGAAGAACAGGAAGAGCAGCTCGCGCAGCTTGTCAAAATCTATGAAACCATGAAGCCGAAGGATGCCGCCCGCATTTTCGACGATATGGAGCACAAGACCCTGCTCGATGTCCTGGAGCGCATGAAGACGCGCAGCAGCGCGCCGATCCTCGCCCAGATGCGGCCTGAAACCGCGCGTGCCGTGACGCTCAGCCTCGCGACCCGGCGCGAATTGCCCTGATCACCCAGTCAAATTGTGCCGAAATAGCAGAGATTCAGCGGCATATTACGCCTTTCGGATAGGGCGGCAATTTACGGCGGATTAAGGACAACGGCGCTACCCCTGACATGGTTACCGCGGCTGATCGTTGAGGACGAGAAGCCGTTGGACAGCCCCTCTTTCGGGCACTCAGGCGACTTTTCGTAATAGGAGCGTTCCATGGCCGTTGATACCAGTATGCGAGTTCTCATCGTCGATGATTACAAGACGATGTTGCGGATTATCCGAAATCTTCTGAAGCAGATCGGCTTCGACAATGTCGATGAAGCAGCCGATGGGGCCGAAGCCCTGCAAAAACTGCGCGGGGACAATTACGGTCTGGTGATTTCCGACTGGAATATGGAGCCCATGACCGGGTTGCAGCTGCTCAAGGAAGTGCGCTCGGACAACAAGCTCAAAGCGACGCCCTTCATCATGGTCACGGCGGAAAGCAAGACGGAAAACGTCATCGCCGCCAAAGAGGCCGGCGTGAACAATTACATCGTCAAGCCGTTCAATGCCGAGACCCTGAAAACCAAGCTGTCGAGCGTGCTGGGGGCGTTTTAACGCCGCTGCGAGCACCCGATGGCTGAATTCCTCCAATCCGACCCGCCCCCGTCCTCCGAGGACAAGGCATTGCTGGCCGAGATCGGTGCGCTGGCGGATCACATCCGCCATGCCCGCGCCGAGCTCGCGGCGCTGCGGGCGCACGATCTGACCTCTGAGCGATTTCAGTCAGCCACCGATGAACTTGATGCGGTCGTCATCGCCACCGAAGAGGCAACCGGCTCCATCATGGATGCCTGCGAAGACATTGAAGCCTCTGTCGCGGACGGCGATCCGACCATCGCCGACGATGTGACTCAACAGGTCACGCGCATCTATGAGGCGTGCAGCTTTCAGGACATTACCGGCCAGCGCATCACCAAGGTGGTCGGAACATTGAAGCATATCGAGACCCGCGTTAACGCCATCGTCGACCGCTTTGCCGTATCGGGTGATCAGGCACACAGCGTCGATAGCGCCGCTTCGGCGCGTGCGGCCGATGCACACGCCGCGGATGCCGAGGATCCCGAGGCGGATTTGCTGAACGGACCGCAAATGCCGGGCGACGGGGTCGATCAGGATGAAATCGATCGCTTGATGAATGGCACCGGCGCCTGAGACACGAAGTGACGTGCCGAGCGGCAGCTCCGGCTTTGAACGCGTTCAAGCCGCGCAGCTGGCGCTGTTTCTGATCCTGTTGGCCTTTTTCATGGCGCTGGTCGCGCCGCTCGATTTTGAAGATCGGCGCGTCGGCAATGTTTTGACCACGGTACGCGAAACCTTTTCCGAAGGCGCAGGCGACGGATTTCTTGCGCGGCGCACCGCGACACAGGGCGAAAGCTGGAGCCTCGATGCGGCAAGACGGCTGTCGGCAGGTTTGCGCCGGATTTTTCCCGAAGCAAACCTGCCAGACGGTGTTGCCGCCTCCGGTCTCAGCCTCGAATTACCGTTGAAAGGCATCTTTGCGGCGGACGGGTCGGTTCGGGCCGAGCGTCTGGCACGCACCGCGGAAGCGCTGACCAGTGTCCCGCTTTCGGCGCTGCGGGTGCGCCTGTTGCTGCCTGCCGATACCGAGCCCAGGCGCGTCGCGGAGGCCGGCAGGTTGCTGTATGAACCGGCCCTGATCGGTGCCGATGTGGCCGCCGGAATCGATAACGGGCTTCGCGGCAAGGCGCGCCTGTCTATCGAATTGGCGCCGCTGACGGGCGCGGGGCGCGCGCCGTGACCCGGGTCTGGCTGTTGCAGTTTACAGATTTGGTCAGCCTGATGCTGGCCTTCTTTGTGCTGCTGTATGCGATGGCCGATCCGGCCCCCTTGCGGCCGTTTTTCGGTGCCGATCGAACACCGGTCGCGGGCGCCGACATACCCGGTAATGTCCTCGATGCCGGAGCGGGCGGCCCGGCGATTCCCACGATATTGAAGGATCGCGCGCTGCCGCTGGGTTATCTCGGTGCGGTGATCGAGGCGATGACGGCGGATATCCCGGCGCTTGCCGAATTGCAGGTTCACGATCAGGGCGGCAAACTTGTGGTCAGCCTTCCATCAGCCCTGCTCTTCGACACCGGCAGCGCGCAAATCGGCAGCGGCGGCGAGGCAGCGCTCGATGCGATTGCCGATCTGCTGGCGCCGATCCGCAATCGCATCGAGATACACGGCCATACCGATCCGCGACCGGTGCGAGGGGTTACGGCGGGCGGCTTTGAATCGAACTGGGAACTGGCTTTCGCACGTGCCGAGCGGGCGGCGCAATCGCTGATCGCTGCGGGCTATGATCGCCCGATCCATATCCTCACCTTTGGGCCCAGCCTGGCGCAAGCCATCGTTAACCATTCTTTGTTGCCTGACGGGCAGAGTGCAATGAGCGGTCGGTCGTCAACGGCCCGCCGCGTCGATATTCTGATCCACGCGCCTGAGTAACCGTTCCGCCATGATGCGCTTTATCGCATTTGCCGCTCTGTTGACGGTCGGATTGTCGGCCGCCGCACAGGACAGCGTTCGGGTGCGGGCCGGCGATCACGACGCCTATACCAGACTTGTCATCGACTGGGCCGCGCCGGTCGCCTATCGCAGCGAGCGGGAACCTGGCGGGAGTACCGTCACGATCACTTTTGAGACCGAGGCTCTGTTCGATCTTGCCGCCGTCGACCGCGGCAGCTGGTCCAGGCTTGTCTCGGCGCGGCAGCTCGGCAGCGATCCTGCGGTTCTGGAGATTGACGCCGGCGCACCCGTAGCGCCGCGCATCTTCGAACTCGGCAGCAGGCTGGTGATCGATCTATACGAGGGCGATGCGGCGCCTCTGCAGCAAGCGGATCGGCCTGCCGAAGCATCCGAGGCCGTTACCGAACAAGGCCCGGAAACGATTGCTGAGGAGGCGCTCTCCGATCCGATTCCGCTGTTGCGGGAGGCGCGGGCCGCCGTCGAGACGCCGTCGGGGGCCGCAAACACAGGCGCAAGAATTGTCCTGAATCCGCCTTCGCCGGTCGCGCTCGCTGTTTACCGGCGAAACGGCGCGCTCTGGCTTGTTGTCGATGCCGCGATGACCGGAATTCCGCCCGCCATTGTCGGACCGCAAGCGAACCGGGTGGGGACGCCGCAGCGCTTTACCGTCGACGGCGGCACATTGTTTCGCATTGATGTTCCGCCTGATCTTGCAGCGACCGTGCGCCGGGACGGGCTAAGCTGGCAGGTCTTGCTGAGCGATCAGGCGGTCGCCGCGGAGACGGTCAATGCGCGTGTCCAACGCTTCGGTCGCGATGCGCCCGGCGTGCTGCTCGAAGCGGCGGGGCTGGGCCCTCGCATCGCCTTTTTCGATCCCGACGTCGGGGACCGGATCATTGCTCTGCCGCGGCTGGAGACCAGCCCGATGCCCATCGCCGAGCGGCGTTTCGTCGATTTCGATCTGATGTCGAGCGCTGCGGGGATGGTGTTGCGACCGGAACGAGAGACGGTGCGCTTCGAGATCAGGGATGACGGCGTTCTGGTCAGCGCGCCGGGCGGCCTGAGACTGAACCGCACCCTGTTGGAGGCCGAAGCGCCGACGACAAAGGAAGTTGCCGGCACCGCTGTTGCCGAAAACCGACTGTTCGCCCTGGATGTCTGGCACGGTGATCCCGCAGCCGCCTTTCCTGAAAAACGTATTGCCGGCGAAACCGTTTTGCGTGCTGCGGAGAATGATTCTCAACGCGTGCGCGCGCATCTTGGCCTGGCGCGACTGTATATCGCCCACGGCTTCGCACATGAGGCGCTTGCGCATCTCGGCCTGGCGCGAGCGGTGATGGCCGATGTCGCCGCCAGCCCTGACGTCATAGCCCTTGCCGGCGTCGGCAAGATCCTCGCCGGATTCCCCCAGCAGGGGCTGGACGACCTCGACGAGCCTGCTTTCCAGGCGGTGCCCGAAACCGCGATCTGGCGCGGCTATGCGCACGCGCTTCTCGGCGAATGGCCGGAAGCCCATGAGTCATTCGAGAACGGGGCCTTTCTGCTCGACCGCTATCCCGGTGAGCTGGCAGAACGCATCTCGATACAGGCGGCAGAGGCGGCATTGCGCAATGGCAACATCGTTGCCGCCCAGGATCATCTCGATCGCATCGACATGCTGCACGACCGTCAACGGCCAGACAGGCGCGGTCGCGCCGCGCTGAATTTCCTGCGCGGGGAATTGATGCGACAAACCGGTGATAACCGGCGCGCAATCCGGCATTGGCAAGCGGCAGCGAAACAGGGCGATCGCTTGTACCGGGTTCGCGCCGAGTTGGCGCTGACCGAATTGCAGTCCGCAAGTGATGAGCTGACACCGGCAGAGGCGGCTGAAAAACTCGAGGGTCTGCGTTTCGCCTGGCGCGGCGACGCAATGGAAACCGCCATCGGCGAGGCATTGGGCGGCATGTATATGGAGGCCGGCAACCCGCGCGAAGGGTTCGATGTGTTGCGCGGCACCGCGGCACGCGCCGCGCCTGAGGCGGCGGCCGCAATCGCGGAAAAGATGCGCAGCGAATTTGCCCGGCTTTTCGTCGAAGGTGAGGCGGACGCGCTGTCGCCGGTGGTTGCCTATGCGCTGTATCGCGATTTCGAGGAATTGGCGCCGCGCGGCGCGGATCAGGTTCGTGCCGGACGGCAATTGGCGGAACGGCTGGTCGAGATCGATCTGCTCGATCATGCCGCCGCGTTGTTGACCGATGTCATGGACGAGGACGGTGCGCAACGCCTTGCTGTCGGCGCGCGGCTTGCGGCGGTGCACCTGTTGAATCGGAACCCTCAGGAGGCGCTTGATGTGCTTGACGCTCTCGGAGAGGGTGACGACACCTTTGCCGAGGGTCTGCGCCTGCTGCGCGCACGGTCCTTGTCAGAGCTGGGCCGCACCGAGGATGCGCTGACGGTGCTCGACGGTCTGTCGAGCCTTGAGGCCGACCGCCTGCGCGCCGACGTCCTGTGGGCCGCGGAGCGCTGGGATCAGGCGGCTGAGGCGCTGGCGGCGCTCATGCCGTCGCTCGAGTCGGGAGCGCTGTCTGAAGCCGACGCGCAATTGGTGCTGAAGCAGGCGGTGGCGCTGACACTGGCGGATGATGGTGCAACGCTCGACGAGCTCAGCGATCGCTATGCCGGCGCGATGGAACAGACCGCTCAGGCGAATGCCTTTCGGGTGCTGACCTCAAGCGTACAGCGAGGCTTGCAGATCAATCGTGACACGATTGCCGCCAGCGTCGCCCGCATCGATCTGTTCAAGGAATTCCTCGCCGGTTTCGGTGTCGCCAAAAGTCCGGCTTGATTGGCCGGGCCGATGCTCGGCGGTGCTGGCCCCGGCCTTATGATCCGTTACCCCCCGGCGGGGGCACCATAGCTTTGCAGCAGGCTGCCGGCGACGAGATACCAGCCGTCGACCAGGACGAAAAAGATGATCTTGAAGGGCAGCGAGATGACCACCGGCGGTACCATCATCATCCCCATCGACATCAGGATGGCGGCGACCACCATGTCGATGATCAGGAAGGGGACGAACAGCAGAAACCCGATTTCAAAGGCGCGTCTCAATTCCGAGATCATGAAGGCCGGGATCAATACCTGAAGCGGCACATCCTCGACCGTCTCAAACGGCCCCTCGCCGGAGAAATCGGTGAAAAGCTGCAAGTCCTGTTCGCGGACATGTGTCAGCATGAAACCGCGCAGCGGTGCGACTGCGCGGTCAAAGGCTTCAAATTCGTCGATTTCCTGATTGATCAGCGGCTCGATGCCGTCGCGATAGGCGGTCTCGAAGGCCGGTGCCATGATGAACCCCGTCAGGAACAGCGCCAGCCCGATCAGGACCGCGTTGGGCGGCGTTTGCTGTACGCCCAGCGCGCTGCGCAGCAGCGACAGCACGACAATGATGCGGGTGAATGACGTCGTCATGATCAGGATCGACGGCGCCAATGACAGGATCGTCAGCAGCGCCAGAAGCTGCAAGACCGTGCCTGCTACCGAACCGTCACCCGGGGTTTCGCCGAGATCAAGCGTGAGGCTTTGCGCCCCGGCCATGCCGGGCGCGAGCATCAGGACAAGCGCAAGCAGCAACGGAATGCGGGGCCTCATGAATGTCTGACCGCGCGCAGATCGCTGCCTGAAAGCCCGGTCGCGGTGGTGCCGGTGACGGAGCCTTCATCGTCTTTCCTGCTCGGCACGCCCTGCGATGCATCGATCACGGTTTCCGAGGTCTGACCGAGCAAAACCAGATGATCGCGGTCATCGCAGCGAAACAGGATGAGCCGGCGCCGGTTGTCCAGCATCAGCGTTTCTATCACGGCGAGACGGCGCTCGCTTTTCTTGCCGAAAGCGGTTGCGCTTCCCCCGAAGCGACCGTCGAGCCCCGTGCGCCGCATCACCCAGGCGAGCGCAAGGATCAGGGCCAGCACAAAGGCGAGCGCGGCGGCGTATCTTAGAAAGTCGGTGATATCCATGCGGAACCGGATTTTGCCGACAATCCGGCTAGCCGCTTCGCTTCCGGCTGGCAAGCGCCGACGATAGCAATTCCAGCTGGCTGTTCAGATGTTCAAAACGATTGCGCACTTGCTCAACCTCGTCGCGCGGCAGGGATTCCACGGCCTTGCAGACGGTCTCGACCCTTCCATCCAAGCCGTGCAGGTCGCGAATTTCCCCTGCCTCAACCTCGGCAATGACCAGAGTGACGAACTCGATCAGTCGCTCCAGTTCCTGACGCGGGTCAAAGTTGTGAAATTCATCCTGCAAGGGCTTTGACATATCCCGGCGTCTGTTCACGATACCTTAATCAGCCGATGGCACGCTGCGCCCGCTATTACAACGGTTGCGGCATGGATTTCTCGAAATTCGCCCTGATGCAGGGCATTTCAGGCAAACTTGATTGGTTGAATCACCGGCAGTCGGTGACGGCGCTCAACATCGCCAATGCCGATACGCCTGGCTATGTTTCTCAGGACCTCAAGCCGTTTTCTTTCCAGGCGGCCGTCGAGCAGGCATTGCCGGCGCCGAAGGCGACCCACCATGCGCATGTGGTCGCAGCGCCAGCCGCCGGCCTGACCGACCGGCCCGATGATGACCGTAATCCCTACGAGCTGTCTCCCGACGGCAACGCTGTCGTGTTGGAGGAACAGATGATCCGGGCGGCCGAATCCGCGATGGAGCACTCCACGATGACGATGCTGTATCAGAAGCAGATCGGCCTGTTCAAAATCGCGCTTGGGCGCGGACGATAATCGGGCAGGGGGCTGAGCGGTGAAGACGACAAGCAGTGATCTCGCCCGCGCCATGGGCATCGCCTCGACCGGCATGCAGGCGCAATCGACGCGGATGCGGGTGATCGCCGAGAATCTGGCCAATGCCGGGTCCACGGCCTCGACCCCCGATGGCGTTCCCTATCGGCGCAAGCTGGTAACCTTTGAAACCATCCGGCAGGGCTTTGAAAAAGAAGGCGGCGTACGGGTCGACAAGGTTATTCAGGACAACAGCGATTTCGGCCGCGAGTATAATCCGAGCCATCCTTCTGCGGGCCCTGACGGCTATGTCTACACCCCGAATGTCAATTCTCTGATCGAGGCGATGGACATGCGCGAGGCGCAGCGATCCTATGAGGCGAATTTACGGGTTATCGAATTGAGCCGCGGCATGCTGATGCGCACCCTCGATATCCTCAGAGCATAAGCGAAAGAGATTTCCGATGACGATCAATCCAGGGGCGATTAACGCCTATGCGAAAACTTCCGGCCTCGGCGCTGCCGGTGGGGGCGGCGTAACCGGAGATCAATCGGGTGGTTTCGGCTCAATGGTCAAGGATGCGCTTGAGACGATTGCCGAAACTCAAAAGGCCAGCGAGCAGACGGCTGTCAAAGCCGTCAAGGGCGAGGCCGATCTCACCGATGTCGTGACCGCCGTCAGCAATGCAGAGGTGACATTGCAAACCGCGGTGACGGTTCGCGACCGTGTCGTCGAAGCCTATCAGCAAGTCATGCGGATGCCGATTTAGGCGCATTCCTGCTACGGCACTGGCCCGGTCGCCTTTGCGGGCCTATAACGCGCTGATGACCGAGACCGAGCTTCTCGAAATATTCCGCCAGGCGGTGCTGGTGACGCTGCTGATTTCTGCGCCGGTGATGGTGATCGGCCTTCTGGTCGGCCTGCTGGTATCGCTGTTTCAGGCACTGACGCAGATTCAGGAAATGACACTGGCTTTCGTCCCGAAGATCCTTGCTATCTTCGGTGCGCTGGCGCTGTTCATGCCCTGGATGATCCGGCAGCTCACCGAGTTTTTCCAGGTTCTTGCCGACCGCATCATGACAATGGGATGAGCGGCGGTTGATGTGCCGGCCCGCCCACCCCTCATGCTTGACCCGATAAGATGAGTTTGCAGGACTTCCTGGCGACCGGCGCCTTTGCCTTTATCGTCCTGTTCGCCCGGATCGGCGCGGCGCTGATGGTCCTGCCCGGCCTGGGCGACGGCTTTGTGCCGGCCAATATCCGCCTGCTTTTCGCGCTCGGCTTCAGTGTCGTGCTGGCGCCGGCCCTGATCGATTCCGTGCCGCCCTTGCCGGCAGGTCCGGCCGGCATTCTGGCGGTGGTCCTGGGCGAGGTGATCATCGGCGTGTTCCTCGGTCTCGTCGCCCGCATATTGCTCGCCGCGCTCGACATTGCCGGCACCATCATCGCGTTTCAGATGAGCCTGTCCAACGCCTTCGTGTTCAACCCGGCGCAATTCGCCCAAAGTCCGATCATCGCTGCCTTTCTCACACTGGCGGGGGCGGTGCTGCTGTTCGTCACCGATCTGCATCATCTGCTGTTCGGCGCGGTGCTGCGCAGCTACACCGCATTTCCGATCGCCGAATTGCCGCCCCTGGGCGATATCGCCGATACTCTGGCCCGCTATCTGTCGGAAGCCTTCCTGATCGGCGTGCAGATCGCCGCCCCGATCATTCTCATCGGCATCGTCATGTATATCGGCACCGGCTTGATAAACCGGCTGATGCCGCAGATTCAGATTTTCTTCGTCATCCTGCCGGTACAGATCGGGGTCGGTTTTCTGATTTTCGCCTTGACCGCCAGCGCCATGCTGCTGTTCTGGCTCGATCGCTTTGAAGCCGGCTATATCGCCTTTATCGAAAGCTGGTAGCTGGTTAAGGATATCACGGCGGACCGCAAACCTGCTGACAAGCTATGGCGGAAGAACAAGATCAGGCCTCGAAGACTGAAGAGCCGACCCAGAAAAGGCTGCGCGATGCGCGCAAAAAGGGACAGGTTGCGCTCAGCCGTGAAGCCAATCACTGGGCGGCGATCCTGGCCGGCGCCTTGCTTGTTGCGCTGGCTGCCCCGTCTGCCCTGACCGCGACCGCCGAAACCCTGCGCAGCTTTATCGAACTGCCGCACCAGATGCCGACCGAGGGGGAGGCGCTGACGCCGCTGATGCTCGATGTCTTCGGCGAGATGGCGCTGGTATTGCTGTTGCCGCTGCTGCTGCTCAGTTTCGCCGGGATGGCCTCGGGGCTGGCGCAGACCGGGCTGATCTTCAGCGGCGAACAGATGAAGCCGAAGCTCGAAAAAATCTCGCCGATCAAGGGCTTCAAGCGGATTTTCGGGGTCAAGTCGCTGGTTGAGTTCCTCAAGGGAATTGCCAAGCTGACTTTGGTCGGCGTCGTCGCCTGCGTCATCATCTGGCCGTCGACCGGCGGTCTGCATAATTACGTCGGCGCCGATATGATGTCATTGCTCGATCAGACCCGCTGGCTGATCCTGCTGTTGATGGCAGGCGTGCTGGCGGTGATGACGGTGATCGCCGCCGCCGATTTCGCCTTTCAGCGGCAGCAGCACATCAAGCAGCTTCGGATGACCAAACAGGAGGTCAAGGACGAATTCAAGCAGACCGAGGGCGATCCGATGATCAAGGCGCGCCTCAAGCAGCTCAGGCAGGAAAAGGCCCGCAAGCGGATGATGGCCGAGGTGCCCAAGGCCAGCGTCGTCATCACCAACCCGACCCATTATGCGGTCGCCATGAAATATGAGCAGGGCGAGATGGGGGCGCCGGTCGTCGTCGCGAAAGGCGTCGACCGCATTGCGCTGAGAATTCGCGAGGTGGCCGAGGAAAACGACGTGCCGATTGTCGAAAATCCGCCGCTTGCGCGTGGTCTCTACGCCTCCGTCGAGATTGATCAGCAAATTCCTGAAGAACATTACAAGGCGGTTGCGGAGATTATCGCCTTCGTCTTCTCCCAGGGAAAGAACGGCCGTCGCCGTGTTCGGGGATAAGGCGCGCCGAAGGGCGGAAAAAGCGGCCCTTGCCTTCATCGAGACCCGCGAGAATGCGACGGTCATTTTCGACCGCGCCGGCGCAGTCATCTATGCCAATGCGGCGGCGCAAAAGCTGACCGGTATCGCCACAGGCAGTCCGGTTTCCGACATGAGCACCCTGTTCGGCAGCGCTGCCAGCCGAAGCCGGTTCTGTGAGTATCTGTCGCTGTTACAGGGCGGCCAGGGATTTTCCGCCGAATTTCTGGTCGAGGAGGACGAAGACAGCACCCGGCTGCTGATCGGCGGGCGACCTTTGGACGGCAGCAGTTTCTATCTTCGTTTCGAGGATGTGACCGAGCGGCGTCAGATGGAAGCGTTGCTTCAGGCGCAGCGAGCCGAGCTGGCGGAAATGATGGATGAAGCGCCCATCGGTTTTTTCTCAGCAGATCAGGACGGCATCGTTCAATTCGCCAATGCAACATTGGCGGAATGGTTGGGAGAAAGCGTTGCCGCCCTGATCGACGGCTCGACCGAATTGCACCGGCTGTTGTCCAAGCCGCCCGAAACGGCGCGTCCGATCGATCTGATTGCCGACGGCAGCGATACGCAGGCCGTCGAATTGGCGATGCGGCGCCCGGACGGAGAAGAGTTTCCGGCCCAGATTACCCAGCGCATTTTTTCCGCTGCAGGCGGCGGCATGCGCAGCCGTGCGGTGGTTCGGAATCTCAGCGATGACCGTGATTGGGAAGCGGCGCTCCGGCGCTCCGAACGGCGCTTTCAGCGTTTTTTCAGCCAGGCGCCGTTCGGAATCGCGCTGATCGACGAGGACGGCCGGATCACCGAATGCAACCCCGCCCTTCGCCGGATCCTGCGTCGTCCGGAAAATGAGCAGCTTGATGTCGCTATTGCCGACCTGATTGCCGTCGACCCCCAGGACGGCCTTGAGGCGCTGTTCAAGGCGGCCCGTTCGGGGGCGGCTCCGAAGCCTCTGGATGCGACGATTTCGGGCGTGGACGGCGCGATCGTTCAGCTCTTTGCGCGCGCGCTGGAGGAGACCGACAGCGGCGAAGTCATCCTCCATGTTCTCGACATGACCGAGCGGCGCAATCTCGAGCGCCAATTCGCGCAGTCGCAAAAAATGCAGGCGGTGGGACAATTGGCCGGCGGCATAGCGCATGACTTCAACAACCTGCTGACCGCGATGATCGGTTTTTGCGATTTGCTGCTGCAGCGCCATACCCCCGGTGATCCGTCTTTTTCCGACATCATGCAGGTCAAGCATAACGCCAACCGGGCATCGAATCTGGTCCGCCAACTGCTTGCTTTCAGTCGCCAGCAGACGCTGCAGCCGAAAATTATCGGCGTTACCGACGCGCTTTCCGATCTATCCCACCTCCTGCGCCGGCTGATCGGCAGCAATATCGAACTCGAACTCAATCACGGCCGTGATCTGGGCCTGATCAAGGTCGACCCGAACCAGCTCGATCAGGTGATCATCAATCTGGTCGTCAATGCGCGTGATGCGATGACCACCGGCGGCAAGGTCACGATCGCAACAAGCGGTTTCAGCAATGACCAGGCGATCGAGCGCGGCGATGAAACCATGCCGCCGGGCGAGTGGGTGGCGATCCAGGTCAGCGATACCGGCACCGGCATTCCGGACGACATCAAGTCACGCATTTTCGAGCCGTTCTTTTCCACCAAGGAGGTCGGCAAGGGTACCGGGCTGGGCCTGTCGACAGTTTACGGCATTGTTCGCCAGACCGGCGGTTTTCTGTTTGTCGACAGCACCATCGGCAAGGGCACCAGCTTTACCATTTACCTGCCGGTGGCCCAGGCCGACGCACCGACGGCTGCGGTCGTCGAGACGCCCGAACAGGGGGTGGATATTACGGGTTTCGGCAGTGTGCTACTGGTTGAAGACGAGGATGCCGTGCGCGTATTCAGCGCGCGCGCGCTGGAAAATATCGGCTATCAGGTCGTCGAGGCGGACAGCGGTGAGAGTGCTCTGGAGAAGCTCGAGGAGGAGCCCGGGCGCAGCTTCGACCTAATCATTACCGATGTCGTCATGCCGACCATGGACGGCCCGACCTTTGTCGGGCATATCCGGAAACAGCGCCCGCGTCAGCGCGTGCTGTACATCTCCGGCTATACCGAGGACCGGGTGCGCGAAGAAGTCGGCACCGAAGACGATGTCACCTTTTTTCTGTCAAAACCCTTTTCGCTCAAGCAGCTCGCCGAACGGGTCAAGGAAGTGATCCGTGGCTGAAGCCGGCACGGCGGAAGAGCGGCGCGCGATACCCTCGGATATCAAACGGGTTCTCGATGCGGACTGCGATACCCCCTGTGAGGAGCGGTCACGGCCATTCGTGCTGGCGGCGACGATCATCGCCTCGGCAATGGCCTTTATCGATACCTCGGTCGTGCATCTGGCGCTGCCGGCGCTGCAGGCGGATCTCGGCATGGAATTCGATGCGCTGCAATGGGTGGTGAACAGCTATTCGCTCTTGCTCAGCGCCTTGATCCTCACCGGCGGCGCGCTTGGTGATCGGATCGGGCGCCGCCGGGTTTTCGTTTACGGTATCGTCGTTTTCGCCATCGCTTCGATCCTTTGCGCGGTTGCGCCGACCGGCACCGCACTCATCGCCGGCAGGGCGCTGCAAGGGCTCGGTGCGGCACTGATGGTGCCGCAAAGCCTCGCGATCATCGCTGCCACCTTTCCCAAGCAGGTGCGCGGCCGAGCCATCGGCACCTGGGCCGGGGCTGCTGCGCTGACCACGGCGGGCGGGCCGATCGTCGGCGGCCTGTTCATCGATGCGATTTCCTGGCGCGCGGTGTTCTGGATCAACCTGCCGCTGGCGGCGCTCTCGCTGTGGTTCGCTTGGCGCCACATCCCGGAAAATCGCGCCATGTCGGCTTCGGGGCTCGACTGGCCGGGAACGCTGCTGCTGGTCTCGGCCATGGCAAGCCTGGCCTATGGGCTGACCGCGATGCCGGAACGAGGTTTCGGCGATCCGGTGATCTGGCTGGCGATGGCGGGTGGTGTCGTTTTGCTGGCGCTGTTCGTTCTTGTCGAAGCGCGCGCCGAGAAGATCGGGCGCAGCCCGCTGATGCCGCTTAGCCTTTTCCGCTCGGCAAATTTTGTCGCGGCGAATGCGGTAACGCTGCTGATCTATTTCGGCCTTGGGTCGATCCTGTTCCTGATGCCCTATACGCTGATCCAGATTCATGATTACAGCAGTCTGGAAGCGGGGCTCGCGCTTTTACCCTTCGGTCTCATGCTGGGTCTCCTGTCACGGCGCGCCGGAGCGCTCGCCGACCGTTTCGGCGCGCGTCCCATACTGGTGATGGGGGCGAGCTGTGTCGGACTTTCGGCCCTTGCCTTTGCGTCGGCCGATCAGTGGATCGGCGGCGCCTACCTGACCGGGGTGTTGCCCGGTGTCCTGCTGCTGGCCCTCGGCATGACCGCAGTTGTCGCGCCGCTGACCACCGCGGTGATGAATGCGGCACCCGATGATCTTTCCGGCGCCGCGTCCGGCGTCAACAACACCGCCAGCCGTTTTGCCGGTGTCCTTTCCGTCGCCGTGATGGGCCTGATCATGCTGGTCTTGTTCAGTGCAGAGCTTGCCGACCGCCTCGGCAACCTGCCGCTGCCGCAAGCGGCGCTGGCGGCGATGCAGGCGAACAGCCTGCAGCTTGCTGCGCTTGCGCCGCCGCCCGACTTGGCCCCGGCACTCGCCGAAAGGGCGGCCGGCGCGATCGAGATGGCTTATCGCGACGCTTATCGCAGCGCGCTGCTTGTCATCGCCGCATGCTCCCTCCTCGCCGCCCTTTTGTCGGCCGTGGTGTTGCGCGGCTTGGACCGGAAATAGGCACGCTGTCCAAGCCGCATTGTTTTCGTGCTGAGCAAAATTTATTCTGCTTGGGAACAATTCCTTTTCCCGGGTGTGATGAATTCGGGGTCAGATCAGCAGCCTATAAAGGGGGGGTGTGTTTCGGTCGGCCGACTTTGTCAAAGCGAGGCGCTGACGGCGTATTTCGGTAATGACAGTCCTGTTGGTTGCCCCGGCGCGCAGGAAGTTGTGGATGCGGTCAGTGAACCTGATGTTATCGGGTTGACGGATGATGACAGCCTGAACGGCGTCGTACTCGACGATCCCTTCGGCCTGCTCACCTGATTGACAGCGACACCGGACCGGTTTCGGTTCGGTGCCGTTTTCGGCATCACAATGTTGTCGACCGCTTAACGGTCTGGTAGGTCAGTCATAGATCGGGCGGGCGCGGAGCCGCCCAAAAGCGGCAGGAGCGGGCAATGGTCGATCGCATCGGTGGAAGCAGCGGCGATTCCTTCACCGGGACGGAGGATGCCGATCTGCATGTCGGCAATGGCGGCAACGACACTCTGGACGGGCGCGGCGGTAACGATACGCTGCAGGGCGGTCCGGATAATGACAGCTTGCTGGGCGGTGAGGGGAACGATCAGCTTGAAGGCGGCCCTGATAATGACACGCTGATCGGCGGTCCGGGCAATGATCTTTTCTTGTTCGAGCCTGATTTCGGCTCCGACTGGGTTCCTTACGCCCTCGATGACGGCGCCGACACGATGGCCTTCGTCGATGTCAGCCTGTCGGATCTGCGCCTGTTCATTCAGGATGCCAGGCTGCCGGTCGATCTGCGGGTTTATAACGACGCCACCGGCAGCCTGCTGACGGTTCAGGACTATTTCGGTGGAACCGGCGGCAACCCTGAAGCGCGCCAGATTGAAACGCTGGAAATCCGCGATGACCAGGGCACCGTTCTCGACTCAATCAGTCTGCTGGCCGGTCTGCCGCTGACCGGCAGCGATGCCGGTGAAGTGGTTCGCGCGACAAATTTCGACGACACCATCACCGGCGGCAAGGGAGACGACATCCTAGAAGGCTATGACGGAAATGATGTTTTCCGTTTCAGCGATGGCGACGGGCGCGATTACTTCTCCTGGAACAGCGCCGATAATGGCGGCGATGACACGCTGGTGCTCGATGCCAGCATCGATCCGGCGACGGTGCGGATCGAAATGCTGGACGGCACCCGGGAGCAGCATCTGGCGATCTATTACGGTGCCGGCGATGATCGCATTTTCCTCGACGACCACTGGTATGACGGCAACCCCGCTGGCTATGCCGATATCGAGTGGCTGCATTTCGAGGATCAGGCCGGCAATATCGTCGAGAGCATCGATCTGACCGGCGGCCTGAAGTTTACCGGCACCGATGCCTATAACGCGTTTTATACAACGAATTTCAACGATACGATTTTTCTTGAGGGCGGGGATGATTTCGTCTTTGCCGATGCCGGCGATGACGAAATCCATGGCGGTGCCGGAAACGACAATTTTCAGGGTTCCACCGGTGCGGACCGGTTCCATTTCTCCCCAGGCGATGGGCAGGACTATTTCTATGAATGGGACAATGAAGGCATCGACACGATTGTCTTCGAAGTCAGCGAGGTCTCGCCCGAAAGTGTTCGACTGATACTTGAACAGACCTGGAATGATCAGGATCTGTTTATTTACTATGGCAATGGCGACCGGATACAGATCAATGACCAGCTCGACCAAGGTAACTCGGTCAGCCATGCCGTCATAGAATGGATCGAATTCCGGAATCCCGATGGCAGCGTGGCCAGCAAGGTCGATCTGGTCGCCGGGCTGGAACTGACCGGGACAGATGATGGCGAAAACCTCTACGGCACTGATTATGACGATCTGATCCGCGGGGCCGGCGGCGATGATTATTTCGAGGCCGACCTTGGCAATGATACGCTGATTGGTGGCCCGGGCAATGACAGCTTTTACGGCGAAGAGGGCAATGACGAGTTCTGGTTTTCGCCAGGCGATGGCGATGACTGGATCTATGAGGGCGGTAATGTCGGCGAGGACACCATTGTCTTCGATGTTACCGAGGTGCCGGTCGATAGCGTCCGTCTGATACTCGAGAGCACCTGGAACGATCAGGATCTGTACATCTATTATGGCGATGGCGACCGGATCCGGATCAACGACCAGTTGGATCAGGGTAATTCAAGCAGCCATGCCGTCATTGAGTGGATCGAGTTTCGCAATCCCGATGGCAGCCTTGTCGAAGCGATCGATCTGCAGGGCGCGGGGCTGGAACTGGTCGGCACGGATGGCCCCGAAAACATCATGTACGGGTCCAATTATGACGATGTCATGTATGGCCTCGACGGCGATGATTATTTCTCGCCTGATTTGGGTAATGACACGATCATCGGCGGCTTTGGCGATGATACGCTGTATGGCGAGGAAGGCGACGATCTGTTCATCTTCTCGCGCGGCTTCGGCTATGACTGGGTCGAGGACAGCAATAACGCCGATACCGATACACTTTACTTTGACAGCTCGATCGATCCAGCCGATGTAAAGCTGTTCCATTTGGATCGCGGTTTCCGGAACGATCTGCTGATCGCTGTCAATGAGAGTTACATTCAACTCGATGAGTTGATCTCGGATAATTACATCGAATGGTTGGAAACCTCCGACGGCAACAAGATCGATCTTGTCGCGCTGACCGATACCAGCCTGCCCTGGGCCTATTGGGGATCGCGCGTCAGCGATGAAAGTCTCGACGCCGGCGACAAGGACAATCTGATCTATGGTTTCGGCGGCGATGACACCCTGCGCGGCAATGCCGGGGATGACCTGATCAATGGCGGCAGCGAAAATGCCGGCGGCGGCGATATCGCGCAATTCAGCGGCAATCAGGCCGATTACACGATCAGTGTCGAGGGTGGCGATGTCATCATCACCGATACGCGGCTGGATTCGCCCGACGGTACCGACACGCTGCGCGATATCGAGGCCCTCGAATTCGCCGATGCGACGATTGCCGCACCGAATGCCTTCAATGCGCTTGTCAATACGACGCCCGATGACACGCTGATCGGGACCGACGCGCCCGACAGCATCACTGGCTCGGCGCAGAACGACACGATCTACAGCTATGCCAGCGGCGATACGATCGATGGCGGGCTTGGCGATGACAGTATCGATGGCGGCTTCAGTTCGGATTCGATCATTGCCGGGCCGCAGACGCTGAATGATGGCGAAACCGATGCCGATGTCGTTTTCGGCGATCGCGACAACGATACCATCCTTGGCGGGGCCGGGCCCGACAGCCTATACGGCCAGTGGGATAACGACCTGCTTCAGGGGCAGGACGGCGATGATAGCCTGGAAGGCGGTTTCGGCGAGGATGTCCTGTTCGGGGACGCCGGCAATGACACCCTGTTCGGGGATGACCCGAGCACGAGCAGCAGCATTTTTGTCTATAACGACACGCTGATCGGCGGCGCGGGCAATGATGTTCTGATCGGCTGGGGTGCGGATGACAGCATCGATGGCGGTGATGGTGACGACACCATCGATGAATCCTTTGGTGGCGCTAGCGATTCCGGCTTTGATACGATCAACGGCGGCCTTGGCAATGACAGCATTGTCGACCAATCCGGCAACAACAAGGTCGATGGCGGCGACGGCAATGACACGATCACCGGTTTCTTTGATTCCGGTGCACAGGGCGGGCCTGGCAATGACCTGATGTATCTGCGGTCCTATTATGCGCAGACGGGTGTGCTGGATGGCGGTCCGGGCAACGATACCATCACCCATGACAACAATCAGTGGGTGTCCGGCGTTACCATTCTCGGTGGCGAGGGTGACGACGAGATCTATAACGGCACGGCGCGGGATGCCGGAGAATCGATCGATGGCGGCAGCGGTAACGACACGGTCTTCTATGAGGCGCCGCGCAGCGCCTTTTCGCTGGTCGAGATCCCCGGTGATCCGGATGCCGTCGAACTGCACTACCTTGATGACAGCGGATATGTCGACACGCTGAGCAATGTCGAATTCATCGGTTTTGGCGATGAAACGGTGGAGCCAACCAGCGCCGGCGCGGTGATCGGCGGCGATGAGAACGACAACCTGCTAATCGGTGACGATGGCGACAATCTGATCGAGGGTCTGGGCGGTAACGATACCATTGAGGGGCGCGGCAGCGGCGACGTGCTCAAGGCTGGCGACGGCAATGACAGCGTCCTTGGGGAACTCGGCGATGACAGCATTCTGGGCGGTGCGGGCAATGATATCCTGATCGGCGGTCCGGACAGTCTCGATGACGACGAGGTGGACGATGACACGATCTATGCCGGGACCGGCGATGATTCCCTGATCGGCGGCGCCGGAAATGATAGCCTGCGCGGCGATGAAGGGAGTGATACGCTCGAAGGCGGCGATGGGGACGACCGGCTTGATGGCGGCGATGACAACAATACGCTGCGCGGTGGCGCCGGCGATGACAGCCTCTTCGCGCAGGGGGGCGACGACCTGTTCGAGGGCGGCGCGGGCGACGATACGGTCAATCAGACCGCGAGTGCGCGCGATGACGGCGATGACACATTCTATGGCGGCGACGGCAACGACTCTTTCCGCGACTGGGTCGGTGCCAATGAGTTCTATGGCGGCGAAGGCAATGACCGTGCCACCGGCCGCTGGATCTATGCTGATTTCGGCCCCGGCGATGATAGCATCGATGAAGCCTATCCCAATGTCGATGGCGTCGTCATGGAAATGGGCGATGGCGACGATTACGCGCTGGTTCGGGTCGAAAAGGCCGACGCCGTCGGCATCATTCTGCGCGGCGGGCTGGGCAATGATTTCCTGAACAGCCGGGATCGCAGCGTCGGGCCGCTGCTGATCGAGGGTGGCGAGGGCAATGACACGATCCAGGGCTCGGAGAACAACCCGACCAATGACACCTTTCGTGGCGAAGCCGGTAACGACTCCTTCGAGGGCCGTAACGGGCCGGAATTGCTCGATGGCGGCACCGGTGACGACATTCTCGAGGGTGAGCGTGGCGATGATACGCTGCTCGGCGGCGAGGGGCAGGATACCGCCTATTTCACCGCGCCGCGTTCCGAGTTCACCATCATTCCCGACCAGCTTGGCCTCAGCATTCAGCATAGCGGCAATCTCGGCACCGATGTCATTCGCGGCATCGAGTTTCTGAAGTTCAGCGATCAGACGGTCGACATCACCGATCTGGTGACCGGCAGCGATGTGACCGGCACGGATCAGGCTGACGATCTGATCGGCACCATCCTGAATGACACGATCCTCGGCGGCGCCGGTAACGATCTGATCGATGGCATCAGCGGCGATGACTCCCTGAGCGGCGAGGCGGGCAATGACACGCTGACAGGCGGTTCGGGCAATGACACGCTGAATGGCGGCGAAGGTGTCGATACTGCCGTTTTCTCTGGCGTTGCCGCGGATTACGACGTCCTCCGCGATACCGTTGCCGGCACCGTGACGGTGACCGATCTCGCCCCGGATGTGAACGGCGATGACGGCAGCGATCTGCTGACCGGGATCCGGTTCCTGCAATTCACCGACGGCCTGGTTGCGATCAATGAGGCGCCGGTCGGCGTGCCCGATGCACTGCCGGATGCGGGCGATCCCGACCTGCTCGAAGATAATCCCGTGGTCATCGATGTCGCGGACCTTCTGGCCAATGATAGCGACCCCGATGGCGACGATCTGGTCGTTACCGCCGTCACCGATGCAGTGAACGGCTCGGTTTCCTTCAATAAGGACACGCAGACCGTCACCTTCACCCCGGCCGAGGATTTCAACGGCGAGGCCGGGTTCACCTATAAAATCGTCGATCTGACCGAGGGCGCTCAGCTCACAGCCGACAATGAGGCCGTTGCGGTGCCGGTGACGCTGACCATCGCTCCGGTCAACGACCCGCCTGTCGCCCGGGACGACGTCTTTTCGACCGATGAGGACAGCGCCATCAGCGGCAATGTCTTTGCGGAAAACGGCAATGAGGCCGACAAGGATGTCGACGATCCCCTTGCCGTTTTGGCGGTCAATGGCGATCCGGCCGCAGTCGGTCAGGCGATCACGCTGCCTTCCGGTGCGCTGCTGACGCTCAGGAGCGACGGTAGTTTCGATTACGACCCGAATGACGCCTTCGACTTCCTCAATACCGGGCAAAGCACCGCCCAAGCAGCCGTCGACGACGAAACATTCACCTATACGATCAGCGACGGCGCGCTTGAGAGTACGGCAACGGTTGAGATTGTTGTCGGCGGGATCGATGACGGCCAGGTCTTCATTCCAGAGGTGCGCGCTCCGTCAGTTCTGGACGATCTGTCGGTTCAGGTCGTCGAGTATGATCTGACCAATCGCGGCGATAAGCCGATCACGCTCGATCCGGGCGGCAGCGCCACGGCGCGGCTGTACTTCTCCGACAACGCCCAGTTCGGCGATGCCGATGATATTCTGGTGACCAGCAAAGCGCTGAATATCGACGACGGTATCGATCCGAATGAGACCGAAGTCCTGACGCGAAGCCTCGCAGTGCCGTCATCGCTGACCAGTGATCTGGACTTCGGCGTTTATAATTTCTTCGTCGAGATAGAGATCGACAAGGCCGGCGACGGCTTCGGCGATGCCGGCGACAGCACGACCACCTCGACCGGCATCTCGGAGGTGCGGCCGAGCTATGCCGCGGTCATCGAGGCGCCGGACGACATCCTCGTCGCCGGGCAAAGCACGACGCTGACGGGCCGCGCCGTCAGCACCGTCAACGGCTCCTTCGTGCCCGCTGTGCCGGTCATCATCTCGGTCACCCGCGACGGCGTTTTCTCGCAGAATTTTCAGGTCAATACCGACAGTATCGGTCGGTTCAGCTTTGATTTGCGGACCTTCAGCGACGGCGCCGGATCCTTTGAGATCGCCGCGCGCCATCCGGCTTTTGTCGAGGAAGACGATCTCGCCGGCGGTGTCGAGGACAGCTTCGATGCAATCGCTTTCGATATCACGCCGCCGCTTACCGATCTGACGCTGGCAGGCACCTCGACCTTCTCCGGCAGTTTCAAGATCAATAACAGCAGCGCGGTGCCGCTGACCGGGTTCAGCGCCAAGGTCGACGACCTTGCGGACGGCTGGACCTTCGACCTCGATCCGCTGCCGAGCTCCATTGCCGCCGACAGCACCGCCACGGTCGGCTATACGGTGACCGCGCCGAGCCAGACCGCGATCGACAGTTTTGATCTGATTATCGACAGCGCCGAGGGCGCAACCGATCGTGCGGCGATTACCATCGAAACGGTGGAAACCGCCCCGCGGGTCGATCTCGTCGATCCGGATGCGCTTGATTTGATCCTGGTCAGCGGGCCGGGCGAGCAGGAGATCATCGAGGTCGAGTTGGTCAATCTCGGTCAGCAGGACGCCGAGAATGTAACCTTCTCCCTGCCTGCCGGATTTCCGACCTGGCTCAGCCTCACCGGCGCGGAACAGTTCGGCGAGGAGGCCGGCAGCCTTTTGATCGGTGACATTGCCGGCGGTGAGGCGGTTACCGTTTCGTTGCGTGCCAATCTCGATCGTGACCCGGACAATCCGTCAACCGATCCGAACGATGTTCAACTTGCGGTCTATTCGGGTACCGCGCGCCTCGACTGGGAAAACGATGCGGGCGACGAAAGCGTCGATGCGGTGCCGTTCTCCTTTACCGTCACCTCCGAGGCGACCGGGACGCTCGAGCTGACGCTGACCGATGAATTCACCTATTTCGCCGAGGGCGAGCCGAAGGTCGAGGATGCGACGATACGCATCGTCGATAATCTCACCGGCGAGGTGATCGCCCGTATCGATACCGGCGAACTCGCGCTGCAGGGCCAGGGGCAGGAAGCATCTGTCGACTTTGCCGCGGGCGTGCTCAGCGATGATGCGGTCGCGCTCGATATCAGCAGTCCGGCGCCGGGCGAGGTGCGGATCGACAACCTGCCCGAGGGAAATTACGGCATCAGCATCAGCTCTGACGAGCATCTGACCTTCAGCAATAATTTCTCGGTCAGCGGCGGCGGTACGACGGCGCTCGAAGCCTTCCTGCCGCGTGATCTGGTAAAGTATAACTGGACCGTCGAAGAGATCGAAATCGAGGACAGGACCGAAATCCGCCTCGAAGCTGAATTCGAGACCGATGTGCCGGCCCCGGTCGTCGTCGTCGAGCCGGCGCTTCTTGATTTCGCCGATCTGCAGCCGGGCGAGAGCAAGGTGATCGATATGACGATCACCAATCACGGCTTTATCCAGGTCGAGGATGTCGCCCTCAGCCTGCCGAGCCCGGACGGTTTCATCATCGAGCCGGCCGTCGACTTCTTTGAGCTGCTGCCGGCGCAAACTGCCGAAATCGTACCGGTCCGCATCCGGCGATTGAATGAGGACGGCACCGATCCGGATAATCCGGGCGGCGGCGTTGTCGTCCTCGTCGATGAAGACAATGAGCTCGAAGATCGCGGCTTCCCCGGTGGCGGCAGCGGTCCAGGAGGCGGTAATGGCGGTGACGGTAGCGATCCGGGCGATCCCGGCGGTCCAGGTGGCGGTGGTCCTGGCGGCGGCGGTCCTGGCGGCGGCGGCCCAGGTGGCGGCGGTCCCGGTGGCGGCAGTGGCGGCGGCGGCTGCGGCGGGGTTGTCACCTACACCTATGAGTGCGGTCCCAATGGCGTGATCCGCTCAGCCGGAATCGGTTACTCCGATGCCTGGTGGTGCGAGCCGATCAATGCGGTGGGTCTTGGCGGCGGCGACTGGTTTGGCTTTGGCTGGGGCTGGTTCGGCGGCCGACTCGGCGGTGGTGAAATTCGTTGCTCGCCCTTGCCCGGATGGTTTTCGGACGCGTTGGGCGATAACGGCTTGAGCAACGGTCTGTTCGCGGTCGGCGGCGGCCTCATGGCGGCGGGTATCGGCTTCGGCATGGCGGGGCTTGCCGGACCGGCGATCGCCTTCGGCTCAGTTGGCAATCTCGCAATCGGCTTGGGCGCTGTTGCCGCTGCGGCCGGTCTTGAAGAGAGCGTTTCAGGGTTTGACGCAGGCGGCTTGAGTGACGATAGCGCGCTGCAAACCGTCCAGACTGCAGTCGCCGACATGTTCACCGAATTCGGCGATGGCATCGATGGTCTGACGCAGAATGCCGGGGGTGAAGACGGTCTGCCCTCAGCCTTTGGAACGCTTGCTCAAAGCTATTACCGCGGGATGCTCAACGGCGGTTTTGAAGACCTGCTGACGCTTGTGCTTGAGGACTCCGATGACACCCGCTTTTCGGGCGGCATCAGTGACGGGTCCGGCAGCGGTGTCGCCGGTCAGCAGGCGAGCGCTGATGACGAGGATTGCGGCTGTGAATTCCAGCCCTTTGACGACACCGATAGCGGGGTTCTGAACGACGGCGCCCAATTCCAGGCCGGCGGGTTGGAAGATTTGACGATCGACGAGCTTAAGGCCGAGGTCGAAGCGATTATCGATCCGCAATACAAGAACATCACGCGGCTCGACGAGTATTCCGAGCGGATGCTCGCCTATACCGACTATTTCGAGTTTCTGCTCGGCGACCTCGCCTGGATGGACAGCAGCGACATGGCTGCGCTTGAGAGCTTTATCGGCCAGGTCTCAGCTGCCTATGCCGCCGGTGTTCCTGTCACGGCGGATGATTTCACGCCGCCCGACGACATCGATGCGGCGCTCCTCGATGACTTTGTCGTCCGTTTCAACCGCACGATCGATTACTGGTCTCAGGATATCTTCACGACGGCCGATTTCACCGGCGCCCAGCAAGCGGGCGGGCTGCCGAGCGATGCCGACCCGGACTTCCTCGCCCTCGATACGGCGGAAACGCTGCTGACCCGGATTACCGGCCCGGTCGGCGCCTCGGCTGATGTCATCGCCGATCTTCAGGCCTATGATCAGGAGCTGATCGACGATGTGCTTGAGCTGCAGACCGAGATCATCATCGAGAGCAACAAGCAGGTTGACGGGGTTTGCGCGACGGTCCGGCTGCAAATCAGCCAGGATGTCGCGCTGACTCGCCAGGCTTTCCTGGGCACGCTGGAAATCGAAACCGGCGATATCGAGATCGGCGATGTTGAACTCGACATCGTCATTTATGACGCGGACGGCAATGTCGTCAGCGACGCGGTCGATCTCGATGATGACGGCAAGATCGATCCGGCGATCTTTGCCGCGGCGCCGACCTATCTCGACAGTAACGCCCTGTCGCCCAGTATCGATGCTGCGGAAAACGCGAAATATCTCACCCGCGACGATCCCGGCACGGCTGATGACGATCTGTATCAGCTGGAGCTGGGCAAGGACGATACGCTGACCGCCGAATACACTTTCGTGCCGACGCGCGAAGCGGCGACCGACGGGAACACGCTGTATCAGATCGGCGGCCGGCTGCGATACATCGAATATGAATATGACGATCTCGGCAATAAGATCGATGACGGCAATGGCGGCTTTGTCGGCACCGAAGTCTCGATCGATCTCGATGCGGTTCAGGTCGAGGTGGTGCCCCAGCCCGAGCTGCATCTGAACTATTTCTGGCAGCGCGACGTCATCGGCGACGACCCGTGGACCAATGATCTCGATCTCAGCACGACGACCGATATCGAACCCTCAGAGCCCTTCGTGCTCGGTGTTCAGGTCGAGAATGTCGGCTATGGCCCGGCGCGCAATCTGCGCATTGAATCCGAACAGCCGAAGATCATCGAAAACGAGAAAGGCCTTTTCGTCGACTTTGAAATCCTTGAATCCAAGGTCGACGATCAGGTCACCAATAGCGGTCTTGTTGCCAATTTCGACACTGTCGAACCCGGCGAAACACGCACCGCCGTATGGTATGTCGAAAGCTCGCTGCAGGGCCGCTTCATCGAATACGATGTGGCCTATCAGCACCTCAACCCGCTCGGCCTGACGGATATCTCGTCGCTGAATGCGGGCGAGACGCTCGATCTGCCGGACCGCGATGCCGACGGCAATCTGATCTGGGAGCTCGATGAGAACGGCTTCAAGGTATGGCCCGAGGGCAGCGAGCCCGAGATCGTCAATCCCAGCCTGCCCGAGCTGGCGCTGATCACCGAGGTCAATATTCGCGAGCTGATCCGGGCGCAGGATTTCGACGGCGACGGTATCGATGATTTCTTCGCCAATGATCGGCCCGATCCGCTGACCAATGTCGACGGCTCCAATCCGGATGTGCCTCAGGGCGGCGTGCTGATCGATTTCGATACGCCCGACCGCCTCTATTTCTCCAATGGCAGCAGCGAAAATGTGACGCTGGCGCTGCTGGAGGTGACCGAACAGGGCCAGTTCCATTATGGCGGCGGCAGCTTCTTCGATCTGACGCCGGGCGATACTCGGGACGATCCCGGCGTCCTGATCGATAACGACGCCGACAGCCCCTATGGCGACAACACGTTTACGGTGAACCTCCCGCGCGACGATCAGGGCAATTACGAGCTCGACCCCGACGAGTGGGGCTATGTCAATCTTCGCTTCACGGTGCCTGAAGGCCAGCAGATCATCGACATCTACCGGCAGGACACATTCGATGCGTCGAAATCCGACAGCTCGATTACGGCTGACGACTATGCGCTGGGCGACGGCCAATGGTGGCTGACCGACCGCACCTTCACCAATCTGCGGGTGCGACCGACGCATGAAGATCGCCTGCATGTCGCGGCGGATGGGCTGGAGGACCTTCTGATCGTGCTCGGCCCCGCCGATGCGCTGCCGCCGATAGCGGGCGACGATCTGTTCATCACCGATGAAGATACGCCGCTGCTAAGCCAGACGGTGTTCGGCTCCGCCGGCGGCGGTCAGCCGGATCGGGATCCCGACGGCAGCGGCGATGCCGCAGCCGACCTGTCCCTGCGTCGCCTGGGGCCTGATACCGCTGGTGACTGGCAGGATATCGGCACGCGCAGTACGCCGCAGGGCGGGCTGCTGACGATGCGCCGCGACGGCACATTCGATTACGATCCGAACGGGCAGTTCGATTATCTGAAGGCCGGTGAAACGGCGATCGAGACGATTGCCTATGAGGTCATCGACAGCCAGGGCCTTACCGATGTCGGCGTTCTCACAATTCAGATCACCGGCCTCGACGATGCGCTGACGGCAAGCGACGTCTTCACCGCCATTGATGAGGATACCGCTCTCACCGGTCTCGATATCACGGCGAATGACATCACCGGTGCCGAGATTGTCGACATCGACGGCCGGCCGATCAGTGCCGGTGAGACGATCACGCTGCCTTCCGGCGCCGAGGTAACGCTGAACGCCGACGGCACCATCGACTATGATCCTGATCCGTCCCCGACCTTCGATGCACTCAACGTCTCCTCAACGCCGGAGACTGACAGCTTCATCTATAAGGTGCAGCTTGATGACGGCGGCACGATCAGCTTCGGCGAGTCTACGGTCACGATCGAGGACATTGACGGCGTCAATGATGCGCCGATTGCCGAAGACGACCCGGCGACAGGTGCTTTGACGGTCGCGGTCGACGAGACGATTGTCGTCGCGCCGCTCACCAATGACAGCGATATCGATAATGCGAATGCGGATCTGCGGGTTGTCGGGATTACCGATGTCGTTGGGCCCGGTACCGCCGATATTCAGATCGTCGATCCGCTGACCGAGCAGACCGTCAGCTTCAGCGCCGATGCGGCGGGTGAGTACACCTTCACCTATACGGTCGACGACCAGCTCGGCGGCACCGATACCGCGACGGTGACGGTCACGGTGCTCGACGGCAACGCGCCGCCGATCGCCCAGGACGACCCGATCACGACCGATTATCATACGCCGACGGCCGAGATCTTCCCGCTTGTCAATGACGATGATCCCGATGACGACCCGCTTTCTTTCGTCAACCCGTCCGACCCCTTCACCGGCGGCCCGAGCAACGGTGCATTGATCTATGACGAAGATGCTCAGAACGTCATCTACATCCCCTCGCCGCTATTCTACGACCCGGCGGGCGGCAGTGTCGAAGACAGCTTCAGCTATGCGGTATCCGACGGCAATGGCGGCACCGACAGCGCGATCATCACCGTCACCATTGATCCGCCGGATAACCTGACGGTCGGCAGCGACGGCGATGATCGCCTGCGCGGCACCGGGCTTTCCGAACTGATCGACGGGCTGGCGGGCGATGACCTGCTCCGCGGCAGCAGCGGCGATGACACGCTGATCGGCGGGCTGGGTGAGGATAATGTTCGCGGCGAAAACGGCGATGACCTGCTCGTCTACGATATCCGTGACCCGGCTGAGCTGACCGATTTCGATGTGCTGGACGGCGGCGCCGGAACAGATACGCTGTGGATCGAAATGACGGCGCTGCAATGGGATGACGGTAACAGCGCCATCGCCCAGGCGCTGCAGGATTTCGCCGCGGGCGGCTTCGAGCGGACCCTGTTCCAGACCAATACGCTCAATCTGGGTGTCGACAATATCGAGGCGCTGCAGATCGTCGTCGATGGCAGCCTGATTGCCGATCCATTTGTCTGATGCGCCGGCATGAGCATGTCACCGGGCTGATCGGGGAAATGCTGTAAGCGGGCTTCCTAAACGGTAAGCTTGTTAGGCCGCCATACGAGATCGCTCATGGCGGCCTCGCCGAGCGTCGTGCCGTTCCGCATGGCGCGCATGATGATCGTCATCGATGACAGGGTCATCAACAGAAAGGGCATCGGATCGCCGCCTTCCCAGGTGACATCGCGCGCCTTGAACAAATGCGCCGCATTATGGCGGTATCGGTTCCAATCCCCGAATGCCGCCTGGGTCGCGGTCAGAACCGGGTAGAATTGCTGCATCACGGTATAGGGCTTGAGCGCGATTTCGGCTGACCGGTCCGGATCAAGGACCGCCGCGATGACGCTTTTGGCATCAAGAAAATGCATCCCGCTGGTTGTTCGCGGATTGCACTCAATGGCGTGGACCCGCCCATCCTCGTCGATGATGAAATCAAAGGCCAGAAAGCCGGTATAGCCGACCGAGCCGGCAAAGCGCTCGATCCACTCCGCAACCGCCGGCGGCATGTCGATCCGCTCGAAACAGACGGCGACGGTGCCGTCGAAGACCAGCCCGCGATACAGCACCGAAATGCCGACCTTGCCGTCATGCACGAGGGAAAAGCTGCTGTGCACGGTTCCCTCGACTTTGCGCTGGACGAGGATCGCGGGATCGTCAGGCGGCGGGTCACCGGCGCTGTGATAATGCAGGCCCAGGCCCGAGCAGCTATGGCGGGGTTTGGCGACATAATCGCCGCCTGCAGCAATCGCTGATGCTTCCGGGGTGCCGCCCGGCGCGCTGTCCGGAACCGTCAGTCCAAGCTCTGCCGCCTTGCGGGCAAAATGCCATTTGTCATGAAGGGCCGCCAGTGTCTCGAAATCGGGCGCGAACAGGCTCGAGCCCGGCGGCAGCCGTGCCGCCAGCGGCGCGACATAAAGCGCTTCTTCGGAAATCGGCATCACCAGCCTGGGCTGTTCCCAGGCCACGACATCAAGCAAATCGGCGCGATAGCCCAGCGGGTCCTTCTCCGGCGGCGTGACCTTGTAGCATTTGGCGACGGCCCTGGAGGTGGCCGTCAGATGCCAGCTAAAGGGCTCGGCGACGACCACGCGCCAGCCAAGGCGATGAAAGCCGCGCGCGATATCGAGACATTTGGGCAGCCGCCCAAGTGTCAGCAGAACGGTTCCGCTCATTCGGTTGTCTATTCCCCGCGACGACAGGTGCGCTTGTCGCCCGGTTCTGCAGAATGATAGAAGGGAAGAAGAACAATACCTGCTCCTAGGGCGCTAACGACGATGACGCAAGTGAATGAGGCTGTTGCGCCTCAACATATCGCAATATGAAAGACGGTCCGGGTTCGGGGCGGCCGCATGCCGTGGTTATCGGCGCCGGTTTCGGCGGCTTGGCGGCGGCGGTCCGGCTCAGTGCGCGCGGCTTTCAGGTAACCGTGCTCGACCGGCTCGACGGCCCTGGCGGTCGCGGCTACACCTTCCGGCAAGACGGTTTTACCTTCGATGCCGGGCCGACGATCATTACGGCGCCCTTCCTTTTCGAGAAATTGTGGGCGACCTGCGGTAAGAATTTTCGCGATCACATCGATCTCAGGCCGATCGATCCGTTCTACAAGATCCGCTTCGATAACGGGCAGGTGTTCAGCTATCGCAGCGACCCGGCGGCGATGCGGGAAGAGGTCGCTCGATTCTCGCCTGACGACGTTGCCGGTTTCGACCGCTTCATGAAGGTCAGCGAGGAGATCTATCAGGTCGCCTATGCCGAACTCGCCGAGCAGCCTTTTCACAGCTTGCTCTTCACGCTGAAATCCTTCCCCGACCTTTTCCGCCTCGGCGGTTATCGCGGCGTTTACGAGACGGTCTGCAAGTATTTCAAGGATCCGCTGCTCCGCATTACCTTCAGTTTTCATCCGCTTCTGATCGGCGGCAATCCCCTGTCCACCACCGCCTATTACTGCCTGATCGCGACGCTCGAGCGGCTGCACGGCGTCCACTACGCAATGGGCGGCACCGGCGCGATCGTGCGCGGGCTGGTCGATCTGATCGAAGGCAATGGCGGCATGATGCGCTATGAGGCCGAGGTCGCCGAGATCACTGTCGCCGATGGCAAGGCGACCGGTGTGAAATTGGCGTCAGGCGAGACGATTGCGGCCGATATTGTCGTCTCCAATGCCGACTCCGCCTGGACGTACAAGCATTTGCTGGCCGGTCATCGGCGCAAACGCTGGACCGACAGGAAGGTCGACAGCAGTGATTTCTCGATGAGCCTTTTCGTCTGGTATTTCGGAACCGATCGCAAATTCGACGATGTTTATCATCACACCATGGTGCTTGGACCTCGCTATGAGGAATTGCTGAAGGACATCTTCTCACGCAAGAAACTGGCGGATGATTTCAGCCTCTATCTGCACCGCCCGACGGCGAATGACCCGTCATTGGCGCCCGAGGGCTGTGATGCGTTCTACGTGCTTGCGCCGGTGCCGCATCTCGGCAGCGGCACCGATTGGCAGGCGAAGGCGGAAAGCTACCGGGCAGCGATTCAGAAGCGGCTTGAGGACACGGTGATGCCGAAACTGGGTGATCACATCATCACCTCGCGCATCATGACGCCGCAGGATTTCCGCGACCGGCTGCTGTCGGTCAACGGCGCTGCCTTTTCCATCGAACCCAAACTGTTTCAAAGTGCGTGGTTCCGGCCGCACAATATCAGTGAGGAGGTGGCAAATCTGTATCTCGTCGGCGCCGGTACTCATCCCGGTGCCGGGGTCCCCGGGGTCATCTCATCCGCCGCAATTGTCGATGAACTGATCCCGGACGCGTCGGCTTTTGTTTAGCGAAAGCGCTCTCATTGACCATGCGTGTCGGGCTGGCGGGGCCGGATGGGTCGTGCCGGAATGATCGGCAAACGCTCTATTCCTTCTGCAGAATTCTCGCGGCTGCCAAGCGTCCCGACATCGTCGCCATCGGGATCCCGGGGCCCGGATGTACCGATCCCCCCGCGAGATAAAGGCCGCCGATACGGCTGAGAGCGCCGGGGCGCGAAAACGACGTCATCGAGCCGTGATTGGCCCGACCATAGAGCGCGCCGCCGGTGCCTGGGAACAGTGCGTTGAAACCGCCGGGCCCGGTGATCACGGCGTCATCCTGGTCAACATCGACCGTAAGGCCGCAGCGACCCAACAGCGCCAGCGTCCTTTCCTGCAAGCGATCGACCGGCGGGATCCCGTTGCGGCTGAGATCGCCGTCGGGCGGCGCGTTGATCAGCATCAAGAGCCGTTCTTTTTCCGGCACATCGCCGACATCGACATCCGCCTCGCGGTCCTGAGCGCAGATATACACTGTGGGTTCCTCGGTCACGGTGCGGCGGTTGAAGACCGCATCGAATTCGCGCGGATAATTCTCGGCAAAGAACACGCTGTGATGCGAGAGCGGAAAGCCGCCGGTCTTCGCCCGCAGGCACCAGGTCACCGCCGATAGCGAGCGTTGCTGCCGCGTCGGGGCGTCGGCGGCGGGGCTTGCGTCCGCGCCGAGCAGACCGGCTGCCAGGGCGCCGACATCGCCGTTAAACACAACGCTGTCGGCGGCGATGCGTTCGCCGTTTTCGAGGTCAACGCCCCGCACGCGGCCCCGGTCAATGACAAGGCGTGCAACCGGACAGCCAAAGCGGTACACGGCACCCTGTCTTTCGCCCAGCTGCATGACCGCGCGGGCCAGATCATGAATGCCGCCTTCGATCCGCCATACCCCGTCCTGTTCAACATGCGCGATCAGCATCATGGTCGACGGTGCCTTAAGCGGTGAACTGCCGACATAGGTTGCGTAGCGGCCAAAAAGCTGGCGCAGCCGCGGGTCGCGGAAATAGCCGTCCAGCGCCTTCCACAGGCTTTTCGTCGGCGCGGTGCGCAGCAAATCGCCGATACGGCCAAGCCCGACGCGCGAGGCGAGGCCGATCGGCGACGTGCTTTGACCGGCGATAAAGCTGTCCTTCAAGGTGGCGTAGATTTCCGCGCTTCGTCGGCAGAACCGGCGATAGCCTTCGGCATCGGCCGGTCCGGCGAAATCGGCGATGGCATCAACCGATGCCTCGATATCGGCAAACAGATCGAGCCGACCGCCCTTCGTCCAACCGTGCCGTGCCAGCAATGTTGCGGGCTTGATCGTGACATGATCGTCGAGTGACTGACCGGCATCGCCGAACAGCCCGTCGAAAATCCAGCGCATGGTAAACACCGTCGGCCCGGCATCGATCGCCGAATTGCCGATTTTGACCCGGCGCATCTTGCCGCCGGGGGCCTCGGCTTTGTCGAGGACGATGACCTCCTTGCCGGCGCGCGCGAGATCGGCCGCAGCGGCAAGGCCGCCCATGCCGGCACCGACGACAATGACTTTATGCTTCACGGCGGGTCCGCGTTCAGGATAGCGCGACCGGTCCCGCGGAAGCGCGGCTGCGCGCCGTGCTGCGGTTGATCACATGCCATTGGTAAAGAATGATCGCGAGACCCACGATCAGCGGAATGGACCATAGCCAGGCGGCCAGGGCCGCATCGGGCAGCATCCTGACCGCCCCGAAGGCGAGAAAGGCCGTATAAACCGAGATTCCGGCGCCGACCAAACCCTTCACATGCTCCTTCAACCAGTCCTTGGGCGCGAGGCGCGATGCGGGTTTATAAAAAAACCAGAGATTTGTTCCGACGGTGGCAAAGCCGATGCCGGTAATCGCAATGGTCAGGAAATGCCCCTGTAGAACACCATGGATGAAGCAGTTTACCGAGGCGAGGAACAGAACGGCCTGCAGTCCGAGATTGCGCCAATCGCGGTTTGCGGCGTGGTCACGCTTGTTGACAATGCACTGGCGGCCATACCAGGCCAGATTAACGGTCAGGATCGCCAGATACAGCATCATCCAGCCGAAGATGGCGCGTATCGTCTCCGCATTGCCGAATTCGGGGTGATCGGCCAGATGCGGATGCGTGGCTATCGGCGCGGCGATGGTGCACAGGCTGATGCCGATGGCGATGGTGCCGGTGATCAGCAGTGCATAGGTGAACACGGCTCCCGCATGCCGGTGGGTTTTCCCCCCTTTCCTGGCGACAATGGGCAGCCAGAAGGAAACCAGCCCGATAGTGCCCGAAATGATGTGGAGCGCGACCAGAAGGTGGAAAAGATCGGGGATTGACATAACCTCTTAACCGGTAAAGCGCGTTAATGGTATGAGCAAGCCATTATGGCTCAAATCGCGTCGCTTTCTTGTCCCTCCGCGCGTTACAAACCGCCTCGTCCGCAGTCGATTCCGGCCGTTGCGGCGCTGATCCGGGCGCTATGGCGCGGCGACGGTGATCTGCTCGGGCTGTTGCCCGATTATGCCTATCGTGTTCCGATGGGTCCGCTCGGCTATTCGCGCCGCTCGACCTTCATCGTCAATGATCCGGATCTGGTGCGCGAGGTGCTCACCGAACGACCCGAGCGTTTTCCGAAAAGCGACCTGATGGTCAATGCGCTGGAGCCCCTGATCGGTGATTCGATTTTCGTGTCGGGCGGCGATGTCTGGCGGCGGCAGCGCGCCATGATCGATCCGTCTTTTTCGGCGATGCGGATCAACCGCGCCTTCGAGGCGATGAGCGCGGCCGTCGATGACTGCGAAAGGTCCTGGGATAAGGCGGCCGAAGGCGAGCAAACGCTGTCGCTTGACCTCGCCATGAGTCAGCTTACCGCCGACATCATCTGCCGCACCGTTTTTTCGATTTCGCTCGCCTCGGACACCGCGCGGGAGGTGTTCGATGCCTTTACCCGGTTTGAGAAAAAGGTGGCGCAGGTCAAGATCATGCGGCTGATCTGGGACAAGGCCTGGACCAGGGTCCCGCAGGAAGCCGAAGTGCTCGAGGCCTGCGGCATCATCCGCAGCCGGCTGGAAGCGCTGGTCGACCGGCACCTGCAGGCAGCGCCCGGCACGTTCAACGATATTGCATCCTCGGTGATCGATGCCCGCGATGCGGAGACGGGGGAAGGCTTCACAAGGGATGAGCTGGTCGATCAGCTCGGGGTGATGTTCCTGGCCGGTCATGAAACCACGGCCAGCGCCCTGACCTGGGCATTCTTCATCCTGGCGACCCGGCCGGAAATCGCGGCGCGGCTGCGTGGCGAACTCGACGCTGTCATCGGCGACGGCCCGGTGACCATCGAGCATACCAAGGCGCTGAGTTACACGCGCAATGTCTTTCGCGAAACTCTGCGGCTTTATCCGCCGATCACCTTCTTGCCGCGCGTCGCTGCCGAGGATTGCACATTGGGCGGACGAAGCCTGCGGCGCGGCGCCCTGATCATGGTCGCCCCGTGGACATTGCAGCGGCACCAGTCCGTCTGGAACGATCCCGACATTTTCGATCCGGACCGGTTCTTGCCCGGCGGCGAGGCGGCTGAGAAGTCCGGCGCCTATATTCCCTTCGGACAGGGTCCGCGCATCTGTGTCGGCCAGGCCTTTGCCATGGTCGAAAGCGTGTTGATTCTGGCGCGGTTGATGCGGCGCTATGATCTGCTGATCGAACAGCCCGACGCTGTTCGCCCCGCCGCACGCCTGACGACGAGGCCGCAGCAGGAGATTGCGTGCCGGGTGCGATTGATCGACCGGGCGCTATAGGCCGCCGCGCGGCGGCGTGCTATATGCGAACTCAATAATCGATAAGAGAGGCTGGCCATGGTTACCTTCACGCTCAACGGGCAGGAACGCACCGTCGACGTCGATCCGGAGACGCCGCTGCTGTGGGTCCTCCGTGACGAGCTGCGTCTGACGGGGACGAAATTCGGTTGCGGCATCGCCCAATGCGGTTCCTGCACGGTGCATCTCGACGGGTTTGCGACGCGCTCCTGCGTCACCCCGATCAGCATGGTGGAGGGCAGTACAGTGACCACGATCGAGGGTGTCGACGGCCCTGAAGCCAAGGCTGTTCAGGATGCCTGGGTGGCGCTGGACGTACCGCAATGCGGCTATTGTCAATCGGGTCAGATCATGTCGGCCGTGGCCTTGCTGCAGGAGAACAGGGAGCCGAGCGATGAGGATATCGACAGCGCGATGAGCGGCAATTTGTGTCGTTGCGCGACCTATGTCCGCATTCGCAAGGCGATCAAGAAGGCGGCGGAGGCCGTCTGATGGCCAAGCAGGGTCTCGCTGCCGGACGTCGGCAGTTTCTCGCCGGTTCGGCCAGCCTGCTGGTCGGCGCGGCATTGCCGCTCGGCGGCCGCTTGCAGGCTCGCGACGCAGCCGCGCAGCTGGTGCCCAATGCCTTTGTCCGGGTTGATCCCGATGACACTATCACGGTGCTGGTCAAGCATATTGAGTTCGGGCAGGGTCCGCTGACCGGCCTTGCAACACTAGTTGCCGACGAGATGGATGCGGACTGGAGCCAGATGCGCGCGGAAACCGCACCCGCCGATGTCACGAAATATGCCAATCCGCTGTTTCAGGTTCAGGGAACCGGCGGGTCGACCGCCATGCGCACAAGCTGGGCGCCGATGCGCAAGGCCGGGGCTCAGGCCAGGGCGATGCTGATGCAGGCCGCGGCGGAGCAATGGGGAGTGCCGGTCGCTGAGCTGACCGTCCAGGGCGGCCGGATCAAACATCCCTCGAGCAACCGCGAAACCGGCTTCGGCGCCATGGTCGAGCGGGCCGCGGGCCTTGAGGTCCCTGAGGATCCGCCGCTTAAGGATGCGTCGCAGCGCACGCTGATCGGCCGTGACGGCTTGCCCAAGCTGGATACCAGGGGCAAGGCGCGCGGCGAAACCACCTTCACCATGGATGTGTTCCGTGACGGCATGCTGACCGTCGCGCTGAAGCGCCCGCCGGCCTTCGGCGCGACGCTTGAAAGCGTCGATGCCGAGGCGGCGATGGCCGTAAAGGGCGTCCGCAAGGTCGCGGCGATCCCGGCCGGTGTCGCCGTCTATGCGGACAATACATTTGCCGCCTTCAAAGGTCGTGACGCGGTCACCGCCAATTGGTCGACCGCCGAGGCCGAGACGCGGTCAAGTGAAGAGATTACGGCCTATTTCCGCGATAAGGCGCTACGCCCCGGACCGCTGACCGATGTCGATCGCGGCGATGCGGCCGGAGCGCTGGATGCGGCGGCACAAAGCATTGATGCGGTCTACACCTTTCCCTTCCTTGCGCATTGCCCGATGGAGCCGCTTGATGCGGTTCTCGAATATACCGCGGACGGCGGTGCCGAGGCGTGGCTCGGCAGCCAGCTTCAGACGCTCGACCAGTCTGTGATTGCGCAGACACTCGGCATCGAGGATCCAATGCTGGTGAAGATCAACACCATGTTTGCGGGCGGCAGCTTCGGCCGGCGGGCGCAGCACGATTCGCATCTGGCGGCAGAGACGGCCCAGGCGCTGAAGGAATCGCCCGATCGACGACCGGTGAAGCTGGTCTATAGCCGCGAAGACGATTTTCAGGCCGGCTATTACCGCCCGATCGTCGCGCACCGGATCCGTGCCGGCATCGACGCCGATGGTGAAATAACCGGATGGGATCAGGTCATCGCGGCGCCGAGTTTTTTCCTCGGCACCCTGTTCGAGGGCTTTTTGCGGCCGACCGGGGTCGATCCGACGATCACCGAAGGCGCGCGGGACATGCCCTATGCGATTCCGAATTTCCGCCTCGGCGTGCATCAGGAACGGTTCAAGGTGCCGACTTTGTGGTGGCGCGCGGTCGGACACACGCATACCGCCTATGCCGCCGAAACGGCGATTGACGAGCTTCTCGAACTGGCCGGCAAGGACCCGGTCGAGGGCCGTCTGGCACTGCTCGGCGACAGCCCGCGCGATGCCGCAGTCCTGCGCCGCGCCGCCGAGCTTGCCGATTGGGGCAGGGCCGCACCGGAAGGTCATGCTTTTGGTGTCGCCGTGCATAAATCCTTCGGCACCTATGTTGCCCAGATTGCACAAATCTCCATCGAGAACGAGGAGCCGCGCCTGCACAAGGTCTGGTGCGCCGTCGATTGCGGCGTTGCGGTCAATCCGGACGTCATCCGCGCGCAGATGGAAGGCGGTATCGGCTACGGTGCCGGGGGCGTGATGTTCGATGCGGTTCAGCTCGGTGAGGGCGGTCGCGTCAGGCAGAAGAACTGGGACAGCTATCGCATTCTTCGTATCGATGAGATGCCTGATGTCGAAGTCGCGATCATCGACAGCGATGAAGATCCGATGGGCGTCGGCGAACCCGGTACGCCGCCGATCGGTCCCGCCATCGGCAATGCGGTTCGCCGTTTGCTGGGCGAAACGCCCCGCGACCTGCCGATGGTGACCCCAATCGAGGTCTAGCGGCACGGCATTCCGACCGATGGATTCACTCGCACCGCCTGCCGGCCTGATCGGTGACGATCCGATTGCCGCTTTGTCGCGCGCATCCGGTCCTGCGGCGCTGGTCGTGCTGACCGGCGTGGAGGGCGCCGCCTATCGGTCGCCGGGCGCTCTGATGGCGGTTTTCGATCAAGACAGCCGCATCGGCTCCCTGTCCTCCGGCTGCGTCGATGCGGCGATTGCGGCGCATGCGATGGAAGCCGTGGCGGACGGCAAGACCCGGCAAGTCCGCTATGGCGCGGGCTCACCCTATCTCGATTTGCAGCTGCCCTGCGGCGGCGGGCTCGATGTTCTGATCCTGCCGCGTCCGGACCGCAAAGCCCTGGCGGAAATCCTCGCAGCGCAGCAGGCAAGACGCTGCTGCACTCTGAGCATCGACCCGAAAAGCGGCGCCCTGTCCGTTTCCGCCGACGCCGTTCCCGGTCGTTTCGCCATTACCTTCACGCCTGTGATTCAGGCCGTGACCATCGGCAAGGGGATGGAGGCCGTCGCCTTTGCGCGGCTTGCGCATGCTGCCGGTTGGCGCGCGCCGCTATTGTCACCGGATGTGGAAACACTCGAAACCGCCGCGCGGCTAGGCCTCACCGTTTCATCTTTACCGGCGAGTGCACCCTATTGGGACACCCCGCTCGACCGCTGGACGGCGGTGGCACTGTTCTTTCACGATCATGAGCTGGAGCCGCCGATCCTGCGCTGGGCGCTGGGCAGCGATGCCTTCTATATCGGCGCTCAAGGCAGCCGGCGAAGCCGTGAAGCCCGCCACGCCGCGCTCGGCGCGATGGGTGTGGGGCCGGATGCGCTGGCGCGCCTCAAGGGCCCGATCGGCCTGATCCCGCGCGCTCGTGACCCGGAAACCCTGGCGATTTCCGTTCTGGCCGAAATTGCCGCCGAGGCGCGCCCTTGATAACAGCCGGTGTGCTGCTCGCTGCAGGTCGGTCACGGCGTTTCGGCAGTGAGAACAAATTATTGCATCCGATACATGGGCGACCGCTGATCGCGCATGCGGCCGAGGCAATGCGTGCCGCCGCCCTTGACGAGCTGATCGCGGTGATCGCTTCGCCGGCGGTCGGCGCGGCATTGCCGGGTTTCACACTGGTCGAGAATCCTGATCCCGATGCGGGGCAGGGCGATTCCCTCCGGCTCGGGATTCAGAAGGCGCAGCAGATCGGCGCCGGCAAGGTCCTGATCGCGCTGGGCGACATGCCCTTTATTACCGCAACGCATCTCCATGCGGTTTTGGCGGCCTGCAATCCGGACCGCCCGGCTGCCGGCCATGACGGCATGCGGCCGATGCCGCCCGCTGCCTTTCCCGCTACGTTTTTCGACGTGTTGCTGAAAGCGGCCGGCGATCACGGCGCGGCTGACCTTATTCGCGATTTGCCGCCGCAGGCCTATGTCACGGTGCCGCGGGCCATGCTGTGCGATATCGACCATCCGACCGATGTCACGACGCTTCGGGACCAGCGGCCAGATAGGGCATGAAGCCGCGAAGGAACTCGGAGGCGGCGGGCATGAAGAAGCTGCCGTGGTGGAAGAAGGGGTCGAGCGCCATGATCGTGGTGCGCCCGTTACCGACCCTGCGGTCGTAAAGGATGCTGTTGCCGTTGCCGATCTCGAGGATCGATACGGCATCGGGCGGCGGCACGAAGCTGCCGTGAAAGTGCCAGATCCGCTCCGGCGGGGGGATTGCGGCAGCGATCGGATGGTCCGGAGCGGACAGGCTGACGCCGCTCTCTCCGTTTTCCTCCAGCCACCACCAGTAATTCATTTCGACCGGCACAAATCTGACTTCGTCCAGCCATTCGTCCGGCCGCGTCTCGCCGCAGGCGATCAGCCATCCGCCCCGGGCGACATAATCCTGCAATTGGTCCGAATGGCGCGCCAGCAGATCGGGCCGTGAACGGCAGGTCACGATAAGGATGTCGAAAGGCGTCAGATCGATCTCGGCCAGTTCAAGCAGATAGGGGCGTGCGGCGATCATGTCGGCCCATTCCGGGTCGTTAAGCGCGTTGAGGTGATAGGACGCGCCGCCGTCGATGGCTGCGATTCTTCTCATGCCGTATTTCCGCCCGCGGCCCAGTCGATGGCCTGATCGGCAAGCTTCAGATTATCCTCAAGGTTTTCCATATTGGTCCAGAGATCATTGCCCGCATGCATGAATAACCGGCCCTTGCCAACGGCGATATGCCAGTCCAGCGGCAGGCCGTTGCCCAAGGTCTGGATCACCGTTGCGCCCTCGGGCGGCGGCGTGTGCCCGCGGCCGTAAAAGCCGCGCACGCCGCGGCGGCAGTTCAGCAGGCCAGGATCGATACCGTCGAAAATCGGATGATCGGCGACGCGCTTGATCTCCAGCACCGGCAAAGGCGGGCGCCGGATCGGCACATAGGGCTGCAGGATCGGGTGCCAGGGCAGGACAAGCTGGCCCTGCGCCAGCACCGTGCCGCCTTGCTCGATAAAGCCCGACAGCAGCGCGCCGTGCTTCTGCAGCCAGCGCTGATCATTATGCATGCTCAAAAACACCGCGCGGCGACGCTCAAGCAGCGCCGGCGTCAACGCATATTGATCGACAAGGTCGATGCGGCCGGCAAACCGGTCATCCGACAATGGCCCTTGCGCCTGGCCCGGCAGGCCCCAGAGAAAGACGACAGGCGCTGTCATTCTGCGGCCTCGCTGATCTTCGGCATAGCCGAGGCGGCGCTGAGCGGCGCGAGGACCGCATCGCCGGTCGCCATGCACACATGGCGCCGGATCGGCACACCGTAGAGCTTGCTCAGCGCGTCCTCGGTCAGCAGGGCCGAGGCGTCGCCATAAGCGCAATCGCCGTCGCGGTGCATCAATAGCGCCTTGTCGGCCAGCAATGCGGCGTGCTGCGGATCATGGGTCGTCAGCACCATGGTATGCTCGCGACCGGCCTTGAGAGTCAGCAGCACATCGAGCACCAGCGCCTGATTGGCGATATCGAGCGCCGCCATGGGCTCATCGAGGAATATCAACGGGGTGCCGCCGGCGAGGGCGCGTGCCAGAAGCACCAGCTGCTTTTCACCGCCTGACAAGGTCGTGAAGCCGCGCTCAGCCAGGGCGGCAAGGCCGACCTTCTCAAGCGCCGCGTCGACTTCCCGCCAATCCTCTGCTCTCGGCCCGCCGAGCAGCGGCACATGACGCAGCCGCCCCATGACGACCAGATCGCGCACCGAAAAATCGAACAACAGATCGAGGCTTTGGGGTACCAGGCCGAAATCGGTTCGACGCTCGACACGCCCGCTCCGCGGTTTCAGCGCGCCGGTCATGCAGCGCATCAGCGTGGTTTTGCCGGCGCCGTTGGGTCCCAGTATGGTGCATACCTGACCGGCTTCGATGACGGCGTTGAGGCCGTGAAACAGATCCGGCCCCCGCGCGTAGCCGAACGCCGCGTTGTGGAAAGACAAGACGGTCTGATCAGCCATGGCCCCATCCCAAACGGCCGCGATGGCGCAGCACGGCGACAAAGACGGGTACCCCGACCAGGGCCGTCAGCACGCTGAGCGGGATTTCGGCGGCAGTCAGGCTCCGCGCCATGGTATCGACAATCAGCAAAAGCGCGGCGCCGATCAGCGCCGAAGCCGGTAGCAGCAATCGGTGATCGGGACCGACGAACAAGCGCGCAATATGGGGCACGACCAGCCCTATCCAGCCAATGATTCCGGCGACCGCCACGCTGGCCGCAACGATGACGGTGATCGCGGTCAGCACCGCCCAGCGCAGCGGCACCACGCTCAGGCCCAGCCCGGAGGCTTCGCTGTCGCCCAAGGCAAGTGCGTTGATGCGGTAGCGCAGGCCGAAGATAGCGACCGTGGCGGGGATCATTACCGCGGCGGCGAGAAGCAGACGCTGGTAATCCGCCCCGGCGAAGGTGCCGAGCTGCCAGTAAAGGATCGCAGGCAGCTCCGAATTGACGTCTGCGAGATAGGTAATCAGCGCGACCAGGGCGCCGAAAAACGCGCCGACCACGACACCGGCCAGCACCAGCGCCAGCACTGAGCTTGCACCGCCGGCGCGGGCGACGGCGCTGACGACGATGATGGCGGCGAGACCGCCGGCGAAGGCGCCGATTATCGTTGCCAGGGGATTGCCGATCAACAGGATTGCCAGCGCCCCGCCGAAGGCAGCCCCAGGCGACAGCCCGACGATATCGGGCCCGACCAGCGGATTGCGGAAGATGCCTTGCAGCGCGGCGCCGGCAACGCCGAGCGCGCCGCCGACCAGAGCGGCGATCAGGATGCGCGGGCCACGGACAATGCCGATAACACTCTCCTCGGCGTTGCCTGTATCGAGGCTGAAGGAAGCGATTGCCTTGCTCAGGATCATCAGGACATCGGATAGCGGCACGGGAAAGCGGCCGATCGTCAGACTGGCCAGCATCAGCGCGCACAGGGTCAGCGGCGCAAGAACCCAGAAGAAACGGTCAGTCATGACGCGATATGATGCCGTCGATCATCTCGGCGCTCGGCTCCAACCCGTAAAAAAGGCGGTAAGCCGCGGTGATTTCCGCGCGCAAATCAATCTCGTCGGTCACAGCGTTATCGGGGTGAAAAATCTGCGCCAGCCACAGCCAGGCAAGCGGCGATTCGTGGCTCGGCGGGTCCCACCGATAGCCGCCGACCGGCATCACGTGAACCCGTCCGTCGCGCGCGGCGCTGGTCAGGCGCAACAGCGGGTGGCCGGTAATCCTGTCCGCCTTGAGCCCGGTCTCAAAACTGTTGAGCAGGATGATATCGGGGTTCCAGGCGAGGATCTGCTCGGCATTGACCGGCCGGAAACCGGTGAGAGCACCGGCGGCATTGCGTCCGCCGGCAAGGCGGATTGCATAATCATTGAAGGTATCGATGCCGGCCGCCTGAAATCCGGCAACGGCGCGAAAGAGGTACAGCACGGCCGGTTTGTCGACCTCGGGCAGGGCGGCAAGCGGCGCGAGCCGGCCTTGCACATCGTCGCGCAAGGCGATCAGCTCTGTGCCGCGATCGGGTTTACCGATCAGCGCCGCCATCATGTCGAGCCAGCGCCGAGCATCCTCATCAGTGCCATAGCGCAGCGCGGCGACTTTGAGGCCGACCGCCTCAAGCGGCCTGATCAGGTCGTCGCCGCGGTCGCCCCATTGAAACACAAGATCGGGCTGCGCTTTCAGAACCTCTTCGACATTGGGCTGGAAGCCCTCGCCGACTATGCCGGTCGGGATATCAAGCAGGGCCGGGAAGATGGTGCCCAAGGGACCTTCGGCCATCGCGCTGCGCGATTGCCGGTGATGCGCGGCGAGGCGGTCCGGTCCGCCGTCGACCGCAACGAGAATGGACGAGGCCGGCATCGGCACGGTGACGATCCGCGTCGCCGGGGCCGGCAGCACGAGACGTCGTTCCAGCTGATCGACAGCGCTGACCGCGCCGACCCCGGAATCGACCCCGGAATCAGCCCCTGGATCGGCGCCAGAGTCGGCCGCAAAGATCAAGCACAACAGCAGCATAGCTGCGTTGACGCGAAAAACTCGGATCATCGTGGAAAAGGCTTGCAAATGATTATCATCATCGTTAGCGGTGCGAGCGATTATCGATTGCATGGAGTTCGGGATAACTCAAGCCAATCCCGACACTTAGGAGAAAAAGATGACCATCCGCCGCCTTTTGCTGGGCGCCACCGCCGCTATCGCCCTGTCCGTCCAGCCGCATTTTACGCCCGCGAACGCCCAGGAGAACGGTATCGCCGATATCGAACAGATCGTCGTCACCGCGACGCGCAGCCCGCGCAGCATTGACGATCTGACCCGCTCGGCCTCTGTCGTCACCGGCTTCGATATCGAACGGCTGCAGGCGCCGACAGTGCTGGAAATCCTGCGCGAACTGCCCGGCATCTCGATCGCGCCGGATGGCGGCCTCGGCGGGCAAGTGGTGATCCGCGGTTTCAGTACCCAGGGTTTTCGGGCGCCGCTTTTTCTTGACGGCGACCGCGTGCGCGGACGTAACACGCTGGAATACAATCTGTTCAACCCGGATCAGATCGAGCGTGTCGAGGTGGTGCGGGGGCCGGCTTCCTCGCTCTACGGCACGGATTCCTTCGGCGGCATCATCAATATCATCACCAAGCGCGCTTCGGGCGATCCGAATGGACCGTTTCGTTTCACCGATAACGAGATTTCGCTCAATTACGCGACGGTGAATGATCGACATGGCGGGCGGCTGCAACTCGGCGCCGTCGGTCGCGGCTTTGATCTTCTCATCGGCGGCAATTTCCAGCGCGCCTATGATTATGACACCCCGCAAGGCAAGATCGTCAATTCGGGCTATGAAGCACCGAGCTTTGACGGTGTGCTGGGATATACCTTTGCCCCTGGCCACCGGGTCGAAATCAATGGCCGCTGGTCGGATATCTATCGCGAGCGCGGCGGCGGCCAGTTCGGCGCGCCGGGGGCGAGCAACCCGCCCGGTTCGCTGCAGCGGCGTCAGACCGACCGCGAGCTGAAAGAGATCTACACCCGCATCGCCTATTCCGGCGAGTCATTGTTCGGCGGCTTGCTGACCGATGTCGATGCCACAGTGTACCGCCGCGACCTGGATACGACCGTCAATGTTGTGCCCAACACCAACGGGACCGCTTTTGTCGATGTCTTCGTGGTCGGCCCGACCGTTTGGGGCGGGCATTATAACGGGTCCATCGGTCTGCCCAATGATCTGGTCGCGACCCTAGGCGCCGATTGGTATTTCGAGGATCGCGCCGGCAGCCTGCGCTCGGTCCGTGGCGGCCCGCGAACTCAGACCGCGCCGGATTCCGAGCAGCTGGCGATCGGCGGCTTCATGCTGCTGGAGTGGCAGGCGACCAGCCGGCTGAAACTGGACGGCAGCGTCCGTGTCGACCGCATTCGCACATCGCTCGACACCAGCTTCATTACCGATCCGCAAACGCGCGACCTGTTCGAGGATGCCGGTGACCGCAAGAACACGCCGGTGACCGGCTCGGTCGGCGCCTTGGTCGATGTGACCCCCTGGGCCAGCCTGTTCGCCAATTTTTCGACCGCTTTCCGCGCGCCTTCGGTAACCGAGCTGACTGCGGTCGGCACCGGTGTTGCCACCACCTTTCGCGTGCCCAATCCGACCATCGAGCCGGAAAGGGCTCGCAATTACGAGGCCGGGCTGCGGCTGCGGACCGATCTCGTGGACGTCGATCTTGTCGGCTTCGTCAACGATCTTGAGAACCTGATCAACCGCAACGCGCCGACCACCTTCAACGGCGAACCGGCGGTTCAGATCCAGAATATCGGTAAAGCGACGCTGTCGGGTATCGAGAGCCGTATCGCGGTGATGCCGAGCCCTGACTGGTTACTGCGGGTCAATTTCACCCATACGCGGGGCACCGATGATCTGACCGGCCAGCCCCTGCCGCAGATAATGCCGCTGAACGGCTTCGCCGGGCTGCGCTACCAGCCCCTCGATCAGGGCTATTATCTCGAGGCCGCGGTTGATTGGGCGACGGCCAAAGACAGGGTCTTCGCCGGCTCCGAGAGGCCGCGCGAGGGCTATTACGCGGTCAATCTCTATGCCGGTGTCGAGCTGGATGAGGTCTTGCCGAACGGACCGGATGCGAGCATCAATCTGAGTCTGACCAACCTGACCAATGAGAGCTACAGCCTTCCGACCACACCGGAAAACATCAATTTCGGTATCAGCCCGAGCAACCCGCTGATTCAGCCCGGGCGCAATTTTCAGATCGGCGTCAGCTATCGGTTTTGATCGTCAGGCAGCTTCTGCTGCGCCTCTTGCAGGGATTGTTGCTCAATCTGCCGGTAAAGATCGAAGGGGTCGATGGTCTTGCAGCCCAACAGGGCTTCAAAATCGCTCTGCGCTCCGCAGGCCGAGGCGGCGGCCCCTTCGCTCTGGTTGAGATTGGACCGAAAAATCCCGGCGGCACTGACCGGGAGAAAATCTTCATAGGTGATCGGCTCCTCGGCGATCTTCCCTGACTTGTTCCGTCGGAAGCGCGCATAAACCAATCCCGATCGGCGCATCGCATCCCAGTCATCAGGGAAATCGATGAAAGCGTCATCGAAACGCCGCCGTCCCTCAAGCGCCTCGCTCAGCAGCCGATCGAACAGCGCGCGACCCGCCGTCGTCAGAGCGGCGCCGCGCTGTTCGACTTCACCGAAGCGGGCGGTATGACTGCCGGGCTGGGTGGTGCCGTCGGCGTCGATAAAATCGACCATTTCTTCCAGCGCCCTGAAGGCGGTTTGGCGCAACAGGATCGGATGACGGCGCCGCGGCGGGCCCTCTATTTCTTGCTTGGGCTGCATGCCGTATTCCGGCATCAGAGCCTGAACCCGGTCGATATCCAGGGTCCGCGGTGTGAGATGATTGATATGCGGACCGGCAAAGGCCACGATATCAGCAATCAGCGGGTGGCTGCGTTTGAGCCTCTGGTATGTTGAGAGTGAAACCCTCGCTCGCTGCTGCCAGCGAAAAGTCTTTACAACCTCGGCAACAAAGGTCTGAGCATCGCTGTCGCCCAGCCCGCCCCGGCGCTCGGCCAGTTCCAGCAACTCCAATGCCGGAGCACTGAATATTCGCCGTTCGGCCAACAGCGCGGCGGCCTCCTCACGCAGGCGCGCATCCGCGATCAGATCGAGCCGCAGCAGCGAGCAGAAAATCCGGAATGGATTGGCAGCGAGCGCGTCAGAGGTAATCGGGCGAAAAGCGGTCGAATGCACCGGCAAGCCCGCCACCGACAGATCATAATAGCCGACCGGGTGCATGGCCATAACGGCGAATACCCGGCGGATCAGCGCCAGCTCTGCGCCGGTGCCGACCCGGATCGCGCCGTGCCGTTCCGCGCTGAGCCGCTGCCGGTCGGCGTCTGGAAGGGCCGTTTCGCTGCTCTCGCTCAAGACCTCGGCATTGACCTTGTCGACAAGTCGGGAAAGCGTGCCATAGGCTGGCACCTCCGCGCGATACATCCGCGACATTGCGGCGGCGAAATCGGCCCTGATGAGATCGGGCGAACGATGATCAGGTGACGGGGTCAAGGCAGCGAAATTCGGAATTCGGTCGTTTGCGGCTCTTTAAGCGTGAGCTGCGGAACATGCCACTTTCATGATCCTCGTCACGCAACCGGTGCTTATGATCATAGGTGCCGCAGATAGAACCGTAATACTTGGTTGATCCTGTCGGCGCCATATCGGCTGTTTTAGCTGAATTTCCCGGCATCGTGCCCGGCGCCCATAAGCGCCTCTCGATCCGGCGCATGCATCGGCTCGAGATTTCTAAGGTCGAAGATTGATCGCTTCCCTCGACCATGTTAGATATCGTTTAAGCTGCGAGAACGAAGATCTGTGGGCTATGCGACTAGGAGTGGGTCATGGCGAACTTTACCGGCGATAACTCCAACGAAGACCTGACCGACAAGGCGACGTCGGGGGCCGATCGGATCGACGGTGCCGGCGGCAACGACACGATCAACGGTCTCGCGGGCAATGATACGCTGATCGGCGGCCCGGGCGATGACAGCCTGTTCGGCAATTCGAATAACGACCGGTTCGAATTCTCCGCCGGTTTCGGCAATGACACGCTGTCGAACAACCTGACCAACCAGTTCGAGAGCGGTTCGGATACGCTGTTCTTCGATAACAGCCTGGCGTCCATCACGCCGCGCTTTTTCATCGAGAATGACGGGGTCAACAGCCACGATCTGCTGATCTTTTTCGGCACCGACAGCGTCCGCGTGCCCAATCAGTTCACCACCAACGGCCGGTCGAACTTGTATATCGATGTTATCGAGATCGATACCGGTGCGGGTGTGACCAGTTACGCCCTGAATGCCGATGGCCTGCCGCTGACCGGCACGGCAGCCGATGACAACATGATCGGCAGCGATTTCGCCGAGACAATCGACGGCGCCGATGGTGACGATACGATTGACGGTGAAGGCGGAAATGATACCATCATCGGCGGAGCCGGCAACGATGACCTGTACGGCCAATCCGGCGATGATCTCTTCCTGTTCTCGACCGGCTTCGGCAATGACACCCTCTCCGACCGCAATTTCCGGGGGGACAGCGGCACCGATACGATCGAGTTCAGCGATATCTCCGCGCTTGAGGATCTGGCGCTGTTCGTGGAATTCAACAGCCCGGCCAATCGCTATGATCTGATCATCGGCGCCGGCACCGATTTTTTGCGGCTGCCCAACCACCTCTCCTCCTCCTTTAGCCCGACCAGCGGTGCCTATGAAGTGCTGCGCCTCAGCGACGGCACCGAATTCAATCTCGACGGGACCGCCAACGGGCTGGATTACAGCACCGCCGGTCTGTTCGATTTCGGCAGCGCCTCGGCCGATACGATCACCGGCGGCGAGAATGACGACCGGTTGGAGGGCGGCGGCGGCAATGACACGCTGGAAGGCCGCGGCGGCGACGACACATTGGCGGGCGGTGACGGCAATGATCTGCTGTCCGGCGGCGGTGAGAACGATCCGTCCGGTATCGATATCGCTGTGTTCGACGGCAACAAGGCTGACTACATCGTTACCATCAACGGTAACAAGGCGATCGTCGAGGACACGGTCGGTGCCGGCGGCGCGGACACGCTGTACGAAATCGAATTGCTGCGATTTGCCGATGCGGATGATCCCCTGACGCTCGGCGTCAATACGATCCCTGCCACGTTCAATGATGATGAGCGGATCGGTACGCCGGGCGAAGACAGCATCGACGGTCTTGACGGCAATGATCGTCTGTTCGGTGAAGACGGCGATGATATCCTCGACGGCGGGATCAAGGATGACGTGATCGAAGGCGGCTTCGGCGATGACACGATCATCGGCGGCCCGAACACGATCAATCCCGGACAAAGCGATCAGGACGATCTGCTTGGCGGCGCCGGCAATGACAGCCTTATCGGCGGTGCCGGCAATGATATCCTCGAAGGCGATGCGGGTGAAGACACGCTTCTCGGCGGTGAGGGTACCGACACGCTGCGCGGCGGCAATGATGATG
>CAZRBL010000005.1:0-93356 GCA_964598335.1 uncultured Rhodospirillales bacterium
AGATTGTCTGTCGAGAGGCTTGAAAGCCGGTTCAATCTCGGACATCTTATAGAGGACCAAAACGGTACTAATTAGGAACCGTTTGCAAATAGGAGCTTAGCTGCTTTGTCATGCTGAAACTCAGCAAGTTGACAGATTATGCGATTGTCGTGCTCAGCCGCCTGGGCGGCGATAGTGATGCGCGCCGTTCCGCTGCCGATCTGGCACGCGATACCGGCCTTGCCGAGACAACCGTCGCCAAGGTGCTGAAAACGCTCTCACGCGGCGGCTTGGTGCAATCGACCCGGGGCCCGACCGGCGGCTACGCACTCGTGCGGCCGCTTGATCAGATTTCGGTGGCGCAGGTTATCATCGCCTTTGACGGGCCGATTGCCCTGACCGCCTGCGTGCCGTCCGCGCCGGAAAGCTGTTCGGTTGAGCAGATTTGCCCGATGCGCGGCGGCTGGTCGCGCGTCAACAGCGTGATCGAACAGGCGCTCGATTCCGTGACGGTTGCCGAGATGCTGAAACCCCCCGCCATCGCGGTAGAATTGACGCCTTTGGCCGTCGCCGCAGAGTAAACTGAGAACCAGAGAAGAGACCCACTAAAATGGCCGCTACGACTGAGACCATCGAACAGGTCAAAAGCCTCGAAGGGAAATACAAATACGGCTTCGTCACCGATATCGAGATGGAGACGGCGCCCAAGGGGCTGAATGAGGATATCGTCCGCTTCATTTCGGCGAAAAAGGAAGAGCCGGAATGGATGCTGGAAAACCGGCTCAAGGCCTATCGCAAATGGCTGACCATGACCGAGCCCGATTGGCAGAAGCTGCGCTATCCGCCGATCGATTATCAGGATGCCTATTACTACGCGGCGCCGAAATCCGACTCTGACCGGCCCAAAAGTCTTGATGAGGTCGATCCGGAATTGCTGCGGACCTATGAAAAGCTGGGGATTCCCCTGAAAGAACAGGAAATCCTCGCCGGTGTGCGCCGCCGGGATGAGCCCTCGCAGCTTGCCGATGACGGCGGCAGCCCGATGTCCGGCCGGCCGGGTATTGCGGTTGATGCGGTGTTCGACAGCGTGTCCGTTGTCACCACCTTTCAGAAGGAGCTGGCCGAGGCCGGGGTGATCTTCTGCTCTATCTCCGAAGCCATCCGCGAGCACCCCGAGCTGGTGAGGAAATACCTCAACAGCGTTGTGCCGATTGGTGACAACTATTTCTCGACGCTGAACGATGCCGTGTTTTCGGACGGGTCATTCGTCTACATCCCGCCGGGCGTCCGCTGCCCGATGGAGCTGTCGACCTATTTCCGCATCAATGCCGAGAATACCGGCCAGTTCGAGCGGACGCTGATCATCGCCGACAAGGGCAGCTATGTCAGCTATCTCGAGGGCTGTACCGCGCCGCAGCGGGATGAGCACCAGCTGCATGCTGCGATTGTCGAGCTGGTCGCGCTGGATGATGCCGAGATCAAATATTCGACCGTGCAGAACTGGTATCCGGGCGATGAGGAAGGCCGCGGCGGCATCTATAATTTCGTGACCAAGCGCGGCGCCTGCCGCGGCAAGCGGTCGAAAATCTCTTGGACCCAGGTCGAAACCGGCTCGGCGATCACCTGGAAATATCCGAGTTGCATCCTGCAGGGCGACGAATCGGTCGGCGAGTTCTATTCCATCGCCATCACCAATAACGCCCAGCAGGCCGATACCGGCACCAAGATGATGCATATCGGCAAGAACACGCGCTCGCGCATCATCTCCAAGGGTATCTCGGCGGGCAAGTCGGATCAGACCTATCGCGGGCTGGTCCGGATGATGCCCTCGGCGACGGGCGCGCGGAATTATACCCAGTGTGACAGCCTGCTGATCGGCGACAAATGCGGCGCCCATACTGTGCCGTATATCGAAAATCGCAACCCGACATCGCAGGTCGAGCATGAGGCGACGACCGCCAAGATCAGCGATGATCAGCTGTTTTATTGCCGTCAGCGCGGCATTCCGGAGGAAGAAGCGGTGACGCTGATCGTCAACGGTTTTGTCCGCGAGGTGATGCAGGAACTGCCGATGGAATTTGCCGTCGAAGCGCAAAAACTGGTCGGCATCAGCCTCGAAGGCAGCGTCGGCTAAGCCAGTATAAAAGATAGAAAAGAGAGTAAAATCATGCTGGAGATCAAAAATCTTCATGCAGTGGTCGAAGATGATGACGGACCGCGCGAGATCCTTAAGGGCATCGATCTGAGCATCGGCGCCGGTGAGGTGCACGCCATCATGGGGCCGAATGGCTCGGGCAAATCGACCTTGTCCTATGTGCTGTCCGGCCGTGACGGTTACGAGGTGACTGCGGGCGACATTCTGTTTGAAGGCAACAGCGTTTTGGACATGGAACCCGAGGAACGCGCCGCTGCCGGCCTGTTCCTGGCGTTTCAGTATCCGGTCGAGATACCGGGCGTGCCGACCACCACCTTTCTGCGTACGGCCATCAATGAGACCCGCAAGGGGCGCGGCGAGGAGGAGCTCGACATGATGAGCTTCACCAAGCTGCTGCGCGAAAAGCAGAAGCAGCTCGGCGTCAAGGCCGAGATGCTCAAGCGCGCGGTCAATGTCGGCTTCTCCGGTGGTGAGAAGAAGCGCAATGAAGTGCTGCAAATGGCGATGCTGGAGCCGAAATTCGCCGTGCTTGATGAAACCGACAGCGGCCTTGATATCGACGCGCTGAAAATTGTTGCCGACGGCGTCAATGCGCTGCGCGGGCCCGAGCGTTCAATGCTTGTGATCACCCATTATCAGCGCCTGCTTGATTACATTGTTCCGGACCAGGTGCATGTCCTGGCCGACGGCAAGATCCAGCGCAGCGGCGGCCCCGAGCTTGCCAAGGAGCTGGAAGAAAGCGGCTATGCCGATATCGCCGCTGGAAAAGCTGCCTAGATGAGTGCTGTTGTCGACATGGATGCCGAATTACCACGGCTGCTGAACGGCTGGACCGACCCTTCGGGCGAACCGACCTGGCTGACCGCGGCCCGCCGCCGCGCCGAGATCCGTTTCATCGAACACGGCCTGCCGACGCGGCGTATAGAGTCATGGAAATACACCGATCTCAGGGTTCTTGATCGGCTGGAATTCGGTGCGGGCGCGATGGACATCGGCCCCGCAGAATTGCCGGAGCCTATGGTCGACGCGGTGCGTCTGGTGCTGGTCGACGGTGCGTTCCGACCGGATCTGAGTGACGCGGTGGACGGCGTGTGTTCGATCCTTGAGGACGAGTTGACCCTGCGCCGCGCGGTGGAGGAGCAGCCGACCGAGCGCGATTTTGCCATGCAGGCGCTGAATACGGCGCGGCTGAGCGGCGGTCTGTCATTAAACCTATCTGAAAAGAACACATCAAAACCGATTGAAATCATTTATGTTTCAACGGGCGATGTCGCCGGCCATGCGATGATTTCCATCTCGGCTGAGCGGAACGTCAAGGCCACTGTTCTCGAGCGCCATATCGGCATCGGCGGCGAGGCGGCCTTGAGCAACAATGTTGCGCACATCACCGTGAAGGACGGCGCGCAGCTCAGCCACATCCGGCTGCAGGATCAGCCCGCCGACCATTACCATGTCGCCACCAGCCAGGTGAGCGTCGGGCGCGATGCGGTCTATGACGGCTTCACCCTGACCACCGGCGCGAGCCTGTCGCGCAATCAGGTCACAGCCGATCTTGTGGGCGAGGGCGGCTCGGTCCGGCTCAACGGCGCGTATTGCATCAGCGGTGAGCAGCATTGCGATACCACCACGGTGACCGAGCATGCGGTGCCGCATTGTACCTCGGATCAGACCTATATCGGAATCATCGACGACAGCGCCCGGGGTGTCTTTCAGGGCAAGATCCATGTTCATCCGGACGCCCAGAAAACCGATGGTTATCAGCTCAACCGCGCGCTTCTGCTCTCGCCCAAGGCCGAGATCGACAGCAAGCCGCAGCTCGAAATCTATGCCGATGACGTGAAATGCAGCCACGGCGCGACGACGGGACAGCTGGATGAGACGGCGATGTTCTATCTCCGCAGCCGCGGCATCCCCAAGAAGATGGCGCAGCGCCTGCTGATCCGTTCATTTCTCGCCGAAGCGCTCGATAAAATTTCCGATGAGGCGATCCGCGACGCCTTTGTCGAGCATGCTGACCGATGGATGGCCGCACGATGACTCAGCCGGCGTTGAAAATGGAGGCACCCGGCGTCATCGCCTCGCCCTGGCGCGCCGATTTTCCGGTTTTCGACCGGCGCGTGAATGGCAAGGAGATCGCCTTCCTCGACAGCGCGGCGAGTGCCCAGAAGCCGCGTGCCGTGATCGATGCGATGAGCGAGGCGGCGGCGCATCATTACGCCAATATCCATCGCGGCGTTTACGGCCTGTCGCAAGAGGCGACGACCGGTTTTGAGGCCGCCCGCGAAAAGGTCGCCCGCTTCGTCAACGCGGCCAGCGAGAACGAGATCGTCTTCACCCGCAATGCGACCGAGGCGATCAATCTGATCGCCGCCAGCTGGGGCCGTCAAAACCTCGGCGCCGGTGACGAAATCATTCTGACCGAGCTGGAACACCACGCCAATATCGTGCCCTGGCAGATGCTGCGCGATGAGATCGGCATCGTGCTGCGCATCGTCCCCGTTCAGGATGACGGCAGCCTGAAGCTGGACGATTTCCGCGCAGCCTTCAACGCCAACACCAGACTTCTGTCCGTTCAGGCGATGTCGAATGCGCTGGGCACGATCCACCCGGTCGCCGAGCTGGTGCGCCTCGCCAAAGAGCGGGGCGTGGCCGTTTTGGTGGATGCCTGCCAGTCAGTGACGCATATGCCGACCGATGTGCAGGCGCTCGGCGCCGACTGGCTGGTCTTCTCCGGGCACAAGCTGTACGGGCCCAGCGGCATCGGCGTGCTTTGGGGCCGCTATGATCTGCTGGCGGCGATGGCGCCCTATCAGGGCGGCGGCGACATGATCGAAACCGTCACCTTCGAGCACACGACCTTCCGGGAGCCGCCGGCGCGCTTCGAGGCCGGCACCCCGGCCATTGTCGAGGCGGTCGGGCTCGGCGCGGCGGTCGATTACCTGACCGATGTCGGGTTCGACGCCGTGGCTGCACATGAGGCGGCTTTGCTCGATTATGCGACAGCGCGCCTGGCCGACGTTTCCGGCCTGCGCATGATCGGTACAGCGCCGCAAAAGGGTGCCATCATCTCCTTCACGATGGACAACGCGCACCCGCATGATATCGGGACCATTCTCGATAAAAAGGGCGTTGCCGTGCGCACCGGGCATCATTGCTGCATGCCGCTGATGGCGCGCTATGGCCTGCCGGGTACGGCGCGCGCCTCGATGGCAATTTACAACACATCGGAGGATGTCGACCGTTTGGTTGACGGCCTCCATCTGGTCAACGATCTGTTTGGATGAGGATGCTATGAGCGACGTCAACACCGCCGCTGTCCAGGAAGATGACGATGATTGGTCGGCAGAGCCGCCGATGCTGGATGGGACTCGTGAACATCCGTTATTCGAGAAGATTTGCGAGGCTCTGCAGGAAGTCTATGACCCTGAAATCCCGGTCGATATCTTCAAGCTCGGCCTGATCTACCGGATCGATATCGGTCCTGAGGGCGATGTTGCGGTAACAATGACCTTGACCTCGCCCGGCTGCCCGGTTGCCGGTGAAATGCCGGCCTGGGTGGAGGAGGCGCTGCAGCCGATCAGCGGCGTCAAATCGACCGATGTCGATATCGTCTGGGATCCGCCCTGGCACCCCGGCTTCATGAGCGACATGGCGAAGTTGGAATTGGGAATGTTCTGAGCTAGGTTACTGACATGCTTTCAAACGCACCAATCCTTACCATCAGTGACGCTGCGGCAGAGCGCGTCAAGGCACTGATCGCCGAAGGCGACGGCGATGTTCAGGGTGTCCGCGTCGGCGTCAAGGCGCGCGGCTGCTCGGGCATGAGCTATTTCGTCGAATTTGCCAAAGAGCCGAAAAAATTCGAGGATGTGATCGAGGAGAAGGGCGTCCGTATTTTCGTCGACCCGGCCTCCTCGATGTTCCTCATCGGCTCGGAAATGGATTGGCAGGAAGATCGGTTCAATTCGACCTTCATCTTCACCAATCCGAATGAAAAAGGCCGCTGCGGCTGCGGCGAAAGCTTCCACGTCTAGGCGGCTTTCGCAACGCCACCGATCATTGCGTCCAGCGCGCGTAGCAGCACGGTGTGATCACCACCGGCACGAGGCGCGTTTTCCGAAAGATAGCGGCGCCATTTGCGGGCGCCCGGGCGGCCATGGAAAAGGCCGAGCATGTGGCGTGTGATCGACTTGACCGGCACATTGCGGCGAGCCTGCTGTTCGGCATAGCGCGCCATTGCCCCAACGATCTCGAGCGCATCCGGTAGCCCTGAGCGATCATCCACCAGCTCGCGCAGAAACCACGGATTCTGATAGGCTTCGCGCCCGATCATCACGCCGTCGAACACAGCGAGCTGCGTTGTTACCGCCTCCCGGTCGGCGATGCCTCCATTGACGATGATTTTCAGCGCCGGGAAATCCTGTTTCAGGCGCGCCGGGCGGTCATAGAGCAGCGGCGGGATTTCGCGATTCTCCTTCGGGCTCAACCCGGACAGCCAGGCCTTGCGGGCGTGAATGATGACCGTGTCGACCCCGCTGCGCGCGGTCACGGTGCCGATGAAATCAGCCAGAAAGCGGTAATCGTCCTGCTCATCGATGCCGATGCGCGTTTTGATGGTCACCGGAATCGACACCGCATCGGCCATCGCCTTCAGACAATCGCCGACCAGATCGGGCTCGGCCATCAGGCAGGCGCCGAAACGGCCACGCTGAACGCGGTCGCTGGGGCAGCCGCAATTGAGGTTGATCTCGTCATAGCCCCATTGCTCGCCCATTCTGGCGCAGGCAGCGAGGTCAGCAGGATCGCTGCCGCCAAGCTGCAGGGCGACGGGGTGCTCCGCCGGGTCAAAACTCAAATGTCGGTCGGCATCGCCATGCAGCAGCGCGCCGCTGGTGACCATTTCCGTATAAAGCCGGGCGCCGGGATTTAACAGCCGGTGGAAAAACCGGCAGTGCCGGTCTGTCCAGTCCATCATCGGCGCGACGGATATGCCGTTATCGGGATCCATGGCGATACATTTAGGCGCCTGATTGCTGCGGGGCCAGACGATGACAATCGCGGGCGATGACGGCTTCCTCATCGGTTGCGATCACCCAGGCGGCCGGGCCTGTTTCGTTGGCGGTCAGGCAGGGGCGATGCTTGGCATTGGCATAGGCGTCGAGGCGCATGCCGAGATAGCCGAGCCGGTCGATGACGGCGGCGCGGAATTGCGCGTCGTGCTCGCCGATCCCGGCGGTGAAGATCAGCGCATCGAGCCCACCGAGCGCCGCGGTCATTTCACCTATCGCCCGCACGCAACGGTCAACGGAATAGGCGATGGCCGTTTCTGCCTCAGGCGCCGAGCTTTGCCGCAAGCGGCGCATATCGCTGCCGATGCCCGACAGGCCGAGCAGGCCGGATTTCTTGTAGAGCAGATCGGCGAGGGCATCCGGACTCATGCCGTCCTGCTGCAGCAAATACAGGATGACGCCGGGATCGATGCTGCCTGAACGCGTGCCCATCGGCAGGCCGTCCAGCGCCGTAAAGCCCATTGTGGTTGCCACGCTGCGCCCGTTCTGCATCGCGCAGAGGCTTGCGCCGTGCCCGAGATGGGCGACGATCACGCGGCCCTCGGCTGCCCTGCCGATGATCTCCGGCATCACCCCGGATATGTATTCATAGGACAGGCCGTGAAAGCCGTAACGGATGATACCGCGTCGCTCATAATCGGCGGGCAACGCAAATAGCTGGGCGATACGATCCTGAGTTCGGTGAAAGGCGGTGTCAAAACAGCCGATCTGTGCAGCATCGGGCCAGATTCGCTGCGCCGCCTCGACTCCCGCCAGATTATAGGGCTGATGTCCCGGGGCGAGGCAGGCTAGGGCCTGAAGCCGGTCTAGCTGCTCAGGCCCGAGACGTGTGGAGCGCTGGAAATCCACGCCGCCATGCACGATCCGGTGGCCGACGGCGCTCGGCGCTTCTGCGAGTGTCTCGGCGAGATGGCTCAACAGCCAGTCGAGCGTCTGGTGATGATCCGCGTCGACCGCCGGTCGGTTTTCCAGGAGCCGGTCAGCGTGGCGCCCGGTCGCCGATACTTCTCCACCGTGGCCGATTGCCGTGACGGCACCGCTCAGCACCCTGGAGCGGCCGTCGGTGACGCCGAATTTCAGGCTTGAAGAGCCGCTATTGAGGGTGACGATCACGCCTTTCTTGCCTCGGCGAACAGCGCTGCGACGGCGCAGGAGGCAAGCCTTGCGGGCACGCTGTCGGCGCGGCTGGTCAGCATCACGGGAACGCGAGCGCCGAGCACAACGCCTGCTGCGTCGGCACCGGCGAGATAGATCAGCTGCTTCGCCAGCATATTGCCGGCTTCAAGGTCGGGGGCGATCAGGATATCGGCATCGCCCGCAACCTCCGATTCAATGCCTTTCGCCGCCGCAGCCTCGTTTGAAACCGCATTGTCGAAGGCCAGCGGCCCATCGATCAGCCCGCCGGTGATCTGGCCGCGATCAGCCATTTTGCACAGCGCCGCCGCATCGACCGTCGATGTAATTTTCGGGGTCACGGTTTCGACGGCTGACAAAACCGCCACGCGCGGCGGATCGAGACCCAGCGCCCGACCGAGATCGATGGCGTTCTGCACGATGTCCTGCTTTTCCAGCAGGTCCGGCGTGATCGAGATCGCGGCGTCGGTGAGATATAACAGCTTATCATAGCGCGGGGCGTCGAGAATGAAGACATGGCTCATCCGCCGCTCGGTGCGAAGCCCTGAATCTCCGGGCAGGATCGCGCCGAGAAACTCGTCGGTGTGCAGCGATCCCTTCATCAGCGCGCCGGCTTCCCCTTCCCGGACCAGAGCAGCGGCGCGGTCCGCCGCAGCATGGCTGTGCTCGGTCGAAATGAGGCGGATCCCGCCGATGTCGCGGTCGGCCTGTTCGGCTGCGCTTCTTATTTTGTGTTCCGGACCGATCAGAATGGGATCGATCAGGCCGTTTTCCGCGGCCTTGAGCGCACCGTCCAGGGATAGCGGGTCACAGGGGTGCACCACCGCAGTTTGCAAGGGCTGCAGCGATTTCGCGGTTTCGATGAGGGCGGCGAAGCGATCCGGCGGAAACGCCTCACTTTTATCATTGTTAATCATTGTGAAGCCGTAAACAGAAACCGGATCGAAAGGCTGATAGACGGGGCTTTAGTAGAGTGAATACCGGTCCCGCCTCAACCGCAAAGACAAAGCGCGTTTCAAGGCGATGCCGGAACGCAGGAGAACAGTCGATGCAAACGCTGAATTATACCAAGCAGGCCCGCTTGATGGCACTTTTGCTGCAGCACAGTCTGATTGAAGATACCGAGGTCGAAAGCTGGGCCGTGGCGTGCCTTAACGATCCGAACGCGCCGCGCTGGCTGGTCGATATCGAACATGCGGGGCAATACGGCCGGGCTGCGGTTCTCGACATTCTCAAACGCCGCGGCGAACCGGTAATCTCGCTCGATACGGCACTGGCCTTTCTTGCCATTCTGCACGGCAGTCTTGCCTCGGATCGGATCAATGCTGTGCAATGCAGCCGCGTGCTGCATGCCGCGACCAGCCGGGTTCAAATCCCCGGTGAGTTTCGTTATCTTGCTGCATCGATCGGCAATGCAATCCGGGAACAGGCGCGTAACCGCCTCAGCGCTGACCAGACCCGCGGCCTGGTTCTCACCCTGCTGGACCGCTATGCCTGCTTCTCCAAGCTATCGCCCGCCTTGCGCGCTGTCCTGTTCGATCCGAACCTGCCGGTACGCGAAGAACCGCAACTGCGCCGCGCCGCCGTAGCCTGAACGGCATTGCCTAATCGGTGACGCTCAGGCTCAGCGGCGTTGATTTTGCGCCATTGACCGCAATGCCGTTGACCGCGAAGTCGACTGAGCAGGCGGTGACGACGACAATCAGATCGATGTCGGCTCGCAAGGCGATGCGGTCGCCGGGTTTGCTCTGCGTCACCGCGATTTCCAGCCGTCCGTCGGGATAGACCGGCGTATTCTGAAACAGATTGATCGGGTCCGGCATCGGTTCGAGCGGCACGCCGAGCGCGGTCATCGCCTTGCGGTAGTTGTCGCGGCAATTCGGATGGTTGGGATAGCCTTCGGATTCAAACCATTCGCCGTCGCAGGGCGCAAAACTCATATCGTGCAATCCCGGCGAGCTGTCGGCGATGATCGTCGCCATCGGCCTTCGCCGATTGCTGTAAAAGGCGTCGCCGACGCGCGGCAACCAGTGATCGAACCAGACGATCCGGGTCACCGCCGCATTGAACAGCTCGTCACGGTCGTCAGCGCCGATCAGAAACAGATCGCCGATCTGCATCCCCTCGATATCGGTCACGGTCAGAACCTGACCGGCATTCAGGTGCAGCGCGCGGCCCTGATAGCCGGGGACCTCGATTGAATGTTTCATGGCGTGTCTCCCTGCTTCGGACACAGCGCTGCCAAGGCACCGTAAAGCAGCGGCAGGCCGATACCTTCGGGTGAGGTGAGGATCGATTCCGGATGGAACTGGACGGCGGCCCAGCGCTTCGCAGGGTCTTCGATGCCCATCACCACACCGTCATCCGTAACGGCGGTGACGCGATAATTGCCCGGCACATCGTTCTCCCTTGCGAACAGCGAGTGATAACGACCGACAATAAAGCGCTCGGGCAGGCCCGCAACGCTGTCGCCGCCCAGGCGGGCAATTTCAGTCGGTTTGCCGTGCATCGGATACTCAAGCGTGCTGAGGGTGCCGCCGCCATACTCGATCATTGCCTGCAGGCCGAGGCAGACGCCATAGGCCGGAAGCCCCGCCTTTTCGATCAGCTTCAAGGTTGCGGCGGTGTCGAAATCGGACGGCTCGCCGGGGCCCGGTGAGAGGAAAACGAGGTCCGGTTTCTCCCCGGCGCTGAGTGCCGCGCGGGCCGCGCCGGATCGCAAGGTCGTCACAACACAGCCGAGCTGCCGCAGATAGCCGCCCAGCGTGTGCACGAAGGAATCTTCATGATCGATCAGCAGGACGCGTTGCGTCGCTTTCCTCGGCTGGGCCGGTTCGGTCGCGCTGCCGGTTTTGCCGCCTCTGATGGCGGCAAAAAGGGCAGAGGCTTTCAGGCGGCATTCCGCATCTTCGGCTTCCGGCTCACTGTCATAGAGCAGAGTGGCGCCGGCGCGCACCTCGGCAACACCATCGGCCAGCCGTACCGTTCGCAATGTCAGCCCGGTATTCATGTCGCCGTCAAAGGTGATGCGGCCAATGGCGCCGCCATACCAGCGGCGCGGGCTCTTCTCATGCTCCTCGATGAATTGCATCGCCCACGCTTTCGGTGCGCCGGTGACGGTCACGGCCCACATATGCGTCAGGAAGGCGTCGAGAGCGTCATAGCCGTCGGCGAGAATGCCTTCGACATGATCGACGGTGTGGATCAGCCGCGAATACATCTCGAGCTGGCGGCGGCCGATGACCTGGACTGTGCCGGGCACGCAGATCCGGGATTTGTCATTGCGGTCGACATCGGTGCACATGGTCAGCTCCGCCGCTTCCTTTTCGGAATTGAGCAGAGCGCGGATCTGTTCCGCATCTTCGAGCGCATCGCGGCCCCGGGCGATGGTGCCGGCGATCGGGCAGGTTTCAATCCGGCGCCCCTCGGCACGGACATACATTTCCGGTGAGGCGGCAACGAGTGCCTCGCCGTCGCCGAGATTCATCAGGGCGCCGTAAGGCGAGGGGTTGCTGCGGCTGAGCCTCTCGAACAGGGCGCTGGCGCTGCCATGCATCGGTTCGGTGAAGGTTTGGCTCAGCACGGCCTCGAACAGATCGCCGCAATGAAAGGCAGCGCGCGCCTTCTTCACCCCCTGGGCATATTCGCCGGGCGCATGGTCGGAACCGGCCTCAACATCTGTCCGCGGCTCGGGCAGCGGCGCGGCGTCGGTCTCCCGCGGCAGCCCTTCGGTGCTGCGCCCGTCAATGCTGAAATCATAAAGGTGCCGAGTGGCGGTACGGCTGATATGATCGACGGTTATGATGTCATCGGGCATGAACAGCACCAAATCGCGCTGGTCCTCGGCGCGCGGCAGCTTTTTCTCCAGCGTTTCGAACTGGAAGACGAGGTCGTAAGAAAAGGCGCCGTAGAGCCCGAGTTCATGATCCTGGGGCGAGGCAAGGGCGTCCCGCAAGCAGCGGATCAGGGAGAACACCGAGGGCTGTTTGCTGCGTTCTTCCTCGCTGAAATCGCCGGTCGCCGTTTTGACGGCACCGGTGATCCGGTTTTCGGAAACCTGCTCGATGACCAGGTGATCGGCGGCGCGCAATGCCGGCAACAGACCGCCGAGCAATACCGCGCCGCGGCCGTTCAGCGCTTCGAGGGCGAATTTGCGGCCACGGCTGGTCAGTTGCAGCGGCGGGTCGGCAAAGCCCATTGCGAAACGGCTGTAGCGTCCCGGAAATTCAAAGCCGGAGGTCAGCACCACGCCGCGCTGCGTGTCGAGCCGACTGCAAAGCGCCGCGACGCCCTGTTCATAAGGGTTCGATATCTGTTGCCGCTCTACGGTGATGCCGCAGGGGGTGGTGTAGCGGAGCGCTTGAATCATGCTGCTGTCAGCCTTGAACGTCATCAATCAAAAGCGGCCGCGTCGCTCAGCGCGCGATGATGGAAAACGTTCGGGAAGAGACGGCACCGCGCAGAATTGCGCCGCGGCAGGGAGGGTCAGCCGGGCGGATTGTCGCCGCGCCACCAGAGCGCTTTAGCGGTCGTCATCATCATGGCTTTCACCTGACAGCCTGACGCGGCAAAGTCAACGCGATGGCTTTCTACAGTGAATGCATACTGCCGTTGCTGTTTCATTACGGCATGCGGGGACGGTTGTTCGATGACTATCGTCGCCGCATCTGCGGCGCGGCGACCGGCCGGGTGCTGGAAATCGGTATCGGTTCGGCGCCCAGCCTGCCGTTTTACGATCGGGCTGAATGCCTTGTCGGCATCGATCCTGCCGTCGCCGGGCTGCGGCTGGCGCAAAGACGGGCGGACGGGGCTATTGCCCTAAGCGCAGCGCAATGCGAGGCGCTTCCATTCGACGATAACAGCTTTGACAGCGCGGTCAGCTCCTGGACAATTTGCAGCCTCGCCGATCCGCAGCAAGCGCTGGCGGAAATCCGTCGTGTCCTGAAGCCGGGGGCGGCCCTCAATTTCGTCGAGCACGGACTGGCCCCGGACGGCTTCGTGGCGGCGCAACAACAGGTCTTGAACCCGCTGCAGAAGCTGGTCTGCGGTGGCTGTCATCTGAATCGGCCGATCGACCGCCTGCTGACCGATGCCGGTTTCGAGCTCGACGGGCTGACCAAGCGCTATGAGGGTTTTCCGCGCTTTGCGACCTTCATGTATGCAGGACGGGCGTTCGTCTGAGCCCTGCACGGATGCTCAACCCGTATATTGCTCAAGCACCCAGTCGGGCGGGCGTTCGCCGTCCAGAAAGACGCGGATATTGATGATCACGCGCTCGCCCATGGCAAGGCGGCCTTCTTGGGTGGCCGAGCCGATATGCGGCAGCAGCATTGCATTTTCGAGTTTCAAAAGCCGCGGTTCGATTTCCGGTTCATGCTCATAGACATCGAGACCGGCGCCGGCGAGCTGTCCGGCTTCGAGCAAGTCCGCCAGGGCCTCCTCATCGACCACGCCGCCGCGCGATGTGTTCACAAGAATAGCGTCTTCTTTCAATAGCTTGAGACGTCTTCTTGAGAGAAGGTGGTAAGTAGCCGGCGTGTGCGGGCAGTTGACCGAGACGATGTCCATATGGGCCAGCATCTGGTCGAGGCTTTCCCAATAGGTTGCCTTCAGCTCGGCCTCGATCTCGGGATGAACCGGACGCCGGTTATGATAGTTGATCTTCATGCCGAAAGCGCGGGCGCGATGCGCCACCGCCTGACCGATGCGTCCGAGCCCGATAATTCCAAGCCTTTTGCCGCCGATGCGGTGGCCGAGCATGGTTGTCGGTCCCCAGCCGGACCAGCGACCGCTGCGGACCAGCCGTTCGCCTTCACCCAAGCGCCGTGAGACCGACAGGATCAGCGCCATCACCGTATCGGCGACATCCTGCGTCAGCACGCCGGGTGTGTTGCTGACGATGATTTTCCGGGCTTTGGCGGCTTCCAGATCGAGATGATCGGTGCCGGTGCCGAAAGACGCAATCAGCTTGAGCTGTGGACCGGCGGCGTCGATGATCCCGGCGTCGATCTGGTCGGTCACGGTGGGAACCAGAATGTCGGCGCGTTGTACCGCCTCGATCAATTGCTCGCGGCTGAAGGGCTGATCGCTTTCATTCAGCTTGGCGCCAAACAGCTCGACCATGCGCTGCTCAATGCTTTCGGGCAGCTTGCGGGTGACGATGATGGTCGGGTTTCCGCTGGCGGGCATAGGGGCAATGTGACCTTGTTGGCGGGGGAGGCAAGGCTGTGATAGGTCAGCCGTGTTCCTTCTTATTCGGTTAGCCGCAGAGCCGTGCCATGCTCAACCCCGAAAGCGATATCGACACCGCGTTCGAGCCTCGATGACAGATGCGGTTCGGACCAGGGCTGCGGGACATGGCCGCCTATTGCGCCGCGTCGTCATCGCTCTGCTGCTTGTGCCCTTTTGGGGCGTGAGCGCGCCAAGCGCATCGGAAAAAACAGAAATTCTGCCGCCGCCCGCAGACCGGGAACAATTTGCCAGCCTGTCGAGCGACCGGGTGAACCTGCGCGCCGGGCCGGGGCGGGGCTATCCGATCGTCTGGACCTATTTGCGCGAAGACTGGCCGGTTGCTCTGATGGCGCGCTTCGATGTCTGGCGCCGGGTGATCGATCCATTCGGCACGGAGGGCTGGGTCCACACCAATCTGCTGACCAGCAGGCGCACCGCTCTGGTGATCGCCGAGCAGCCGGTCGCTCTGCGGTCCGAACCGCGCGATGACGCCATGGCGCGGGCGCGGTTGTCACCCGGGGTGATCGGCGATCTGGATGAATGCTCGGAAGGTTGGTGCCGGCTTGAAATCGGTGCGGTCGCGGGCTGGGTGCCGTCAGCCGCTCTGTGGGGCGGCGATTAGCCGGCGTCTTTCGATCCGTTAAGCCGGATGATGACGTCGACGCTGTCGATTTCGGTACCGTCCGGCGCGGCCGGCAGATGCGACAGGCCGATTTGCTCATTCGGGATATCAACCAGTTCGCCGCTTCCGGTGTAGTAGAAGTGGTGATGCGCGCCGGTATTGGTGTCAAAATAGGACCGGCCGCTTTCGACAACGACCTCGCGCAACATGTGCGCCGCGGTAAACTGGTGGAGCGTGTTGTAGACCGTCGCCATCGAGACCTTGATGCCGCTGCCGGTGGCCTCTGCATGCAATTGTTCCGCCGTGACATGCCGGTCCCTGCCGCTGAACAGCAGTCGCGCCAGCGCAAGGCGTTGTCGTGTCGGTCGCAAACCCGCATCGCGCAACCGGTTCAAGACCGGCGCAAAGGGACGATTTTGTTCTCTCGTCGGTGCTGTCATGATGCGATTTGCATACTCGGGATACGGACCAGATGACTGATTCTGTTAGCTTACATGGTATTGTTGACTGCGGAGAAAACGGGTCGCAAGTCGAAAATCATCAAGTCGGTCAGCCGTTTCAGTCGCATTGGACAGTTTTCTCTCTTACCATGACGGTTTTAGACAGCGCCCTCGCACCCCATTTGACAGGGGTGAGCAAGTTCAGGCTTGCGGCGCGCCGGCCGATGATTGGATTACCCACTAACGCTGCGAGGCACCGGTTTGACGGCTGAAACACTGTCCAGCTTTGTTCAGAAGACATCCTATGATCTGGAGGATCTGCTGCGTTGCGGTCGCGGCGAGCTGTTCGGTCCGAACGGTCCGCGTCTTCCGCTCCCGCCGATGCTGATGATCGACCGGATCACGCATATCGGCGAGAAAGACGGTGCGTCCGGAAAGGGCTCGCTGATAGCTGAACTCGATATCAAACCCGACCTCTGGTTTTTCGACTGCCATTTTCAGGATGACCCGGTGATGCCCGGCTGTCTCGGCGTCGATGCGCTATGGCAATTGGTCGGTTTTTTTCTCGGCTGGCTGGGGCTTCAGGGCGCCGGGCGCGCCTTGGGCGTGGGCGAGGTGAAATTCGCCGGCCAGGTGCTGCCGACGGCCGAAAGGATCACCTACCGCCTCGATTTCAAACGGATCATTCAGCGCAAGCTGATCCTGGGCATAGCCGACGGCACCGTCACGATGGACGGGGAGCAGATCTATGAGGCGGGTGATCTGCGCGTCGGCCTGTTTTCAGATCCTCAGGGGAATGGAGAAGAGACATGACGCGCAGGAGGGTCGCGATCACCGGGCTGGGCATTGTCAGCCCGATCGGTAATGACAAGGAAACCGTTGTCGCCTCCCTGCGATCCGGCCGCAGCGGCATTGTCGCCGCACAGGAATATGCGGCGATGGGCTTCCGCAGTCAGGTCCACGGAGCGCCGAAAATCGACCTCGAAGAACAGATTGACCGGAAATGGCTGCGCTTCATGGGAGACGGCGCCGCCTATAACTTCGTGGCCATGCGTGAGGCGATTGCCGATTCCGGTTTGACACCGGCCGAGGTCAGCGATGAGCGCACTGGCATCATCATGGGATCGGGTGGACCGTCGACGCGCAATATCGTCGAAGCGGCGCGGATCGCGCGCGAAAAGAGCCCCAAGCGCGTCGGTCCCTATATGGTGCCGCGCAACATGTCGAGCACGAATTCTGCCACGCTGGCGACCGCGTTTGAGATCAAGGGTGTCAACTATTCCATCAGCTCTGCCTGTTCGACCAGTGCGCATTGCATCGGAAACGGCGCCGAGATGATCCAATGGGGCAAGCAGGATATCGTCTTCGCGGGCGGCGGCGAGGAGCTCGACTGGACTCTGTCCGTCCTGTTCGACGGCATGGGTGCGCTGTCCTCGAAATATAACGCGACGCCGGAGACAGCGTCGCGCCCCTATGATGCCGAGCGCGACGGTTTCGTGATCGCCGGCGGCGCCGGTGTCGTCGTTCTTGAAGAAATGGAGCGGGCAAAAGCGCGCGGCGCCCATATCTATGGCGAGCTGCTCGGCTACGGTGCCAATTCTGACGGCTACGATATGGTACAACCCTCAGGGGAAGGCGCCGTCCGCTGCATGAAATTGGCACTGGACGATATGGCGGCGCTCGGCGAGGAGCGGAAAGTCGGCTATATCAACACGCACGGTACCAGCACGCCGGTCGGGGATATCCGAGAGCTGACCGCGATCCGCGAGGTGCTGGGTGACGATCTGCCGCCGATCAGCTCGACCAAATCGCTCACCGGCCATTCACTGGGTGCGACCGGGGTGCATGAGGCGATCTATTGCCTGCTCATGCTGCAGGACGGGTTTGTCGCCGGTTCCGCCAATATCGAAACGCTCGATCCGGAGGCAGCCGATTTTCCGATCGTTCAGAAATCGACCGATATCGATGACCTTCAGCTCGCCATGAGCAATAGTTTCGGCTTCGGCGGGACCAATGCGACACTTATTCTGGGGCAGGCTGATTGATGGCTGAGCCGATTGTCTCTCGATTGCCGACCGTTACTGATTCAGACGACACGCAAACCAACGCTAACGGCCTGATGGCCGGCAAACGCGGTCTGATCTTGGGCGTGGCCAATAATCATTCGATTGCGTGGGGGATTGCGCAGGCCTTGCATCAGCAGGGCGCCGAATTGGCGTTCACCTATCAGGGCGAGCCCTTTCGGCGTCGCGTCGAGCCGCTCGCGCAGTCCGTCGGCGCGGAGCTTGTCACCGAATGCGACGCCTCGGACGAAGCGTCGCTGGATCGTGTGCTTGATGCGGTAGCGGCAAACTGGCCGACGATCGATTTTGTCGTTCATGCCGTGGCCTATTCGCGCAAGGAGGAGCTCAAGGGCCGCTATGTCGATACGACGCTGGAGAATTTCCTCAGCACCATGCATGTCTCCTGCTATTCCTTCACCTCGCTGGCACGACGCTGCCTCGGGCTGATGCCGCAGGGTGGCAGCTTGTTGACGCTGAGCTATCTCGGCGCGGCGCGCGTGATGCCGAATTATAATGTCATGGGAGTCGCCAAGGCGGCGCTGGAGGCCAGCGTGCGCTATCTTGCCGCCGATCTTGGGCCGCAGGGCGTGCGCGTGAACGCGATCTCAGCCGGTCCGATGCGAACCCTGGCCGGTTCGGCCATCGGGAGTGCACGCGACGTCTATCGGTTCAACCGTGATCATGCTCCGCTGCGCCGCAGCATCGAGCTCGACGAACTCGGGGGCTCGGCGCTCTATCTGCTCAGCGATTTGTCCTCGGCCGTCACCGGCGAGATCCACTATGTTGACGCCGGCTTCAATACGATCGGCATGCCGCACCCGGATCGTTTGCGCGAAATGCCGCCGGAGGAAGGGCGCGAATAGCGCGTCATGCCGCTTTATGGCTTGATCGGCTATGGCGCCGTTGCGCGCGCCTGCCTCGACGGCATCGGCGCGCCCGCTGACCCAGCGGGGCTTGTTACCCTCTGCGAGCCTGGAAGGTCCGCCTCAGCACAAGAGGTATTGCAAGGGTTCGATGTTGCGGTGGTCGACCGCCTTGAGGATCTGATTGCGCTGAAACCCGACGCTGTTGCCGAATGTGCCGGCCATCAGGCCCTGACCGAGCTCGGCCCGGCGATCTTGCAGGCCGGTATCGACCTGATCGTGATCTCTTCCGGGGCTTTGGCCGATGCGACACTTGAACAGGCGTTGATGACGGCAGCGCAGCAAGGCGGGGCGCAGCTTGCCCTGCCGTCGGGAGCGATCGGCGGCATCGACGCGCTTGCTGCAGCACGGCTTGCCGGTCTCGACAGCGTTACCTATCGATGCCGCAAGCCGCCGGAAGCCTGGCGCGGCAGCCCGGCCGAGCAGCAGCTCGACCTTGCCGGGTTGATCGAGCCGACGGTGTTCTATCGGGGAACCGCCCGCGCGGCGGCGAAAGATTATCCGAAAAATGTCAATGTCGCCGCAACCGTGGCGCTTGCCGGGCTCGGTTTCGAGGCCACCCGGGTCGAGCTTGTCGCCGATCCGGCGCTCGACGACAACATTCATGAGGTTTCCGTGCGCGGCAAGGCAGGCTATTTCGACATCAGCTTGGCGGGTTATCCCTCGCCGCTGAACCCGAAGACCTCGCTTTTAACCGGCTATAGCGTCGCCAGAGCGCTGCTCAATCGGCACGCGCGGCTCGCCATTTAGGACAACCTACCCATGACCGATGTCATCGATCTGATTATCACGCCAGGGGAACGTGATCTCGGAAGTTTCACCGTCCGCCGTGTTCTGCCTTTTGCCAAGAGGCGCACCGTCGGTCCGTTCATTTTTTTCGATGAGATGGGGCCGGCCCGGCTGGCGCCGGGGCAGGGTATGGATGTCCGCCCGCACCCGCATATCGGCCTGTCGACCCTGACCTATCTGTTCGACGGCGAAATCATCCACCGGGACAGCCTCGGCATCGTTCAGGCGATCGAGCCCGGCGCGGTCAACTGGATGACCGCCGGTCGCGGCATTGTTCACTCTGAACGTACTGCCGAGGATAAGCGTGACGGCTCGATGCACATGCATGGGATCCAGACCTGGCTGGCGCTGCCGCTGGCGGATCAGGAGGTTGAACCGCGTTTCGATCATTATCGGCGGGCCGATATCCCGCGCCTGCGCCGCAATAATGTCGACATCGTCGTCATCGCCGGAACTGCCTATGGGGCAACATCTCCTGTCGCGGTGTTTTCGCCGACTCTGTATTGCGAGCTGAAGCTGCCCGCAGGCAGCGATCTGGCGATGCCTGAAGAGCATCAGGAACGCGCGGTCTATGTCGTCAGCGGGCGCGTGCAACTCGGCGATCAGGTCGTCGAAGCGGGATCCATGGCTGTGCTGCGAGAGGGGGGTGCGCCGGTTCTGCGGGCACTTGATCAGGCGCATGTGATGCTGATCGGCGGCGCGGCGCTGAGCGAACGGCGCCATATCTGGTGGAATTTCGTGTCGGCCTCCGAAGCGCGCATCGAACAGGCCAAAGCCGATTGGCGCGACGGGCGTTTCCCGGCCGTTCCCGGCGATGATGAATTTATCCCACTACCCGAGCAGTGACCGCAAGGCGGCGCTTGCGACGGCGATCAGAACAGCGGTCTCGGTCAGGGCCGCGGCGGCGCCGAGGACGTCGCCGGTATAACCGCCGATCTGTCTGCGGCTGACGGCTGCTGTCAGCAAGGGCGGCAGCAGGGCAATACACGCTGCCGCAAGGGCAAGCGGCCAGGGCAGGGATGCGATGGTCACAGTAAGAGCAATCAGTAAACCGGCGGCGGTGGTGATCGGCTTCGGGTTTGCCGCTACCGCGCCCATTCCCTCGGGCCGTGCCGGCTTGAGGGTCGCGAGCGCGACGAGTATGCCGCCGCGGCTCAGCGCGCCGGCAGCGATCAGCAGGGCAGCGGCTTCAGTCGCCGGCAGACTCGCAACTGCCGTCCAGCGCAGGCCGATGACAATGAGCAATGCCAGCGTGCCATAGCTGCCGATCCGGCTGTCGCGCATGATTTCCAGTTTTCTTTGCGCGTCGCTGCCGCCGCCAAGGCCGTCGGCAGTGTCGGCCAGCCCGTCTTCGTGAAAACCGCCGGTGGCCAGAAGCTGCGCGCCGATAGCCAGCCCCGCGCCGAGCATTGGCGGCAGACCCGCGGCATCGCCGCCGAGCAGAACGATTGCACCGATCCCGCCGATCAGCGCGCCGATCAGCGGATAGGCCCAGATGCTGCGGGTCAGATCGGGCGGCTTGTCACGGAAAGGCGCAGCAAAGCCCGGCAGACGGGTCAGAAGCATGCCGGCGGCGGCGATGTCTTCGGTCAGGCGTCTAAGCATCGGGACGCCGATCAACCGCGGCTTCGGCGAAGGTCGCCATGCCGTTATGCGCGGCAAGCGCCGCCTGCAAAAGCGGATAGGCGAGCGCCGCACCGGACGCTTCGCCGAGACGAAGATCGAGATCGAGCAGCGGCAGCAGATCGAGCATTTGCAACAGTCGGCCATGGCTGTGTTCGGCGGAAAGATGGGCTGCCCGGCAATGCTGCAACGCGCGGTTATCGATGGCGAACAGCACCGCCGCGGCTGCCGTGACGGTGAAGCCGTCCAGCAGGACCGGGATCAGGCGCAGACGGGCTTCGAGGATCGCACCGCTGAGTGCGGCGATCTCATAGCCGCCGAGATGCCGAAGGGCAGCCAGCGGGCCGCCTTCTCCGGTCTTGCGGAAGCGGTTGAGCGCGTGGTCGATCACGGCCGCCTTTGCCGCAAGTCCGGCATCGTCCAGCCCGGTGCCGCGCCCGGCCCAATCGCCGCCGCCGCCCAGCAGCGCCGCGCACAACGCCGCCGCCGCCGTGGTATTGCCGATCCCCATCTCGCCGAGCAGCAACAGATCGGCGGGTTTCTCGGCGATGCTCTTGCGCCCCCGCTCGAAAGCGTCACGGCAGGCCTCGGGGCTCAGCGCCGGTTCGGTGACGATATCGCCGCTGGGCGTCTCCAGCCGCATCTCGATGATGGTCAGATCGATGCCGTGCAGCGTGCAAAGCTGATTGATCGCGGCGCCGCCGGCCTCGAAATTTCTGACCATTTGCGCCGTCACATCGGCCGGATAGGCCGAGACGCCGCGCCCGGCGACGCCATGGTTGCCGGCGAAGAGGATAGCGCGCGGTGCTGTAATCTCTGGCTTTTCGCGGCCCTGCAACGCAGCCATCCAAAGCGCCAGCTCCTCGAGACGGCCGAGCGAGCCGGCCGGTTTCGTCAGCATTGCCTGTCGCGCCTGTGCGGCGTCGCGGGCCTGGCTGTCGGGCGTCGGCGCCGCGTTAAGCGCTGCGGCAATCTCCTCGTGCCAGCGATCCATCGCGGTCATGGGGCAGGGCCCTTGAGCACCATCGGCAGGCCCGCGGCCATGAAGACGACCTGTTGCGCCATTGCGGCGAGCGCCTGGTTAAGCCGGCCGGCCTCATCGCGAAAGCGGCGTCCCAGCGCGGTTTCGGGCACAATGCCGAGCCCGACTTCATTGCTGACAAACACGACCATGCCTTCGGCCCGCGATAGAGCATCAATCAGGCGCTGCGTTTCGACATCAAGCGCGCGGTCAGCCGCCATCAGATTGCTCAGCCACAGCGTCAGGCAGTCGATCAGCAGGGCGCCATCTGCGCGCGCCTCGCTATTGATGACCTGCGCAATATCAAGCGGTTCTTCTATCACCCGCCACGCCGCGCTGCGGTCGGCCTTGTGCCGCGCGATGCGTTCGACCATTTCCGCATCGCCGGCGGTCGCGGTGGCGAGATAGATCGGGCGCGCCGTTGCCTTCAGCACCAGCCCCTCGGCGAAGCGGCTCTTGCCCGACCGGGCGCCGCCGAGCACCAGCACGGGCGACGCGAAAGCCATACCGTCAACCGTCAGTCAGGGGCGGCTGATAGCCTTCATCGCTTTCGGCCCATGCACCGCCCTCGCTATGCCGGAAAAAGCAGGTTCGGGTGCCGGTGTGACAGGCAACGCCGGTTTGATCGACCAGCACCAGAACCGTATCGCCGTCGCAGTCGACCCGCGCTTCGATCAGCTTTTGCACATGGCCGGAGGTCTCACCCTTGCGCCAGAGCTTCTGACGCGATCGCGACCAATAGCAGACGCGCCCGGTGGTCACGGTCTCGATAAAGGCCGCCTCATTCATCCATGCCATCATCAGCACTTCCCCCGTATCATGCTGCTGCGCGATCGCCGGCACCAGCCCGCGATCATTGAAGGCGATCGACGATAAGAGCGGTTGATAATCGGTCGTTTCAGTCATGCGTCGCGTCTGAGTCTTGGAGTAGCTGCAGCCCATTAGCTCGTTTATCGCTGCGGATCGGCAAGTCAGCGGCAATGGGTTCATCGTCCTTCATCTCGATCATGCCGCCCGGATGGACCTCCATCCATGATTTGAAAAGAGCATCGGCATAGCGAATGGTTACCTCGAACCCGAAATGTCCGTCATCTTGATGGTAGGCCGGTACAGGCCATTGAACCATAAAATCCGTCCGTTCTGATTGCGAAGAGCGATCACTGGGCGATACCCCAAGCTGCAAGTCGCATTATCACGGCAGCGGCAATGGATGGCAAGAGGAGCGGCGCTCTGTGCTGTCAGTCTGATGCGGACTGGGTCACCGATTTGCCGAGCCGGGCTGGTTTCGGGCGGTGGGGCGTTGACGCCGTTCAGCATTGCGAGCCGGATGACCTCCGCAAAGATGTTCACGGGGCGAGAGGGTGGGCGCGGTCATTGGCAAGCCATGGTGCGTTCAGCTTGTCGCGCCATCGCGGCCGGGTTTTCATGAGACGCTGGCTTTTAACTTCGCCATGGCTTCGCGGATCGAGGCTGGGTGCTCGAAAAAATTCGACCAGGGATCATTCTTCTGACCCAGTCGCCTGAAAATATTATCGATGCGGTATCGCTGGGGCGAGAGCGATGCGTTGGAAACTTCGCGCCAGTCCAGCGGCGTTGCGATCGGCGCACCGCTGATTGCGCGGACGGCATAGGGCGCCACAGCGGTCTGCCCGTAGGCGTTTCGCAGGTAATCAATGAAGACACGAGCGCCGCGCTGGTCTTTTCTGTGCGCAATCGTCAAACGCTCTGGCGCCCGATCAACCAATTCCTTCGCGACCGCTTTGGCAAAGGCTCGCGTCTCGTCAAAAGACGCCGAACGATCGAGGAAGACTTCCACATGTAATCCCCTGGAGCCGGTGGTCTTGACGAATGAAGAGAGGTCAAGCGTATTAAGACAATCATGCAATTGAAGCGCCGCCCAGCGTACCTCGGCAAAATCATCAGTTGCAGGATCAAGGTCGAAAACCAGACGGTCAGGATTGTCAGGCTTATCGACTTTCGACAGCGCACTATGCGGCGTGATGCACGCCTGATCAGCGAGGTACACAAGGGTCGCTACAGAGTTTGCGACAACATAGGCAGTCTCGCCGCCCTCTTTCTTCAGGATTGCGCGCTCGATCCACTTGGGAAAATGGTCCGGCGCGTCCTTTTGAAAAAAACCGTTCTGCTCGATCCCGTCCGGAAAGCGATGCATCGTCAATGCGCGGTTTTTCAGGAAAGGCAGCGCCGTTTCGCCGATGCGCCGATAATACTCGGCGAGTGCGGATTTGGTTACGCCGCTTTTCGGGAACAGGAGTTTTTCGGCATTCGATACCTCAACCCTGTGTCCGTCGACATCCATCAATATCCGCGAGCCGCTCAAATCAGGGTTCCTCCCTGACGACGGATTTGGCAGCCTTGTCGCGCCTGAGCCCGAGATACCGGGGATGCCGCAAGCGGCCATCCCGGGTCCATTCGGTAAAACCGATTTCGGCGACCAAAGTCGGCTTCAGCCAGGTCGTTTCCTTGTCGACGACATCATCGTGAAACGGGCTGTTTTCTGTTGCCAATTGCTGGAATTTTTTGTGCAGTGCGCGTAATTCATCATCGTCGAAGCCGGTCCCGACACGCCCGGCATAACGCAATTCGCCCTCATCGTCGTAGTATCCGAGCAATAATGCTCCGAAGCCGAGGCGGTCGCCATGGGGTTCGGTATAACCGCCGATCACGAATTCCTGGCCCTTGAAGCATTTGAATTTCAGCCAGTCGCGAGAGCGTTTATGGTGATAGGTCGACTGCGCGTTCTTCGCGATCACCCCTTCCCAGCCCTTTTTGCACGCCTCTTCAAATAACGCTTCGCCCTGACCATTGCGATGCGCCGAAAATCTGATCGGATCGTCAAAGGCGAAAACCTGTCTCAAAAGTGACTTGCGTCGCCGCAAGGGCAAGGTTTCAAGGCAGTAACCATCAAGTCGGACAATATCGAAGAGGTAGTAAAAGACGGCTATATCGCTTTCTTGCGCCGCGACTTCTGATTTGATCTGCATCCGCTGTTGCAATCTGGAGAAACTGGTCAAGGCACCGTCAAAGGCGACGATTTCCCCATCGACGATGAAATCCTCCGCAGCCTGGCGCCTCAAGGCCTCGACGATCTCGGGGTATGCGGCGTTGGCCGACTTGTCATTGCGCGTCTTCAGGCTTGCGCCGCGTTTGTCCACGATCGCGACAATACGCTCGCCGTCATATTTGCGTTCATAAATCCATTGGGGATCGGAGAAGCGCTTATCGGTCAAGGTCGCCAATTGCGGCTGGATATGATCAGGCGCCGGCGATTGTTCCAATCTCCGCCTTTCCTCATCTTTCAATGCCGTCTTCCCCAGCGAGCGCTTCATTCGATACCTGTCATCCTTCCTGTTGCCCAAACTCTCGTAACATTTCTGTTTTGAGCACCGCGCACGCGGGTCGGCTTAGACGCCGTTATCAATTTCCTCGATTGTCTTGTCGGACAGGACGGATTTGGGCTCTGTCGACGTCGGGTTGCGCCGGGCGTCTGCTTCCTCATCGTCCATTTTCACCAGCAGCCAGCGAGGGTTTTCATCTTCGCCGGTGCGCTGCAGCGCGTAGCCACCTTGCGCTTTCTGCCCATGCAGTCGAACGAGCAAATGGCCGTCCGCAAGAGCCTCCAAGGCCGGCTGAATGTCGCCGTCCTTCTCGGTGATATTTTCATAGCCGCCGCGATCCCAAACGATAACGCGGCCTGCCCCATACTCTCCTTCAGGAATGATGCCCTCGAAATCAGCATAATCGAGCGGATGGTCTTCCGTTGGAATGGCGAGCCGTTTTTCCCGCGGGTCGGTGGACACACCTTTCGGCACCGCCCAGGATTTCAGCGCACCGTCGATTTCCAAGCGGAAATCGAAGTGATGCGTCGACGCATCATGCTCCTGAATGACGAAAATGGGGCGCTCAGATGAGGACTTGCCCAGGTCCGCCGATGCTTTCGGCTCGGGCGTACGGTCAAAATTGCGTTTGTCGCCATAGCTATCGTCTTTCATAAGTCAAAGACTCCGCGCGTTCCGTTCAAACCTTTCCAGTAAGCCAACGTTTCAGAACGGCGGAAGATCCCGCACATGCTCGCGGGCCATTTATGTTCTGGCGCTTCCCCCGCCTCATCAGCCGGGATTCCGGCGCGCGAAGCTACAGCGCATGAGGACGCTTCTTTCGCTGGCGTATCACGCAGCAACGGCATATGCGGTCCGTCGAACGCCTGCGGATTCCGCCGTTAACCGAGGGGCCCAGCATCGCCTAGTGGCGGCTTTTCCGGGCAAAAGCCGGAACGCCTGATGACCTTTTTCGTTATTCCACATGGTTACTGCACAAGCAGCGTCACCCGGCATCCGCCTTCATCCAAAGCGATGTCCATCCTCATCGCTGCAATCCTTATCGACCGCCAGAATCCGGCGGCAAAAACCAGACCGGCTGATCTGAACAGGGCAGTCGGATACACAGGAGCCTGATGCGATGGCATTCCGCCTTTCCCCCGGCTATCCAGCGGCCGATGAAGTCCGCCGCGCGGGTATGGAGCAGATCGAGCGCGCCTTGCAGGAGATTGCGGATGATAAGCTTTCCGCCGGCGAGACCGTGCATCAAATCCGCAAGCGCCTGAAAAAGATGCGTGCACTGGCGCGCCTGGTTCGCCCCGTCCTTGGTGACAGCTACAAGGCCGAGAACGTCTTCTTTCGTGACACAGGCCGTGCGCTGGCGCCCTATCGTGATGCCGACGCGCAATTGGAAACCGTTACCATCCTGCGCAATCATTACGCGGACGAAACCGGCGCTGAGGCGGCTCTCGATACGCTCGCCGAACGGCTTGCCGATGCCAGAGAAAGCATATTGGCAAACCACCCGCCGGTCACCGAGGCCATTGCCGATGCGGAATCGGCGCTGCGACAGGGGCGAAAGCGCATGGCCGGCTGGCCGCTCGACAAGCTGGTCTTCGCCGATCTGCGCAAAGGCATGAAAAAAACCTATCGCCGCGCGCGCCGAAGGTTATCGGATGCCGAGAAAGAGCCATCGGCAACGAATTTTCACGAATGGCGCAAACGTCAGAAGTATCATGGTGCACACATGAAGCTACTTCGTGATGCATGGCCCGAGCTGATAGGCGCCCGATATGACGAGAATTCTGATCTGACCGATGCTCTGGGCAATGAGCACGATCTGGCAATCCTGCGCGGTAAACTGCTCAATGAGGACGGAATATCCTTATCGGACAGTCATAAGCAGAGCCTGCTTTCGATGATCGACCGCCGCCGGATCGATTGCAGGCGCACCGCCTTGAGCCTGGGATCGCGCGTTCTTGCAGAGAGAGCCTCGCCACTCGGCAAGCGGCTGCACCGTTACTGGGATGTCGCTCAACGCGACGCGACCGGGGGTTTTCGGCAGGAATTGACGGACACCGGCTCTTAAGGCCATCTGCAACCGGTCTGGCCGGGGCTGTGGGACAGGTTTTTTTGGGGACTCCAACTGTTCAAAAAGCGCGGTGTCCGGTCACGGAGCAGCGGATTGCAGGTGAATGACCTATTCGCTGTTGTTCAGCCAATGCTTCTCCATCAGCCGCAGCAATGTCACGATCAAGATCCCGCCGAACGCCGCGGCAATAGCGATGCCATAGGCGCCGAACCCTGCCGCAAGGCCGATAGCTGCAGCAAGCCATAAGCCGATACCGGTGGTCACACCGATGATGCTGCCCTTTTTTGCGATCATGGTACCGGCCGCAAGTACAGCGGCTGCTTCGGCCACTGCCTTGACAACAGAGAACGGGTTGCCGCCCGCGGAGGAGGCGATAGCAGGATCGCGGGTCAACTCGATGGTGATCAGGGCGAACAGGCCGGCTGCTACGGATGCGAGCATATAGCTCCGCAACCCCGCCGCCTTGTCGCGCAACTCGCGATCGAAGCCGAGCGGTATGACCAGCACAGCCGCAAGACCGAGCCGCAAGGCGACCAGCGGCCAGCCGATCGCCGGTTGGTCGATTATGTCCATGCGATCCTCATGGCGCTCTTGCCGGGTTTTCGTGCCGGCTGAGGCTGCGTTGAAGCCCGAACGCCGCAAGCACCAGGACCACGCTCATCAACAGGCCAAGTGAAATCGAGGCATTCTGGATGGCGCGTAACCCGCCGACCAGTAACAGCGTCGCCGCCACCGCACCTTCCGCTGTGGCCCAGAATACCCGTTGCGCCTTGGGCGGATGGGGATGGCCGCCGGAGGTCACCATGTCGTCCACCAGGGATCCGGAATCCGATGAGGTGATAAAGAAAACAATGATGACCACCGTCGCCAGGGTCTGGCTGAAGGTGGCGAGCGGCAGTCCGCCAAGCAGAGCATGCAAAGAGATTGAGACCTCGTCGCGCACGTCTGCCGCCAGACCCGCGGCGCCGAACATCTCTCCATGGAGGCCGGTGCCGCCGAACGCGGCGAACCAGACAAAGGTGCCCAGGGTCGGCACCAGCAAGACACCGGCCATGAACTCCCGCATCGTGCGCCCGCAGGAGACGCGGGCAATGAAAATCCCGACAAAGGGTGACCAGCTGATCCACCAGCCCCAATAGAAAAAGGTCCAGTCCGCTTGCCACTCCTTATTGCCGGCGAAGCTGACATAAAGGCTCATCTCCGGCAGATGCTGGAGATAGAGTGCGCTTGCCCCGACCAGCGTCTCGATGATGTAAACCGTCGGTCCGACAGCGATCACGAACAGCAGAAGCAGGGCTGACAGACCGAGATTGATATGGCTAAGGCGGCGGATGCCGGCCTGTATGCCGGCCACCACCGAAAGCGTCGCGATCACTGTGATCAGGGCGATGATCGCCACTTGCAGCGGCACCGACCGGGGCAGATCAAAGGCCATCGCCACCCCCGCGTTAATCTGCATCGCCCCCAGGCCGAGCGACGTCGCGACGCCCAGCAGCGTGCCGACGGTGCATAGAATGTCCAATGCCTGACCCGCCGGTCCATGCATCCGATCCCCTATCAGCGGATACAGAAGCGCGCGCGGCGCGAGCGGCAAATCTCGGCGAAAATGAAAGTAAGCGATCGCCGCCCCGAGCAGGCCGTAGATCGCCCAGGGATGCAGCCCCCAGTGAAAGAAGCTGAACCGCATTGCCTCCCGCGCCGCCGCCGGCGTTTCCGGGTCGGCCCGGAAAGGGGCAGCATAATGATGCAGCGGTTCGGCGACGCCCCAGAACACCAGACCGGTGCCCATGCCGGCGCTGAACAGCATCGCGAACCAGCTTGCCAGGCTGAAGGCGGGCTTACTGTCCGGCGGTCCCAGCCTGACCTTGGCGAACCGCCCGAGCATCAACCAGAGGACAAAGACCAGCGTCGCCGTGGTCACCAGCGCGTAGTACCAGCCGAAACCGCCGACGACCCTCTCGCGCAGAGATTCGAACACCGCCGCCGCGCTGCTGGTCCACAGGCCGCCAAAAATGCAAAAGCCGACGACTGCTGCGGCCGAGCCAAAAAACACGACCGGGTCCATGCGCTTGACGATGCGCCGCCATAAATCGCTCACATGGCTCAGTTGGCTCAAGGCGCTGACGAGAGGTGATTGAAGACCATTGCCTAGCTAAACGCCATGCATCCCCCTACGTTCCGGAACCGCCTAACCGAAACGTCGTTGATTAAGGCTGTAGAAGGAACCAGAGGCGCGAGAGAATGAATGCCGAAAGCGGAAGATTTGATGCCGTCAGGCGCGATCAGCGTCGGCGGCAACATGGCGCGGCCGGAATTCTGCATGCCCGCGCGTGAACAATGACCGGGGATAGTGCCGATGATCGTCATGAGCGGGTAAGGGCGTTTCTCGCTCGTCCCGAAACCTTTGGCCTTGCGGATGACGAACACATCGAGACGGTGGAAACGCACGGCTCGGTCGTCTTCTTGGCGAACAAACGGGCCTACAAGCTCAAGAAGCCTGTAAAATTTCCCTATATGGACTTTTCCACGCAGGCAAAACGCATCGCTGCGGCGCGTACGGAACTGGCAATCAATCGCCGCTTCAATGATCGGCTTTATCTCGGACTTGCGGCGGTCGTGATGCGCGATGGTCGCTTTACCCTGACGCAGCCGGCAGATGATCTTGACGGTATTGACGGCGACCTCATCGAACCGCTTGTGGTGATGGAGCGCTTTCCCGAATCCGCCCGACTTGACCACCTGACAGCCCGCGGCGATCTCGATGCGCCTCTTGCCGACCGATTGGGGGTCATGGTTGCCGAGCTGCTGGAGAAATCGGAACGGCGCGAAAGCGACTGGGCAGCAAGCCTGGGTGACGTGATCGAGGAAAGCCTCACCGAGCTCGACGAACGCCCCGATCTGTTCGCTGCCGAACGGGTCAACCGATTGCGTCAGGGATTAAACAGCTGGCTGCAAGATCACCATGATCTGTTGCAAGAGCGCGCGCGCAACGGCCATTTGCGGCGTTGCCACGGCGATCTTCACTTGCGCAATCTGGTCTATCTGGATGGCCGGCCCCAGCCTTTCGACGCGCTGGAATTCGATGACGCGCTGGCGACGACCGACACAATTTATGACCTAGCCTTCCTTGTGATGGATCTGCTCTATCGCGGCGAGGTCCAGGCCGCGGCGCGCGTCATTGCCGTGTGTCTGGTCATGATCGAAGACTTCGCCGGCGTCGGCCTGCTCAACGCCTATGCGGCCTTGCGCGCAGTGATCCGCGCCAAGGTGGCCGCGAGCCAGCAGGCGGCAGCGCAAGACAATACAAACGCAGAAGAAGACGAATTGGCGAATGAGGCCGTCGCCTATCTGCGGCTGGCCGACCAACTCCTGGCGCCAGCCGCCCCGCGCTTGATTGCTATCGGCGGGTTGTCCGGTGCCGGCAAAACCAGCGCCGCCTTTGCCTTGGCCCCGAAGCTGCCGACCCTGCCGCTGGTGCTCCGCTCGGATGTGCTGCGCAAGGCTGCTGCGGGGGCCGATCCATTTGCGCGCTTGCCCGAGGAAGCCTATACGCCGGACCGGTCGCGCCAGGTCTATGCCGACATGTATCGCGCCGCCGGCGAAGCGCTCGGCTCGGGCGCAACGGTGATCCTGGATGCTGTGTTCAACGATCCGGAAAGTCGCGCCGCCGCGGAAAATCTGGCGCGTGACCATGCCGTTCCCTTCAGCGGATTCTGGCTCGATGCCGGCCGTGATGAACGGATATCGCGTGTGCAGCAGCGCACAGATGATGCTTCGGATGCCGACGCGACAATTGCGAAGCGCCAGGAGGCCAAGGATGCCATCATCGGCTGGCATCGCATTGACGCCGGGGGCAGTCTGAGCGCGACGCTACGACAACTGGAAGAAGCGCTGCCGGCTGTATCCTCACCTGGCTGAGGAACCGTTTCGATCAGAGCATTTTCGTTTGCTTTTGATCCGGTCCACCCCTGCACCCCGCCCCGCCTCAGCCGACAGGATACTTGCAGGGGGGGCGGAATGATCCGAAAACGCTCTAACCGTGCCACAGGTCAAACGCTTGTGCGGCTACCGCCAAGAAGCAGAACGCGGCGCCCAGGAAAGGTATCAGAATGGGAATATTGGGCACGTCCTGCGGCTGATCGCGGCGTTTCAAGACGATCAGCGACAAGTGGACCGAGGCGAACACCAGCAGGATCAAGAGGCTGGTCGCCGTGGCCAGCGCCTTGAGCGGCACGGTCAGCGCCAGCAAGAGCACAATGGCGACAACGACGCCGGTTGCGACCAGCGGCGTGCCGGTTTTCGGGTGGACATGACCGAACAGCGCCGGCGCGCCGGACCGCGCGCGGCCCATATGCATGAACAGCCGGGTGGCGGTGATGATTTGTGTAAGGGCGCCGTTGACGATGACGAAAAGGGCGGGAATGCCGACCGCCCAACCGGCAAATCCCCTCGCTTCCACCACGGCGACGAGCGGTGCGTCCGATGCCGCCAGATCCGAGGGCGTCAGGACGCCGAGTGCCACGGTGACTGTCAAAAGGTAGAAGACCAGGGCGATCAACAGGGCGAGGCCGATGGCGAGGGGCATGGTCCGGCGGACGCCTTTTACCTCCTCCGCAGTCATCGCCATATCGCCGAAACCGATAAAGGCGTAAAATGCCAGGATGGCGCCGCCGAACAGACCGGTCAGAGCGCCGGGGTCGATCTCCGCTATGGCGCCGCCGATCCTCGGAAGAGCTTCCAATCCCGCATTGCCGGCCACGGAAATCACGAACACCAGGGCAGCGATGCCGATCAGCGTCGTTGCGGTCATCGCCCAGGCGCTTTCCTCAATTCCCTTTGCCGCAATGCCGCCGAGACCGAGCAGCAAAGCACTGACCACAAGCCAGTGCGGCAGCGCGATAAAGCTTTGCAAATAGCCAACAAATCCGGTGGTTATCGTCGCCGCCGAGACAATGCCGGTCGCTGCCAGGGTCCAGCCGATGCCGATGGACAATGCCGGTTTGCCGAAGGCTTCCCGGCTATAGGCGACCGGGCCGCCGGCTTCCGGCAACCGCGCGGTCATTTCGGCATAGCTCAGCGCCGTCAGGCCAGCGAGGAGGGCTGCCAGAAGATAGGCGATAGGCGCGAGCAGCCCCGCCTCCGCGACGACCTCGCCGATGACGACAAAGATGCCGGCACCCAGAATGGTACCGACGCCGTAAAAGGTGAGCTGCAACCACCCAAGTGAGCGCTTCAGCGTGGCCTGCTGGCTATGGCTTTCTGCCATTGCTTAACGGGCTCGCTCACTGCGGGGGAGCAAGCCGCTATCGATTGTCAGGAAAAGCGGTTCTTGGCTCGATTCATCGCCGCGTCCAGCTCACTCCAGGCTTTCTCGACGCCGGTCTTGAACTCTTCCCAGGCGTCACCGCTGTCTTCTTGAAGTTCGCGCAAGCGCGCGCTCACTTCCTCCCGCTTTTCGCGCAACTCTCTGAACTCCCGTTCAATGTCGATTTGCGTATCGGCTTTTGCGCCTTGGGCCTTGGCCTTCAGCTTTGTGATTTCAGCATCGATTTCGGTGAGTTTCGCCTCGATCTTCTGACGATAAGCATCGCGTTCTGTCATGACCCGTTCCTTTTGCTTGATGCCCGGCGTGGTGCCGGTGATAGAGGCAAAGCTTGTGGCGTTCCGTTCGCGCCATTGACCGCGAATTTCGCACCCAACGGCATGGCCGATCCGATTAGGATCGAACGGAACCGCAATTGCTGCCTCCCAGTGTGTCTATCAACGATGGCGGAGCATGACGGTTCCCGCTTCATGACATCGGAGGAAGGTCAAGGGCGGCATGGAGAAGCTTGATCTGACTCAGCTCAGCCGGTCAGGAAGCCCCGGCGGTCGCCCGGTCAGCACTGCTTTGCTGAGCATGCTGGCCGCCCACCTGCTCTATCAACTCGCGGCAAAATTCGTCGAGATCGTCGGGAGTGCGGCTGGTTACCAGGCCGTTATCGACGACCACCGGCTGATCGACCCAATCGGCACCGGCGTTGACCATGTCACGCTTGATCGAGCCATAGGATGTTGCCCGACGACCGCGTAAGACATCCGCTTCGACCAACAGCCAGGGGCCATGACAGATGGCGGCGACCGGCTTGTTCTCGGCGACCATCGCGCGAATGAACGCCACAGCCTTCTCGCTCTGTCGCAGCGTGTCGGGGTTATAAACGCCGCCGGGCAAGACCAGCGCATCGAACTGATCCGCCGCGATTGTATCGACGGTCTGGTCGACCTCGACGCTGTCAGCCCAGTCATGGCCTTTGACGCCCCGGATGGCCCCTTCTTCGAGAGAGACTATGATCGGGGTCGCTCCGGCCTTGTCGAGCGCTCGTTTCGGTTCGAACAATTCGGATTGTTCAAAACCATTTGTTGCGAGGATCGCGACGGTCTTGCCTTCAAGCTTCATGAATAACTCCCTGTCGGAATGAGATTTTCTGCTTCTGAGACACTTTCGGTGGCACTCAGACGATAACGGCCGTCAAGCCCTTCCGTTCCCCGGGGGAACCGGCATGTCGCGGCCTGCGTTTAAGCCGGGTCAAAAGCGACGATCAGGTCGAGGAAGCATCCATGAGTTTATCGAAACTCTGGCAGCGGATCGAAGAGGGCACAAAGCGCCTGGCTGCCGGCAAGAAAGGCTTGTGGGGTCTCGCCGTCGCGGGGTTTCTGGAAAGCTCTATCGTTCCCTTTCCGATCGAGCTGTTTCTGGTCCCAGCCTATCTCAGCCATCGGGACCGCGCCTGGCGCCTCGCAACAGCGGCGCTTGTCGGCTGTCTCGCCGCTTCGGCAACCTTCTACGCTCTCGGCGCGCTTTTCACTGAGACGCTGAGCGGTGATCTTGCCCGAATGCTTGGGGTCGAGGACCGGCTGGGGGCATTCGCGGAAAACCTGGAAGACCGCAATCTTGTAGCGGGGTTCTGGCTGATCTTCAGCGTCAGTCTTCTGCCCCTTCCGCTGCAGGCGGCGACATTGGGCAGCGGCGCCTTCGGCTATCCTTTCTTTGCTTTCCTCGGCGCAATTTTCGCCTCTCGCTTCATTCGTTTCCACGGGTTGGCGGCCCTGACGCTTTTGATCGGGCGCCGGCTGGAAAGCGTGCTTGAGGGTCGTTCCTATCTTTGGCGGGTCGGCGCTCTGCTCGGCGCGATACTGCTCGTCATTCTGCTTTCAGTGTTTGCTCTGCGGTCCTTCTAGACCCGCTGACTAGCCCGTTTCGGAACCTTTGTCCGCCATCCCCGTTGGTTACTGTCAACAATCGCGGCTTCGAAGTCGCGATCCGGCCCTTGGGTCGTGTCAGTTCGTTTTTTTCCGAGTGAAAACGTAAAGGTCGCCGGTTCTCATGGCTAACGGATTAATGGAGCGGCTGGACGATGCAACCGCACTGGTTGACGTCGATCCCTTTCTGCTCACGGGAATGAATTTGCCTGAAACCCTTATTGAACGTCGGCTGACCCTGGTCCGTGATGATGGAACACGCGATCATGTCTGCACCTGGCGTTGCCAGCATTCAACGCTGCTCGGTCCGACCAAAGGGGGGCTGCGCTTTCACCCTGCCGTCGACGCCGATGAGGTAAGTGACCTCGCTTTCAAAATGACGCTGAAGATGGCCCTCGTCGACTTGCCGCTGGGCGGCGCCAAAGGCGGCGTGGCTATCGATCCTGACGATCTGTCGCCAACCGAGCGTGAGCGTCTGTGCCGGGCCTGGGTACGCGCCTTTGCCCGCGATATCGGTCCGGACAAGGACATTCCCGCGCCCGATATGGGCAATGGCGAGGCGGAGATGGCATGGATGCGTGACGAGTATGAACAGATCACCGGCCTTTCCGCGTCACACATGGTGACCGGAAAGCCGGTCACTTTGGGCGGGCTGAAGCTTCGCGAAGGGGCCACGGCGCGTGGCGGGTTCCGAATTCTGGAGGAGCTGCAGGACGCTCTTGAGTTGACAGCGGAGAAGACCCGGGTCGCGATCCAGGGCTTCGGCAAGGTCGGCGCGCAAATCGCCTTGCGGCTGGATGATGCCGGCTTCTGCATTGCCGCGGTTGCAGATTCATCGGCAACGCTTTTCCATGAAGACGGACTTGACGTTCAGGCCCTCGTCGCGGCCAAGCGAGATGGCAGGAAGTTTGCGGATTTGGCCACTGAGGTGGGGGCGCAATGCGCCGAGGCGGAAGCCGTGCTGACATCTGATGTCGACCTGCTGATCCCCGCGGCCCTCGGCGGCCAAATCGATGCAGAATGCGCCGAGGCAATCAAGGTCAGCGCGATCCTGGAACTCGCCAATAACGCGATATGCCGTAGCGCCGATTCAGTGTTGCACGAGCGCGGCATTCAGGTGGTGCCGGATATCCTTGCCAATGCCGGCGGGGCGGTCGCGTCCTATCACGAATGGCTCGCCGGCAAGGCGGGCCGAGAGGTGGTTGTTGAAGAAGCGGAAAACAGGCTCGATGCCGCCCTCAGCCAGGCCGCCGAATGTGCCAGCCGACTGGCCGAACGCAGCGGTGAAAGCCTGCAGACCGCCTGTTACGCCATGGCGCTGAAGCGTCTCGATAGCGCCGCCTGTTATCGCCGCGCCTGCTGAGCCCGCAAGCGATGAAAAGAGCCGTCATTCCTTCTGATAGCCGGTGTTCGGCTCAATCCTCATCCGAGCCTTTCGAGCGCGCAAGTTTTCAGGCCGAAACGCGACAGTGAGGAAAGTATGAAAGATAACGACGACCCGGACAGATTGGCGGCGATGATGCTCAATCCCTATCGCCACTTCTCAACGCCTATGGATGTGGTGCGCGATAATACGCTCACCAAAAGGGAGAAGCTCGGGGTGCTGCGATCGATGCAATGCGATGCGGAGGAGTTACAAATGGCTACCGAGGAAAACATGGCTGGTGGAAAGCACCGGTCGCTATCCGATGTACGCGACGCTATCCGCGCGGTCGAAGCCGATGACACAGAGTCGCAGGACGGCACCGGCACCGCGACCCATGACGACTCCTGAACCGGAGAGATCGTTCGGTTTCATTTAGATGTTTCGCCGCCTGGGCTGGGGTGCCGGCGTCAAGGGCGGCCGCGCCGACCGGCGCGATGGGCGATCCGCCCTGGGGTTGGCGGCGGCGGGACTGGTTGCGACGGCGATCAGTTTTGGCCCGGCGCGGATGGGTTTTGGCCTCTTCCTGCCCCGCTTCAGCGATGCCTTCACGCTGTCCGATACGCAGGCGGGACTGATTTCGGGGTCAGGCTTTAGCGGCTTTCTGGGCGCGCTGGTGATGACTGTCTGGCTGACAGACCGGTTTGGTCCGCGTTTGCCGATCACGATGGGCGTGCTTTTTGCGGCTGCGGGGTTCCTCCTCGTCGCCGTCGCACAAACTCCGCTCGCTCTCGCCGCAGGCATCACGCTTGCCGGGGCAAGTGCCGGTTTTTGCTGGACCCCGTTCAACGATGCCGCTGAATGTGCCCTGTCCGAGGCGAAGCGCGCGCATGTCCTGTCAGCGGTTTCGACGGGAACAGCAATCGGCGTGGCGATCGCCGGCGCTCTCGCGCTATGGGTGTCGGCTAGCGGTGTGAGCTGGCGTTCGGCCTGGGCGATTTTTGCCGTCGCGGGGCTGATTGCCGTTCCCGTCATCTGGCGCGCTGTGCCGGCTCGACGACCTCCCCATCGGAATGCGTCGGCCGCAGCGTTGAGCCTTTTCCCGAAAGCGGCGGGCCCGCTTTACAGTGCGGCAACCTGTTTTGGACTGGTCAATGCCGTGTTCCTCTCCTTTGCCGCCGATCATGTCGCGACATCGCGCGCGCCGCTATGGCTTCCGGACTGGACGGTGGCTGGGGTGATCTTTGTGAGTTACGGGCTGTGCGGTCTGGTCGGGCTTGCAACCGGCCGGATCGAAGCGCGCCTTGGCAGCGACCGTTTACTCGCGGCCATCTTCGCTGCCTTCGCAAGTTCTCTTATCCTGATTGCCCTGACACCGGGCACATGGCCCGGCGTGCCGGTTGCGGCCGGCTTGCATGGAGCAGCGGTCATGACAATCAGTGCGCTGTTATCATTCTGGAGCCTGCGCCTGTTTCCGGGCAGGGGATCGCTCGGCTTTACGGCGACGCTGATCTGGGTCGCTGCGGGAAGCATAGCAGGACCCGTCATGGCCGGTGTTCTGGCAGATTTGATCGGCCTGACCAGCGCCCTTTTCGCCATCAGCGTCATACCTTTCGCCGCAATGGTTTTCTTTGTCCACCAAGCGGGCCGTAATCTGTGATGCGGCACAGTGAGCGAAAACAGCGTAAGGCGGCAACGCCGCCGATCGGCGATGTCGGGAGAGGCCGCCGCCCAAAATGCCTCTGAAAGCGCGTGTCGACGGGCCTTGGCGCCCCGGTCTTGCGACCCAAGCCAGCAGGCCGGAGGCAATGTCGAGAATGATACGCCATGGTTTCCAAGCCGTCATCTCCGGATGTGCGGGTGAGAAACAGGGCTCGCCGGTTTTCGTTTTGCGTGATCGACAACTGAGACCGGGATTGGAACCGAAACAGGGCGATGACGTTTTCCTCACAGGACGGCATGTGCCGCGCCAAATCTTCGAGCCCTGTTGCAGGAGGACGTTCCGTGACTGACGCCAACCCTATCGCCGATCCGATCATGGATGCTGACCTTTCCCTGCGATCGGCCCAGGAAATTCGCGACCATAAATGGCTCTTCTATATCGGCGGCGGGTTGAGCATCCTGATTGGCATCGTCGCGATCATTGTGCCCACACTTGCCAGCCTGGCGGCGGAAATTTTCATCGGAGCGGTGCTGGCTGCCAGCGGGCTGATCAGTTGCGTGACGGCGTTTCAGGCGCGCAAGGCCGCGCATATTGCCGCCGCCTTCTTTCTCGGACTTTTGAGCCTGGTGACCGGCACCCTGTTACTGATCTTTCCGGTTCCGGGCATCTTGGCGCTGACCCTATTTCTCGCCGCTTTCTTCGTCGCTTCCGGCTTCATCAAGGGATATTTCGCCTTCAAGATGCGGCCGGCGAGCGGCTGGGGCTGGATTTTGTTCAATGCTGTCCTCTCAATTCTCCTCGGCGGACTCATCCTGACCGGTTGGCCCGGGACCGCGCTCTGGGTTCTCGGCCTCCTCGTCGGCATCGACCTTATTTTCTATGGCACGAGCCTTTTGACCGTCGTCTCAGCTGCCAAGCGTGCAGTGAACAGGTCCGAAGACGCGACCAGTGCCGCCTAGAAAGGGATTTGAGACCACGCGTGTTGATGCGAGGTCTTGAAGCCAACAGCGCCCAGATCGGCTGAATGATTCAGCAGAGTGACGAAACTCGTCTGGATGCTGGTTCTGCTCTATTCTCGGCTGCTCGTATTATTTGTCCATGGCTACAGCGCTCGGCAGCCGAATGGGGAAGACGGTCGGTGTCGTCGTTGCCTCTGATCCACCGAGTTCTGCGGCCGGCCTCTCATCCGTCGCGGGCTCGGAAGGGGTGGCAGACTGTGTGCTTGCCAACATTGTTCTTGCCAACATTGTGCCGACCCTTGATCGGAACGCTATGACCGGAATCGTGTTGGATATTTGAAGGCAGATCTCTTTGGCTTTGCTTTCGAAATGACGAAACAATAATGGGAGATTTAGAAATGACCATTCTGCTCAGAAGCTGCAGTATTGCCCTCGCCTTGGGTGCTGTCACCGCACTGAGTGCCCAGGCGCAAAACCCCCGCGCGAAACCTGATGAAAGCTGGGTCAGCCTTTCCGGTATCGTTGCTTCGGCACAGGCCGATAGCTTCATGCTTGATTATGGTTCGGGGCTTATCACCGTCGAAATGGATGACTGGGATTGGTACGGTGATGCATACGGCCTGCTCGAAGGGGACGACGTGACCGTTTATGGCCGGGTTGATGATGGCTTGTTCGAGAACACAACGATTGAAGCCTCAAGCGTCTATGTTGAAGATCTCAACAGCTATTTCTATGCCAATCCGGCTGATGAGGAGGGTGATTATCCCTATACCTATGCCTATGCCACGCTTCCGGTGGTGACCGCGGGGATTGATTACACCGGCATGGTCGAAAGCGTGGATGGCCGCGAATTCACGCTTGACACGGGATCCCGCGAAGTCCGCGTCGATACCGCCGACATGACTTACAACCCGATGGACAATCAGGGATATCAAAAGATCGAGCAGGGAGATGTTGTGCGCGTTTCAGGCGTGCTCGACGATGATCTTTTCGAGAGCCGGGAGTTGATGGCCTCGTCGATCATAACCCTTGTTGAGGATACGGGCAGAAGCGACAATTACTAACTTCTGCGCGATTGCATTGGAACAAAGAGCCGGCTGTCCCGCCGGCTCTTTTTTTCGGGTCATGCGGTCCGGTAGTGCTGCTCCCAGAGGAGAGCGGAACGGGCGCAATCGGTAAGACGGTCAATATCGATGATTGTCAATCAATCTGATCGGGCTTGCCGTCGAATTCGTCCGAGCAGAAGCTGCCGCCGTGGAACTGACGAGCGATCGGGTCTTCATCATCAGCTTGGCGCATCAAACTCTCGCGAAAGTCTTCGGCATTGTCCTCCGGCTCATAACCCAGCCAGTCGACCGCGCTGTTGTCCCAGATTTTTTCCGCATTATCCGAAACGCCGTAAACGACAAGAAAGTGATAGTCCGGATGATCGATGCAGCGACGGAACAGCTGGACGGCATCTCGATGGCTGATCCAGGTCTTGAGTTGGCGCCGGTCTTCGGGTTTCGGACGGAATGAGCCAATCCGAATACAGGCGACGCTGATCCCGTACTTATCCGCAAACATTCGCCCGAGCATCTCGCCGATGGCGTTGCTGACACCGTAGCGGCCGTCGGGTCGATACTCAGCATTGAGGTCCAACATTTTTTCGCGGCGGTGAAAGCCGATGACATGGTTCGAGCTGGCATAGACGATCCGCTTTACGCCCGCTCTGCGTGCCGCGTCGAAAACGCGAAAACAGCCGTCGATTGCAAGGCTCAGGATGCGCTCCCAGGGCTCTTCAAGCGCAACGCCCGCCAAATGGACGACGCAATCGACATCCTGCATGGCGGCGTCGAGTTGCTCATCGCTCAGCATGTCCGCATAGACGATTTCTTCTCCCGCGGCGGCGCTGCCCAGATCGGCAATGTCGGTCAGGCGCAAATGCGGGTAATGGCCCTGAAATCCGGCGCGCAGAACGCTGCCGACCGTGCCGGCTGCACCGGTAATCAGGACGCGTCGGGGTGCCCAACGGGTCTCTTCAGCCATGGCGCTCTAACCTGCTTTATCGATCTGCTAGGCGCTATTGGCCTTCTCTCCCCAGACTTCCTGCGCTTTCTCGTAAATCCCCTGATCAAAGGAAAACTCAACGATGTTTCCATCGGGGTCCTTGAGAAAGCAGATATAGCCGACCTGCTTGGTCATCTGCGCCGGTCCGTAGGCAAGACAGCCGGCCTCGCGCCCTTTTTCCGCGGCTTCATCGACCATCTCTTTCGACGGCAATTCGATGCCGATATGGGCGAACGGTCCGAGAACCGCATGCTCAGCCGGGGCGAACGGATCTTTTCCTTCAAAAAACTGCGCCAGAACCAGCACAAAGGGGGCGTCGGGGATCGAAGAATCGCCGATCCAGGCGTTATAGCCGCGGACATCCTCGCCGCGCGCCAGCAGGCTGAGATGGGTAAATTTCTCGTACCAGGCGATCGTCTTGTCGATGTCCTTCACATGAAGGGCGAGGTGCGTCCAGAACGGCCGCGTTGGCCTGATGCGATGCTGGATTTGGTCATCGGGCATGGCTTCACTCCTCTTATCTGTTGTTGCTTCTTTTCATGCCGCGTTGGGCGGCAGGCTTCCGGTCGGTTCCGCGCTTTCCTGATCGGGCGGTGTTGGTTGTCGCATCATGATTGCCGCGATCAGCACCAGGACCAGAAGGCTGGCATAGCCGATAAAGACAATGCCAAAGCCGTCAAATCGCTCAGCGATAAAGCCTGCCGAGACCGGGCCGAGCATGGCCAGCGTGGTGATGAAATTCTTGGTGCCGAGCAATTCGGGATAGATATCGCGACCGTAATAATCGACGATCAGCACGGTCGTTGCGAAAAACACCATGCCAAACCCGTAGCCTTCACCAATGGCGAAAAGGGCAAGCATGATCGCATTGTCGGCGAATGCCAGGGCAACATTGCCGACGATCGCCGCTGCAACCCCGGAAACCAGCAACCATTTTGCGCTCACGAAACGGGTCATGGCGCCGCCAAAGCCGCGGGATAGCGCGTTGATCAGGGCCTGCGCGCTGAGCGCACCGGCAGCGACGCTGGTCGCCAGACCAAGATTGTTGAGATGCGTGACCGCCCAACTGGCCACCGTCGTGCCGCAGAACAGAATGATCGTGATCGATGCGACAATGACGTAGTATTGGCCGGTCCGCAGCACCTGCCCATAGGTCCATTTCCCCGTTGCATCGGTGATGTCCGTCGGGGCCGAAGTGCCGTCTTCATCATCGGTTTTCTCAACCTCGACGCGGTCGAGCGCGCGGAAATAAGGCAGGATCAGAACCATCAACGCAACCGTCACCGCAACGGCCGCCCACCAGTGCACCCGCCAGTTATCGGTGGTCTCAATGAACCCGGCGACCAGCAGCGGGCCGGCGACGCCGCCCAAACCGCCAATCATGAGATAAGCGCCGACCATGGTGCCGCGCTGTTTGACGGAAAACTTGTTGTTCAGATAATGGGTGCCGGGAACGATCCCCGATAACGGAAAGCCCAACCCGACCAGCGCCGCACCGATGAAGTACTGGATCAGATCCGTCGTGGTCGCGAGCAGGGAGAAACCGATGATCAGACAGACCCCGCCGACGAGATAGCTGGCGGCAGTCCCCCATATCCGCATGATCCAGGCGGGCAGCAGCGCCGCCAAACCGACCATAAGCGCCAGGAGCGAGAATCCGGCACCGGCTTCCGACCACGCCCAGCCCATCTCGTCGATCATATAGGGCAAGGCGACCCCGAGCGACGCAAAGGTGCCGGCGGTCACGTGAAAGAAAAAGGCGCTGATCAGAACGAAGGGCGCCCAGTCGCGCAGCACTGTGCGGAGGGTCAATGGCTTTACCGAGAGACCTTCCTCTGATGACGTGCCGGCTTCGGTTGTGCTCAAGCCTTCAGTCCTGCAGCGGTTCGAAAGACAGCGAGTTGTCGACGATACGCCGCAAGGCCTCTTGGTCAAAGCTCTTAATCGTCAGAGCAATAGATTATGCGCTTGGGTTAAAAACCACGCTGCCGCGCTCGCCGAAGCTTCGGGAAAAGACAGGATAGGCGCCATGACAACCATCGACTTGGATGTAACAAAGCTGAAAGGCGGTTTTGGTGCGGAGGTTTCCGGCGTCGACATCGCGCGCGCCGACGATGAAACGCTGAAGGCTCTTGTCGACGTTTTTCAGACGCATGGCGCGCTGCTGGTGCGGGGGCAGGAGCTCACCCCGGATCAATTGATGCGCTTTGTCCGAACCTTCGGCGAGCCTGAGGGGCACACCCATACGCAGTTCACATTGCCGGGCTATCCGGAAATCTATCTGCTGTCCAACAAGACCGAGAACGGGCGGCCGATCGGCGCCCATAATGACGGCATCGGCTGGCATACGGATTACTCCTATAAAGAGCATCCGGTGATGAACACGCTGCTATACGGCGTCGAGACACCGCCGGAGGGGGCGGACACCCTGATCGCCGATTGCTGCGCAGCTTACGCGTCGTTATCCCCGGAGCGGCAGGCCGAGCTTGATGACCTCGTCCTGCATCACAGCTACCGACATTTCATGGAGACTCGGCAGTTCGGCAAAAAGAAGCTGACGCAGCAGATTATCGATGAAAATCCGGATGTCTTTCACCCGCTGATCCGGACGCATCCGGCCGACGGGCGAAAAGCGCTATGGGTCAGTATAGGCACCGTCTGCGGCATTGTCGGCATGGATACCGAGCGTGCGATGGCGCTGGTCGATGAGTTGGTCGATTATGTGACCCAGGATCGCTTTGTCTACCGCCACAAATGGCAGCCCGGCGACGTTCTCACCTGGGACAATCGCTGCACGCTTCATACCGGCTCATTGTTTGATGATCAAAAATATGAACGCCTGATCCACCGGACCTGGGTCAAAGGTGACAGGCCCTATTAAGGGCTAAAATGCTTTAGTCCTTTGATCCAGCACTGTCTTTGAATGCGCGGTAACGCGCCTTGGTCTCGTCATTCATCGGGTAAAGCCTGGGAAGCTTGGCGCCGGCATTCACCTCCTCAACGATCCACGCCTCCATACGCTCCTGCTCAACAGCTTCGTCGATCACGTCATCGAGCAGAGCGATCGGAATGACAACGGCCCCGTCTTCATCAGCGACGATGATGTCGCCGGGAAAGATGGCGACGCCGCCGCAGCCGATCGGTTGATCCCAGCCGACGAAGGTCAGCCCGGCCACGGAGGGCGGCGCAGCAATGCCGTCACACCAGACTGGCAGCTTGCTGTCCCGCACCCCGACAGCATCTCTTACCGCGCCGTCTGTCACCAGACCGACAACGCCCCGCAACTGCATGCGGGCACAAAGAATATCACCGAATATCCCGGCATCGGCGATACCCGCCGCGTCGACGACAGCGATGCAGCCTTCCGGCATCGCCTCGATGGCCCCGCGCGTTGATGTCGGCGACGACCAGCTTTCCGGCGTCGCCAGATCCTCGCGCGCCGGCACGAAACGCAGGGTAAAGGCGGGGCCGACAATCTTGCCGGCATTGTCGCCAAACGGCTTCGAGCCGCGGATCCAGACATTTCGCAGCCCTTTCTTGAGCAGGACCGTCGTCAGTGTCGCCGTGGATACGGTCAGCAGCGCCGTTTTCTGGCTTTCGTTCATGGCCATGGCCTTTTCCTAAATGCTGGGGATGTAACCGCCGTCGATACGGATCACCGAGCCGGTGACATAGGATGCGCGCGCACTGGCGAGAAAAACGGCGACATCGGCATATTCTTCCGGCCTGCCATAACGCCCGACGGGAATAGCGGCATGGCTCTCCTCGGCAACTGCCTCCGGCGTCTTTCCCTCGCGCTTTGCTTTCTGCTCATCGAGGAAGAGGATCCGCTTGGTGGCAATACGGCCCGGCAGGATGATGTTGCAGGTGATCCCGTCGGCGGCGACTTCGCGTGCAAGGGTTTTTGACCAGCCGAGCAGGGTCGAGCGCAGCGCGTTCGAGATGCCGAGATTGGGAATCGGTGCGATGACACCCGACGAGGTCGAGGTGATGACGCGGCCCCATTGCCGTTCGCGCATGCCGGGCAACAGACGGTCCGTGATCTTGATGACGGACAGCACCATTGACTGGAATTGCGCGGCCCACAATTCGCTCTCCTGATCCGCGACGGGGGTCGGCTTCGGCCCACCCGTATTGTTGATCAGAATATCGATCGGACCGACAGCGTCCTCGATCGCGGCAATGCGATCCTCCAAGACTGACAGATCGGCGATATCCCAGCCGATCGCGCTTGCCGTGCCGCCCTCTGCCAGGATGCTGTCGACCGTCGCCTGGGCCGCATCCGGCGCGATATCTGCAACCGCTACCCTGACGCCTTCAGCGGCCAGGGCGCGCGAGATCGCGCCGCCCAGACCGCCGCCGCCGCCAAGCACCAGCGCCGATTTGCCTGTGAGTCCTAGGTCCATATTTGCTTGCTCCTTTACGCAGCCGGCCTTGTTTGGCCGAACAGAACGGCCCCCGGCACATCGCGATCAGCGGTGAGGATGCAGCCGCTTTCGGCTTCGGTGATGAAGAGTGTTCGATTGTTTTCGCCGCCAAAGGCAAGATTGGTACAATAGATCCCGGTCTCGCACCGAATACGCGCGATGGGCTCTCCCAACCGGCTGAAGCCCCAGACAGAGCCAAGCCCGACATGGGCGACAAACAGGTTCCCGTCGCTGTCGAGGGCTAATCCGTCAGGACCCAACCCGCCTGAAAGCTGAATGAAGCGCCCGACCTTGGCGACGCCGCCATCACGCAGAAGCGGGAGGGTCCAGACGGCGTTATCTCGCGTGACACCGACGAAAAGCTCGCTCTCATCATGATTGAGCACGAGGCCGTTGGGGCTCGGAATCCCATCCAGAAGCAGCTGCAAGTCGCCGCCCGGGCTGAGCCTGAACACCCGGCCGCTCTGGTCCTGCAGGCCGGTCAGGCCCTGATCCGTGAAATAGAGGTCACCGCTGAGCGAAAAGGTCAGGTCATTGACGCCCTTGAAGCGCTCGGCGCGATATCGCTGCATCACGGGCTCAATCCGGCCGCTGGAGGGATCCAGCGTCATGATCCCATTCTTGTAATCGGCAATGAAGATGCGGCCGTCAGGGTGCGCGGCCAGGCCATTGGGCTCGCCATCGTAATCGGCGATGACGGTGAATTCGTCGCCGTCTATCCGAAAGATGCGTCCATGGATGACGTCGACGCAGTAAAACTGTCCATCAGCGGCAAAGCACGGCCCCTCCAATAGCGAGTGGATAGGCCGGCCCAGCATCAGACCGGCTGCCCAGGGCGCCGGTTCTTCCTCGATCCTGAGATCATCGGGCAAGCGGGCGGCGATTGTGGTGCCAAGGGTGGGCGGTGCAGCAAACATGATCCAGATCAGCGAAAAGATGGATTTGCAGGGTCACGCATGGACGGGTCGCCACTGCACGTCCAGCCGCGTGAGCATATCTTCGTCGAAATCAAAGCCCAGCCCCGCGCCGCTTGGCAGGATCAGCGCACCATCGCGATGCTCCAGCTGGGTGTCGATCAAATCGCGGAAATTCAGCACCGCGGAATCCGGGAAGAATTCGACATATTGTCCGTTCTCGATCGATGCCACCAAATGAATATGCAGGTCGTGAAACCAGTGCGGGCACATTTGAACGCCGAAAGCGGCCGCCAGATCTGCAATCCGTCGAAATTCGGTAATGCCGCCGCAAACAGCGGCATCGGTCTGCAGGATCGCCGCGGCGCCCTGCTGCAACAGCTCCAGATGCCGCCAGCGCCCGGCTTCGATTTCGCCCGTCGCGACGGTGATCGATGTTTCTGCCGCCAGTCGCGCGTGATTGACGATGTCGTCGGGGCTGAACGGTTCTTCTATCCAATAGGGCGCGTAGGGCTCGAAAGCGCGCATGGCGGCCAGCGCGGTCGGCAGATCTGCCCAGGCATTGTTGGCATCCAGCATCAATTGAACATCGTCGCCAATCGCTGATCGTGCCTCCCGCACGCGCTGGGTATCGGTCGCAAGGTCGGCGCCGCCGACCTTCATCTTTACGGCCTTGAACCCCATGCCGACATAGCGGGCCATTTCGGCGCCGAGATCCTTCGGGCTCTTGCCTTCGAGGTAGTAACCGCCGCTGGCATAAGCCGGGACCCGATCACCGCATTGAGCGCCGAGATATTTATAGAGCGGCAGGCCGGCTGCGCGCGCATTACGATCCCACAAGGCGATGTCGAGAATACTCAGCGCCCGCATGACAGAACCGGCGCGGCCATGAAGCAGCGCTTCGTCATAAAGCGCTTTCCAAAGGCCGGTCACCTGATGCGTATCCCGACCGAGCAAAGCCGGGCCCAGAAGCTCTGTTACGGCGGCGACAACGAGAGCCCCCGCTTTATGCCCGCCATAGCAAAAACCGATGCCGGACACGCCGTCATCGCCGGTAACGCGCACCAGGGCATAATCCCGCGCCTGGACACTCCGCGTTGAAAAGTCGGTTGTTTGGCCAAGCGGTACGCGCACGCAGGCGCTGCTGATAGAGGCGATCGCGGTCATGCGGCAGTCGACCGCAGGCGCGTGTTGCGAACAATCCGAACAGCGTTCGAAAACTTGATCTTTCAGACATTAATCCAAATCGCGATGCCCTGCACCCCGCGCCTCGATCTCGCTTCCGCCGCACTTCCCCTCAATGCACCATGAGGACCGAAGTGGAAACGTTTTCATTTGACAGTGGAATCGTTTCCATTTAGGCCCGGAGGCTATGGAGTATCGCTACGCTTCCAGTCTTGCTCGCAGAGAGCCGCCATCAAAGGCGCAAGATGCTGACCGCGTAACGGAAATTGTCGCGCATCGGCATGAAGATCCTCAACGCGTCGGGCTTGCCGCGCTGAGCCCGGTGCGGATCGAGCGCCTGTCCTTCGGCGAGCGAGGCCGTTTTGAGCCAGGTGGTCCGGGCAATCCGGAGGCGGACAGAATCGAGGCAAGACGCAGCCTTGATGTCCTGTTCGCTGACGACGTGCCGCTACTGCTGGTCAGCGGCGCGACCACGCGGGAATGCCCTGCCGATCACCTGATCATCGACCATTCACCGACCCAGGCGCGCGCTCCCGACCATGGCTGTGCCGCGGATCCCGCTGCTGGCGCGTCGGCATGGCGCCTGCGTATTCCGAAGGCGGAACTGTTTTCGAGATTGCCTCAGGCTCAGCGGCTGATCGGTGTCGCGCTGCCGTGCACCGATGGCGCCGGATTTGTTCTCAAGCACGTGCTGGCCGCCACTTTGGGATGGCATCGCGGGCTTGATGGTGAAACGCAGTATCATCTGTCGCAGCAAATCCTCCAATTGCTGGGATTTGTGCTGCAACGTGCCGATTGCAGTCTCAGGACCGACCGCTCAACGGTAAGAAACGCGCATTTGCGACGGATCGAGAACTACATTCTCGAAAATCTGTCGCTGCCGGATCTTAACGCGGACAGGATTGCCGGGGCCTGCGGCATCTCCAAGCGCTATGTGCACGAGCTTTTCAGCGATACGGGAACCAGCGTTGCCGCATGGATCCGGGATCAGCGCCTGACCAGGGCGCGCATCCAGCTCGCCGACCGGCGCGAAACGCGGCCGATCGCCACCCTTGCCTATGATCTGGGTTTCCACAGCCAGGCCCAGTTCTCGCGCACCTTCAAGGCACGATTCAAGATCACGCCGCGCGCGTATCGCAATTCTATACGAGCACTCGACGAGCGTGATGCAGAGTCTGCATCCGCAACGCGCTATAATCCGGCAGCAAGCATACAGACCCTGCAAGAGGAGCATCCCCATGGCGGTCGCCTACGAATTTGAAACGATTTCCGAAGCCGATGAAGCGGCGATCCTTGATCAGATCGACCGCTGGCTGAAGCGCGATGTGGCGCCGCAGGCCATGGCGCTCGAGCATGCCGACGAATATCCGCATGCCATGGTGGAACAGATGAAGGAGTTCGGCCTCTTCGGGGCGACGATCTCGCCGCATTGGGGCGGCCTTGGTCTCTCGGCCACGACCTATACCCGCATCGTCATGAAGATTTCGGAATGCTGGATGTCGCTGGCCGGCATTTTCAATTCGCATCTCATGATGGCGACCGTGGTCGAGAAATACGGCACCGATCTGCAAAAGGACTACTGGCTGCCGAAATTCGCCAGCGGTGAGATTCGTGGCGGGCTGGCGCTGACCGAGCCCAATGCGGGCACCGACCTGCAGGCGATACGGACCGTCGCGCGGCGCGATGGTGACGACTATGTCATCAACGGCACCAAGACCTGGATTTCCAACGGGATCGAGGGCGGCGCCGTTGCCCTGCTGGTCAAGACGGATCCGGCAGCCGAACCGCCGCGGCGCGGCATGTCGATGCTGATCGCGCCCAAGGTGGACCCCGACACCGGGGCGGCGCATGCGGGTTTCAAGACGGGCCGCAAGCTTGAGAAGATCGGCTATAAGGGAATTGATTCCGCCGAGCTGATCTTCGAGGATTATCGCCTCGATGCCGAACGGCATCTGGTCAGCGGCGAAGAGGGCGGCGGCTTCTACATGGCGGTCGGCGGCCTTGAGCTGGGCCGTATCAACATCGCCGCGCGCGCGGTCGGCGTTGCCAAGCGGGCGATGAAGGAATCGGTGGAATACGCCAAGACCCGCGAAACATTCGGCAAGCCGATTGCCCAGCATCAGGCGATTCAGCTCAAGCTCGGCGAAATGGCGACGCGGACCCGCGCTGCCGAATTGCTGACCGAGGATGCCGCCCGTGCCTTTGACAGAGGCGAGCGCTGCGACATGGAGGCGGGGATCGCGAAGTTCTACGCATCAGAAGCGGCGCTGGAAAACGCCACCGAGGCAATGCGGATCTTCGGCGGTTATGGCTATTCCAAGGAGTATCCGATCGAGCGGCTTTACCGCGATGCGCCGCTGATGTGTATTGGCGAAGGGACCAATGAAATGCAGCGCATGATCATCGCCAAACAGCTTATCGCCCGCAGCGAAGGCTGATTGCCAACCCCGACACACCCTGTCTATTCTCGTCGATCCCGGAGACGGTCGCCATGCCTGATACCCTTGCAACCAGCGGCTTGCAGAAATTCGATGCCCATATCGGCGGCGAAAAGCTGGCGCCGCAATCACGTGAGTATTTCGCCAGCATAAACCCCTATACCTCGGAGCCCTGGGCGCAGATTGCGCGCTGCGGCGAGGCCGAGGTCGGAAAAGCCGTTGAGGCGGCGCATGCGGCCTTTACCGGCGGGCCCTGGCCGGCAATGACGGCCAGTCAGCGCGGCGCCCTGTTGCGCGGCCTTGGCGATGCCATCGCCGCCCATGCCGAAGAATTGGCGCGCTTCGAAGTGCGCGATAACGGCAAGCTGATCAACGAGATGCTGGCCCAAGCGCGCTATATTCCGCAATGGTATTATTACTATGGCGGCCTCGCGGACAAGATCGAGGGCGCCGTCATCCCGATCGATAAGCCTGAGACGTTCAACTATACGGTTCACGAGCCGCTCGGCGTCATTGCCGCGATGACGCCCTGGAATTCGCCTTTGCTGTTGCTGTCGTTCAAGCTGGCGCCGGCGCTGGCCGCCGGTAACACCTTTGTCGTCAAGCCGTCCGAATATACCTCGACATCGACGCTGCGCTTTGTCGAAATCCTTGAAGAGGCGGGTTTGCCGCCCGGTGTCCTGAATGTCGTGCCCGGTTTCGGGCGCGAAGCCGGCGCCGCGCTTGTCGACCATCCCAAGGTGGCCAAGGTCACCTTTACCGGCGGCAGCGCCAGCGGTTCCGCAGTCTATCAGGCGGCCGCCAAGGGTTTGAAGCAATGCACCCTTGAGCTGGGCGGCAAATCGCCGAACATCGTCTTCGAGGACGCCCAGCTCGACAATGCGGTGAAGGGAGCCATTGCCGGCATTTTCGCCGCGACCGGCCAGACCTGTATCGCCGGCTCGCGCCTTCTGGTCCAGAACAGCATCTATGACGCGTTCGTCGCCAAACTGGTCGATTTCGCGGCCACGGCGCGGATCGGCGATCCGATGGATACCGAAACCCAGGTCGGTCCGGTCACCACCCCGGAACAGTTCGAGAAGATCCTGAGCTATATCGACATCGCCAAGGCCGAGGGGGCCAAGACCCTGCTCGGCGGCAATGCGATCACCGACCGCCCCGAAATCGGCAACAGCGAGTATTTCGTCGAGCCGACCATCTTCGGCGACGTGACCAATGACATGCGCATTGCCCAGGAAGAGGTCTTCGGCCCGGTGCTGTCGATCATCCGTTTCGAGACCGAGGAAGACGCGGTACGCATCGCCAATGACATCGATTTTGGGCTTGCCGCCGGCATCTGGACGCAATCCATCCCGCGCGCCATCCGCATGACCCGGGCGGTTCGGGCGGGCACCATCTGGGTGAATAACTATCGCATGCTCAGCTATATGTCGCCCTTTGGCGGCTATAAGCAGAGCGGTATCGGCCGTGAAAACGGTATCGAGGCGGTAAAGGAGTTCATGCAGACGAAAAGCGTCTGGATATCGCTTGCCGAGGATATTCCGAACCCCTTCGTGCTCCGCTGATCGACATGTCGGAGAATAGCGCCGCCGCCGCGCCGCTTGCCGGCCGGCTGGTTATCTCGCTCGAGCAGGCTGTCGCCGCGCCCTATTGCTCGCGATTGCTGGCCGAGGCCGGCGCTCGGGTCATAAAGCTCGAGCGGCCCGAGGGCGATTTCGCCCGCGCCTATGACAGCCATACGGCAGGGCAAAGCACCTATTTCGTCTGGCTCAACGCCGGCAAGGAATCGCTCGTCGTCGATCTGCGAACCGATGAAGACCGGGCTTTGCTGACCCGTCTGCTGGCCCGCGCGGATGTGTTCGTGCAGAATCTGCGCCATGGCGCGATCGAGCGTCTTGGTTTCGGCTGGCCGGTGCTGCAGTCGATCAATCCCGGGCTGATCATGTGCAACATCACCGGCTTTGGCACGGCCGATCCGGCGCTGGCGGGAAAGAAGGCTTATGATGCGCTGATTCAGGCGGAAACCGGGCTATGCTCGGTGACGGGCAAGGATGGCGCGCCGTCAAAGGTCGGTATTTCGGTCTGCGATATCTCGACCGGGCTGACTGCCTATAGCGAAATCCTCAAGGCGCTGATCGCCAGGGAAAGAACCGGGGCAGGGCAGCGTCTCGATTGCTCGCTGTTCGGCACCATTGCGGAATGGATGGCGGTGCCGCTGACGACTTACGAACAGACCGGCTCGATTCCCGCCGGGCGCGGCATGGATCACGGTCAGATCGCGCCCTATGGCGCGTTTCGCGCGGCTGACGGGCTGGTTTTCATGGCGATCCAGAACAATGCCGAATGGCAGCAGCTATGCCGCGATGTGCTGGACGATCCGGCGCTCGCCCAGGATGCGCGTTTTCGCGATAACATGAGTCGTCTGGCCAATCTGGCCGAACTCAAGGACCTGCTCGAGGCGCATTTTGCCGATTATCGCTGCGCCGATCTGTTCGCACGTTTCGAGGCTGCCGGGATCGCTCATGGCCGCATCAACGATGTCAGCGGGCTGAGCAGCCACAGCGCCCTGTCGCGCAAGACGGTGCAAGTCGGCGACGCGCAAATCGATATCGTTCGGCATGAAGGCGACCGGCAGACGATGCCGCGCGCCGTGCCGTCGCTCGACGAGCATGGCGCCTCAGTCCGCGCAGAATTTGCCGGTACTGACGCAGCCGTTACTGACTCAGTCGGCGCGGACGGGGCCGGTGCAGACGGGACCGCATCCATGGCCCGGACAGGCTAGCGCATTTTCCGATCATTCCGGTCCACCCCTGCACCCGGCCCCGCCTCCCCTGCAAATATCCTGTCTGGGGAGGCGGGGCGGGGGGCAGGGGTGGACCGGATCAGAAACAAAGGAAAACGCGCTAGGCCGCCGCGCTCAGCAGCCCTTCACGGCGGGTCCAGTCAAGCGTCTCGTCAAGCGATTTGCGATAGCGCGCGAAGATTTCGTCGACATCGGCCTCATTCGCGATCAGCGGCGGGCACAGTGCCATGCTGTCCCCGATGGCGCGACTGATCAGCCCGTTTTCCTTCATCCGGGCGAGGCAATACTTGCCGACGCCGGCTTTGACGTCGAACGCTTCGCCGGTTTCCTTGTCGGCGACCAGTTCGCAGGCGCCGATCATGCCGCGCCCGCGGGCTTCGCCGACCAGCGGGTGCTGGTTCAGGGCCTGCAAATGGCGTTGAAAGCTCTCGGCGACGCGGGCCGCCGTGCCGAAGAGATTGTCGCGTTTGTATATTTCCAGCACCTTGAGGGCGACGGCGCAGGACACCGGATGGCCGGAATAGGTGTAGCCATGGCCGAAAACGCCCCAGTCATCGCTGACGTCGAGCATCGCCTCATAGATGAAATCCGGGATCATGACGGCGCTGAGCGGCAGATAAGCCGAAGTCAGCGATTTGGCGAGCGTCATGGTGTCCGGCGACAGGCCGAAACTGTCGGCGCCGAAAGCTTCGCCGGTGCGGCCGAAGCCGGTCACCACCTCGTCATCGACGAACAGGACATCGTATTTCTTCAGGATCGGCTGGATCTTCGGGAAATAGCTGTCCGGCGGCACGATCACGCCGCCCGCGCCCATGATCGGCTCGGCGATGAAGGCGGCGACGCTGTCTGGCCCCTCGCGGATGATCAGGTCCTCGAGGCTGCGGGCCAGACGGTCAGTGAATTCGTCCTCGGTCTCGCCCGGTTCGCGAAACCGGTAGTAATGCGGGCAATCGGTCTTGATGAAGCCGTCCGCGGGCAGGTCGAAACCCTTGTGCATGGGCGGCAGACCGGTTGCGCTGGCTGCTGCCTGGGTAACGCCGTGATAGCCTTTCTGGCGCGAAATGATCTTCTTTTTGAGCGGCTTGCCGATCGCGTTGAAGTAATAGCGGATCAGCTTGATCTGTGTGTCATTGGCATCGGAGCCCGACAGCCCGAAAAACACTTTGGAGAAGTTCCCCGGCACCATGGCCTTGAGCGTCTCGGCCAGCTCGGCTGCGGTCGCATGGCCCTTGTCGAGGAAAATGTGACCATAGGACAGCTTGATCATCTGGTTATAAGCGGCCTGGGCGACCTCCTGATTGCCATAGCCGAGCGTGGTGCACCACAGCCCGGCCAGACCGTCGATATACTCCTTGCCCTGATCGTCCCAGATGCGGATGCCTTCGCCGCGTTCGATCATGATCGGCCCGGATTTTTCCATGACGCTGAGCTGCGTCATGCCGTGCAGCACACTGGCGCGATCGGCCTCGGCAAGGGGGGATAGCTGCGTCATGTCCTTCTCCATCGGCTGTCTCGCCGTCCTGTTCGGTGGGGCTCAGCCGTCCTGCCAATGCGGTACGATCTGGCGTCTGAAAATGTCGCGGAATTGCTCGGTCGACTTCGGCAGCAACCTGCCATCGGACCAGTCGAGAATGACGCCATAGCGCCGGACCAGATCCATTTCGTTGAGCTCGCCGGCACGGTAGCGCTCGGCGACGCTTTCGGGGTCTTCGTCGATCCATCCCTTGCGCTGGCCGGCGATTTCCTGACGCAGCGCGACGGTCGCGGCCTCGTCGACTTCATATTCGGCCAGATCGATATCGATCACCTTCAGCACGACGCCGTAATCAAGGGCGGCGCGCTCGACTGAAACATAATCATCCTCGACATCCGTCAGCACGGCCCGCGGGTCGCGTTTGAGCGGGTCGCCATAGCCGCCGCCGCCGGCCGTGGGGCGGCCGAAGACATCGCCCTTTTCGACCGGCAGGTCGGAAAACAGGGCGCCTTCCCATTTCTGCTCGCCGGTCTTGGCGCGCCTTACCCACATGCCATGCGGGATTGATGGCAGACCGCCATTGATGCCCCAGACGACCGAGCGGGCGCGATCGCAGATATAGGACAGCACGGCGTCGGAAACGTCGGTATATCGGCCGATTTTCACCACACCGACGCCGCCTCGAAACTCACCGGGCCCCGCGGAATCTGTCAGCACCTGATAGGCCTCGGTAATGATCGGCGACAGTCTTTCCTGCCCTTCAACCGGCTGTGATTGCAGCCCGGTTCCGAAGACCGAGGCCGTGACATTACAGCCATCGCGGCCATTGCGGCCGCCCCAGCCGCCCGGCAGCCAGTCATAGAACATGTAAATCGGCTTTTCAGGCAGCCTGCCATCATAGCCGCCGGACAGGAAGTATTCGAGATTGAAGGTGCAGGCCATGGCGCGTTCCGGCACCAGTTCCGACCAGATCTTGAACACCGCATTCATGATCTTCTCGAAAACGTCAACAAAGCCGGTAACCGCAACGGGCCAGCGTGCATCGACGATCGAGCCTTCCTCGGCGATCACGGTCAGTGGCCGATAGAAGCCTGAATTGAGCGGAATCTCGGGCAGGAAATACTTCATGCCGGAAATGATCCCGGAGAAGGTGCCGCCAAAGGCCGAATTGTACAGATTGCCGATCGTGCTGTGGCTGCCCGTGAAATCATAGGTCAGCGCGTCGCCCTTTATCCTCAGCTTGATCTTGATCGGGATCATGCCGTCCGCTTCGCCCAGCGGGTCGGAATCGAGATAATCGATGGCCTCCCATTCGCCGTCGGGCAATTCGGCAATCCTGTTGCGCGTGACGGCCTCGACATAGTCCTGGACCTCGGCCATGCCGGCCACCACCGTATCGACGCCGTATTTGTCGACCAGCCGGTGAATCTCCCGCTCGGCAATACCGGTCGCTTCGGCCTGGGCATTGGCGTCGCCGATCACCGAGGCCGGGTCGCGCGTATTGGCGGCGATCATCTTGATCACATCGGTGCGCGGCTTGCCGCTATCGGCAATGCGGATCGGGGTGATGCGGACGCCTTCGCGGAACATGTCACGCGCATGCATGTCGAAAGAGCCGGGCGCGCTGCCGCCGATATCGGCCCAATGTCCATTGGCCTGGGCAAAGGCGATCAGCCGGTCTTCGGCAAAGATCGGCCGGATTACCCGCACATCGTTGAAATGCGTACCGCCGGCATAAGGGTCGTTGACCATGAAGATATCGCCGGGGTTGATGTCGCCCTCGAACGCCTCGATCACCGCCTTGCAGGTATAGTGCAAGGTGCCGACATGCGCCGCGAGATCCTGGTTGCCCTGGGCGATGACATCGCCATTCGCGTCGTTCAGAACGCAGGAAAAATCGCGGTTGTAGATGACGAAGGAATAACAGGTCCGCAGCACCTGTTCGGCCATCTGATCGACCGCCGTGATGAATGAGTTCTTGAGGACCTCGAAGGTGACGGGATCGAGCCTGTCGCCGCCGGGGCCGTCGGATTGAGTCAGCCCATAGGCCATTGCCGGCTCTCCCTTCTCAGACGTGAATCTGGATGTTCAGATACGCGTCCATGCGCGCCTTGGCGCCGGGCGGTATCACCGTGGTCGTGTCGAACTGATCGATGATGCAGGGGCCGTCGATCGCCGCATCCACGGGCAGGGCGTCGTGTTTGTAGATCGGCGTCTCGACCGGCTCCGGAATACCGGCGAAATAGACCTTGCGATGCGCATGCGGCTGCAATGTGCCGCCCCGCTGTTCGGCGCGCAGCTCGGCCTTGTCGGTAATGCCGATAGCGATCAGGTTGAGGCGGAAGAACTCGACCGGCGTCTCGTCGCGGCGGAAGCTGTATTCGCGTTCATGCGCCTCGTGAAAAGCGCGGACCGCATCTTCGATCGAGCTCAGTTTTGACGGGACCGGCACCTGAATGCTGCGCCATTGTCCCTGATACATCATGTCGATCGTGCGGTTCAGCACAACCTCGCGGATTTCCACCCGTTCCCGCGCGATCACCGCCTGCGCCTCGGCTTCCATTTCGGCAAAGCGTGCCTCCATGTCCGCAAGATCGGCGTCCGCTGCCGGCACGATATAGCTCTGGGCGAAATCGTGCCGCAGATCGACAAGCAGGCAGCCCATTGCCGAAGAGACGCCGGGATAGGGCGGGATGATCACTGTCGGAATCGCCAGCTCGCGCGCCAGATCGACGCCGTGCAAGGCGCCGGCCCCGCCAAAGGCAACGAGTGCGAAATCGCGCGGATCATAGCCGCGACCGATCGACAGCAGCCTTACCGCGTCCGCCATATTGGCATTGGCGACATCGATGATCGCCTGCGCGGCGGCGGGTGTCTCCAGCCCGGTCGGGCCGGCAATCTGTTCGCGGATCGCGGTTTCCGCCAGATCGCGCTGGAGGTGCACATTGCCCCCGGCCAGTTCGGTGCCCAGCCGGCCCAGGACCAGATTCGCATCGGTGTTGGTCGGCACGGTGCCGCCCTGGCCATAGCAGGCAGGGCCCGGCTTCGCACCGGCCGATTGCGGCCCGCTATGCAGCGCGCCGGCCTCGTCGATCCAGGCCAGCGAACCGCCGCCGGCGCCGATGGTCAGGACCTCGATGGCGGGGAAGCGGATCGGATAGCCGAATTCGATGCCCCAATCCTTGGTCACCCGGATATCGCCATCATAGGTCAGCGAGATATCGCAGCTGGTGCCGCCCATATCGAGGCCGATGGCATTGTCGAAGCCGCACACCTTGGCGATATAGCGGCTGGCGATGGCGCCCGCTGCGATGCCCGATCCGGCAAGCCGCGCGGCATAACGCTCGACGCTGCTCGGTGTGATCATGCCGCCGCCGCTATGCAGCAGGAGCAGATCGCTGCCATAGCCCTTGTCGCGCAATTCGGCGTCAAAGGCGCTGACATATTTGCTGACCACGGGTTTAAGCATGGCGTTCACGACGGTTGTCGAAAACCGCTCATGCTCGAAGATCTCGGGCAGCGTGTCGCTGGACGTGACGATCGCCGCATCGGGCATCTCGGCTTCCAGGATCTCCTTCATCCGCTGCTCATTGGCCGGGTTGACATGCGCATTGATGAAGCAGATCGCGACCACCTCGATACCGCGCTTTTTCAGAATGCGCGCCAGCTCCCCGGCTTCGCTCTCGTCGACCGGCGTTTCTATGGTGCCGGCATAATCAATGCGCTCGGTGATTTCGAGCCGGTCGCGGCGGCGGATATAGGGCGGGGCGGCGTCCTTGTAGGCGTCCCACAAATCCTCCTTGATGGCACGCCGGATTTCGATCACATCGCGAAAGCCGCGCGTGCAGATCATTGCGGCGCGCGGCAGGTTGCGGGTGATCAGCGCATTGGTCGCCACCGTCGTGCCATGGGCGAACAGGCTGACATCGCGCAGATCAATCGAGGCCTGCTCCAGCCCGTTCATCGCGCCTATGATCGGGTTATCGGGCGTCGAGGGCGATTTAGCGATACGGATCTTGCCGGTTGTTTCGTCAAGAATGCAGATATCGGTAAAGGTTCCGCCGATATCGACGGCGACTCTGTTTGCCATGCCAGCCCTGCTTCATGCGCGCCCTGGAGGACGCGGTTCTTGCTTGAGGTGAAACGATTCCACAATGCGCCGGCGCCGCCAAGAGGCGCCGGCGGCTTTTTCGTTCAGAAGAATTCCAGGTGCAGCCGAACGCCCCAGATCCGCGGATCGGAATAGGCGATCTCCGAGCAGCCGCAGGCGGTGCTGAAGTCGAAGCCGATTTCCTCATTGCGGGCATCCATGAAGTTCTTCACGAACACGGTCAGCCCCCAGCGATCCTCCGGCGCCATGTAAGAAATCTGCGCATTGGCGAGCCAGGCTTCCTTCATCTCCGTCGAGGTGAAGTTCGTCAGATTGTTGAAGAATTTCGAGCGGTAGCTGCCATCGATCTGGATCGCCGCCTCACCGCCATAGACATCCCAGCCATAGCGGGCGAGGCCGGACCATTGCAGCTCGGGGGCAAAGGACGGCTCAAGATCGCGGACCCGGCCGCCCAGCGCGATATCCTTGACCGTGGCATCAAAGGCAGAAATGCCGGTAAACAGTTCGAGCCCCTCCACCGGCGAGGTCGAAAGCTCGATTTCACCGCCATAGATCGTCGCATCGGCATTATCGACGATGTTGACGCCGCCGATGAAACGGGCTGCCTGATAGTCGTTGTAGTCGTAGTAATAGGCCGAGGCGTTGAGCCGGGCGAGACCGTTGAAGATCGTCGATTTCAGGCCGATCTCGTAGGCCCAGAGCACCTCACGGTCATAGGCGATGCGATCCTCGGGAATGCCATTGGGGAAGAACAGCGGCAGGATCGCGTTGAAATTGCCGGCTTTCACGCCGCGATTGACCGTGGCGAACAGCAGGACATCCTCGACCGGCGTCCATGACACGCCCAGCTTGGCCGACCACAGCGTGTTCGAGGTCGAGGTTACAAACGGGTCAGCGGGGTTGGGATCGCCGGTGAATTCGACGGCATCGGCCAGTTTGACGTCGGTTTCCAGCCTGATCGGGTCGTTGCCGCTGCTGAACAGGCTGACATTGTAGGAATAGTCCTTTTCTTCCTGAATGATCCGAATGCCGCCGGTCAGGGTGACATTCTCGACCACTTCGTAGTCGATCTGGCCGAAGGCCGAATAGGAATTGGTCTCCAGCGCGACCTCGTTGACCGCGTCAATCGGGCCAAGACCGCCGAGGAAAGGCAGGAACACCGATGTGGGGGAGACGATAAAGCCGTTCTTCGCCTCGGCATCCGAGTACAGGTAATACAGCCCGGCCACCCAGTTGAGCCGATCGCCGGTCTGCTCGACCCGAAACTCCTGCGTCACCGAGGTGGTGTCGCCCTGCGTGTTGAAGGCAAGCTGATCGACCGGGGCGGCATCGATATCGACCGTGCCGTTCCGCTTGAAGCGCTTGAAGTCGGTAATCGAGACGACGCGCAGATCGTCCCGAGCCCAGTCGAGATTCACATTCGTCCCATACATCTCGTAGACATTGTTATTGCCCGGCGAGAAATCGGAGGAGAGGTCGAAGCCCGGCCCGTCCGGATCGACATAGCCGAAGAAATCACCGCCCGGCACAGGCCGCGTCGCATCGAGGATATCGACGGAGAAGGGCGCATTGACACCGACGCCGCCCGGACCGATCGCCTCGCGCGTCTCATTCGGCCCGGCGAGCAGCGAGTCCGTCACAACGCCATCGGCATTGACCACGGCAATCGTCGGCCGCGACTGATAGATCGCTTCGCTGACCTGAATGCGCGAGCCGTGACCCATGATATAGAGCTGCAGATTCTCGGCCAGATCGACCTCGAAGCTCAGCCGGCCGGCCAGCGTGTCGTCATTGTTCTTGTCATCCTGAAAGCTGTGCTGGACCTCATCGGGGAAATCCGCTGGCGATGCGCCGGGCAACAGCACATCGAACACGCTCTGCGGCAGATCGGCGACGGTGCGAATCTCGCCCGGGCCGCGCTGTTCGTCATAGGTGTTGTTGAGGAACGCATCATGGCGGTTAAAGTAATAGGCCGCACGCGCACGCACCCGCTCACTGATCGGCCCGCTCAGCGCGCCCTTGACCTGCACCTGCTGGAAACGGCCATAGGTCGCATCGACATAGGCCTCGGGTTCTTCGGTCGGCTTGCGGGTGATGAAGTGGACAAGGCCGCCGGTCGCGTTGCGGCCGAACAGGGTACCCTGCGGGCCCTTCAGGACTTCGACCCGCTCAACGTCGAACAGGCCGAAAGTGCCGGCATTCTGCTGAATGACAAGCCCCTCATCGAGATAGATCGCCGTCGGACCCTCGGCGGTTTCGAGGAAATCGTTCTGCGTCACACCGCGAATGGTGAATTGCGCATTGCTGCCGCCGATACTGCCGCTGGTGGTCACGCCGGGCGTCAGGTTGACGATGTCGACCGTCCGCTCGAAGCCGAGCGCCTCGAGCTGTTCACCGGTAAAGGCGGAAACCGAGATCGCGACATCCTGCAACGATTGCTCGCGCCGTTGCGCGGTGACGGTGATTTCCTCCATAAGCTGCGCCGCGGCCGGCGCTGCGACGCCGGTCATGGCGGCCAGAGCGACGAAGATTGCCAGCCTTGATGAGCTGGCAAAGTGATCCAGTGGGTTGCGCTGCTGCATTGCTGTGAGACCGTCTCTTGATTGTGTCCGAGGATGGGGGGAGCCTTGGATTCCCTGTCATTTGACGACAGCATCCCGCCACAGGGTGCGCAACGCGGCACCTCTGACATGGTGTGCATAAAGTTTTGCCGCTGGGTGCAATCGCCAGCGGTTTTCTACCAGGGGTAGCAATAATGCAGGGCGCTTCGATTTCTCGGTCTTTTTCGATTTCTCGGTCTTTGCAGCGGCGGGCGGGGTGCTATACCTGCAACGCCTTGCTCCCGAGCAGAATGCCATGACCACCACCAGCCGCAGCGACCGGATCACCATTGTCGATGTCTCTCGGCATGCCGGCGTTTCTGTCGGCACGGTTTCCCGCGTCATCAACGGGACCGGTCCGGTTTCGCAAAAGGCGGCGGCGGCGGTGCGCCAGTCGATCCGCGATCTGAACTATCGGCCGAACAGCGTGGCGCAAAGCCTGCGGCGCCAACAGACCAAGGTGATCGGCTGCATGATCCCGGACATCGTCAACCCGGTCTTTGCCGAGTTGGTCAAGGGCGCCGAGGATATCATGCGCGCCAAGGGCTATATCATCATGGTCGCCAATAGCGGCGCGCAGGAAGAAAAGGAGCTTGAGATCCTTCGGCTCTTCGAGGATCGCAAGGTCGACGCCCTGCTGCTGAGTGTCGTCAATGAACGCAGCCGGCAACTACGCCAGGCGCTGGCCAGGGCCGGCCGGGCGATTGTCTCTTTCGACCGTGATCTGCCCAATGCGGCAGGCGCGATCAAATATGATCATGCTGGCAGCATGGTGCATGCGCTGAATTATCTTTTCGCGCTCGGGCATCGACGTATCGCGCTGATTACCGGGGGGCACGCGATCAGCGTCACGCGGGAACGGATCGTCGGCTATCGCGAAGCGTTCCGGCGCGTCGGTTACCGCTTCGACGAAAACCTGATCCGGACCGGCAGCGTCAGCGAGCAGCACGGCTTCGAACAGGGAGAGGCGCTGCTGACCGCACCGGACCCGCCCAGCGCGATCATCGCCGGCGCCAATCAGATCCTTGTCGGGCTGATGCGCGCGATGCGCAAACATGGCGTTCGCATGCGCGAGGATGTTTCGGTGATCGGCTGCGACGATACCCCCTTGGCCGAACTGGCGACGCCGGCCGTGACGGTGATCGGTCGCGATGTCGGTGAGGGTGGCCGGGCGGCGGCCGGGCTGTTGCTGGACAGTCTGAGCAAGGACGGCACCGCGGCCTCCAGCGCCGGCGAGCCTCCGGCAGAGATATTATTGCCTTGCGAGCTGATTGAACGTGATTCCTGCGCCGTATTGAACCGCGCTGACGCGCTATAGCGCCAGCGCGTCGGCGACGACCGGATGGACGATGCGGCCGTCGCGCACGGTCAGCCCGGCCGCGAGATGCGGGTCGGCCGACAGCGCGTTGTCGATACCGTCGGCGAGGCTCAGGATGAAGGGCAGGGTGGCGTTGTTCAGCGCTTCGGTGCTGGTGCGCGGAACGGCGCCCGGCATGTTGGTCACGCAGTAATGGATGATGCCCTTCACCTGGTAGACCGGGTCGTCATGGCTGGTCGGCCGGCTGGTGGCGAAACAGCCGCCCTGATCGATCGCAATGTCGACCAGAACACTGCCCGGGCGCATCGTCTTGAGGTGTTCCGCCGTGACCAGTTTCGGCGCTGCTGCGCCGGCGATCAGCACCGCACCGATCACGAGATCGGCTTCGGCGAGTGCCGCATCGATTGCCGCCGCCGTCGAATAGAGGATCTGCAGCCTTGGGCCGAACCGCTCGGCAAGGCGCCGCATCTGCCGCTGGGAGCGTTCGAGGATTGTGACACAGGCGCCGAGACCCAGCGCCATTTCGGCGGCATTGGCGCCGGCGACCCCGCCGCCCAGAATGACGACCCTGCCCGGCGAGACCCCGGGAACGCCGCCGAGCAGCACACCGGAGCCGCCATGCGCCTTTTCAAGATAATGCGCGCCGGCCTGCACACTCATCCGGCCGGCAACTTCGCTCATCGGCAGCAACAGGGGCAGCCCGCCTTGCGCATCGGTCACGGTTTCATAGGCAATCGCCGTCGCCCCTGACGCCATCAGCCCCTCGGCCTGCACCCGGTCGGCCGCCAGATGCAGATAGGTGAACAGGGTCTGCCCGGCGCTCAGCCGTTCCCATTCTTCGGCCAGCGGCTCCTTGACCTTGATCAGCAGCTCGCTGTCAGCGAACACCGCCGCGGCGCCGTCGACGATTGTCGCCCCGGCCGCGCGGTAGGTGCTGTCATCATGGCCAATCCCCCTGCCTGCGCCGCTTTCCACCGCCACCTGATGGCCGCGCAGGACAAGTTCATGCACGCTCGCCGGCGTCAGGCCCACACGGTATTCGTGGTTCTTGATTTCCTTCGGAACGCCGATGCGCATCGCTGCCTCAAATGCCTCACTGCAGAGCGCGCAATATGGACGCGAAAACCGGCAATTGGCTTGCGAACTCTTGTTGGAATACGCATAATTTGCAACATAATTGCGCCATTGCTTGTTTTTCTCGGAGAAAATGCGATGGATCCCTTGGATGGCCGTATCCTGTCGGCGCTGCAGGAAAATGGCCGGATGACGAATCAGCAGATTGCAGAGCGGGTCGGTCTGTCCGCCTCCGCCTGCCTGCGGCGGATCCGGACGCTCGAGGCGACGGGGGTGATTGAGGGCTATGGCGTCCGCCTGTCGATGCGCGCGCTTGGCTATCCGCAGACCGTTTTCGTCGAGATCACGCTGACCAGCCAGCAGGGCGCGGATCTCGAACGTTTCGAGGCGGCGGCATCGCGGACGCCGCAAATCATGGACATTCATCTGATGTCGGGCGATGCCGATTACCTGCTGCGCCTCGCGGTTCGCGATACGGCGGATTACGAGCGTCTTCACCGCGAGGTGCTGACCAATCTGCCCGGTGTCCACCGCATCCGCTCGAGCTTTGCCCTGCGCACGGTCAGCAAACGCGCGGCCTTGCCGATTGCGATTGTCTGATCCTGCGGCCGGATGCTTTCAGTCTGATACGAACCGGTCGCCTTTTTGCCGGAGAAGAGCGGGCTTCAGGCGGCGAGGCCATAGCCGGAAGCTCTCGTGGCAGATATCAACCCCGCGCCCATGCAGCAGGTCCTCGACGTTCCGCAGCGACAGCGGTAATCGGACAACCGTCATGACGGCGAGCCGTATTGCCAGCTCGGGCCGACGCCCGCGGGCATCGGCGGTTCTGCGCGGTAACCGCTAATAGGCGGCGCTAACGCCGTCGGAGGTAGCGCAGGGCGGCGAGGCCGGCGCCCAGCAGGGCCAGCGCGCCCGGGACGGGGACAGCGCCCCCCTCCTCTAGCCCGGCGCCATTGCTGACGAACACACGGGCATAACCGCCGCCATTGCCGCCGCCATCGCTGTATCTCGCCGCGCCGACGATGAAATCGGCGATGCCATCATTGTTGACATCGCCCGCCCCGCTGACGGAAGCGCCGAAGTAGTCCTTCCTGTTGTCGCCGTAAACGGTGAAAAGGATCGTGCCATCGGCACCCGACAGCACCCGCGCGCTGCCGAAGTTGCCGCCATCAGCGTCGTCAGAGGGGGCCCCGACGATCAGATCGTCGAAACCATCGCCATTGACATCGCCCGCCCCGCTGACGGACCAGCCGAACGCGTCATTTCGGCTGTCGCCGGCGAAGGTGTAGAGGGTCGTGCCATCCACGCCCGACAGCACCCGCGCGCTGCCGCTGTCGCCGCCATTAGGGTCGTCACGGTACGCCCCGACGATCAGATCGGCGCGGCCATCGCCATCGACATCGCCCGCTCCGCTGACGGAATAGCCGAACCGGTCACCCGCGCTGTCGCCGTTGAAGGTATACAGCTCGCTGCCATCGGCGCCCGACAGCACCCGCGCGCTGCCGCTGTTGTTGCCATTATTGTCGTCGACCCACGCCCCGACGATGAGATCGTCGAAACCATCGCCATCGACATCGCCCGTCCCGCTGACGGAAAGACCGAACCGGTCACCCGCGCTGTCGCCGTTGAAGGTGTACAGCTCGCTGCCATCGGCGCCCGACAGCACCCTGGCATAGTTGCCAATAGGGGCCCCGACGATGAGATCGTCGAAACCATCGCCATTGACATCGCCCGCGCCGCTGACGGATTCGCCGAATTCGTCAGCCGCGCTGTCACCATAGAAGGTGTATTTCGCGGTATGGGTGATCTTCGCGGCAAGCGCCGGGCTGGCCTCGCTGGCAAGGGCGGTGACGCCGAGGCACAGGGCGGCCAGAGCGCGGGTAGCGCGCCAGCGTGGGCGACGATACGGCGCCGCTTGGCGCGGCGCGGTGTTTACGCGCAGCGGTGATGTCATGGACTGAACCCTCCTTCGTCAAATTTTGGCGAAACCTATTATACCCCGGGACGCCCACGCAACCGCCAGTTGGGCCGCTTGAGACTGTTCGTCCCACTATCACGGGCACCGCAGCGCGATCTCGCCAAAGGGTGTTTTCAAGCTACTGCGAACCGGTCCCTGAGTTGCCGAGATCGGCTGATTTCAAGGCGGGGAGGAGTTGATGCCATTATCCGGACCGCGGACGGAGTCCACGCGCGAACAAATGTCCAAACCGGCTAAGCCGGAGACGTACGTTTTCGTTGCAGAAATCGACACCGCGCATATCCAGAAGACCTCTGTACGTTCCGCTGCGACAGCGGAAACCGGACAACCGTCATGACGGCGAGCCAGATGGCCAGTTCGGGCCGACGCCCGCGGGCATCGGCGGTTCTGCGCGGTAACCGCTAATAGGCGGCGCTAACGCCGTCGGAGGTAGCGCAGGGCGGCGAGGCCGGCGCCCAGCAGGGCCAGCGCGCCCGGGACGGGGACAGCGCCCCCCTCCTCTAGCCCGGCGCCATTGCTGACGAACAGCCGGGCATAACCACCACCATTAGCGCCGTTCAATTGTGCACCGACGATAAAATCGGCGATGCCGTCGTTATTGACATCGCCCGCCCCACTGACGGACGAGCCGAAGCGATCCTCCACGCTGTCACCGTCGAAAGTCGCCAGGATCGTGCCATCAGCGCCCGATAGCACCCGCGCGCTGCCGCTGTCGGTGCCATTATTGTCGTCGAAAGGCGCGCCGACGATCAGATCGGCGCGGCCATCGCCATTGACATCGCCCGCCCCGCTGACGGACCAGCCGAACTCGTCATCCACGCTGTCGCCGTAGAAGGTGTAGAGGGTCGTGCCATCGGCGCCCGACAGCACCCGCGCGCGGCCGGTTTTGGTGGCGCTAATGGTGTCACCGGGGGCTCCGACGATCACATCGTCGAAACCATCGCCATTGACATCGCCCGCCCCGCTGACGGAATAGCCGAGACGGTCATACTCGCTGTCGCCGTCGAAGGTGTAGAGGATCGTGCCGTCATCGCCCGACAGCACCCGCGCGCGGCCGGTTCTGAAGCCGTTATTGTGGGCACCGGGGGCTCCGACGATCAGATCGGCGCGGCCATCGCCATTGACATCGCCCGCCCCGCTGACGGAGTGGCCGAAGCCGCCACTGTTGCTGTCGGCGTTAACCAGTTCGCTGCCATCCTTGCCCGACAGCACCTTGGCATAGTTGCCGTATAGCGGCCCGACGATCACATCGTCGAAACCATCGCCATTGACATCGCCCGCCCCGCTGACGGAGTGGCCGAATAAGTTACCCAAAGCGCCGTTGAATGTATACAGTTCGCTGCCATCCTTGCCCGACAGCACCCGCGCGCTGCCGCTGTCGGTGCCATTCGACGTGTCGTCACCGTACGCCCCGACGATCAGATCGGCGTGGCCATCGCCATTGACATCGCCCGCCCCGCTGACGGACTCGCCAAACCAGTCATCCGCGCCGTCGCCGTCAAAGGTGTAGAGGGTCGTGCCATCGGCGCCCGACAGCACCCGCGCGCTGCCGCTCATGTCGCCATTCGACGTGTCGGCATAGCGCGCCCCGACGATGACATCGGCCTTGCCATCGTTATTGACATCGCCCGCCCCGCTGACGGAGTAGCCGAATCTGGCGCCTGGATCGTCGCCGTGGAAGGTGTAGAGCGCGGTATGGGTGATCGTCGCGGCGAGCGTGGGGGCGGCCCCGCCGGCGAGGGCGCTGGCGCCGAGGCACAGACCCGCCAGAGTGCGGGCGGCGCGCCGGCGCGGGCGGCGATGCGGCGCCGCGCGGCGCGGCGCGGTGTTTACGGGCAGCGACGATGTCATGGTCTGGACCCTCCTTCTTAATAATCACACTGCGTTTATTATACCCCGGACGCCCACGCAACCGCCAGTTGGACCCCTTGAGACTGTTCGTCCCACTATCACGGGCTCCGCAGCGCGATCTTGCCAAAGGGTGTTTTCAAGCTACTGCGAACCGGTCCCTGAGTTGCCGAGATCGGCTGATTTCAAGGCGGGGAGGAGTTGATGCCATTATCCGGACCGCGGACGGAGTCCACGCGCGAACAAATGTCCAAACCGGCTAAGCCGGAGACGTACGTTTTCGTTGCAGAAATCGACACCGCGCATATCCAGAAGACCTCTGTACGTTCCGCAGCGACAGCGTGAACCTAACACTTAATTTGTACGGCCAGCCGGATGACCGCGGAAGAAGTCTTGAACTAGCGAAACCGATCACGAGCCTTCGGATAGTAATGGGGGCTTCAGCCTATGGCGCCATTCCGCTCATGCGATCCCCTCGGACCGGGAGATTTTGCGACGCTGCCGGCTGAGAGTGAGCCGGCTTTTTACTTGCGGACACTCAGCCGACAGACGGGCATTCGAAACTGGGCTTGACCGATGGCGGACCCGGCCTCGAAATGGGCCGTCAAATCGCGCATGAGCTCGGCGCGCTGGGGCGGCGACAGGACAAAGGCAGCGTAAAAGAAACCAATCACCTCTTCCGCGACCGCTGCGGCGGGTCCGTTCAAGTCAAAAACAGCGGTCTCGACCGTAATGTCAGCGGGGGCGAAAATGCTCTCCGCGAGATCGCGCAGGGCGCCGGGCTTGCGCACGCGAGGATCACCAAGGTCGCGCGCTTCATAAAACGGGAAATATCGGCGCACATGATCAAAGATCAGGTCGTTGACCTGCATATAACCAGGCGACGCCGCCAGATCGCCATCGACGATCGCCCCAAAAACACCGCCAGGAGCGAGTACCCGGTCAACTTCGTGCAAAACGGGTTCAATCGGATCCATCAGGGTCAGGGCCCAGTGACATAGAACGGCATCGAATGCGCCGGGTTTTGCGAAGCTCAAATCCTGAGCCAGGCCCTGATGCAGAGCCACGCTTTCCGGCACACGGCGGCGCGCCAGATCAAGCTCTTCCGGACTCATATCCACGCCCACAAGGCTCTCAAGGCCCTGAAAACGCTTGCTGCACAGCTCGAGCAAGAAGCCGCTGCCGCAAGCGAGATCAAGCACCCGTCGATGACGGTTCGGCTCAACAAGATCGGCAAGCCATTCATAGGAGGTGCGGCCCGCCCCGTCCTTGCACTTCGTCGCACAGCTCTCGGTAAAGCCCGGATGCCGGCTGTGGAGACTCAAAAGGTAGTCGCGTAGCTCAGAATGCGTCGGCGCTGCATCGTCGCCATGAGCGTTAATCCATCGCGTTTGTAGCGCGCTGCTTTTCTGCATGATCGCTTATCTTTTTGGAGAAGGTGACGGTGACCGCCTGTGCAAATACGCTTGCAGACCGAAAAGGGTGAGGACGCAAAACACCGCACCCGCCGACATCATTTGCAATTGCTGGTCCATGGTGACGCCGGCATCGAGCCAGGCGCCGATGACGGCAGGCCCCAGCGCGCTGGCGAAAATCATCGCGCTCACCGCCACAGCGCGGATCGCCCCTAAATGCGCGGTGCCGTAAAGTTCACTCCAAAGGGCAGTGTAAACGATGCTGGCGGCACCGGCCGTCGACCCGATCAGGACCATGAATACGGCGCCGATCACGTAGTCATTCGACAAGGACAGCGCCAACAGGCCGCCGGCCAGAGGCATGAGAAAGAATGGCAGCAGACGCCGGCAACCGACCGCGTCGACAAGCCGGCCATACATCAAACCGGCAAGTGTCGAAGCGATCGCGTAAAGCGGAAAAAACCCGGCAAAGGCCGTCAGCTCCCAGCCCTTCACCGCGGCCAGATGCGCCTGGTGAAAAAGGACACTGGTGATGATGAAAGGGGCGGCGAGCAGGCCGGGCGCCAGGCAATAGAACCGCCAATCGCGTAAAACCTCGCTTCGGCGCCAGTCTGCCATGGCGGTATCAGGTTCGGACGGCGCGCCCTCATCCTGATCCTTGTGAGCCTTATCGGCACGCCACAGCAAAGCGACGATGATCGGCAGCAGGGCAAAAGCGATAAAGCCGGCAATACCGGCCCAAGCCAGCCGCCAGCCGAGAAGGGCGATGGCGCTCGCCACCACAATCGGCAGCAGCGCTTCACCGGTGGGAAATCCCATCATGGTGATTCCCAGTGCGCGGCCGCGTGCCTCCTCGAACCGCTTGGCAACCGTGCTCATCGCGACATGGCTCAGCAGCCCCTGACCCAAAAGACGGATGGCGAAAAGGCCGATTGCGAGCGTGATGATACTGCCGGCGGCACTGAGCCAAAGCGCAGCGCCTGCGGCCAGTAACAGCAGAACAAATGCCACATGGGCCGGCCGGAAATCATCGACGATGCGGCCCAGCAGCAACAGGCTGGCGGCGCTTGACATGGTCGCGGCACCGTAAAGAGCGCCCAGCTGGCCATGGCTGATGTCGAATTCAGCGCGCCAAACGCCGCCGAAAAGCGCCAGGAAAAAGGTCTGACCAAAGCTTGACGAAAAAGCCAGCAGGACGCCCGCACCGAGCACCGGCCAAGCCTTTTTCAGCGGCGCAGCGGGTGCCGCGCCGGTCAGTGCCATATCCGAAGACGCGCTTTGGTTGCGGATTGCGCTCACATGCCGATCGAGATCAGGGCGACCCGCTGGGGGAACTGCCAGGACCCGTCGCTGCTACATTCGCGCAAATAGGGTCCCAGGGTTGAGGCCTCCATTTCGGCAAGGCTGACGCCATCGTCGAAGACGCAGCGTTGCAGATATCCCTCGACAATGTCCCGCGCCTCGATCGCTGTGCCATTCGCATAGCTGATCTCAGCCACCTCATGATCGACGCCAAGGGTTGTGAGGGCAGCGATCACGTCCTCGGCGGCAGCATAGGGCGTTTCATCTTCTCGCTGAAACGCATCCATGAACAGGCGCTGGAATTTGAGATAGTGCGCATCGGCGAAGGCATGCGCAATGAATGCCTCGCCCGAACAGGCATTGACGAGGCGTTCAAGCGCTGTCGCCATTTCAGCCGCCGGCACCGCGTAAAGCGCATGGGTTGCCCAAACGACGTCGAACGCCCCGGCTGGACAGTCCAGCTTTTGCAAGGTCGTTTCATATTCCGCGCCGGGCAGAAAGGGCGGGGCCAATGCGGCACGGGCTTCGTCAATTGAAAACCGAGACGGATCCAGCAGCGCGTATTCAATATCGGCAAGCGATCCGTCGCCGATATTTGCATAGCGGTTAAGGGCGACCGGAAACTTTCCCGAACCGCAGGCAACATCAAGGATTTTCAATCGCCTGGGTGCGACGGCGTCTGCCTGCGCTTTAAGCCAGGATCGCCAGTCCCGCGCTTCGGCCAAATGCCGATAATCGACGGTCGCGATTTCGTAAAACCGCTCCATCTCGCCGCGCCCGGCCTCGCTCCAATGCGCGCAACTGCGGTCAAATGTGTCGGCTTTCATGATTGCTGACCGATCTTGGCCGCGTCGCTCTCCGGGTGACCGTTTTGCCCTACAGTCGGCGCTTCAGCCCAGGTCGAGGGCGCCGGCCAGCATATCGGGTTCAGCGCGCTGGCAGCGATATCGCCGGCGCCGAGGCCGGGCATGAATTTCTGCCAATCCCCCGAAACCATTGTCGGCTCGTCAACGATGCGGGCGCCATCGACAAAAAATGTATTGGCCAGAACACAGCGACTGATCGGCGTGTGATTGACGCCGGCCGTGTGGAAATTGAGATTGTGATGAAAGCTCACCTCGCCCAAGGCAAAGGGGCCGTCATCAATCTCGACGCCTGTCTGCTCAAAGATTGACGCGACCTGCTGATCATAGCTTGCATCGGCCTTGCTGAAGGGCACATCGGCGACCTTGCGCCAGGTTTCCATGCCCTTGGCAAAGGCAAGCGGGCCCATGGCGCGCGGTATCGGCTGGGCAGCGATCCAGGCTGTGACGACGTCATTGGTTGCCAGCGGAAAATGGTGATCGTCGTAATGCCAGGGGGTGCGCCCGCAACCGGGCTCCTTGGACAACAGATTGTCGTGATACAGGCGCACGGCATCGACGCCCAACAGATCAGCGCAGATCTTCGCGATCCTGGGGCTTAGAACGAACAGCCGAATGACCGGATTCTCAAGCCAGACCATCTCAGCCGAATAGAACCGGCGCCCGGGCTTTGCCGGGGCATGACGATTCTTGTCCAAGCCCGCATCGAGCTTTGCGTCAAAGTCGCGCTCGAGTATCGCGACGATCTCCCGGCGCAGGGTCATAACCGCCTGCGGCGAGAGGACATCGGGCAATTTGACGTAGCTGTCCTGCCGAAAAGAATTTATTGCCGCCGTCGAAAGCTCATAGGGCGTCGCCAGCTCGTCGATCAGGGCATCATGGTCCAGCGACGGGATGTCGGCTGTCTCCGGCAGGCGCCAGGCGCCGTCTTCCCCCAAGGCATCCATCGGACCGGTGGAGACGCTATTATCCGCGAGGCCGACATACCAGTCCCACCAAGCCTGGTTATCAGCATCCCAGGGCTGGGAAATGTCAAAATCGTCGGGTTTCCGGCTGTCATTTCCGAAAGTCGGTTTGCTGCTGGCCATGTTTTTTCCTGGCGATGGGCGTCACGGGTTAACGACGATATTTGCCCTGTAAAAGCAACCGGGGCGGCGGTGGGAGGCGTGCGGCGACAGGTCGCTAAACCATAACCCACATCTCGTCCTTCTGGACGGATGCGTCAGTTGGTCCGGGCGAATGGTCCGACTGCCCTGCTTGAGCGAAATGTGATCATGTTGATCAGTCAAATCGCATCGGTTGTGTTCCTCTTGTCGCTTGCAGCTCTTTTCGGCGGCATGATGTTTTTTCCCACCGTGGTGGCGCCGCGTGTGTTCAAAGTGTTGGATCAGGAAAGCGCCGGACGTTTTTTGCGCGCGCTGTTCCCTGCCTATTACGCCTTCATGATCGTGACGTCGGCTCTGGCCGGTATCGCGGCGCTGATCCTGTCGCCGTCGATTTTTCTTGTGCACGGACTGGCATTGTTTGCGGTCGCAGTCAGCACATTGGCGGTGCGCCAGATCCTTGTGCCGAGGATCAATCATTGGCGCGATCAATCCCTGGCCGGCGATCAGGCGGCAGAGAAGCGCTTCAATTCGAGCCACCGGCTGAGCGTTGTCATCAACATGATTCAGCTGTTGGCTGTCATCGGCATTGCCGGGCATTTCGCCCTGATCCAGGGCGGCGCTCTATGAGTGATCAGACGGCTGAGAAACTCAGCCCGGAATCCAAAGGTTACCTCGACGACGCGCATCTGGTCGCCGAGTTGCGGAGTGATCATGCGGGCGAAACCGGCGCCGTGTTCATCTATCGCGGGATTTTGGCGATCAGCCGGGAGCCCGAAGTGCGCCGGTTTGCGGACCACCATCTGGAAACCGAGGCCGCGCATCTGCGCCTGATGGAAGAGCTCTTGCCGCCCGGCAAACGCTCGGCACTGCTACCGATATGGCGTCTTGCGGGCTGGCTGACCGGTGCGCTGCCGGCCATGGTCGGCAGCAGGGCTGTATTTCGGACTATCAATGCGGTCGAGACCTTTGTCGACCGACATTATCAGCAGCAGCTCGATTACCTCGATGCGGAAGGTCGCTTCGCTGATGTCCGTGCGATCATCCATCGATGTCAGGCCGATGAAATCGACCATCGGGATGAGGCCCGCGGGCTAGCCGGCGATGCACAGCCTCATCCGCTGATGCGGTTATGGGTGTGGATGGTCGGTAGCGGCTCGGCCGGCGCCGTCTGGCTGGCCCGCAAAATCTGACGCTTTTTGGATCGACCAGCTCTGCCCGGAGGACGAGTTAGACCTTACGCCGGTTCAGTCCTTCTCGGGGTGCTGTCAGTCCGGAATGAACCTGTCTGCGTTCCGCCAAGTCGCGCTTGGGTTGGGCGACAGCAAGCCGGCGCCGTCGGCCTTGAGTCCTTCGCCGACCCCTTAAAGGGCGTGCCAACTCACGGTTCCTAAGGTCTCCGACGCAACCGTCCTGCGCGCCGGGTCCTGGAAAAAGGGATATTGAGTGAAAAACTTGCGTAAAGCCATAAACAAATGGCTTTCTAAGTCTTTGGTTTTAACTGGGAAAAGACGTGGCGGAGAGAGAGGGATTCGAACCCTCGGTACGCTTGCGCGCACAACGGTTTTCGAGACCGCCCCGTTCGACCGCTCCGGCATCTCTCCGCGTTCGCCGGTCACCGCGTCGGGCGCCGGCAGGGCTTGACTCACATACAAACGAGCAGGCCGATAGGCAAGCTTCCCAGGGTTCGGTTTGATCGATGCATGATCTTGTTCCCCGTCTTCTGTTCTTCGTCGCGCTTGCCGGCGTGCTCTTTGCCGCCGGGCTGCTGGCCGCCCATTACAGGCTGTTTCCTTATCCGCAGCTGATCGCTGCCAAGGATACGGCGCGCGACCTGCTGGGCGAGGCGGTAAGGCCGCATTATGTCGGCCCCGCCCGTTATCCGCGCCAGGGCGCGCGGACGCTGAGGCCGGGTCAGGTAGCGCCCGGTGTCACCTTGATCACCGGCTATTGGCGCGAAGGTGACAGCGATGACTGGTTTCCCGGCATCCGCATCATCGACCGTGACGGCACGGTTTTGCATCATTGGAAAGTCGAGCCGCATCGACTGTGGCCGGAATCGCCCCACGATGACCGTGCGCGCGGCAATTTCAACGTGCCGCGGATGTATGTGCACGGCACCCATCTCTATCCGGACGGCGATATCGTCTTCAATGTCGAATATCTCGGCCTGTTCCGGCTTGATTCCTGTGGTTCGGTCGAGTGGAAGCTGCCCTACCGTACCCATCATTCGGTTTACGCCGCCGATGACGGCACGCTGTGGGTATCGGGGCTGCGCTGGGCTGAGGAGCCGGGGATCAAGGCCGATCTCTATCGCGGGCTTCGGGTTCCCTATGTTGACGAAACCGCGGTGCAGGTGTCACCTGAGGGAGAAATCCTCCGTGAAATCAGCCTGTTGGACGTCATGTTCCTGTCCGGCTACGGCTATTTCTTCGAGAAATTCGAGATGCGCACCGGCGATATCACCCATCTCAACGACATCGAGGTGCTTGAGGCCGATATGGCCGATGCCTTTCCGACGCTTGAGGCCGGCGACATCGTGATGTCGCTGCGCAACATCGATACCGTGGCCGTGTTCGATCCCGACCGCTTGCGTATCAAGGCGCTGCTCAACCTGCCGCTGCACTCCCAGCACGACCCGGATTTCATGCCCGACGGAACCATTCTGATCTACAATAATAACAGCGACGGCACGGCTTTCGGCGCCAATTACGGTGGCAGCGAGATCATCGCCTGGGATCCGGCGACCGGCGAAACGCGGCTGGTCTATGGCCGCGATCGGCAGCAATTCTACACCATCTCCGGCGGCAAACAGCAGCCGCTCGATAACGGCAATCTGCTGATCACCGAATCCCGCATGGGCCGGATTTTCGAAGTCTCGCCCGAGGGACGTCTGGTCTGGGAATGGCTGGCCGAGCCCTTCGCCGATGGCTTGGTCGCCGAGCTGCTGGAAGGCAGCCGCTATCCGTTCAGCGCCGAACAGGTGCGGGCATGGGATTGCGGGCCGGATGCGGCGGGTTAGCCGCCCGGCTCTATTGGCGTTGCCGGCGTCTTGCCGTCGGCCACGGTATGCAACAGCTCGAGTTGAGCCGGCAGGCATTTGCTCTTGAGGTCGTAACGCGCAACGGCATCGGCGCGCGCCGCAGCGCCGAGCGCCCGGCGCAGCTCTTCATCGTCGAGCAACCGCTCAACGCTGTCGATCAGCCCTTCCTGATCGAAGAAATCGAACAGCAGGCCGGTTTTTTCGTGTTCAATGGCCTCCATCACCGGGCCGGTACGCGAGCCGGCGATCGCCTTGCCCAGGCTCATCGCTTCGATCAGAGACCAGGACAGCACGAAAGGGTAGGTCAGGTAGAGATGGGCGCGGGCGACATGCAGCACGGTCAGGAACTGCTCATAGGGCACGCGACCGAGGAAGTGCAGCCGGTCCATGTCGAGCCGGTCCTTGACCTCATCGAGATAGACCTGCTTGTGCGTCGTGCCGTCCGGGGCGGCGCGGCCATAGCTTACCTCGTCGCCGCCGATCAGCACGCAATGCAGTTTGGGGCGCCGTTTTTGCAGTTCGGGCAAGGCGCGCATGAAACGGTGATAGCCGCGATAGGGTTCGAGATTGCGGTTGACGAAGCTCAACACCTCGTCCTGCGGCGTCAGTTTGCGGCCGTCGGGCAGGGTCAGCGCAATGTCGGTTCCATCGGGCAAAGGCGCGATCCTCTCGGTATCAACGCCGTCGAATATCACTGAAATCCGCGAGCGATACTTGTCCGGGAAGGCGCTGCGCTGAAAATGTGTCGGCGACAGCCCCCAATCGCCGTCGTCGAGGGCGAAGAGGTTGAGCGCATTTTTCATCCGCAGTCGCAGCCTGTCGTCTACCGTATTCTCGAATTCGGTATCGAAGCCGACATCAAAGCCGCTGGTGCGGTAATAGAACTCGAAATAATTGATGATCCTGGTGTCCGGCCAGACATCGCGCAAGAACAGTGCATCGCCCCAGCCCGGGTGAACGACGACGACATCGGGCGTAAATCCCTGGTCGCGCAATGTAATGCCGACGCGGGCCACATTCTGGCCGCGTCGGATACCGCCTTCGAGCCCGCGGATATAGTGATGGGTTTGCGGCGTGGCGCCGCGCGGACTCTCATAGCCGATGACCTTGAGGTTCGCGATGCCGGGATCGCGGACATTGGTCTTGTCGCCCAGAGCCACCACTTGCGCGCCCTTTTGCCTGGCCAGCGCCGGGGCGAGATAGCGATATTGTCCGGGGAAGTTCTGATGGATCAGTAACGTACGCACGCCGCCTCTATAGGCGGGCAGCGCAGGGCGAACAAGATCTATGCCGCGGTTTCAATGGCGATGGGGCAGCTCACACCGGTGCCGCCGAGCCCGCAATAGCCGTTCGGGTTCTTGGCCAGATATTGCTGATGATAATCCTCGGCATAAAAGAATTTCGGCGCTTCCCGAATTTCCGTGGTGATGGCGCCCAGCCCGGCCTCGGTGAGTCGCTCTTGAAAGGCGTCTTTGGAGGCCATCGCCTGCGTCATTTGAGCGGCCGTCGTGGTGTAGATCGCCGAGCGGTATTGCGTGCCGACATCATTGCCCTGGCGCATGCCCTGGGTCGGGTCATGCGCTTCCCAGAAAGTCTTGAGCAGGGCCGCATAGCTGATTCTGGAGGGGTCATAGACGACCAGCACCGCTTCGGTATGACCGGTGCGGGCCGAGCAGACCTCCTCATAGCTCGGGTTTTCGGTATGGCCGCCGGCATAGCCGACCGCGGTGCTGTACACCCCGTCCAGCTCCCAGAATTTCCGCTCGGCCCCCCAGAAGCAGCCGAGCCCGAAGATTGCTGTTTCCAGCCCGTCCGGCCAGGGGCCTTTCAGTGGATTGCCCAGAACCAGGTGCCGGTCTGAGACCTGCATCGCGTCGCTGCGGCCGGGCAAGGCCTGCTCGGCGCTGACCATTTCGGTTTTGTGTTTACTGAACAGGCTGAATATCGACATTGTCCGATGCTCCTTCTCACTGGTCTGATGCTCATTTAAATCCGCGCAATCCCGGTGACACCCTTTCCGCTCTGTTTGCGCGTCCATGACGCAACGGCGCCGAGCGGGTCGATTGTCACGGCCATATGTGTCGCATTGGCATGCAGCAGGTCGGCATTGTCGATCATCAGGCCGACATGGCCGGGAAAGAACACGATATCGCCGCGCCGGGGCGGGCCGTCGACCGCCGGGAGGCATTGTTTTTGCGGGCCGCTGTCTCTTGGGCAGTCAAGGCCTGCGGCTTGCAAGGACAGCTGGACCAGCGCTGAACAGTCGAGGCCGAAGGCGCTGCGCCCGCCCCACAGATAGGGCGTCCCGAGAAACTGTCTTGCCGTTTCGACATGGTCTGGCTGTGTCTCATTTTTCGGCGCCAGATGCCGCTCGTAAAGCCAGCCTTCGCCGGTCTCGACAAAGCCGTTGCGGGCCGCGCTCTTGACGGTGATCAGGCTGGCAAAGCTGATCGCCCGGATCGGCGGCGTCTTCAGATCGGTGTCGGGGTACAGATGCGTGCGGATGGCGCTGACCCGGTGTGTCGTCTCTGTCGACGATGCGGCGATGCCGCGCGTGAGGGCAAAGCCACAATAGCCGTCGGAGAGACGGATTTCCGACCAGTCGCCGCTGCGATTGAGCTGCTCGACCGTCTCGCCGTAAAGCCCCTCGGTGACATAGCCTTCGGCCATATCCGGCGCAGCGCGCAGCGGCAGCGTTGCCTCGATGATCGAGGTCCGCTCAGCCATAGCGTTGTTCCAGCATCGCATAAAGCGCGCGGACGGCCTGACAGGCCGCGCCGACCGGCCGCCCCGGCCGTTTCCAGGGATTCCAGGCGAAGATGTCGAAATGCAGCCAGGACCGCGCCGGGCTGACGAATTTGTTGAGAAACAACGCCGCGGTGATGGAGCCGGCAAAGGGCGAGCGACCGACGCTTGAGCAATCGGCGATGTCGCTGCTCAATTCTCGATGATAGCCGCGCCATAACGGCAACCGCCAGACCGGATCATCAAGCACCGCGCCATGCTGCGAGAGTGCTGCGGCGATCTCGTCATCGGCAGTGTAGAAAGGGGCGATGTCGGGCCCCAGCGCGGCGCGTGCGGCACCGGTCAGCGTTGCCATGTCGATGAGCAGATCCGGATCGTCATTTTCTGCCTCGGTCAGCGCATCGGCAAGCACCAGCCTGCCCTCGGCATCGGTATGGCCGATCTCGACGGTCAGCCCCTTGCGGCTGGGGATGACGTCGCGCGGGCGAAAGGCATTGCCGGCGATGGCGTTCTCGACCGCCGGGATCAGCACCCGCAGTTGCACCGGCAGACCCAACGCCATGATCAGCTGCGCGAGGCCCAGCACATGCGCCGCGCCGCCCATATCCTTTTTCATCAGATCCATCGGTCCGGACGGCTTGATGCCCAGCCCGCCGGTATCAAAGCATACGCCTTTGCCGACCAGCGTCAGGCGCGGATGATCCTCGTCGCCCCAGGTAAAATCGATCAGACGCGGCGCGTCGCTGCTGGCCCGGCCGACGGCATGGATCAGCGGATAATTGGCGGAAAGCAACGCCTCGCCCACGACTTCGCGGTAATCGGCGCCGGCCGTTTCGGCAATCTGGCGGGCAGCGGCGGCAAGCGCGCCGGGGCCCATATCATTGGCGGGCGTATTGACCAGGTCGCGGACCAGCTTGTCGGCTGAAGCGAGAGCCGTGATTCGCTGCCGGTCCACCCCCTCGGGCCAGATCAGCTCGGGCAGCGGCCTGTTGTTTTTGCGATAGCGATCGAAGCGGTAGCTGCCGACGGCCCAGCCCAGCGCCGCTGCCGCTGCATGATCAGCGCCCTCGAGATAAAACGGGCCTGCCATTTTTGAGAGCGCGCCCGGCATGCCGGCCCATACCCAGTGATCGGGCGTTTTACCCAGCCCGTAAAGAATATCACCGCCGGGCATCGCCAGCGCAGTCCCCTGCGCGGCATCGAAGCGATGGTCGGCAATCCATTGCCGGGCGGCCTCGTCGATGGTTTCCTGATAGGCTGCGAGAGCCTCGGCGCTGAGCGGGAGCAGCCGGGATGCATCGGCCGGATCGGAATCGGAGAGATGAAATGCCGTCATGGGATAACGATGTATTGTGCTGTGAGCCGGTTGAGGTGAGACCGTATTTTCTGACAGGCGACGAGAACGATGTCGATTGTGTGGAGCTATCATGAACGCAGCTTTCGGGCCGAGGGGCCGGACCCGGGACCCTTTGCCGGCGAGAAACTGTTGTTTAAATTCAGCCAGGATGACCGCCTGGTGCGCGGCGATTACAACGGCTCCGACATTCTCGACGGGGTCATGCTCGGCACGCTGAACGAGAACGGCGTTGTCGAACTCGGCTATCAGCATTTGACGCGCGGGCGCACGCTGGTCATCGGCATGACGAAGCTGACGCCGGAGATCCTTGAGGACGGGCGCTATCGCGTGGTCAGCGAGTGGGAACATATCGGCGGTGCGCACGGCAGCGGAGTGACGGTCCTTGTCCAGACCGATTAGACAGGGCCGTGACGAACAGGGCCATTACGAACAGGGTCGTTTCGAATGAGCGTGCGCGCTTCGGCCGCAGCGGTGATGCGTGCCGATCAGGGCGCGGACGAGGGCAAATCCGGTCCGCGCGGCAGCTGGCGCGTCCTGCTCAGCCTGTGGCCATATCTCTGGCCGGCGGGAGAATGGGGCCTTCGGGCGCGCGTCATCTTCGCGCTGGTCTGTATCGCGCTGGCCAAGGTGGCCACGGTTTATGTGCCCATTTTCTACAAGGAAGCGGTCGACGCCCTGAGCGTCGATACCGACGCCATGCTGGCGGTGCCGCTGGCGCTGATCCTCGCCTATGGCCTGGCGCGGGTCTTGTCTCTCGGCTTCAACCAGCTGCGCGACGCCGTCTTCGAGCGGGTCAGCCAGCGGGCGATCCGGCGCTCGGCGATCAGGGTTTTCGAGCACCTGCACGCGCTGTCGCTGCGCTTTCATCTCTCGCGCCAGACCGGCGGGCTCTCGCGGGCCATCGAACGCGGCACCAAAAGCATCGAATCCCTGCTTGGTACCGCCGTCTTCAACATCATCCCGACCCTGATCGAGGTGGTGCTGGTCGCGGGCGTGCTGTGGGCGATGTTCGACTGGACCTATTCCGCAGTCACCCTCGCCACGGTGCTGGGCTATATCGTCTTTACCGTCACCACCACCGAATGGCGGCTGAAATACCGCCGCAAGATGAACGCCGCCGACAGCGCCGCCAATACCAAGGCGATCGACAGCCTGCTGAATTATGAGACGGTCAAATATTTCAGCAATGAGGCGCATGAAAGTGCCCGCTATGACAGGGCGCTGGCCGGCTATGAGAGCGCTGCGGTCAAAAGCCAGACAAGCCTGTCGCTGCTGAATACCGGACAGGCCGCGATCATTGCCGGCGGGATGAGTCTTTTGATGTATATGGCGGCGCGCGGCATCGTTTCCGGTCAGTTGACCGTCGGCGATTTCGTGCTGGTGAACACCTATCTGATGCAGCTGGCCCAGCCGCTGAACCTCTTCGGCTGGGTCTATCGCAGCGTCAAACAGGCTCTGGTCGATATGGAAACGATGTTCGACCTGCTTGACCAGCCCGCCGAGATCACGGACGGCGAGGGCGCCGCACCGCTCACGGTAAGGGGCGGCGAGGTCGTTTTCGAGGATGTCTCCTTTGCCTATGACGAGCGGCGTCCGATCCTGAAGAATGTCAGCTTCTGCGTGCCGCCCGGCGGCAAGGTGGCGCTGGTCGGGCCCAGCGGTGCGGGCAAGAGCACCATCGCCCGGCTGCTGTTTCGGTTCTACGATGTCACAAAAGGCCGCATTCTGATCGACGGTCAGGATATCCGCGAGGTAGAGCAACTCAGCCTGCGCCGTCAGATCGGCATCGTGCCGCAAGATACGGTGCTGTTTAACGACACGCTGGCCTATAATCTTGAATATGCTCGCCCCGGCTGTGGTCAGGAAAAGATCGAGGAGGCCGCGCGTCTCGCCCGCATCCATGATTTCATCGCCGGTACGCCCGACGGCTATGACAGCATGGTCGGCGAGCGCGGCCTGAAACTGTCGGGCGGCGAAAAGCAGCGGGTGGCGATCGCCCGGGTATTGCTGAAGGCGCCGCCGCTGCTGATCCTGGATGAGGCGACGTCGGCCCTCGACACGGCCACCGAACAGGAAATCCAGGCCAATCTCAATGAAATCAGCCAGGGCCGCACGACGCTGGTTATCGCGCACAGGCTGTCGACGGTGATCGATGCCGATGAAATTCTCGTCCTTGACCAGGGTGAAATCGTCGAACGCGGGAGCCATAGCGCCTTGCTCGCCTCGGACGGCGTTTATGCCGAAATGTGGGCCCGCCAGGCCGCCGGCGGCGATGCCGAAGCCGCCGACGCGGCCGAGGCGGCGGAATAGCCAATGCGCAGCCTGCCGTCATTACGAGCAGGCGAGCACCGACCGCCGCGCCGCGGTCCGGGATCCTGCCGCGGGTTCAGGCTTTTTGGATCGCGGTTCCGGCCTTGCTTGCCGGCGATGATCAAGAACATAGCGGCCCGCCCGTGCTGCGCCTGATCGGCTGGCTGGGTCGGCATGCGCGGCTGGTTCAGGCGGCGGAATGGGCTCTGGCTGCGGGATGTCTGGGCTGGGGGCTGTGGCGCGGCGATCTGCTCTGGATCGCTTGCGGAACTGTTGCGGTTTTGTTAAATCTCTTCATGCCGTTCAGCCGCGCCAGCGGGCTTCTGCCGCGCGTCGTCAAAAGGCCGCGCAGGCGCCGCCGAGAAGAAGATTAGGTGAGGCGCGAACGGCACGAAGGTTAGGGTGTCAGCGGAACTTCGGGCCCGATGGTCAGCGTCATCATGTTCTCGGTCATTGCCGTGGTGCTTGCGGGAGCAGGCGCCTATGCGGTGCTGTCGACTTTCGAGGCGTCGATGATGATTACCGAGGGGCAGGAAACCGCCGCCCGCATGGACCAGGTCGAAGCCGTCCTGACCAGCCTCCTCGCCGCGCCCAATGCGGATGGTCAGGCCTATCTGCCTCAGGGTGTGGCCGACAATAATCGGTATTTCCTGCTGCCGTCAGGTTACGGCATGCCGCGTGTTACCCCGTTCGGCGATCCCATCCTGTATTGTCCTTTCGGGCAACAGGTCGGCACGCTGAGTGCCGGTGTGGCACAACAGGCCGGAACGACGCCCTATACGGCCGGGGTCGTCAGTAACGGCATTACCGGCGGCATTCCCTATGTCACCGAATTCATCGACACCAGCGGCGGGCTCTTCGCCCAGTCCGACCTTGATGACCTCGCTGCTCAGGGTAACCTGCGCGGGGTCATCATCGCGCCCGATCCGAATGAAACCCCCGACCTGTATAGCTGTTACAATGTACGCCGGAATGCCAATGGCCGCTATTATCCGACCGACGGGTCGGGCAACCGCATCGGCGGCGAGGTACGCGTCATCACCCAGCAGGGGCTGGCAGCCGTGCAGGCCATTGCGGCAGCCAGCGAATACAGCCTGTTTGTCGACGATAACAGCCCCGATGACAGCGGTCCCTGCGTCACCGGGCCGTGCGGCCTGAATGCGAATTTTCCGGCGACGTTAAGCACCGCCCTGCAGCGCTGGGACAGCGTCCGCCCGCGGCAAAGCCGTCTGGAGATCGATGATGATGCGACGCTGACGGTGGCCGCGATCGACGACGGCGGCGGCGGCTTTGCGGATAGCGGCGAGTTCGGCCATGTCCGCATCCTCGGCGACAATGGCGCCCCGCCGACCATCACATTGACCAATGACGGGCATGTGGCCGGGGAACAGATGGGCTTGGCGCTTCCGGCCGATGTCTTTGTCCGTGATGTGATTTTCACCGCCGGGGCCTTCGGCGTCGAGCGCAATCGCAGGGCGAAGTTGATCAATGTCGATTTCCAGGGCGGTCTGGTCGCGCTGGAAGGTTCTCGCCTCGTGATGGAAGGCGTCGATGTTCCCAGCACCGGCAATGCGACCATGCGCGTGCAGGCCGATGCCCGCGCCTATGCCGAAGGCGGCACCTATGACGATATCATCGTGGAAACCGGCGCCACGCTGCAATTGGTTGCGACAACGGGCAATCCTGTTCGGGTCGACGGCACACTCACCGCGCAGCCCGGGTCGCGAGTGATCCTGAATGCCGACGGCGCGGCGATCGATATCGATGACATCAATGCCAATGATGCACGCCTGTCCCTGATCGGCTCAACGGCGGCCTTTTCGGTGACTATCGGCGCCGCCGGCGCGGCGCCGACGATCAGCGCCAGCCGCGTGACGGTCGAGGGTTTTGTCGATTCCGGCGATAGCTTGAGTTTTAACGGCGGTTCTCTCGTCATCATGAACGGATCGCAGTGGAACTTCGGAGCGTTTCGCCTCGAAGCGGAGGGCAGCGAGATCAATGTCCTCGGCGACCTCATCGCCGATGATGTCGATCTTGACGGCGGCAGCCTGAATGTTGCCGCCGGCGCCAGTGTGCTGTCATCGGCAGCCGGTGCGGCTGACGCCCTGGTTTGGCTTCAGGGTGGCGCTGTTCTGTCAGCGTCCAGTACGGCGACCATCGGCGGTGCTGCAAATGTCACCACGGTAGCGGTCAATCTGGTCGATGACACGGCTCGCGTGTACGGCGCGGCCGGCGTTTTTATGCGGCAGGTCAATGCTTGCAGTGTTACCTATCAACCCGTCGCCAACGGCACGGTGGTTGACCCGGGGGACCTTGCTTCCGGTGCCGCATATCAGCAGCCTGATCCGGCGTGGACTGCCTATGCCACGGCTGAGGCCCTGGAGTTAAACTGCACAACGGCATCCGCCGAATGCGCTCTCGATTGGGTCAGATTGCTCAGTGCCAACACTGTCGATTTGCTGACGACGAACCAGCCCTATGCATCGCGGCTCAATGACTGGTGTGCCGCAACCGGCGGCAACACACCCTGAGCCATGCTGGGGATTGCCGTCTTCGCCGTTCTCGGGATCGCGCTCTCCGCGGTCGGTGCCTATACGATCCTCTCGCTCGCCGAAACCACCGCCAATCTGCGCAATGCGCAGGAAGCCGTTGCGCAAATCGACGAGATCGAGGCCGAATTGCGTTCGATGATGGTCCGCCCGACGCCGACCGCCGCCCTGGTGCCGCCGGTCGGCGATGCGGCGAGCGAGCCCGGTTTTACCATCCTGCCCGACGGCATGGCGGTGGATCGCTATACCCAGGCCGGTGACCCGATCATCTATTGTCCGGTGACAACCGTGGCCGCGCCGACCGGCGGCACGGTCGCGGTCAACTCCGGGCAAGGCGCGTTCAGCTATGATCTGACCGTCATCACCCCGGCTGATGCGACCTTCGGCAGTCGTTTGGGCGGGCGCAGCTATCCCGTCGCCGACGATTTCTTCGAGAATGCCGGCGTGTCGATGAGCCGGGCCGCCGTTGCCGTGGCCGATCGCGTCCGGGCCTTTCTGATTGTGCCGGGTTCACGATCGCAGAGCGCGGAGTTGAGCTGCGCCCAGATCGAAGCTGCGCCGGGCGGCGGTTATCGCATGGCCAATCGTGCCGGGCGTGTTCATCCGATCCGCGAGGAAACCGCCACGGAGGCGCGGACCGTCATCGCCGGCGCCCGATGGGAACGCTTTGTCGATGTCACGGCCAATATCAGCGCCGCCTGCCAGGCTGATGCGGTCGGCTGCGGTCTGAGCGCCGGTGATCCGATTTCCCTGACCCAAGCGCTGGCACAGTGGGATGAACAGCGGCCGGACGCTGCGACCATTCATGTGCTTGGCGATCAGACAGCGACGCTGGCGGGCAGTATTGCGGAAGACGGGCGCGGCGGGCGCATCCGTCTGATCGGCACCGGGCAGCCGTCGATTGCCCTGACTGCTGTGGGCGGTGTCGCCCTGGATCTGCCGGTCGACCTCCACATCGATGGTATCGACATCAATTCGACCGGGGCGATCGAGGTTGTCAGCGGCTATGACATGACGCTGCAAGACGGCACCGTGTTTGCGGATATCACGGTGCAAGCGGGATCGAAGCTGACTGCCGAGAGCGTCATCATGCATGAGGCAGCGCCCGCCGATCCCGATCTTTTGGCATTCTTTGCCGTGAATGGCCGGTTTCCTGTTTTACGGCTTAGCCCAAGCGCGGACGCCAAGGTAAGGTATCTGTTCGCTCATACTGCTCAGATTGGAGAAGGCGCCACCTTGCGCGGCATTGCTGACGAGAATGGCGATTTCACGGTGACCTCGGTTTTTGTAGCCAGAAGCGGTTCCTCGGTCGAGTTGAGCGTCGAGAACCGGCAGAGTTCAACCGCGGCCGGGATCACTTTGGGTAGTCCGGAATTCGCGGGCGCCGACGTCAATATCTTTGCTTCCCGGCATCGCACAGGTACTGCGGCGACGCATGCGACATGCGTTGCCGATCCGAGCGGTGACGTCGCGCTTCAGCCCTTCGTCGGTCTGATCGGTACGGAGATGAACGTTACCGGGGACGGCTGTATTGTCGCCCGTGTCCTGGCCATGAATTCGATCGGCTTTGTCGGACTTGGCAGCAGCCTTGGGTCTCCGCTGAACGGCTATTTGGGCGACGCGGACTTGTCGGCGAGCGGAACCGCCTTTGCTCTGCTTTCGTCGACTCTGACCTTCACGAACACGATCCTCGATGATCCGGCCGGCCTCGATGTTCGCGATGGGTGGGTGCCCTTTTTCGGCTTCTTTCCCGGCGTTGAAGGTCCTGTATTCATGACCGGCGGCGGCGGCGTCAGCCTCGTTGAGCCGGCTGATGCCGGCGGCGTCAATCGTCCGGTTGTCCTCAACCGGGCCTATGTTCTGTCCCCGGCGGCCGAGTTCCTGACAATAGCCGGGTCGAAGCTGGAAGTTTCGTCGCAGGGTACGGTCAATCAAATGGTGCAGATCGGTAGCGGCGGTGCTTTGCACGCCGACGGTGGTGCAACACTTCAGGGCGTCGGTTTCGACAATGGATCGGGCCGCGTCACCGGTGACGATACGGCAACGGCCACGTCAATTACCTGTACCGGGCTGACGACCGCCAATCTGAACCCGGTGCCCGATCTGATTGAAACCGGCCTTTATACGGAGGCAAACCTTTTGGGGGCGAACTGGTCCAACCCGGATGAATGTGACGCCGGCGTTCCTCTAGGGGAATGCGCCGTCGACTGGATAGGCCCCTTGGCCAGCAATCTGATCACCGAGGCGACCAATCGCGGCGCCGAGCGGCGATTGATGCGGTCTTGGACCGGGAATAACGACTGCTAGGAACCCGCAATGTCCAATCTCGTCATTTCCGTCGTCGCCATTTCGCTATTCACGGTCGCGCTGGGCATCGCGGCGTTTTATGGCGGGCCGGCCTTGCTGGGCGGGCAGGCGCAGGCCGAGGCGGGGCGGCTGCATAATGAGTCGAAGACGATCCTGTCGGCGATCCTGCAACTCCAATATGATACCTTCTCCGGCTATCCGATGATGACGACCAAGCAATCGGTCGATGACTATTTCAACAATCGCCTCTCGGGCGATGCGGATCGCTCCGATTACCTGCGCTTCCTGCCAGAGGGCGGAGCCTTCGCCAGCCGGCGCAGCGCCGCCGGCGGCAATCCCGGATGGGAGGTCAATGACCGTTTCCTGTTTACCGAGATCGGCGATCCGACGGATGACCCCAATCTCGAGGAAGAGTTCAATGACGTTTGCCAAAATGCGCGCGAGCTGGCGGGGTTTCCCGCCGCCTATGGTCCGTCCGCGCCGGTCGAGCCGCTGAGCTGCGGCAGCAGCCAGGCGGCGGTCGATGTCATGCTGGGCGGCGAGACCGTGACCATGCCCGGCGGGATCATCGGCGAGATCGGTGTCACGGTTGCGCACCCGCTCGATCCGTGTTGTGTCTGTGATGATCCGGCCGCCGGCCATGAGCTCTGTCAGTAACCAGCGGAGAGAGATGTGACTGTCGATCTGCCATTCCTCGGTAATCAGCGCATCGGCGATTTCCTGGTCGAAAAGGAAATCGTCAGCCGCGATGCCGTTGAGGCGGCGGTGCGGGAGAGCCGGATCACCGGGGAGCGGATCGGCAACATTCTCGTGCGTAACGGCTTCCTGCGCTATGCCGAGCTGGTCAAGGTGATCCTTGAGCTGTCACCGGCGAACATTGTTTTCGAAAAGGCGTTCAACGCCCGTATCCCGGTCGAGGTGCTGGAGGAATACGGCATCGTCGTCGTCGCCGAGACCAAGGAAGAGCTTTATCTCGCCACGCTGTCGAATGAGAGCGCGGTGCGCGCGCTGGTCGGTCAGTATTACCCGCATAAGGAGCTGATCTTCGTCTCCCTCTCGCCGGGCGATCTCGGGACCTTCCTCGAGAATATCAGCCAGGAAGGCGAGGAAGAGGAAACCGAGGATGAGGAAGATGACGCGCTGATCCTCGACATGCTGTTGCGCAAGGCGATCCTGGTCGGCGCCTCGGACATCCATATCGAGCCGCGCTTTCGCAGCTATACCGTCTTCTACCGCCATCTCGGCATCCGCAAGATCGTCCATGAAGGCAGCCTGGAGCAGTATTCCATTGTCGCCAGCCAGGTGAAGGACCGCTCGCGCATGGACCAGGTTGAAACCCGGATCCCGCAGGATGGCGGCTTTACCATGGAGTTTCGCGGCCGGTTGATCGATATGCGGGTCGCCACTGTGCCCAGCGTCAATGGCGAGCTGGTCGTCATCCGTCTGCTCGATCCCGACAAGGCGCAGAAAACCATCACCGATCTCGGCATCACCCGGATCGATGACTGGAACTCGGCTGTCGGCTATCCCTTCGGCCTGTGCCTGATCTGCGGCGCGACGGGGTCGGGCAAGACCACGACGCTGAATGCCAGCGTGCGGGAAATGGACCGCTTCGGCAAGGCGATCCGGACCATCGAGGACCCCGTCGAATACCGCATCCCCTATGTCGGCCAGGTCAATGTGAACCCGATCGTCGGGCTCGATTTCGCCTTTGCGCTGCGGTCCTTCATGCGGGCCGATCCGGACGTCATCGTGCTGGGTGAGGTGCGGGATGTGGAGACTGCCAAGCTGACGCTGCGCGCGGCGGAAACCGGACACCTTGTGATGGCGACGCTGCATACCGGTTCGGTGCGCGGCGCGCTGGGCCGGTTGAAGACGCTGGGCGTGCATGAGGCCGATCTCAAGCCGCTGCTGCGCGGTGTGCTGGTCCAGCGGCTGGTCCGGACAACCTGTTCTGCCTGCGGCGGCGCCGGTTGCGATAGCTGCCTGCAAACCGGCTATGCCGGTCGGACCGTGGTGTCGGAATGCGCCCTGCTCAAGAATGAGCAGGAGGTCGACCGCGCCCTGAACGGCGAGCGCTGGTGGCCGTCCATGGTCTCGGATGCGCTGACCAAGATCAAAAGCGGTCAGACAACGCCGGACGAGATCTATCGCGTCTTCCAGTCCGAAATCGACAATCAGGACGAAAGCCTGGAGGGCATCGACGAGCTGATCGAGGCGATGGCCAAGTTCAAGCCCGGCTATGCACAACAGGCGGAGGCTGAAAAGAACGCAGAGCAGGCTGCGCTGCCGCCGGCTGAGTAGGGGAGCCCCGGCGCGATGCACAATCTGATCCTGGCCACGATCGCGGTGATCTTCGCGGCCGTCGTCGTCGGCGGCGGGCTGAATTACTTCCAGCCTTCGGTGATGGCACGCGTCAATGTCGGCGATCCGCTGGCGCTCGGCTTCGAACGGCTGGGGGCGGCATGGACGGCGTATACGCTCGCCAATGGGGAACCGCCCCTGGGGCAAAATGAAGATCGCGACGGTGACGGTTTTGCCGATCTCGGTGGGGCTTGTTGGTGGGACCAGTTGGCACCCTATGCCGATCTTCCCGCTCCGCCTTCCGAAGTCTCCTTCAGCGACGATCCCGATCTGGACGGAAGTCCCAATAATTGCGGCGGCATTTGGTATTATGATGTACCGCCGGCGGGTCACTATCGAGACGAGGACCCCTATTTCTGCGTCTTCATCGAGGTGCCGGCGAACGCGGCAGACGATGCCACGGGTACCTTCATTTACGATACCCTGCGGCGTGCCATGTCGAAATTCGAACCCAATGAGCAACTTGGGGCGGACACGCAAGAAAAAGTCATGATTGACGTAACAGGGTGTGCTCCGAACTGGATTGCCTTCACTGATGCTTCAGGTCCGACGAGCGTTACTTATGATCCACCGTCTACCTGGCCGGTTTATGGTGGACTTCGCGCCGGTATCGATGGGTTTGGCGGTTTCTCGGGAGCTTATGGCATCACCTTGATCTACTGGATGGATTGTACGAATGATGCCGCAGGATTGGCCGACGGCTGCACCTGACGCCGCTGACATCTGGCGCGAGAGCGAGCGGATTTATGCGCTGTCGCTGGATCAGATCCTTGAGCAAATCTGGCAGGTTGTCGAGCTTGCGGCGCGGGATCGGCATCAGCCCTTTCATCAGGTCAGCCTCGCGACCACCGATGCAGACGGGTACCCGAGCACGCGGGTGCTGACTTTCCGAGGCTTTGAGCGTGATCTGCGGCGGTTTCGCATGCACAGCGATGCGCGCCATGCCTTGGTGCCGGAGATCGAGGCCGATCCGCGCGTGTGCCTGCATTTCTATGACAAGCCGCGTAAGCTGCAATGCCGCTTTTACGGCCGCGCGGCGATCCACAGCGATGACGATCTCGCCGATTCCGCCTGGTCAGGAACCCGCGCCTTCAGCCGCCGCTGTTATCTGGCCGATGAGGTGCCGGGAGAGGCCTCGCCGACACCAACCTCCGGTCTGTCTGCCGACCTCGAACGCCGTAATCCGGGGCAGGAGGAAAGCGAGGCCGGTCGCAAGAATTTCCGCGTCGTCACCGTCACCGCCGAAAGACTCGACTGGCTTTATCTCGCCGCTCGCGGCCAGCGCCGCGCGCGCTTCAGTTGGGATTCCGCGGGGCAGTGCACGGCTGATTGGCTGGTGCCTTAGACTTTGCCGATTTGCCCGTCCTTTATCGTCATTGCGAGCGGTCTCATCTCCGGATCGCCGCGCCGACTTTGTCGCCTCGCGATGACGAGAGATCTGGCAGAGTAACTTACGCCGCCATGCTCGCGCTCCGCGAGGTCACCTTCACCAGCACGTCCATCGTGCTTTCCATCGCGTCACCGTAATAGGTGCCCTGGACCGGAATCGCCTGCGCCGGGTCGCGGGCGACAGCGACGCGGATCAGGTTGCGGTCGCCGGCGGAGCCGTTGGTCGGGTCATATTGAACCCAGCCCGCGCCGGGCAGATAAATTTCCGCCCAGGCATGCGTCGAACCGGCTCCGACCGTCGACTCCGTGGCCCCGTCGAGCGAGGGGTCGTAAAGATATCCGGTGACAAAACGCGCGGCCATGCCCTGCCAACGACAGGCCTCCATCATCAGCAGCGCATAATCGCGGCAGGTGCCGCTGCCGATCCGCAGCGTTTCCGCCGGGGTCTGGATGCCTTCCTCGGTGCGGCTGACATAGGTCAGCTGCTGATGGATGGTACGGTTGATCGCGTCCAGCACATCGGCAGTGCTGTGGGCGTTTTCCCGAACGCGCAGCGCATTCACCCAATTGCCGACCAGCCGCTCGGGATCGGGGTAATGCCGCTCGATCAGCCGCGACAGATCCGGCATTTCGATGCGCGAATAGGCGAAGGGCAAGGTCATGGCCCAGGGCTCAATGTCGTAAGACGGCCTGTCGCGGTAAAAGGTCTCGACGACGATCTCGCTTTCCAGCTGAAGATAGTCCGAGGGTTGCTCAAAGGTCGCAATCGCGATCGAATTGCCGAAGACGTCATGAATCCAGCGGATTTCCGCCGCCGGTTCGATCAGCAGCCGGCTGGACAACAGCCGCAGATCATGGCTGTCACGCGGCCTGAAAATCAACCGGTGCTCGCCGAACCGCACGGGGCGCGGATATCGGTAAAGCGTTTTGTGCAGAATTTTCAGGATTTGCATGGCCTGGCGCCTTCTACACCCGTATCGCCGCCCTGGCCGGATCAGGCGGCGTCTTTCGCGGTTCCTGACGGTTGATCGGCGCTCTGCGCAAAGAACGCGGCACCGAGCTTTGTCGTCGTATCGATGATAAGGGATTGAACATCATCAAGAAAATCATGCAAGCCGGAATCAATGACCTCGGTGATATTGCTGCTATGCAAGGTTGTGCAGAGCTTATAGAGCGGGTCGGCAATCGACTCTTCCCATGGCAGCTGCCGGTCCTCGATCATCTCATCAAGTAACCAGTGAGCGGTATTGAGGCTGAAGCGGATCGAGCGGGGATGATCCGCATCGAAAACCAGAAATCCGGCGACACGGTCGCGTGAGATCCGGCCGTGATGCAGCCGGCGATAGCCGTGCAGCCCCGCTGCGGCGCGGAGGATCGCCGTCCATTGGCTGGTTTCATAGATGCGCTCATTCTCGGGCACCGGCTTGTCGATCGTCGCCGCGCGCAGATCGAGCAGCCGCGCCGTCATGTCGGCACGTTCCAGCATCCGGCCGATACGCAGGAAATACCAGGCCTCATCACGGTATAGCGTGGCGTCGGCAATGCCGGCCTGGGCCTGACAGGCGGCCTTGATGTCGTCGCAGAACGGCGTGATCTGGTGCGGCGAGAACGGCTTGGCGGCGCGATCTCTCACATCCTGATAAAAGCCGTTGAGGTGGTTCCAAACCTCGACCGGCAGCAGGGGCCGCAATTGCTGCGCATTGAAACGCGCGGCGGTAATGCAGGACAGGATTGAGCCCGGATTAGCTCTTTCGAGGCTGTAAAAGCGGAACACGGAGAAGGCATCCGGCTCCTTATGCTGTTCCATGAAGCGCTCAAGATCGGAGTTGAGATCGAGCACCTGGCGCCAGGCATCGAAAGGCTCCGCCGCTGCATGATGGAAATCCTGACTCAGCGCCCGGGTCACATCGAGCAGACGGGCAAGGTTCTCGGCACGCTCGATATAGCGGCCGAACCAGAAGGCGCAATCGGCATAGCGGGACAGCAGAGATTCCATCGTTCAAACGCCTCCTATTCCAGAACCCAGGTATCTTTCGACCCGCCGCCCTGCGATGAATTGACGATCACCGACCCGCGCGGCAGGGCTACCCGCGTCAGCCCGCCCGGCAATACCCAGGTAGATTTGCCGGTGACCGCAAAGGGGCGCAAATCGACATGGCGCGGCTCCAGACCCGAGCCCGTCAAGGTCGGGGAGACCGACAGCCTGACCAATGGCTGTGCGATCCACTGATTCGGATCGCGCTGGATTTTCTCGCGCTGAGAGGCGATTTCGGTCTGCGTGGCGCTGGGGCCGATGACGACGCCATAGCCGCCCGACCCGCCGACGGGCTTGGTCACCAGCTCCTCCAGATGCTCGAGAACATAGTTGAGGTCGTTGTCCTCGCGGCACAGATAGGTCGGCACATTGTCGAGGATCGGCTCGGCGTCGAGGTAATATTTGATGATCCGCGGCATATAGGCGTATAGCGCTTTGTCATCGGCAACGCCGGTGCCCGGCGCATTGGCGATCACAACGGTGCCTTTCGCATAGGCGCGCATCAGGCCGGCGACGCCAAGCACGCTCTCGGGATTGAACACATCGGGATCGAGGAAATCGTCATCGATACGGCGATAGATGACGTTGACCTCCTGCGGGCCCTGTACCGTCCGGTAATAGACCCGGTCATCCTCACCGACGAACAAATCCTGCCCTTCAACCAGCGGCACGCCCATTTCGCGCGCAAGGAAGAGGTGCTCGAAATAGGCTGAGTTGAAGACGCCCGGCGTCAGGATCACGACCTGCGGGTCGAGCACGCTTTCCGGGGCCAGTTCGGCCAGGCAGTCATGCAGCCGCTGGCCGTAATTTTCGACCGGCCGCACCCGGCTTTGCGCGAACAGGTCCGGAAAGGCGCGCAGCATCAGGCGCCTGTTCTCGACGACATAGGAGACGCCCGACGGCGTCCGCGCATTATCCTCCAGTACCAGAAAGCTGCCGTCGGCATCGCGGACCAGATCGGTGCCGTTGATATGGACATAAGTTCCGCAGGGCGGGCTGAAATCGACCATTTCGGGTCGGAAATTACTGTTCTCGCGGATCAGTTCGCCGGGAATGATGCCGTCGGCGATGATCTTCTGACCGTGATAGATGTCATGCAGGAAGGCGTTTATCGCTTCGACGCGCTGCGACACCCCGGCCTCGAGCCGCGCCCAGTCATGCCGGTCGATGATCCGGGGCACGATATCAAAGGGCAGGATACGGTCGATGACATCGCGCTCGGTATAGACCGTGAAGGTGATGCCGAGCCGATGCAGTTCCCGCTCCGCTGCTTCGGCGCGGCTGCGCAACTCGCTCGGTTCAAGCCGGTTGAGCTCATCGACAAGCCGTGAAACCGGCGATTCGGGTCCGATGCGGCTGGTCAGCTCGCAGAAAAAATCACCATGATCATAGTCTTCGAGCGTGCTGCCCAAGTGTGCCTCACTGTTGTTGTTGCGGTGCAACATGACCCTTTTGCACCTAGCATTATCCAAACCTCGCACAAGGGGCAGGGGGTTGGGCGATCATGGACGAGAAGCGCATCAGCAATCAAGAATGCCCCATTGATTTCCCGGCACGCCGCCGATATATGACGCGCTTGGCTGATTGCCCCCATAGGCGGCAGTCCACGCACTGCGCGTCACGTCCCGTTCGTCTAGAGGCCTAGGACACCG